>CAYONZ010000004.1:73807-113644 GCA_964405465.1 uncultured Bdellovibrionales bacterium | reverse complement strand
GTGGGGGTTCGACCACTGTTACGATTGGTGCGCGGGGGGGGCCTTGAACCCCCACGCGGTTAAGCACATGCCCCTCAAACATGCGTGTCTACCAATTCCACCACCCGCGCGCGATCTTGAGCCAATAGTTAAGCTTGGCTTTAAAATTTTGTCAAAAATTTTTCTCCGGCCTGGCGCATTTGCCCACTATTTAGTCAAAAATAGATTTCTTTTTGTGCAAGCGGTTAACCGAATCATACGGGTTCACAGTCATAATAATCGAAGCGGCAGGACGCTGCTCACTAGAGAGAAGAGATGGATCTCCTCTCTCGAACTAGCCTAGACCTCAAAAGTCAAAGCAAGGGGACCAAGGATGGGCCCCAAAAGTTCACCAAGGAGGGTTATGACGATCAGCGAACTACAATCATTAACAATCGAGCTCACCGAGCTTCAGGCCCGCTTAAAAATCGAAACGCAGCTCCAGCTGCGCCGCGAGCTACTCGAACGCGCCTGGATTCTGATGACTCTCATTCAAAACTCTGAAAGGAAGGCCTCTTGAGCGAAAATCAAATGATCACAGTCCTCACTCTTCTTTATGTTACAGTCACCTGGTTTTTGATCTACAGCCTGGCGAGACCCCAACCTACGAGAGTGAATCAAAATCACCAGCAGAACAATTCGAGCCCCTAGCCAGTACAAACAGACCTCGACAGGACTTCGCATTGCTTGTTCTGAATTCATTGATTTGAGAACCTAGTTGTATGCGAAAATTTGCGGCGAGGGCTTTGGCCAAATTTATGACTATTCCTATTACGATGCTTGCAGCATGCTCACACATTTCGACCTCGCAAAATTCGACATTTCTCGATCGCTTACCTCCACAAGATCCTCCAGCTCTTGAACACGAAAAAATCAATTTATTTCTCAACAATCAGTTTGAAGCCGGCCCCAAGGCATCGCTTTATTGGTGGACTCTCTACACAAGAGCGCAACTTTGGGCGCAAGACTACGGCAGCGCTTGCGAGGCTTGGTTAAAGCTTTCGCGAGAAGATCTCTTTCCGCTCAAGGAACTCGCATTGCTTCGCTCAGTGCAACGCTGCCCTAGTTCCTACAAAGGCTTACCATCGGCCTCTGAACTTTTGCTTAAGGTCAACACCCCATGGCTAAATGTCGAACGACTCAAGACAGCTCTCGATCGAGCGAGAGACACGCATGACTTAGAATCTGAGCTCAAAGCGACCTCAGATCTTGTCGACCAACAAACTCTGCAACGAGATAAGATCGACTACCTCACAAGAGCCATTGATTTAACAAAAAAACTTCAGCTCAATACCCAGCAAGAAGAATTTGAAAAACGTCTCTACCGAATTGCTCCCCGCCTACGCCCTTCACCCGAGCCCAACGAATATCTCGAAGTTGCCAACGACTACCGCAAGAATCGAGATTTTGAAACAGCCCGAGACTTTTACCGAAGAATCATTGCCAACACATCGACTGAGACAAACAACAAATATTTAGCCCTCGATGGAATTCGTTTGTCTTTTAAACTCGAAAAACGAACTGAAGACTATCTTCATGCCAATGAGGCGATGGTCAATTTTGCTAAAGCGCAGATGAGCCTGGATCCAAAAAACTGGCGGACCAAATTTCTTGAAGCCTCGTTGCAAATGGCAAGAGCTCGTTGGACCGAGCATGATGCCAAGGGAGCCGAGGCCTTACTCAATCAACTTCTCAGACGATATCACAAACAACTCAATCTAGACGAAGTCCACTGGCTCAAGTCCCGCATTCACGAAGAACAACAAGACCTGAAGACCGCTCTCAAAGATCTAGCGCCGATTCAAATCGAAAAACTCTCGGCCACATTGAAGCCCAAAATACTATGGCAAAAGGCCTGGTTGCTAAAAAAGCAGAATCAAGACAATGAAGCCATCAAAGCATTTGAGGAGCTTTCTCGATTAGACGCAAGCTCACCAAACTATCGAGCTCTCTTTTGGCAAGCCAGAAGTCTAAAAAAAATCAATGCCAATCAAGAAGCCGAAGCGTTGTTTGAATTGATAGCTCAAAAAGACAATCTCGGCTTTTATGGACTTCTTGCTCATCGCGAGCTAAAAAAACCACTCCGCAAAATAGCCATCAAGCCTATCAAAGAATTTGCAAGTCCGTTCGCCACCGATGAAGAAAAGCTTTACTTCTCATGGCTGATCGCCGTCAAAGAATACACTGTGGCCGCCCGCTTTCTCGATCAAGTTGCCAGCGAACTGCGCTCTGCCCTTGCCACAAACTCTGATGCAGAAACAGATCGTTGGTATCGACTGCTTCTTCTGTACGCTCGTGTGGGGTCTTATCAAGGTCTTTTCAACAAGCTCTCGGAATTACCGGCAGAAGCACGAGCGAAGCTCCTCGAAGATGACCCGACTCTACTCTTTCCTCAGCCATTTCAATCGGACGTGCAAAAAGCCTCTCAGGAGTTTTCGGTTCCGAGCGAGTTGGTGTATGCGATCATGCGCCAAGAGTCCTCGTTTAACCCTGAGGCGCGTTCCGGAGCAGACGCCTTCGGTTTGATGCAGGTGATTCCTGAGGTTGCAAAGAAAGCGGCGCCACTTGCCAAAATCAATTTCGAAAGTCCTGAAGAACTCTATCGACCCGACATCAATGTGCCAATAGGCACGGCCTTTCTTAGAGAATTGTTTCAAAAATACTCTGATCAGTACATCCCTACAATTGCCAGCTACAATGCCAGTGAAAAAGCCATTTTGTCTTGGTACAAAACTCGATACCACGGCGACTCAGTAGAATTTATTGAGGAGATTCCCTACGAAGAAACCCGTGGATACGTGCGCCTAGTCTTGCGCAATTTTCTATTTTACTCCCGCATTACAAGTGCCAAAGATGAGTTCCCATTTCCAGAAGACCTCTTAAAATTCAAACTCTAAGATAAATAACACCTATTTAATCATCCTAATTCCTACTTCTGTTCAGGGTCATGAACCCTAAACTAAATCAGACTGGACTGATGGCATCCAATGAGTACTAACTCTGAGCGCTCACTAGACAGGAGTGCTGGCTCCCACGGCTAGTGGCGATCCTAGGCCCAATTTTAGGAATCAAAATTCCTGTAAATTTCGATTAGGCACTCCAAGACTCCAAGTCCGCTAAAAACCGGAGATAGAACAGCGAGCGACCAAATTTGCCACCTGCCTAACTATTCACGTCCAGCGACGGCTGGATTTTCAATTCCATCTAGATCCGATTTTCTAAAACTGTTTAAAGTTTTGACAGCATTCGAGGGAATTGCGCCCAAAACGATTTTAATAATTTTTCTTAACAGGCCCAGCGCTTGCATCACTTTCTACTCAGTGAGTCTCTGATCTCAGCCATATATACGCTGCAAGCTACACAGAGGCACACAATGAGGCGCCCCCCAGTGAAACCTCTCGGAGGAGTACGAGTGTTTAAGGTGATGTTCCTATCTTTCATTTCGAGAGTCCTTCAGTCGAAGACCTGGACTCGCAATTGGATGAGTGGCCAACTCCAAAAACGCACTCAGTGCGTTCTTCAACCAGGCCTCACTTCACGACCCTGTATCGTTAAGTATTTCTTGTTACTTTTCACTCTTGAGATGGCGCTATTCGGTGCGCCTATGGCAAATGCCAAACTCACACCACGAATCAACACACTCACCTTTGAAATGCAAACCACAGAGCACAGCTACCTGGTTGAGCAAACTATCGATTGGCTACTTCGACAGCAAGATATCTCGCAGCATGAAGACCTCAAAATTCTTCTTAAGCATCCTGAGTTTTTGGCCGTTCGCAAGCACATGCACGACTGGGAGAAAATCACCCAACACCCAAGGTTTTTGGAAACACTTCCACCCGAGCTACAAACCCAAAGTATCAGTTTTTTTCTCTCGTGTGGCTACGGCATCAGTCTCTACAATGAAAACTCCTGGCCCAAAGACTTCACGGCCGACGATGCCAAAATTCTAAAATCAGTTGTCGCTATCCAAAATGAAATTGGCCAACGATTTGCTGATGAGGCACTTAATAACTATCTCAAGGCCCATCCACATCTCGAAAAAAACGACATCAATCTTCGAGATAAATTGAACAGTGCCTCCCATCGACTGGAGCACATCGCCGATCTCATCAACCGACAGATGCATGAAACAATCTTGCGCGAACGATATAGAAAATCACACGGTTCGCTCGATGGGTTCGTTTACGAATTTGGCTATCCGTTTAGTGTAACAAATATGACCGAACGCTTTTGGAATGGTCACCCTGAGGACAGTGCGTTGGTTTCTCGCTATGCTGTCGACAAGAATCTGCTTATGGCGGTTTATCATTCGCTCGAACGCCCTGAGGAAGTCATTCGCTTGTACCGACAGCGAACAGATCTGAACCCATTTCTGAACGAAAGAGAACGGTTTCAAAAAGAATTAGTGATCGAGAGTTACCTTTCGATGGTCAAACAAGAACGCTATGACCAAAGGTTTACTCCGCACGAGAGTATTACCAATTACCTCAGCCCAGGATACTCCTGCCGAGATCTTGTTTTTCATTGAAACGCAAAGAAATAAACTGCAGAAATCATCTTAATGATTTTTAAAAACACCAATCAGACTCATCAAAAATGCAAAGCCAATAATACATGGTGCAAGCCATTTTAATACAAAAAGCCAGTGACTAAAAAGTTTGTTAGTCGCGATCGAATCATCATTTAAAAATTCGCGTCTCTGCAACTCAACGCTTAGACCACGAGAGATATAATAAGACATCACCACAGCAATCAACGGCAATAGCACATTGATCAAAGCACCATCTAAAAGCTGCAGAACACTCAAACCCATAAAACTAAAATTCCGAAAAACTGAAGTTGAAAGAGCTGGAACAATCGCCACAGCCAGAGATATCCCGCCGGCAAACCAACTCGCACGGCGCCGGCGGAAAATTTTGAGATCGGTTAGGTTTGCAACCACCGACTCCAGTAAGCCAATCGAAGCTCCAAGGGCTGCCACATAGAGACAAGCAAAAAAAGCCAAACCAAATAGCGAGCCCGCTCCCGATGACTGTAAAAGGCGCGGCAAGGTTTGAAACAATACTTCAGGCCCCGAAAACTGAAAAGCGCCACCCAGGACAAGCGGAAAAATCAAAAGACCTGCGACCAAGGAAATTGCAGTATCCATCGTCGTCACACGAAAAGCGGCCGATGGAATGTGGGTATTTTCTTTGAGATAGCTGCCAAATGTGACCATCGTGCCAAAGCCAATACTCAAAGTGAAACAGACATGCCCTATAGCATGAAGCAATGAAGACGAGCTCAGTTTTGCAAAATCAGGATAGAACAAAAACTGAAATCCACGTGATGCCGAAGGCAAGCCCATTGAACGAACTAACAAGACTGCTAACAATACAACAAACACAGGCATCAAATTGCCAATCCACTTCTCAATTCCCTCTTCAACGCCTTTAACCACAACAACCACGGTCAGCAAAATATGGACACTGGTGAGAGCCACCTGCAGCCACCCGTTGTCTTTCAAGACCATGAGTGCTTGATCTGCATCGAACTCCCGACCAGACAAAGTCGATGAGGCAAAATTAACTATAAAATGAATCACCCAACCTGAAATCACTGCATAATAAGACAACACCAAAAGACAGCTGAGCACCGCAGAAAAACCAAGCCACCGCAAAACTCTGACTGAAAAGACAGCTCCACCCGACTTGAAATGAACCCCGTTTAGATGAGCATCAGAATTCAATCGATCAAGCGCACGCACCGTACTCTGTCTCGAAAGTTTTCCCAACATCAATTCGGAAATTAGAAGTGGCAAGCCAATTAAAAGTGCGAGCATCGTATACAATAACACAAATGCGCCGCCACCATTCTCAGCCACCACATAGGGAAACCGCCAAAGGTTTCCCAATCCAAATGCAGAGCCAATGGCCGCTAAATAAAATCCAAATCGCGTTCCCCAAAGCGCTCGATCTTGCATCAGAGTTGCCGCCCACCGCTTTTCATAACAAAGATTCGCACTGGAATTCCCTCAAGCCCCCAGTGTTCCTGGATCTTCTTCGCCAAAAACCTTCGATAAGACGGAGTCACACCGTCAGGTTGATTGGCAAATGCTATAAAAGCTGGAGGCACCTGTTTAGTTTGCGTCAGATAGTAAAACTTCACATTGGTGGTGCCATATACGGGAGCAGGAGCCAAACGAATCACATTGGTAAAAAAATCGTTCAATTCGCCAGTCGGAATTTTCAACATCAGCTTCTCGTGAATATCTTCTATCTTTTGAAAAAGCTCACGAACTCCTCGGCCGGTCTTGGCGCTGGTAAAGACGATTGGTATATCAGCAAAAAAATGAAATTCACGACTGATTTTTTCTTTAAACCAGGCCTTGTAGTCATCCATTTCTGCCTCGGCAATATCAACTTTATTTGCCACCACCACCACCGCTCGATGAGTTTCAAGAATCGCCTCAAGAATCTTCGCGTCTTGCTCGGAGGGACCTTCATTTGCGTCGATCATCAAAAGCACCAAATCTGCACGGCCAATAGCATCGTGAGATTTGAATGCAGAAATAATTTCGATCCCTTCGGTTCTTCTCGCTGACCGACGAAGTCCTGCTGTATCAACCAAAATATATTTTTTATTCTTGTAAACAAATTCAGTATCAACAGAATCGACAGTGGTCCCAGCGACATTGCTGACCAACATACGATGTTCGCCCAAAATCTGATTGACCATTGAGCTTTTTCCCACATTTGGCTTGCCTACTATCGCAAGAGTCATACCCTCACGCATGGTTGAAATTTCGCGAGGTATGTGTTCGACGATCCACTCCAAGACTTTATCCATACCAAAGCGCCGCTCAAAAGACGCAGTGATAAGATCCACTCCCAGTTCATAAAAATCTGTTTTTGCGGTTTCGTGATCGACCACGCTATCGACTTTGTTGATCACAACCAAATAGGGTCGCCCTGTTTCATTAGCAATCCGAATGATGTCTCGGTCCTCAGGAATCAAGCCATGCCGACCATCCATGACAACCAATAAAAGATCCACGCTCGATAAAAACTCGACCACTTGTTCGCGAATCAGTTTTGAAATTAAATCGGGCGCCTCAGTTAACCCACCCGTATCGATAACGTCGAACTGATGTCCCCAGATTTCAGCTGGTTCAATGATAATGTCACGGGTCACACCTGGTTGATTTTTCACAACGGCTTTACGTGACTCTGTTAAATAATTAAACAAAGTCGACTTTCCAACATTCGGCCGCCCA
This sequence comes from uncultured Bdellovibrionales bacterium, assembly GCA_964405465.1. GTDB lineage: Bacteria > Bdellovibrionota > Bdellovibrionia > Bdellovibrionales > JAMPXM01 > CAYONZ01. The sequence goes on along the minus strand of CAYONZ010000004.1, from coordinate 106,368 downwards.
ATGATTGCGACACGTGTGGAAAGACCACTACGATTTTCTGACAACATATCCCAGCTCCTTCATCAACATATGATTTTCATTCCATGCAGGCTTCACTGTTGCATAGAGCTCCAAAAATACTTTTCTTCCAATAATTTTCTCGAGTTCTTTTCGGGCACCCATTCCAATTGCCTTCAGCGTTTGCCCACCTTTGCCAATTACGATAGCCTTTTGATTCTCGCGCTCGACATAAATATCACATGCAATGCGAACACATTTAGGGTCCGTCTCATCATACTTTTGTAAGACTACACAAAGTCCATAAGGAACCTCCTGATGGAGGTTTAAAAAACATTGTTCACGTATGAATTCAGTGGTCATTTCCCGAAGGGTCTGGGTGGTGTAAATGTCTTCTTCGTAGAGCGGACCCTCTGCCTGAGGCAGCATCTCCAAAATGGCCTGCAGAATGCGTTCTTTGGCCCGTTCTGGCTTTATTTCGGCTGAAATATAAACCGGCGTTAATCCGTGTTCGTCAAGGAGACCTGTGAAAGCTATTTTTTGTCCTGGCTTGACTGCGTCTGCCTTAGTCACGAAAACCTTAAATGGTTTTTTAACTTTCAGAACTTTATCTAGGCTTTTCTTTGCCTGATTCTCTGAGGCATCTGCGCCAATCAGGAGAATCAATACATCAGACTCGCTCATCACCTTGATCGCTTCATCTTGCAGAAACTTGTTCAATCCTTTTTCTGCTTCGATAAAACCAGGGGCATCAACAAATACAATTTGATACTCGGGCGCGGTCCAAAGACCCGCCACCCTTTGCCTTGTGGTCTGAGGCTTCGGCGATACGATCGACACCTTTTCACCAATCAAAACGTTGGTGAGTGTACTCTTGCCTACATTTGGTTGACCGACAATGGCAACAAATCCGGCTTTATAGTTATTCATTTTTTATCTCCTAAATTTTCTAGTGCAATTCGTGCAGCACTTTGATCAGCAGCCTTTTTACTTTTTCCTGTCCCTTGCGCCAAAACCTTATCTCCCATTTTTACACTGACACAAAACACCTTGTCGTGATCGGGACCCGATTCTTCATCCACAAAATAGACTGGTGTAATTTTGTACAATTCCTGAATGCGCTCTTGCAGGCGGGTCTTATAATCACTTTCGTAATCAACATCTAAACTCATCTCTGAAATTTTCGATTCAAATAAATGGACTATGAACTTCTCTACTTCTTCATAACTAGAATCCAAAAACATGGCGCCAAATACACCCTCAAGGGCGGAGGCCAAGAGACGAGGTTTTTTCAATCCGCCCGATTGCTTTTCACCTTTGCCAAGTCGCAAAAATTTATCGAGCTGCAAGTGCAACGCCAGATCACTCAAACTGTCTTCATTGACCAAGCTCGCTCGTTTTTTTGACAGAGAGCCTTCATTGTCTTTGGGAAATCGTCGGTACAAAATATTTGACAAAGCAAGATCGACGACCGCATCTCCTAAAAACTCGAGCTTTTCATTGTCTTTATACATTTCGTTGCCACGTTCATTGCGAAAACTTCGGTGGGTCAATGCTTCAATCAGCAAGTTTTTTTGTGTGAACTTGTAACCAATTTTTTGCTCTAAAATAACATTAGCGTCCATTTGCTATCACCTCGCCAACCAAGTGCCCTTCAATTCGACTTTGCAATGAATGATCAAACCCTTTAATTTGTATATCGAGTTCTTGCCCCACTGGACGATCTTCCCAGCTGCTCAACTCAGGAATTGCAATATTCCAATAGTCGCGACTCAAACCATCAGCACCTTTCGCCGGAGATTTTAGCACCAATACTTTTTTAATTTTACCAATCTGCTCTGCCGCAGACTCATTGTATCGATCAAGACTGAGTTCTCTTAAACGCATAGCTCGAAATGCCCGAGCTTCACGCTTCACTGAATCTGGTAATGCCAAAGCCTTTGTCCCTGGGCGTTCACTATATGGAAATACATGAAGTCTGGTCCATGGCAGCCGAGCTAACCGTAGATAAGTCTCTTGAAAGTCATCTTCAGTCTCCCCAGGAAATCCAACGATGACGTCCATTCCGACAAATGCTCCAGGTACCATTGCAGAAATCATGTTCAGAGAATCTTCAACCTGTTCAGCTGAATACTTTCGCTTCATCAATTGCAAAACCTTTGTGTTGGCACTCTGAATGCTCATATGAAAATGCGGACACAAACGGCCATTTGCAAAAAGACCCATCAGTTCTGGAGTTAATTCCACTGGCTCGAGGCTGCCGAGGCGAATTCGTTCAATTTCTGTTTCCTCTAAAAGAACTCGCACCAAATCTGCAAGGTACTTGGGAGAGGCCTTGCCGCTGTCTTCGTAATCACCAATATGGACGCCAGTGAGTACCACTTCACGAATTCCTGATTCATGAAAACCCTGAACTCGAGCCGCTAGATCTCGAACTGAAAGACTTCGACTCTTTCCACGCGCAAAAGGAATAACACAATAGGTACAGAAACTATTACAGCCATCTTGAACTTTTAAAAATGTTCGAGTGTGATCGCTATCTAAGCCACCACCCTCTTCAAGATCATCTTTTTTGAAGATGTTCGAACGGAAAACTTTGTCATTGAGTTCACCATTGAAGTGCTGGCGCAACAGATCTTCAAGTTGGACCTTGTGAGAGTTCGCCACCACAAGATCAACCTCCGACAAAGAATCAAAGGCCTGCCCATCGACCTGGGCGGAACAACCAGTGACAACAACTGTACTCTGGGGATCAAGCGATTTAATCTTACGGACTTTTTTTACGGCCTCTTTAGTTGCCTCAGCTGTCACAGCACAGGTATTCAGAATATGAACTCGAGGTTTGGTTTCGCTGGCAGCATGACCTTTTTGGAAAAGACGTTTTTCAATCAAACCCGAGTCATATGAGTTCACCTTGCATCCATAGGTATGCACGACAAAATCAAAAGCACTGTCTTTGGGCAAATTTAGGTTATCACTCATGTGACGATCCAGCCTCCACCCACAAGTTGCTCTCCACGATACATCACCGCGGCCTGCCCTGGCGTGATCGCTCGAACTGGTTCTTCAAATTCAATAAATGCCTCGTGCTTTGTCTCATCTTTGACAACCTTGGCCCACGCCCCCTTATGTTGAAAGCGAATCTTGACCCGAAGACGTTCACCATTCTCTACGTCATCAAGCCAATGGGTTCTGACGACTTTCATTTTATCATCAAACAAATATCGATCTTCACAAACCCAAACCGTGTTATCACTCGCATCGATTTTCATGACATATAAAGGTTCAGGATAGGAAGTACCTAAGCCTTTTCGTTGCCCATAGGTAAAAAGATGAATTCCTTCATGATGTGCTAAAGTCTCACCCGTCGGATGAAGACGTACCACGCCTCTTTTGGTCTTCAAAACATCGGCAGAAACCTGTGATTCAATAAAGTTTGAATAGCCTTTGTCACCGACAAAACAGATTCCGGTTGAATCTTTCTTGCGCGCATTGCTCAAACCCTTTTCTTCACAGTACTTGCGGACATCCTCTTTTTTCATATGTCCCACTGGAAAAAGGAGATGCTGAACCACGCTTGGCTCAATCGTAAAAAGAAAATAGGTTTGGTCTTTCCAATCGTCGGTACTATTCACGATCACTGGACGCCCGGTTTTTGATGTTTCAATTCTGGCATAATGACCTGTGGCCAAATAATCGCAATCCAGCTCTTTCATCTTTTGAATCAAGTGGTCGAATTTGAGATAGGTATTGCAGTTCACACAAGGCAAAGGAGTTTGCCCCTGCATATAGGACTCAACAAACGGAGCAATCACAGACGCGTGAAACTTTGCCTCGCAATTCATCACATAGAACGGAATATCTAGGCGATCTGCAACTGCACGCGCATCATCCACATCAACACTCGAGCAGCAAGTGCCGTTGCCCTCTTGAATATCGCAAGAAGTGTAATCCCAAACCTGCATTGTTACACCCACGACATCATAGCCTTGATCAACCAATAGGGCTGCAGCAGCAGAACTATCGACACCGCCACTCATCGCCACCAAAACTCTTTTTTTTGACTTCATCATTGTAACTCCTCGCTGCCACTTGAAAGACTCTGACGTGCATGCCGCTCCGATTCTTCACAGGAGGTCGCGCAATTCCAGTCAAACTTCAAAGACTCTTCACTTTCAAGCTCACCCTCATATTGATTTAGTTTACGGAGATGCTTCACGACCTCTTGGAGCGTTTGGGCAAACTGAACCAGTTGCTTTTCTGTTGTGCTCCATCCAATACCCACACGAAGTGAACTCTGCGCCTCATACCGAGTCAGCCCCATTCCCAAAAGCACAGGAGATGGCTCAGGACTACCCGAACTGCAAGCTGCACCAGTACTCACCGAATAGCCGCGCATATCTAAATTCATCAATAGAATTTCGCCATCAATTCCTGGAATCAACATGCTTGAGGTACTCGGAAGACGAGGACTCTCGGCTCCGGTGATCGACAACCCTGGAATTGTTTTTTTCAAATAACACTCAAGTTGGTCTCGCAACATTTGCATTTTTTGGCCGCGCTCTAAGACCTCAGCTTTGCGTTTACACATTTCACCAAGAGACGCTATGGCAAGAACATTTTCGGTTCCACCTCGACGATGTCGTTCTTGTCCACCTCCGCAGATCAAAGGTTCAAGATTGAGACCCTTTCGAGTGAATAAAAATCCCGAGCCCTTCAGCGCATAAAATTTGTGGCCGGCAAATGACGCCAAATCTACATGCAGACGAGGAAGATCAATTTCGATTTTTCCCAATGCCTGAACGGCATCGGTATGAAAAAGCGCGCCCACTTCGTGAGCCATTTTAGCCATCTTGCCAATGGGAAAAATGTTTCCAGTCTCGTTATTTGCAAGCATCATCGAAACGAGTGCCGTCGAATCATTTAACATGTTCGCATAGGATTCGAGATCGACAGCTCCTGATCGCAAGACCGGAATCCAAAGAATCTCTGCGCCTTTTGACTGCAAACTTTCTGCTGCTTTCTTCAAACTTGGGTGCTCAAGCGAGCCAACCAAATAACGTTGCCGATTTGATTTTCGAAGTAGATTAGTTTCAAATAGCCCTTTGAGAGCAAGATTGTTGGCTTCACTACCGCCCGAGGTGAAGATCAACTCGAGAGGATCGACATTGATCATCTTTGAAATATTGGCCCGCGCTTCGCGCATCAATGTTTTTGGTCGCCTTCCATCACGGTGAATAGAGCTGGGATTTCCCCAAGCGTCCAACCAATCCATGATCTTCGGCTTTAGCTCCTGAGCAAGCGGACTGGTCGCATTGTGATCGAGATACACCCGCTCACTTGAATCGAGAATTTCGAAAGGCTTTAGACTATCTGACATGGTGGGCGATTGTACTCGAAAGCTCCGATTTTCTCAAGGAAGCAAGCCAATTTAGACAGTTTATCTGGCTCAAGCATTGGTTGCCGGCGAGAGCATGCGTTTACAAAACATTCACCGGATTTCACTCTCGATCGATACTCTTTGGCTCATTTCAGCTTGAGCTAGCTCTGATTTCCGGTTGGGATGGGAATCTGGGGTCGAAGATGGGGGTTTTAATGGCATAGTGCTCGGCGGGTCCGAGGGCGGAAATACCGGTGGTTTTAAAAATTTTTCATCTTTTCGCTGATAGGGTTCGCGAGGGTGTTCGCGATATGATTCAGGAGGTGAATCGTCTTGATACCTAATTTCTTTTGGAGCATTTCGATTGGTCGCACTTAGGGATCCTAAAAAACGAATGATCAAGTAGCTCGCCAGACAAAGATTGAGTAGTGATCTCCACAACCTCCAAGACCAAGATGTTGCCGGGTCATCCTGAGAATTCTGTGGGGATCGAGAGTTGCACATTTTGAAACGCCTCAATTTGAACGACCTTTTCCATCCGTAGATCTCGAGTTCAGCTTTTTGGTCATAATCGAATTCCTGTTTAGGACCATGGCCAACAGCATATGAATGCATTCAATTTTGAGACCAATGCGATCAGGACAGAAATGACTCCAGTTTCGGGAGTGTTGATTCCAAATGAGGACATTGTAACAAAAGCTCCACGCGGGTCGCCCTGAGAATGGCCAGAAAAGGACCAGATACTCACTGGAGACAAAGGTCTAGTTTGCAAGCATGAACACGCCGATTCTTCTGCACCTCCCTAAAAAAAACACCTATGAAGACCGAAAAGAAAGCGATGGCAGTTGAAAACGAATGGCTTCAACATTTCAATATTTCGCAGCAAGAACTTCAGAAGTGGAGCAAACAGCTTCCTCCTGGAGAGAGTCTTTTGCATTGGTGTCTCACAACTGGAAAAATAAATGAGACCGCATATTTCAAGTGGGCCACAACGCACTTTCAAATGCCTATTTTGACTCCAGACTTTTTTAGTTTACCTTATGATGAATCTATGTGGACCGACCTACAAGAGACCTACAAATGGCGTCCTGAGCTTATGCCAATTACGGAATGGGATGGCGTTCTCTTGATTGCATGTCTAGAGCCACCATCGGAACTTGCTATTCAACGCAACTACCGATGTGTTTTGGCGTCAGCGCGGCTGCTCGATCTTCTTTGGGTTTCACTCAATCCGGAAAACGAAAAAACCGTAGCGATTGAGAATCGACGGCTCAGCACCAGCATTTCGCCGATGCGTGACTTAGAGTCTCGTACTGGAAACTCCAACTCCGCACAAGTGGATACGAAGAATGAAGTGCCGACCTCCCCCTCTCAGGAGACACTTTCATTACCTCCCGAAACTGTGCCGCAAGACGAAGTCTTTGAGTCACCTGCAGCAGAATATCAGGAGATTTCTCCGCCTACGTTCGACGCTCCAGATGGAATTTTGGTAGACTTTGCAGCTGAGTCTAAAGGTTACGACATAACCAAGTCTGGGGACCCGTTTGCTGAAATCTCAGCTGCAGTTTCTCAGGGAGAGCCAGAAGGCATTGATCTTTTGGCCCAGCAGATATCCCACCACGCAGCCAACGGGATGGAGCATGCTCCTGAAGGACTTTCATTTGAATCGCATTCGGTCGATGCTAACTCATTCGACTCGCATGCAAGCTCAGAAGAATCATCGAATTCTTCAGCGAAAATCATGGAATTTTCAAAGCCAGACCTCGCTGTAACCAAACCAGCACCACCGGCAAAATCTGCGGCTTTCGCACAGGCTCCGCCTCCGCCACCGGTTCCACCGATTTCATCCAATCAAGTTGAGCAAGATCGCATGCCTCGACTCACCAATATCGATGAAATTGAAGCACGCATTATGAGCGGACTTAAAACGACATCAAGCACACCGACAGCGAACGTACAAGATATCAGTCACCAGGCGCATGAAGCGGTTGAAATTCACCGTCAGGAGCCTCAAGTCAGTGTCGAGGAAATCTCTAAGCGTTTAACATATAAACCAGAGACACCTATCAACAATGAGTACGATCTATCTGAAGTCAGCAAGCCAGCCATTCGCCGTCCAACGCCAATTGCTGGTGCGCAGATTACCGACGATTTCGATCGTTGTGCGACCTATGATGAGGTGGCACTTGTGGTGTTTGATCGAGCGAAGACGATCTATCAAAAAGCAATGTTCTTGGTTTTTCAACAAGGACAATTGCGTGTTTGGAAATGGACATCAGATTGTACTCCAGTCGAATCTGCAAAGAATAAAAATATCAATTTAGAAACACCAAGTATTTTCAGAATTGTAGTGAACACATCGTTGCCTTATCACGGCTATATTGTTGCCAATCCAATCAATAGCGAGTTTTTTAATAACTGGAATAAAGGACAGATTCCTAAACACATCACGATTTGCCCAATGATCATCAATAAGCAAATTGCAGGAATGGTGTTGGCATTTACGGATTCAGAAATTCCTTATCGAAGCAGTCTTGAATTGATGACGGAAACAGCTTCACGTGCGGCCACCACATTCTCCCGCTTGCGAAAACAAAAACACTCTGCCTAGGGCGTGTCCTCAATTGGCTAGACTACTAGGCAAAGGCAATAGAAATGATTTGAGCGTTGCTCGTCGTCGACATAGCACCACTATTTCTCATCCTCGTGCCTTCAACTCATTTCTATTGCTTCCGCTCGCGACGTCCGACCAATTGAGGACACGCCCTAGAATTAGTTTTGAATCAACCTAGAAACTGCGACTCAACCCAGCGGCGCTCACCCTCAATGGAAAAACGGAAGCGCAACTTGGGCCAAGTTCGAGGCAGCAATTTGACATCAAGCAGATCAGCCCACTCAATCAGAATCAATCCCTCTTTTTGCGAAAACAAATCCCAAAAACCCGTCGACTCCAACTCATCCTCACCTTGAATTCGGAACAAATCAAGATGGTCGATCAACCCATTTGGAGTTTGGTATTGGTTATGAATTGCAAAACTAGGTGAACAAGCTTCATTGCTGCCGAGAGACTCAACCAACCTAGAAACGAATGTCGTTTTTCCAGCTCCCATTTTCCCCTCAAGAAGAACAACCAGGCGATTTCGTTTTTGGTTTTTTTGTTCTCTTGTGACGATTGCAATCAATTGATCGAGATCTGCCAGTGAAGACAGTTCAATCGTTTCTTTTAATTTTTTTTTTCCGTCATCAAAGTTATCGGTCATTTTCAATTCTCTCGTTGTATTTTTCCGAACAGTCCTGAACTCGACTTAGCTGGTTCTTTTGGGGAAACGGCGCAAATTTTCGAGTTCCGCAATCACTTCGACGACCTGTTGCCAAAGATCCGAAGCCACTAGTGTGAGTCGGCCTTTTTTGCCCATCACCCATTTCTGTGCAGCCTGACCATGAACATAGGCTCCTAAAAGTGCAGCCTCTCGGGGGTCACAGCGTTGAGCCAAAAATCCGGCGATAACTCCAGTCAACACATCTCCGGTTCCAGCTTTGCTGAGTGCAGAGTCTCCAGCATTTACAATATCGCAACGCTCAGGGGTAGCAAGAATTGAGTGAAAGCCTTTCAGTAAAACTTGGGCTTTCGTTTTTCGAGCTGCCTCTTGTGCCCAATAACACCGATCAGATTCAATGGTCGCCGCATCAACACCCACAAGATCCTGAAGCTCTCCCGAATGGGGAGTGAGAATCCATTGTGTGGGACAAACAAATCCTTTTTTGACCATCTCTGCTAATACACGAAGGGCTTCAGCATCAACCACCACTGGTAAACGAAAATCGCCTGTGCCCGAGGTTGATTCGTGCGCCAACCTCAACAGCAATTGCTCAATCCATTTTCTATCATTCAGTCCTGGTCCGATGGCAACTGCGGTGTATTTTGCAAAACTAATTTTCTCCAAATTTGCGACGTCCAAACTCATGATCTCTGGATGTTGCGCGAGATGGAGACTTGGCTCTTCTTTTGCTCCCCAGACAACGTAGCCGGCCCCCACACGAAACGCCGACTCAGCAGCAAGCAACCCTGCGCCCCACATTGATGGCGAACCCGCAAGAACCAACAACTTCCCATTTTTCGCTTTATGCGAACGCGAATTGCGTTTCGGCAAAACACTCAGTGCTTGGTTTTGTGTAAACAAAAAATGTGTTCCTGCAGTTTTTTGCCGCAAATCTTGAGGAAAACCGATCGGCAAATACTTTATACGACCAACGACACTAGGGCCATCGCCAATCAAAAATCCTGGTTTGATTCCACCAAAAGTTAAAGTCAAATCGGCTTTGACCGTTACCCCTTGGGCTACCCCGGTATCCACATTCAAACCAGATGGGGTATCCAGCGACACCCGCTGCGCGGATTGCTTGTTGATCCAAATGCAGGCTTCGCGATACAGCCCCGACAACTCCTGATTCAAACCTATGCCAAAGAGTGCATCGACCCAAATCACTCCAGAAGTCGAATTGCACCTTAAAGTCTCAGCAAAGTTTTGTTTCTTCCTTTCGAACTCTTCAAGGTTTGAACAAACATGAAAAACACTGGCAAGCTTTTGCAAACGACTGTTTTGCAAACGACTGTTTTGCAAACGACTGTTTTGCAATCGACTGTTTTGCAATCGACTGTTTTGCAATCGACTGTTTTGCAATCGATTCTTTTGCAAGCTCCATAGCGGAGACGGATTTTCTTTAGGTTGGACGGCAAGAACCCAGACAACAAAGCCCCGAGACAAAAGATGTCTGGCCACCACCAGGCCATCGGCCCCATTATGCCCAGGGCCGACCAAAACACCGATGGTCGGTCGTCTTTTTTTAGCAATGTTTCTTTGGAATCTTTTAGCATCGGCAAACAACGCAATCTCGTGTGCCGACAAAGCTCCAGCAGACTCCATAAGAATCTCCGCAGAAAGCCCGAGCTCTTGCGACTTGAGATCAAGAGTTTGGCTCTGTTGCCTCGTAAAAAGGCGCATTCTTAGGACAAGCTTTCTTGCAATAGATTGGCGATCTCTTCAGCGTATCTGCTGATCTGCCCCTTATCTGGACCTTCAACAAGAACACGCACTACAGGTTCGGTACCAGAAAAACGCACGAACACACGACCCTCGCCATTGAGCTTTTTAGTGATGTCTTTGATGAGCTCGTTGTAGCCTTTGATATTTTCGAGTTCCTCACGCCGACGGACTCGAGAGTTGATCAACACTTGAGGGACATCATCCATTTGATCATGAAGTTGCGAAAGAGTTTTTTGAGTCCGCTTCATTACTGCTAAAACATTGAGAGCAGCAATACATCCGTCACCGGTTGTACATTGATCAAGAAATATGATGTGTCCACTCTGCTCACCGCCAAGCATGTAGCCATTTTTGCGCATCTCCTCGACCACATACTTATCGCCAACATCTGTCCGAATCACCTTGATACCGTATTCACGCATCAACTTATCCAAACCAAAATTACTCATTTGTGTGGACACAATTGTCTTGTGAGGCAGCACACCTCGCGAAGCCATATCCACTCCGCAAATCGCTAGAACATGATCGCCATTCACAATGCGACCCTTTTCATCGACCATCACCACGCGATCCGCGTCTCCATCAAGACTAATCCCCACATCCGCACGGTACTCTTGAACACTTTCGGCCAGCTTTGAAGGATAAAGCGCGCCCACTTTATCATTGATATTAAAGCCGTTGGGATGATTTCCAGTCACAATGATTTCGGCACCAAGTTCACCAAAAATAGCAGGTGCAACTTTGTAGGCAGCGCCATTGGCACAATCTAAAACAATGCGCAAACCCTCTAGAGTGTACTCGAGTGGAAATGCATTCTTTGCATAAACCACGTATCGACCTTCAGCATCTTCGATACGTTTGCTTCGCCCAATTTCATTGGGATTTGCCAAGACTGAGTTGAGATCGCTTTCCAAAACCAAACGTTCGATTTCACGTTCAATACTATCTGCTATCTTGTATCCATCTGGGCCAAATATTTTGACACCATTATCTTGAAACGCGTTGTGCGAAGCTGAAATCACAACGCCAGCATCTGCACGCATATTGCGGGTTAAAAAACCAATGCCAGGAGTAGGAAGCGGGCCAACCAATTGAACGTGAACGCCCATCGAATTCAAACCGCTGGTCAAAGCTTGTTCAACCATATAACCTGACAGACGAGTGTCTTTGCCGATAACCACCTTAGGTACTTTGTTTCGTGAAGGCTGAGAGCGTAAGTAGTGCCCCATGGCCTGACCGACCTTCAAAATTAAATCAGGAGTAATCGGAAAACTATTCGCCGTGCCTCGAATGCCATCTGTACCAAAAAGACGTTTTATTTTTTTTGTCTCGCCCACTTTAGCGACGACAACCTTTGATGCTGCCACATTTTGCTCTGCCATAACTGCTCCGCCATTTCTATTCAACTCGTACTAATCTGCTGGTGGGTGACCTGATGAATGGGCTCGAACCAAAGTCACGTTGACCACTTCAGGATAAACCGAAAGCACCTTTACGCCAAATGGAACTTCGACATTTCGTGGAGTAATTAAGGCGCGGTTCAAGCCAGCCTGACTTCGACTCAAATCAACAGTGATAGTGCCAGGATTCTGCGCAAACTTTTTTAAGGCGATACGTGGGCCCGACACCTTCACCTCTATCTTACGGTCAATATTGTTTTCAATCAATGACATCGCCGGTGGAAGCAAAAACTCCAGATCAACTTCTTTGGTCAAAACGATATCTCGACGACCCAAGATAGTGATCCATAAAATCAAGGTCACGAAAAAGGCCACTATCTTGTAACTGAGATTTTCCAGAGCTTTCGATTTCCAATCTTGTGCACGCTTAACCATTACGACTCCACTACAGTCGAAGGATTTCTGAAACGTAGACCGAACGACTCGTATAAACCTTTGCGAAGGGCTGCATGGTCGATATCAGCAATCATTTGCCCGCCTTCAACCAGTCCCACACTATTGTTTTCTTCACTCACCACAATCACCAAGGCATCAGTCTCTTCTGTCAGGCCAATCGCAGCTCGATGTCGAGTACCCAGATTTTTATCAAGCACCGGGTTCTTACTCAGCGGTAAAAAGCAACCGGCCGCATAAATTCGCCCGTTGCGGATGATGACAGCGCCATCATGCAAAGGACTCTGAGGCAAAAAAACTGAATTCAAGATCTCACCACTCACAGCAGAATCGAGTTCAGTTCCCACTTCAATAAAATACTCAAGATTGATTTCACGCTCGAGGACAATGAGACCGCCGATTCCCTTTTGTGCCAGGGCAACAGCACTCTTGGCAATTTCTTCGACGATGTGAGTTTCTTCAACATGCGAGGTTCCACTAAAAAATGGATTGCTCCCAATATGCGCCAATGCTCTGCGAATTTCTCCTTGAAACAAAATGACGACAATCAAAAATAAATTGCTAAAAAACTTTTCAAGAATCCAATTAAAGGTAAAAAGCTCAGCCCAAATACTCACCAGATAAGAAATCGCCAGGATTCCTAAACCCGAAAGCATCTGAACTGTACCTGTATGACGAATGAGAATTAAAACACGATACACCACAGTCCAGACCAAGAGCATGTCGACGACATCCCAAAGACGAAGCTGGCTTGCGATAAAATTTAGATTTTCTAGAATCGCCGAAATCATCCCACCGCTACTGGATCGCCACCGCCATTAACGGTTCCCGACTCAGCCTTTGCTTCCTTGAGTTCTTTTTCGGCCAACTCCAGTCGGCCTTTCGCCTGCTCCTTAGCGCTTTCAACTTCACGCAACTCTCGATCTCGACGAATGTCTTCGATCGTTCCACCTTTAACCAAAAGCTCAACTTCAACTCCATCAATCGTTTCAAACTGTAATAGGGCCTCTGCCAAACGATCAAGTGTCGCACGGTTATCCTTGAGAAGTTGAAGAGCCTTATTGTGCCCTTCTGTAACCAGTCGATAAACTTCCTGGTCGATTTCTTCGGCCTTTGATTCGGAATATTCACGTTGAGTGTTCTGCTGCATTCCTAAAAACACCGGTCCCTCACGTTTTTGATAAGCAAGAGGACCTAGTTTTTCACTCATACCCCACTCACAGACCATTCTTCGTGCAATATCCGTTGCTCTCTCAATATCGTTGCCAGCGCCTGTCGTGTAATCACCGAAAACGATTTCTTCGGCCGCACGCCCACCAAACAGAAACACAATCATCCCTTCGGCCTTGCTCTTCGAAAGACTCAAGCTTTCTTTTTCTGGCAAAGTATAAGTTAAACCCAATGCCATTCCTCTCGGAATAATCGTGACCTTGTGAATCGGATCATTACCTGGAATCAATTTACCGACAAGTGTGTGCCCAGCTTCATGAATGGCCGTATTGCGTTTTTCTTCGTCGCTGATGACCATCGACTTCCGCTCAGCGCCCATCAACACTTTGTCTTTAGCAAACTCAAAATCACTTTGCGTTAACTTACTCTTATTAGTACGAGCTGCGTTCAACGCCGCTTCGTTCACCAAATTCTCGAGATCGGCACCAGAGAACCCAGGGGTCCCACGGGCAATACGTTCAATATCAACATCTGTTGCAAGCGGGGTGCGTTTAACATGCACCTCAAGAATTTTGCGACGACCAAACAAATCTGGTTTATTCACGATCACGCGACGATCGAATCGTCCCGGACGCAGCAACGCGGGATCAAGTACGTCAGGACGATTGGTTGCAGCAATCAAAATGACGCCGTCATTTCCTTCAAATCCATCCATCTCAACGAGGAGTTGATTCAAAGTCTGTTCACGTTCATCGTGTCCACCACCCATACCCGCACCACGGTGACGGCCGACAGCATCGATCTCATCAATAAAAATAATGCAGGGAGCGTTTCGTTTGCCCTGTTCAAAAAGATCACGAACACGACTGGCACCCACACCAACAAACATTTCAACAAAATCAGAACCTGAAATAGTAAAAAATGGAACGCCTGCTTCGCCTGCGATAGCTCGTGCCAAAAGAGTCTTACCTGTCCCTGGAGGACCAACAAGCAAGACACCTTTTGGAATACGACCTCCGAGCCGAGTGAATTTTTTTGGGTCTTTTAAGAACTGAACAATTTCTTGTAGATCCTCTTTGGCCTCTTCAACTCCAGCGACATCCTGAAAGGTCACTTTGTTTTTATTTTCAGTCAAAAGACGCGCTCGCGACTTACCGAAGCTCATGGCTTTACCGCCACCAGCCTGTATCTGTCGCATGATAAATAGAAACATGCCGACAATGAGAATCAGCGGCAGCCAATTCACTACAAAGGTTTGCGCCATCGAGTTCGAGTCACCGGCTTCGTAGTTGGGCGTGATACCATAGTCACGAACGATCTTAAAACCTTCGCCATCTGTATTGCCATTAATTTTAAAATGTTGACCCTTAAGATCTTGAACAAACTCTGGCTTCACTTCGCCTGAAATCTCAGAAGTTTCTTTTTTGAAAGACACAGACTTGATCTTTTTTTCTTCAAGCGCAGTCAGAAATTTAGGATAGTCAAAGTCACGAATGATCGAAGACTGTTGGTGATCGTACGATTTAAATAAAATCACACCAACCACAAGAAGAATTGCCCACAGGGCCAAGGTTTTCTGACTCGAACGCATCATTTAGGATCCCTTTCTCATGCACACTGAAAAACACGAAATGCAACATCAGAATACCATTGGACACAGCCACTCACAAATGCTCGCTTTGCAAACAGCCCATTGGTCGACTGGACCTTTACCCATGGACCTTTAGCTAATCTGTCACGCTCTGACACCAAAAAAAATCAGCGTCCGTTGCCCACGTTAGACGTGCGACCTTAAATCTGATCTCGTTCTGGGAATTGTCAAGGCGCTTTGTGATTTCTTCGATTTGTCCGCGCGTGATCCCTTGTAAATTCATACGGCGAACATAGATCGCCAGAGCCAAACAGGTTTGTTCAAATGTAAAAAACTGTAAGATTTTACGATCCAGTTTTTTTTGCACGAACACCTCCGGCGGCAGATTCGCTTCTGCAGCACTCAACACATTGGACCATGTATCAAACGAACGAGCCCAACTCTGCAAAGCCCCTGGACGTTTTTGCTCCAAACTTGGGAGCCACTCTTGGCGAAGCCAATTGCGTAGGGGCAAGCTCTGTTGGTTCGACGGATCATCGAGGTAAGCCCAATTATTCTGCTCAACCCAAAGGCAAATTTGCTCAAAGGATGTTTCAAGAAATGGACGCCACAATCGACCTTCAATCTGCGACATCCCCCTCAGTCCCTCGACTCCGCACCCTCGCAACATTTGCAAAACACGCGTTTCAAATTGGTCACGCGCATGATGAGCGAGCACAATCCAATCACAAGCGCTTTGCGCTCGCCACGTCTCAAGACACTGATAACGATAGCGCCGCAGATCCTCTTCACTTTCGAGCGGTTCTTTGAATTGCTTCAAGTGTGCAGCACATAGTTCGTTCGGATCACCGGGCTGAGCCAACGCAGACATGAGCTCTGGGTGAGAAACAAACTCTAACCCTAACTCTCGCGCCTGCTTTTCAACAAAAACAAAAGCCCGCTGCCGAAACGCCAACTGACCTGAGGTCGCGTGCGCCCAAGAAGAAGCTACACTCGCAGAGGATTGCCCCAGGCGTGAGAAGGATAAAACTGGCCCGTGGTGCACATGGGCTACAACAATTTGCCAACCCAACCTTGAGCGAAGGCGTGCAAGAACATGTAAAAGCGCGATTGAATCACGCCCTCCAGAAACCGCAACCAAAAGTCGACTTGATTTTTTCTCTTTGAACTTTAAGAAAAATTCTTTTTCATATTCAGCTAGCGGCTCCGCTTTGACGCCTTGAAAACTCACGGATTGATAGACCATCCATCAATAAAACATCCGCCAGCCTTGCAGACTGATAGAGCATCGGGCTGCCCTGGAAAACGCACAATCCATCCATGTGTAGCGCAATCATCACCTCGACAAATGGTTTCACCACGCCCTTGGCTATTGCTCGTTTCCCATCCGTACGTGAAGCAACTTGGATCAGCTTTGGGATCGTCACCCGATCGACAAAGATTGGTTTGCGTAACTCCCGGACGACCAGCAAAGCGATCCATCCAGCCGTCCACAAAACACCCACCGCCAAAACATTCTGCCGTCGAATCTCCATTGTAAGCATCCACCATGGTCCAGCCGTTCTTTGCGCAGTCTTTTTGTATGCAACGAACTTCAAACCAATATCCATTGTATGGATTGTGCCCTGACCACCCGTTCTTCAAACAATCCTTGCGGACACACACAACATCTAAATATGCGGAAGCTGATTGCGAGAATGCAAAACCCAAAACCAACACTAAAAATCCCCAAAAATTTTTTCTCATTTTACCCCCTGTATTTTTCGTCTCACATTGCACCCAAATCAGCTCCATCAGGCAAGTGGTAATCTAACCGCAGTGCTCCGCCCATGATGAAGCCACAGCAGGCGCGGCGCTCCAAATGAGTCGCGAAAATGCGATGATGTTGATCCCTGTCTAGGGTCTCTACACCCCCTCAAAACTTCTGCAGACCAAAATGGACATCTCAAATTGTGCCGTGTGATTTCAATAGGTTACCGACATTCACGGCGGCACCGTCTTTGCTCTACATACAAGTAACGGGAACGAGGGAGATCATACGATGAGCAAGCTCAAACAAGTCGCCACTGGCATTTTAAGTTTCAGCCTAGTTGTTTCAGTCTGGGGTGGTCTCAACCTACTGCTTAAAAGATCTCCAGAGGGCACTGTCTCAGAACACCTCGGACTCTTCACCGAAGGGCTTTCCCGAGGTCTCACTTTGAGTCATGCCTCCTCCGCCGCAACAAAAGCCAAGCTGACCGAAGGAGAATCCAACGTTCTCATGAATGACCCAACTATCAGTGAAAAATGGGGCATCGTTAAAACCCAAGCCGACAAGGCTTGGTCCATTTCACAAGGAAGCAAGGACATCGTGGTGGCTGTCATTGACACCGGCATCGATGCCAAACACAAAGATCTCAAAGCGAATCTCTGGGTCAATGCTGGGGAGTCTGGATTTGATAAATTCGGCAACGACAAAGCCACTAACGGAATCGACGACGACCATAATGGGTTTGTGGATGATGTGCATGGCTGGAACTTTGTGCAAGCCAACAATAACCTCACCGATAATCACAGCCATGGCACTCACATTGCGGGCATCATCGGTGGAGCTGGTGGTCCTGGCGGAGTTCGCGGAGTTGCTCCCAATGTCTCTTTAATGGTTTTAAAATATTATGACCCAAAGGCACCGGGAAACAACAATCTCAAGAATACAGTTGATGCCATTAAATACGCCGTTAAAATGAATGCAAAGATCATCAATTACTCAGGTGGTGGTCTTGAATTCTCCCAAGAAGAACACGACGCGATTGCTGAGGCTGAAAAGAAAGGCATTTTATTTGTCGCGGCCGCCGGCAACGAACAATCCAACTCAGATGAAGCCGACAAACACTATTACCCAGCAGACTATCAATTGCGTAATATCATTTCGGTGACCGCAGTTAACAAGCCGGTCAATGTTTTGAAATCAAGCAACTACGGACGCAAGACTGTCGACATTGCCGCTCCTGGAGAGGGAATCAAATCAACCGTCCCTGGAGATAGCTATCAAAAAATGACCGGAACTTCGCAAGCCACGGCATTCGTGACAGGCGTCGCCGCTCTGGTGATGGCGCATAACCGCGAATTCTCAGCATTCGATGTTAAAAAATATATTCTCCGTACCGGCGACGAGTATCAAGCACTTGCAGGTAAAACTTCAACCTCGAAACTTTTGAATTCATACAAAGCTCTCACCAGCCTCGACATGGGAGTAGGAGCCTCAGGTGTGGTCGCGACCAATACGGCCACAATTCCAGCAAAAACTTTTAGCACCGATCGGATTTCTGAAAACAAGGCGTCGCAAAAGAAAACTGCAACCACAAGCCCTGTTGAAGAAAATGAAGTCCCAGGAGAAAACTTAGCTTCATTTGGCAAAGACTTTCTAAAAGCCGTTCAGAAAATGGGAGCAAGTCCAGGCCCAGCCTCTGCAAATGCAGGTGGCATACAAACGCCCTAAAAGAAAAACGCTCTAAGATGAATACGACCCAAGCTAAAACGAGGCATTTGATAAGCGAGACAGAATTGCACGCAAAGCCAATACGGCCCCAACGGCCACAACACCGAATCCAGTGAGATTACGCATTCCCGGAATAAAATATCCAGCGACTGCAACAAACGCCGCCACGAAAATCACCAGCGAACTCGCCTTGGGCAACCGAAAACCGAGATCAAAACTTGAAGCCTTCTCAAAGGCACTCGAAGCCACCGCCACAATTTTCAATTGACTACTTTTGGCAATGTCTTCGGTCGGATGTGCGGCCAAGATGCGCGAGTATTGATAAAAGGCGAACGACAGACACTCTTCATGAAAACAGGCCTGAATAAATTCATCATGCACCGCTAAATTTTCATACTGCGCGATTACTTTTTGCCAAAGCACAAGCAATTCATGCTTGCCTCGAAAGCGAATTTCACCTTCGACACGATCCTCCCGCTGAGCCTCCAAGAATTTCTCAATGATGACCCCACACGACACACACTCTTCCTGACCGGCCTTATTCAGCTTGTGACATTTCGGACATTCAATCGTGTGCTTATTCTCTTGACCTCGATTCACCTGTCGAGCACGCAGATTCTTTCGCAACTCTAACTCGTCATGGGCAGATTTCACCAGCGCTGGTTGCACCACCGCCGCGGGAATTAAGCGAACATTTGAAGTGTATTCATTTTCCAATTCTTCACGTGGCATGATCGGACGATCCACAACTTCAGCATGTGCTGTACGAACGCCAGACGGCAGCGGATAAGAAAAAGCAAACAACTGATGACAGCTCAAACACTCAAACTGTGGGCGCGAAACCTGGATCTGGCGGGCTTCAACCGAATAAGCTTTTTGACAATTGGGACAGCGGACCTTGATGATTTCATTAGGCGTACGAAAATTTGTGTTTTGCCTAGTTTCCATTGGCCCCTCCGTGAGTTCATGTTAGCGTTGTCTTATGCAACCAGATTCCACATCCTTGAAATCTTCTTTCATTCTGCGACTATCCGCTTTTTTTCACAACCAGATTCACCAGAGAATGACGTTTTTTCTTTTGCCTATCTTGTCAGGAATATTAGTCGGAACAAGTTACATTCCGTTTCCACCCTGGGCGCTATTGATCGCGCTGGTGCCACTTTTTTATTTTCTGGTAAAGGCACAAAGCCCACGCGATGGTTTTTGGGCAGGATGGTGCACACAATTTTTCTTAAACATCATCGGCTTTAATTGGGTGGCTTACACCGCCATCGAATTCGGTGGATTTCCAAAAATCGCTGGCTTTGCCGTGCTTCTACTCTTTTGCTCGATTGCACACATCTACTATGGTCTAGCTAGCTGGTCATTTGTCTGGCTCAAAAACAAGTTTAATCTCCCTCAATGGGCGCAGATGACTTTGCTCACGCCTCTGTTTTCGCTTTGGGATTTCGTGACTCCCAAAATTTTTCCCTGGAACCTAGGTTACACTTACCTTTGGGCTAAACTCCCCATTTATCATTTTGCTGACGTAGTAGGTTTTTGGGGACTCCATATTTTCACACTCTTACTCAATGTCATTTTTCTTGGGGTGATACTGTGGTGGCCCCAACGCAGAACCCGAGCCGCATCTTTGGGATTTGCCACACTGATTGTTTTTGCGCTACTCAACTTAACGGGCAAATACCACGCTGAAAAATGGAATACGTTTGATCGCGAATTGAAATTCTTAGTTACCCAAGGAAATATTGGAAATTTTGAAAAAGTCGAGGCCGAAAAAGGCCGCGGTTTCCAAACAGCGATCGTCAACAAATATCTAGATTTGACTGCGGAGGGCCTCAAAAAATTTGCTGACACCCAGGTTGTGCTTTGGCCAGAAACAGGTTTTCCAGACTCTCTCGATATTCGCTATTTAAGTTCGACCTATGCCGCTCCTGTTCGAAAATTCTTTCAAGAAAAGCACCTTCCGCTTCTCACTGGTGCTTATTCCTTTGGAAAGAAAAATGATCGAGAGGTTGTGTATAATGGATTCTTTTTATTAAACGAAAATGGCGACACTCCCCTTTTGCCTTACTACAAACATATCTTACTCGCTTTTGGTGAGTATTTTCCTTTGGGCGATACTTTTCCAATTCTTTATCAAATTTTTCCGATGGTGGGGGAATTTGGCAGAGGACCCGGCCCTGTGGTCATGCCCTGGCCACAAGCTGTCATCGGCCCGCAAGTCTGTTACGAGGGTCTCTACCCTGAGCACTCCGCCAAGTTGGCGGAGCTGGGCGCACAGATCTTTACCAATGTCTCAAACGACTCCTGGTACGGCACTTGGGCTGAACCCTATCAGCATCTCTACATGACACTTGCACGTGCCATCGAATTTCGTCGACCACTTATTCGCGCCACCAACACTGGAATCTCCAGCGCTATTCTCGCCAATGGCGAAGTGCTGCAGATGTCACCAATGCTCAAAGAATGGTCAGGACAATTTGTTTTAAAGTTTCAAAGCCATCCTGAACACACCATCTACGAGAAATTCGGTTATCTATGGCCATACCTTCTGGCTTTTCTAATCGTTTTATTGCTAGTATTGAGTCGTGGAAAATCTAAAGAATCTTGATTGGAATGAAATCGTCGAAAAACTTGAAACACTTGCAACGAGTGAATCTGCCAGAGGAGAGTTGCGCCGCCTCAAAGCACTGAAATCCAGCGCTGAGGCTGAGGCCAGCTTTCAGGATATTCTCGCCGCACAAGAACTTCTCTCCTATGGTGAACGTCCTTTTATGGAGAGCCTTGATTTATTTTCGACCTGGTTTCAACGTCTTAAACGTGAAGCCGTTTTACAAACCCTCGAGCTGCGTGACTGCCGGCGCTTTTGTATTGAATGCCTGGCGCTCGAAGAGGTTTTCAAACGCTCCAACCATGCTTGGGCCGTCGGCCGTCAAAGCCGAATGCTTCGAGCCGATGTACCACTTCGAGCCATCGACAAATTCATGACCCCTTCGGGAGAAGTGCGACCTGACGCCAGTGATACATTGGCTCGCCTATTTCAAGAAAAGAGCTCACAAACCAAAGCCTTGCAGAGCACTTTGGTGCGCCTTTCAACACAGCATGAAATGGAAACAGTGTTGCAAGAAAAATTTGTCACCACTCGCGAGGGACGATGGGTGCTTCCTGTTAAGAGTGGCATGCAACATGCCTTTCAGGGGATCATTCATGCGTCCAGTCAATCTAAACAAACTGTATTTATGGAGCCTGAAGAAGTTGTTCCATTGAATAATCGGTTGCGCCAAATCGAAATTGAAATCGAAGACGAAATTGAACGCCTACTCGAGCAACTCTCAGATCATTTAAGAAAAATGCTCGTAGATTTCGAAGACACCCGTGTGATCATGCTCGAATGCGACATTCGCTTTGCACAGGCTCGATTGGCTGACCTCTTGGAGGCTCACCCCTGCCACTTTTCTCCAGACTCGCTTCACCTCATAGAGGTCAAACATCCTGTCTTGGTGATGAATCCCGAGGGCTGCATTGGAAACACAGTGTTTCTGGATCAACGACACCGAATTCTCTTGCTCTCTGGCCCCAACGCCGGAGGAAAAACTGTGTTGCTTAAATCAGTGGGACTCGCCATTCACATGGCTCGATGCGGTTTATTCATTTGCGCAAGCGAAGGATCAAAAGTTCCTTTTGTGACTCACTTAGAAGTGGCTGTGGGCGATGCCCAGAGTGTAGACGCACATCTCAGTACATTCGCCGCCCACCTCAAAGCTCTGAATCATGCACTCGAGAACAAAGGGCCCCAGTCACTCTTGTTGATCGATGAAATCTGTGGATCCACCGACCCCGAAGAGGGCTCGGCACTTGCGAGAAGCTTCGTCGAGAGTTTTGCTCAAAACAAAGTCTTCGGCGTAATCACCTCGCATCTCAGCCCGCTCAAAGTCGGCTGGACACCTGACAGTGGAATCATCAATGGATCTCTAGAATACAATAGTCAATCGGGTTTACCGACCTATCAGTTCTTAATGGGAATTCCAGGTCAATCGCTTGCTATTCAAACAGCCAAAAGAGTGGGGGTCTCAGAGGCTATCATTCAACGCTCACTTGATTTCTTAAGCCCCACAACAAAAGCACAACAGCAAGGCATTAATGAAATCGAGACACTCAAAGAGGAGATGCAGCTTCTACGTGAGGAACTACGAAAAGAAACACGAGATGCCCGCGAAAACAAACGCCGCTATCACGATTTGATTCAAAAATTTCGTCAAGAAAAAGATCAATGGATGGATCGAATCGTCAAAAAAACTGAAAAGAAAATTGATCAGCTCATCGAACAAGTTGGTGCCGAACAGGTATTCAAAAAACACGAACGCCTGCAACAGATTAAAAACGAGCTACCGGAAGTCATCAAGGCGAGCAACAGCAACGGAGCTCGGCGAAAAATCGAAACTGTTGAGGAGTTTGAAAAAGCCTACCCCCCTGGCTCTTCGGTCTTCGTTTCTTCTTTGAATCAAGATGGTGTGGTACAAGGCAAAGCCAACTCAAAGGGAGAAGTTCCTGTGCTTTCGCGATCCATGCGCCTATTTGTTCATTGGCAACAACTTCGCGGACCGCAGGCCATGAACAATCCAACCCAACAAATATTAAGACGTGCCGCAAATGTACAAGTCACACTTCAAGATGCAGAGCGAGTGATCGATGTTCGTGGGCAACGAGTTGATGAGGCCATCTCACTCATTGAACTCCAACTCGATGCTGCAGCACTAGCGAGCGAAGACCGTGTTAAAATCATTCATGGACATGGTACGGAAGTGCTGAAGAAAGCCATTCGCCAACACCTGTCACGCAGTATTTATGTCAAAAAATGGAAGGCAGCTTCTCCCGAGGGCGGTGGCGACGGAGTCACATGGGCTGAGCTCAAAGACTGAGCTAGTTTTGCACGCTGCACTTTGGCTTGTCTCGGGTGTCGGTCTTGAATGCAACCGGCTCCACTAAGATTGCTTCCATACAACTGGATTCATTTTTCTGAACCGAACCAGCTTCCACACGATCTTGGCTTTTGACGAGCGACCAAACAACACTTCCCGTTTCAAGGCTCAACAGCAAACGGCCCTGAAACCGGCTGTAAAAATGAGTTGAATTGGAAGCCGTTGCCTCTCGATTTTCAATCAAAGCCACACTTCCAGAGACCTCAATATCAGCACATCTCTGCATTCCACACTTATAGAAACCCTTCAAAATACTCACCATACTCATCTCGAGTGGCACCCGATCCTCCAGGGTCAACCATCCAATCCGCATCTCCCACGTGTCCCCCTGTTGGACGGGCTCATCAGGAAGCGACACTGCTGGCACATAAAAAATTGTCATTGGTGGATACTTACCCACTCGAAGCACCCGCCCATTGGTTTGCAATTCAAATTCTAATGCCTCATCTTTTTCTGGAAGACCGTAGGCGTGAAGACCAATGAGCCCATCTTTTTCTACAGTTTCAATTTCCTGTAAAATGATTTGTTTATCAGAGTCTATTTTTAGGGCTCGAGAAACGGATGTAAATTCAACCGACTCCTCTTTCCGATGCCTGATCTCGCCGTCCTCAAAGCTCTGCGCAATTGATTGACTGAAATAGCGAGTTTTTTCACTGACTCCGATTGTGGGATTCAATCTCAAAGGCACGGGTTGAGTTAACGAAATAGACTCAAGGTTCAGTGTTTGATTTCGAAATGCATCTTTTTGAGACGAGGCGCAACCGCAGGCAAGCACAGCACATGACAATGAACCAACAAACATGGCTGATTCCCTAAAAATAAAAAGCAGCCTTTGCTGTACTCTCTGAAGATTCAAATTCAAACCTCAAACTTTTGGTGGTTAACGAATAGACAACCGTCGTACGTATTCAGGCCGTTTCTCGGCTACATCTCGCCCGTGTCCCAAACAAATACAATGCCCCTGAATATCGTCTCGCTTTGAAGCGCTGGGATCAAATAAAATCTATTTCGCTCAGACAGAATTCTTGAACAGTGGCATCACTGTTGCTCTTAGTATTTAGCAAGAGGTCGATCAAACAAGACCACTTAAAAGATCAGAGCTTCAAGGGGGAAATTATGAAGGCACGAAAAAACACTCAAGCAAACTCACAACATCAAAAACAACCGTTGCCATCTTTAATTGGTCATTCACTTGAATCTCGATTCCAAATGATCGCTGCCGCCTTGGCTCTGAGTGCGCTCACTGTTGGCTGCGGAGCACGCAATACAGCATCAAGCACTCCCGTTACGACTGGCGGAACTTCAATTTCGAGTCAAATTGAGACATCGGCTTCAGTCAACGCTCGCTGCAATAAATTCGCATCAAGCAAAACAACCATCACCGGAAAAATTGAAACCTACCCCAACACTACCGACGGCACCAAGTTCATTGTTAAGCTCACAGGTCTTGCCAGCTCTTTCGACTCCGACACCACCTACAAACTTCAACTCTACAAATGGAAATATACAAAAGGAGCAACCGCAGCGGAGATTGATCCTGCTGCACTCAATTTTCATCTTGAGACTAAAAATGTGATCACCAACCAGCTTGAAAAGGTGAATAGCGACAGCACCTCCATATTAAGAAGTGATATCAATGGATTACTAAAGAGCGTTTGGAATTACAGCGATACAGATGTCAAAAAAGTGGGAACAACCGCCTTTTTCAACCAAGTCTATCTTGTAGTGGAAGGTGTGGACTCAGCTTGGCAAGTTCTCCGCCTCTCACTTAAGGCAGGGGACACCGAGGTCGGAAATGCGGATGTACTGCTACCCTACTTTGATGCCAACCCAGTCACCTACGCAACCAAGCATGCTAGCACTCTCAATGCCCTGCACCCATTTACAAGCTACACAACAACATCATGGACAACGACAGACTACACTTCACAAGTCGAAAGCATGTGTGTGAATCCACTTAACTAACTCGGCTGCCAAGAAAACTCGCAACATCCGCAACAGGCCAGAGAAATAGTCTTAGAGACTCGCTCAATGGCTGGCCTCTTGCACCACCTCTTCGGCTTGCAAATTCTCACCATGGCGATAACGCTCAACCAAAGATACGTCGTTAGTTGGAAACGAAAACAAAATCGCATGGCTACCTGAAGGCGCATCTTCGACGGTCACGACCACATAATACAGGGCGTCCGTATCAGATGAAAAATCACTAATAAAACTCACAAGAATGTTCCCCGAAAGATCATTGGTTCGCCAGATTTCATCTGGCTGCTCGATCGACTCTTCTCGCTTATCCGAAAAATTTCTAAATTCTGACTCAGGAATATCACTTGGATTCCGTAACTTCAGCATCGCCTTATATAGGCCAACGGCAAGAGGATCTCCCTCACCAAGAACATCACCATCAATGGCACCGGCTTCTACTTCTTTGATCACTCGATCATAAACAAGCTGACCCTGACGGTATTTATCAACCAACTTTGGGTCACGTGTGGCAAAATGCAAATAAATAAATGCCGGAGACTCATTCACCACATAAGTATTTGCAATGTAAAAAACTGTTTCTGTATCGACTTCAAACTGGCCAATATAACTGTGTACCACTTGATCTTTCAGCAGCTCACTATCCATCCAAACTTCATCGGGCTCCTCTAAAACTTGATGAAGTAAGGACTCATATTTTACAAGGTCAGCGTCGGCAATATCGTCGCTCGCTCGTCGTTTCGCATAGAGCGCTTCAATTGTATGGACACTTTCAGAAAAGTGCTCATACAACTCAGTCTCGTTTTGAAAAATCCAGCCACGAGCCGCATCGATGACAATGGGCTCACTTGATTCTTTGGCGCCGACCCTATTACCAACCTTCTCGCCCGCGCGCGATTTATTTTTTACTCCAGAAACTTTGGCGTTCTCTCTCTTTTTCACGGCTATCCCCTTTGTCTTCATCGAAACTTTCGACATGGTTTCTCCTCAGGTCTAGGTGACGGCGCGGTTTGAAACACGTGATACTCCTCTATAATGATAAGAAAACTAACAAATGATGTCAAATCGCGTAAAAATCCATTGCGCTCTCAAGACTCTTTACCCAGAATTTAATTAAGCCGTGTCTCATCTCTAGTTGATACCTCGACTTGTTTCATCTTGAGACAAGCCTGGGTGGTTTGGAGAAAGCTACCAAGTGATGACTGCAGAAGCAGAAATTGCCGAAAGCCTTGGACACACCGGCTTTACACGCAAGGAGGCGTATGAAACCAAGTTCGTCGGATATGACCCTAGATCAAATCGAGTATCTCCTGCATCAATCGACGCAAGGGATTCATTTTATGTTTGAAAAGACGGATATCGTTCGCGTTCTCAGTCAGCCCACCGACGATGAAGAGTTCTTCACATTTACTACAATGGGAAGAGTTCAAGAGATTCTCACCCGCTTTATTGAAAAGCCGACTTTGATCGAGAAAAAACACTACCTCGAGCTGCTCCCCCGCGAAGAACATGAACTACTCATTCGTGCCTACTTCAATCTTGTCGAAAATACCATTCTCGCTAATTCTGAACTCAAACATTAATCAAAGATTCCGATCAGCGCAGTGATGCGCTTTTATTTTTCACGCCTTCAACTTTCTATTTTTTCATTCCTTGCGATCTCCGCGATTTCAGGTCATGCCCAGGCTGAGTACCGTGCCTTTCTTTTGCAAATCACCAACTCCAAAACCAATTCGACACGCCAAGTGATCTCGACCTTAGACGACCTACAATACCCAGCCTATCACTCTATCACTAAGGACGAATCGATTCAGATTCTTGACACTTGGAAATGCCTGAAACGCAGCGACCATTATCAACCTATTTGCTCCAACCCAAAACCTAAAAAAACCGCCTAGCCCTAGTCCAAATACAGACCTCTTTGAAACAACCAACACCGAGGAGCAAACACTGAGGAGTCAGAGACGAAATAAAAACCAGACCTCCTTCAGAGACCGGCCGTGGTATTCTATTTACAACGGGCCCGCACTCGTGCGCTCTACCATGGTGCGACCGCTTTTTTCCTTTTGAGGGGGACCATTGAGCGATCTTTCGGTGCGATCACAAAACAACTCCACACAGATGCGAGAGCTCCAAGAAGAGTACGACAATCGTCGCCAAGAATTGCAAGAAACTCATCAAAAAAATCTCAATAAACTCAAAAATCAATTTCAGGAAAAAGAACAACAAATACAAAGCTCAGGCGAAGCAGCAGTCAGTCATCTCAAAAAATCTGTCACTGAACGAGTTGAAACCATTCAGGACGAAGGGCAAAAGAAAATTCAAAAAGAGTCGGAGTCCCAACAACAGACCTACGCAAACCTCCGCAAAACCAGTGCCCAGAAACTCGCAGCCCTTGATCAACAAGTGGCCGAAAGAGCAGAGAATGCGGATCAGTCCATCGAGAAAATTAAATCTAAAGAAAAAAACGCGGCCAAGAGTTCCTCCGCTCGAATCGAGCAACTCTACAAGAACGAACAAGATCAGCAGAGAAGAATCGCTCAAGAAAATGAAAAACGTATTGAAGAAACACAAATAAAGGGCCGCGAGAAAATCAACATATCAAAAGAGCGCCAGCAAAAAGAGCTCAGTGACATTCGCAGCCAACACGAAAAGGAAATGCAGAGTCTCAAAAAAGAAAATCAAGCCGCCGTTGATCGCGTTGCCAAGAGAGGTTCCGAACAACTCACTTCGACCAAAATTGAAGCTGACGAAAAAATCAACCGTGAGGTGGCAGAGAAACACAGTCGCCTTACCAACATCGAAAACCAGGCCAGAGAGGCTGAGCACAATGAGGCCGCACGCAATGCCAAAACACTCAACGAACTCGACAGCAAACAAAAAAAGAACGTCGAGTACAAACAAAAAGTTCATCAGGAGACCGAAGAAAAACTAAATCAAGATTACAAAAAGCA
The DNA here is from genome assembly GCA_964405465.1 of uncultured Bdellovibrionales bacterium. Classification (GTDB taxonomy): domain Bacteria; phylum Bdellovibrionota; class Bdellovibrionia; order Bdellovibrionales; family JAMPXM01; genus CAYONZ01. Next base: position 77,941 of record CAYONZ010000004.1, on the reverse strand, counting down.
GATCTCGCAAATTGAAAATCGTGGACAAACAGAACTAAACGAACGTAAAGAAAATTTCGACAAAACCCTAAGCAAACAGGAACTCACATATAAAGAGGCCATCAAAGAAAAAAAACAGGAGTTCGAAACTGAGGAAAAAAAGATTGAAACTCGACACCACAAAAAGCTTCAAGAAGAGGCCGAAGCACGTGAAAAAGTCTTAGCAGACCTTCGCAAAGAATTTCAAACTAAATTCGACAAAAACTCTGAGACTTATCAAGACAGCCTTCACACCCAAGACACAAATTTTCACAAGGAACTCTATAAACAAAAATTAGCCCAAGCTAAATTGCACCAGCTCTGGGAGAATCAATCGAAAGATCCGTTTTACCATCCACGTGATCTAGACGCTAAGGTCTCAGAAACAAACTCTGCATTCGTCGTAACAGCCAAAGTCCCACCACATGAAATCGGACAACTCGATGTACGGGTTCATGACGACAAAGTCGTGCTCTCGGGTGCGCGCAAGTTTGAAGACAAACTATCCGACGGCCGAGAGAAAATCGCCACCAACACTTATCAAACATACCGCCAGGAGTTCGCGCTTCCGGCCCCAGTTAACAAGAACCAAATTGTAAAGAGAATCGAATCAGACGGATCGATACATGTCACGATCCCGAAAATCAAAATTAAATCTTTTGATGAAGCTTAGTGCCGATCCTGATCTGATCTGCCCCAGGCCCTTAACCTCGTCGTATAAGGCTCTGCAGCTCACGATTCATAAATCCCAAACGCGATTGCAGGTCTTCAAGAATGAGTAAGTTTTGATGAAGCTGTTCTAAGGGACTGACTTCAACAACCGAAGGAAGTCGCATTTCACGATAAGCATGCGTGACACCAAAAGAAAGCGAGGCCCGATGTGCAACATCTTGTTCTCGGTGCATTGATTCTTTTTTATTGATTGTAGGGGTCGTACTCACATCCAGCTCCCTTGCTTTGTCGCTCCCAAGAATCCTAGCGACCTATTATCTCACATCCAACTTAAATTACCTTACATTTTCATAAGACATTTGCAAAATTTCACAGGATCATAGCGGGGCTCACTTTCTAAATTTATCCCATTTCCAGAAGGTAGATCCGGCGCCATGGTCCACCTAAGATATCTTCAAACATCGCGCCAAGCTCTAGTACTCGCAACTCATTGATTTTACATCGAACAGCTCCGGGGTTCGCCGTAAAGTGGCACTTGCAAGAGTCGGCTCCATGACACTTTTTGAATTTTTCTCTTCGACATGGGCCAAACCTAGGGCATGCCCCATTTCATGAACAATCAAACTCTCGAAATCAACAGCCCCCCAAGCATAAGGAGCTCCTTGGGCATAGGTGAAGTTTTTGGCGTTTATCATAATGTCGGCCTCCACCAGATTGGGCCCCTGCCAAGAAATGACAGTCCGAGCCTGCTCGAGTGGCTTTGTTTTATCCCATTCATCCATCCAATAAATAATGTTCGCGCCGTCAACCCGGGCCGTGTTGCCCTTGTTGGTGACCCCGACAATTTTAATTAAATCTCGCCCCTTGCTCTTATTCCAATCCTCGGCCGCTTGTTGAATTGAGGAGTAGAATTCAGGTGGTACCGACTCATGAATATAAAGTTGTACGGGCAAACTGGCTTTCCACGAAACCCGCTGTAAATCTGCGTTCCTCACGAAGTTGCAGGACTCTTGAGGATCGGGCTTCTTTGCGCAAGACACGACGAGGGAGATCATACCGATCACCATCGCTCCCCATTGCACTGCAGATTTCAGCCGCGCCATTCCCATGCCTTTCATGCAACCAAAGTCTCACTGCGAGTGAATTTGATTGCGAACAGTAAAGACCTATTGAGCTTCAACTCCAAAGCTCAATTTCTTGATTTTCAATTAAAGTGCCGCCAGATCCACCTGAAGACTGTTTTCTATCTTATTGATTTTACACATCTTTTAACTCCAAGCCACAACTGGGTCAAAAAATAGAAATGTCCAACTTTCCCACAAGAGATCAGCTCCGTCCCCTCTTGAAGAGATCTAGGTTCTTGTTTTTGTTCGGCATTTAGATGCGTTCAAATCTTCAACAGGGCCAAGCCATAAACTGGGCTTGATCGCCGCAAGTGCAGCCTCTGAACTTTCTAGGGTCCTGATTGAAAAACAGATCTGAAAAAGCAAAACCACCCTCGGGAGTCAAAAGATCGAAGGATATGATGTGATTTGATCCGAGTCGTGTCTTTAGGTCCTAGTCGATAGGGGCCTAAACGACACATGACCTCGTCTATAGGACCTATAAGTGAAACTTTCTCTCCTCAAGACAAAACGGCTCCAAAAACAAACCGCACCTGGTCCGATGGACCCAATTCCCGAATCTCGGACAGAAGTTTTTGAATTTCTCCAGGTAAAATGCCACCATAGCCGTTGGCCCAGCATTTGCTCATGTATCATATTGAGACTCGCCAGCTCCTCCCCCGATCGGGGGTCCATTCGGGAGCTACCTGACCTACCTACAAATCCTACCAACCAAGCGCGGAGGGCCAAACCCTCCCGATGCCTGCCTTTTAGTTGGTGGCAAAGCGATAACCAACACCACGAACGGTCTCGATGTAATCGCCATAATTATTCAATTTTTTTCGCAGGCTCGCCATATGCACATCGATCGTTCGATCCGTCACATTGAGATTTCCCAATGCATACTCACGAAGCTTTTCACGCGTTAAAACCTGCCCACTTTTTTTAAGTAGTTCACTTAAGATTTTAAATTCAGTCAGGGTCAAAGCAAGCTCTTGTCCCTCGAGCACCACTCGATGGGCATTGAAGTCGATCTGCAAATCGCGGTAAGCCACAGCCTTCGCCTGCTTATCTGACTCAGTTCGACGAGCCAATGACTTAATTCGGGCAGCCAATTCCTTCGGATAGAAAGGCTTTGTCACATAATCGTCCGCACCCAACTCCAGAGCCGCCACTTTGTCATCTTCCCCCGAAAGTCCCGTGACCATTATAATCGGCAGCCAACGAAACTCCTGACTCGATCGAAGTTCTTTCACCACTTCGACGCCAGATTTTCCAGGTAAAATCTGATCAAGTAATAAAATCGAAGGACGATGTGTTTTGAGTTCCTCAAGAACGCGCATCCCATCTTCAAGTGCCACGACGTCAAAGCCCTCGTCCTTGAGTATGCTGATTAAAATATCGCGAATCCCCTGTTCATCTTCCACAATCATAATTTTCATAACAAATGGACTCTCCCCAAAAAATGACCATTGGCAATTCCAAGTTCAATCAGAGGCTGAACTCTCAATAAACCTACGGAACTCCGCCACCAAATGCTGCACAGATTAGCACCATCGAAAGTATTGATGCTTCAATACTCTACTCTTATTACCCCTTGCCTGGTTCAGTTAGAACTTCAACTCAAATCAAGCAACTAGATCTTAGACAACACCACTGTCTCATTCTGAACGAGAATATTTCGAGAGTCTAGCCCCTAATCTATCTTAAAAAGATAAATCTAGATTCCACGAAACCCGTGGTCTCATGATCTGATTGTTGCAAAAACAAAACACTTGCTCGAGCACGCCTCAAATCGTTGCACGCGAACACTGTCTCTCGCCATCACGGAGCCAAGACCTTGCAATGCTTTGGATCACCCTCAGTCAAATAAGTTAAATTATTGAAGAATTCCAGAGCAATTTCCGATAGGTTTCTTGCAACTAGATACACTTACAATTAAGGTAGCTCGCATGAAAAAACTGGTAATTATCCCTGGTGATGGTATTGGCCCTGAAATCATGACTCAAGTGGTACGCATTCTCAAAGCCGTGCACTCACCACTTGAATACATCGAAAAACAAGCTGGCCTTCCCGCACTCGAAAAAACCGGAGAACTCCTACCAGAGGATACCTTACAATCTATTGAAACACATGGGCTGGCACTTAAGGGGCCCATTACCACACCGATTGGCGGAGGATTCAAAAGCCTCAATGTGACGCTTCGACAGAAATTCGATCTCTATGCCAATGTGCGACCCGTTCAAAATCTACCGAATCTTCCCACCCGCTACGAAAAAGTAGACCTCACGATCATTCGTGAAAACACTGAAGATCTTTACACAGGCGAAGAGCGACAGAT
>CAYONZ010000004.1:0-73797 GCA_964405465.1 uncultured Bdellovibrionales bacterium | reverse complement strand
AAGTATCAAACGCATCACGCGAAAAGGGTCTGAACGAATTGTTCGCTATGCGTTCGAGTATGCGCGCCAACAAAAACGCAAAGAAGTCGCCGTCGTTCACAAGGCCAACATTATGAAACTCTCTGACGGATTGTTTTTGCGTGTGGCCGAGGAGATTGCCAAACTTTATCCTGAAATTAGTTTTCGCAACGTGATTGTCGACAACTGTTGCTTGCAACTGGTCACTCGCCCAGAGCAATTCGATGTGATCGTAACAGAAAACCTTTATGGCGACATTTTGAGCGATCTTTGCGCTGGTTTGGTGGGAGGCCTTGGCGTGGTTCCTGGCGCCAATATTGGTTCAAAAGCTGCGATCTTCGAGGCTGTTCATGGCTCAGCGCCAGATATCGCGGGCCAAAACAAAGCCAATCCAACAGCTCTTCTGCAATCAGCCGTCATGCTTTTGCAGCATTTAGGTGAAGCACAAAAAGCCGATGCGATTATGAAAGCCCTGGTGAAAACACTGGCCAACAAACAAGATCTCACAGGTGATTTAGGCGGCAAAGGTTCAACCATCAGTTTTACAGATAAACTTATTAGTTATCTCTAAGGTGAGTCCTCATCAAACGAAGACTCGGTGCCAAGCTCAGTTGAGGGAATTGCGATAGAGCTTCTGCCTGATCTCAGCTACATCGGCGGGAGGCACCTCATACTTGCGACCACAAAACTCACAGGTGACCTCGACAGGCTTATTCTCACTTAAGATTTCATCTATTTCATCGAGACCCAATAAAGTGAGCGAGCGTTTCACCCGCTCCACATTGCATCGACACTCATACTTAATCGGATAGTCGTGCTCCAATTCAATCAATTTAAAATCAGCAAGAAAGCTCTTCACCAAATCAATCGGGGCAGCACCCGATAAAATCTGCTGAGTTACAGGCAGAGCCGCCTGAACCCGTTTTTCAATAAGACCAATCGAGGCCTCATCTGCACCCGGCATCAATTCGATCAACACGCCTCCTGCAGCCTCGACTTTGCCATAGACATCTAGCTGCACACCTAGCGCGACCACCGATGGAATCTGAAAAGATTGATCTAGATAAAAAGCAATATCATCACCAATCTCACCAGTGCGAATAATCACCGTTCCTTTTTGGGGAGTGGTTTGTGTCGGAACAAATTGGGTCACGGTCAAAAGTCCAATACCGATAGCTGGTCCAACGTAAATCTTTTCTCCGATATCAGACTGAAACTGCGGGTTAGCCGTGTAGGCTCGAGTTTTTCCTTCAAATGAAGCCTCAGCAAAAATCGTTTGCAAAGGGCCATTGCCTTGAAAAAAAAGCGAAACCTCTTGGTCCTGTTTCAGTTGACTCGCCATCAAGAGAGCACCGATCATCGTCCGACCAACTGCGACCGTAGGAATTGGATAGGTGTGCTGAAGCGTTCGCATTTCCTCAACAACTTGCGTCGCAATCACGGCCGAGGCCCTGATGGTTAAATCTTCAGTCAAAAACTTTTGAACACGTGGTGAATTTCCCATACAGTCAAAATAATGAGATCAATCAGGCGAGGCAAGAGATAAAACCCATGCATGCTATTCTTTTTCGACACGCAACCAAAGAACGGTCTTTTGATGCCAACCCCGGCCTGAGTGTTCAAGGACAAGCAGAGGCCGAGGAAATTTTGCGCCTAGTGAATACCGGGGTCTTGCCTCGGCCCACACAGATTTTTTGTTCGCCAAAAAAACGAACGTCAGAAACGATGTTGCCACTTGCGCGAGCCCTGCAGATTTCAATTCAAGTCACTGAAGAACTTGATGAACGCAAGAACCATGAGCGCGTCGCTGATTTTTTGGAACGAATTGAGGCCTTTCTATTACCTTTACAGGATGCCTACCAGGTAAACGATGTGATCTACATTTGCAGCCATATGGATTGGCTCGAAGAAGCCATGACCATTATTCCATCTAGTGACAACGACGATGATCTCGCCATGCCCTTTCAAGCAGCGGAGTATCGAAGTTTCGCGATCTCAAACCACCAAGGACGAAAAAACTGGAAATTGATACGTCATCAAAAGGAAAACAAATGACTCAAAATCTTTGGTGCGTGGGCCGCAACTACCGAGAACATGCGAAAGAACTTGGCCATGAGGTCCCCACAACTCGACCCATGATTTTTCTTAAGGCGGGATCTTGTATTGTCTCCTGCAACGAAGCTCAATCTCCAAAAAATTTACGAAATACCGAACGTCAAACTTCAGGTCAAATTCGCCTACCGCAGTTTTCTCAAGATGTTCATCATGAGGTTGAGCTGGTTTTGCGTTTCAATGATCAAGGTAAATTTGATGCCATGGCGATTGGCCTTGATCTCACCATACGCGACGTACAAATCGAACTCAAAAAAATGGGGCATCCCTGGACCTTGTCGAAAAGCTTTAGAGATTCTGCTCCTCTCGGCCCCTGGATCGACATTTCTTCATGGAATGCTGATGGAACAGATTGGCCAGATCTTGAAATACGTCTCCACAAAAACAACCAGCTCGTGCAAAGCGGAAAAATGAGCGAGATGGTTTTCGCAATTTCGGAACTTGCACAATATATTTGGCAAAACTTTCCGGTTGTCGCTGGGGATGCTCTGTTCACAGGGACCCCACCTGGAGTGGGTCTCATCGCGAGTGGTGATCACTTGAAGTGTGAAATCGTCGGCTATAGCTCAGCCACATGGACCGTAATCTAAAAGATAACTTCGTCATGATCTACCCGTCATGGGCGTGGCATCATCATCGAAACCAGGCCATCGAAATGTCGGCCTCATACCCATCGCCCACACTTTTAATTCGGCGTTCAAGTCGGCCTTCGATCTTAAAGCCAATCTTCTGGTAAAATGCGATGGCTCGCACATTTGACTCACGAGCCATTAACTCCACTCTCTGAATATTTGGACGCTCGCTTCGCACCTTTTGCAAAAAACTTGTGAAGAGCAAACGCCCGACACCTTTTGCCTGCGCCAAGGGTTCGACGGCAATGGTCAATTGCCCTAGCACATGAGAAAACACTCGAGGTTCCAGTTCATAGGCATGCACACTGCCCAATAACTCAGGCCTTGTGTTTTTTTGGACTGTCCCATCGGGTGCGGACTCAGCCACCAACCACACGCCAGACTTCAATGATCGATGCATCCAGTGATCTAACCAATCATGAGAAATCTCATCAGCCTCACGGGCAATTCCACCACGAATTTCGGCCACGCGGCGATACATTTCACCCACGGCATCGCGGTCTTTGAGTGTTCCTTCACGTACAGTGTACATCTTGAGCTCCACCTTGAATTGGAATTCGCACCATAAACTCTTTGTCCACTAAACCAATATGGGCCACCTCACATCTTGCCTGGATATCGGTATTGCGTGCCTGGTGACTTACTAAAATTCTCATTCCCAATTCCGGAAACTTTTGTAAGACATCAAGCCCCAACTCTGTCTCTTTCGCGAAATTATGATCCATCAAAACGGCGTAAGACTGCAAATCTTTGTGGTGCAAAAAATACTCCTGAACAGACGCAAGTGAAGCGAATTCAACAATCTTGTCGACAAGATCTGGAGCTTGCTCGGCGAATTTCTGGCGCCATTTCGCCCGTTCAAATGACTCATCATCAACTAAGATAATTTTTTTAAATTCTTGCAGATTCAAACGCCCCACCCACCAAGATGGTGCTGTAACGACAGGCACAGTCAACGTGACCATTGTTCCCATGCCGATTCGACTCTGAACCGTCAACCGGCCTCCCCATCGCTCAATTGTTTGCTTGGCGTGCAAAAATCCCAAACCATTGCCATTTTCTTTGCCATGTGTGAGCGGGGCCGAGCCAAGTTTTTTCAAAACCTCTGAAGAAATGCCGCAGCCGTTATCAATGATGGTCACTGAAATTTCCTTAGAGTACAATCTGGTTTGAATCTCAACTAATCCTTCGCCATCGATGGCCTCAAGAGCATTGTTTAATAAATTCGACATCACACGATAGAATTCAACTGGATTAATCATCACAAAGGCACCGAATATCGCCTCAAGATTTTTTTTAATTTGTTTTCCCTGGGCTTCTTGTTGTTTTTCGGCCAGGCTCTCTAGCATCAGTTCGTAAGCATGCAGAGCTTGGCGCCCGATCTGACTATCACGAGCAAGTTGGCCATAGAAAGGCGCTGTCACCGCAGATGAGCCCCCTATAGGCGGCGCACCTGCTACTAAGAAGTCTTTATCAGCGGAACTCGAATCTACCCGAGTTTTTGCGAGCAGTGAGTTTGCGATATCCTGAATTCGCTTGGAGACATTCACGATCAAGATACGTTTCTCTCCAGACAATTCGCCCTCCGAAAGGTTTTGTACCACCATATTGAGTGCCGAAAGTGGTGACCGGATATCATGGGAAACCTGTGCCGCGATTTGACCTGCGACCACATATTTGATTTCATTTTCACGCACTTTTTGTAGATTTTGAAGCCTCTCCAATAGACCGCGAAACTGCATAAAAAGATCTTTTATCTCCATCGACGACGAAGTTCTAAGTTCATTTGAGGAAGAAAGATTCAAGGCCTCAATATCTGTTTGTTTAAAGGCCTCTGATAGTTTTTTAAGAGGAAGAGTGACATCGCTACGAATCTTTTGCATCAAAGATCGCTGCAACAAAAGATACAGCCCAAGCAGAGCCAAGCAAATCACCAGCGTGTAAAAGGACAAAAGCCGAAGCGAACGGTGTGGCGAATTGGCATGAATGCTGATGTATCCTAAACGCCTTTCCGCAAAATCAAGCGGTCCGCTAAATTTCACCTGTCCCGAAAATGGTTTTTTCTCAACGACCCAAGACTGAGGTCGCATTTCAGGTTGAAGCAACTCAGTGTTAACAGAGGCCGAAACCTCCCGATCACGAATTCCAACCAGGGGCCGCCCCTCATGATCATATATTTGCAACGAATCGATGCGATCCCGAAGATTTTTTTTGACCAGCTCTTCTACCAAGCCTCGAATAGCATAAGAGTTTTCAACAAACAAAAGTTCTTCAACTCTTGGTTTGATTTCACGAACCCAGAGTGTCACTCGATACTCAGTTAAATCTCTTTCAAGATTCAACACCAGCTCCTGTGCCAACACAAAAACTAAGCTCAAACTCAAAACAAAAAAGCCAATTAAAATTTTCTGCCGAGACCGAATGATCGATTCGATATTTATAGTTTGGTCTATTTCTTTTTCCGAGTTTTTGTGAGTATCGAGCACAGGTCTATTGCTATTTTCCATAGCTGAACTCATGCATCTGTTTTGGAAAAACCTCTTCAAATTCGTGACGTCCATTAACGTAGCGAACAATCACCAGAGGTTTTTGTGGAGAGTTGTCATTTTTAGCGAAACTGACCTCACCCAATGTGGATTGAAACCGAATTTTTTTTAGTCTTTTTCCCAATCGATCGGCATCCCAATTTGAACTATTCATTTTCTCTAAAGCGAGCGTACGATCAAATATTTCGATAGCATCATAGGTCATTGCCGCTCCACTAGTTGGGTCTTCTGTCGGATAAAGGGTTCTATACTTTTGTGCAAATTTCTTTCCGCGACTTGTCGGTACATCCTCATGCCAATGGGTTGAGTAATAAACCTCCAGCCCCTCAATTGGTCCCATCACTTCTTGAAACATCTTCTTCCCGCCAAAACCATCACCACCAAGAAACCGTGCCTTAGGAAGTTCCTTGTGCCAGTACTTCATCTGCATCGAAGCCCTGGTAATGTAATCTGGAATCACAATAAGGTCCGGGTCCAATTTCCTCAACACGGAATCAAACTCAGATTGTTTCAAATCGCTATTGCTATACATAAGGTCACTCACTACCAAAAGCTTTGGATTTTTCTTGAGTTGCTCCGAAATGACCTGTGACAAAAACACCGAATAAATTGAATCAGAATTCGATAGGACCGCCACTTTTTTGGTTTTCAATTTCTGTACAGCAAATTGCGCCAAAAGCTCACCCTGTTGATGATCATTGAAACAAAAACGAAATGTGTGTGACATCCCGAGAGTGACCTTCGGATGACTTGCAAATGGCGCAAATAAAAGCTGTGAGGTGTGTTCCACTAACTTGGCAGCAACAATCGCCTCGTCGCTATTGTGAAGTCCAATCAAGAGCTGAGATCCGATTTCTTTTGCTCGATTCACAGCCTGTAGGGCACCACTAATCGTCGAGGCCGTATCTATTTTTTCAACACTAAATCGCGACTTAGCGTCGGGATGTTCGGCAAAAAACACTTCAATGCCACGGTACAACTCATTGGCAGTGTGCGGGTCCCGTCCTGTAAACCCGGCCAAATAGGCGATTTGGATCTTCTTACTTTTTTTAGGGTCAATCTTACTCTCTGCTTTTTGGTTTAAATTGGAACCCATGCTTAAATATCTATTGCCCTCGTCACCCCAGGCGAAAAATCCATCGAAAACAAAGGCCACAGTAAGCAGCATTTTAAAACCTTTGGACATCCAAAAAACTCGCGGCACCTTGGGTGTAAATGCACTTCGCGAAACACCAGACCAAGACGAATTTCGACTGCCTTCAGATGTCGTATGCGAACTATCGAAAGTTATCATCAACGTTCCTTTAATTTGGGCCATTCAGAAATCCCCGTTCGCCAACTCTGGTTTTCGGCAGACCTTCATCGGCAAAGAATCAGCAGCTTTTGTGCCAATCCGAAACTGATTTAAACCCTTGAAAATCGCGCTGCCTTCGCTGCTACTGCCCAAGTTTTTTGCAGCCCTGACCAATTTGGGCGATCGTCTCGCAAAAAGGTCTCACTATCGAGAAATTCTTTGAATTGATCTGGTCATTTTTATTGCAAACACCTTCAAAAGTCTTAAAATCTTGGCCTCTAGGGAACAGTTCAAAAGGGGGAAATGCAATGGATTCAGTTCAAGCTGCGATTCGTGCCAAAGGTGAAACAATTTTCAATCTCATGGAGTCCGAGGGAAAATCAATCTTCAACAAAGACTGGTGGTATGGCCAGATCATGGAATGGAGTATGAAGAACGAAGACTTCAAAACGCAGATGTTTCGTTTTGTCGATGTTCTGCCTTATCTCAATTCGGGTTCAGAAGTCGCCCGTCACTTAAAAGAATATTTCGCAGAGAGTGGCGATGAACTCCCCAAGGTTTTCAATTTCGGTTTAGGCTTCGGCTCACTTGCGCCTTCACTTTTAGCTGGGGCGGTTCGCAAGAACGTCACCCAAATGGCGAAAATGTTCATCACCGGAGAAACTCCAGAAGAAGCTCTGGCGGTGCTCAAAAAATCTCGTAAAAACAAAATTTGTTTTACGGTCGACCTCTTAGGCGAAGCCTGCTTAAATGAAAATGAGGCCAAAGACTACCAACACAAATACATGGAGCTTCTCTCTTGGCTCGCCAAAGACAGCCAAAACTGGGACAATATTCCGCTTATTGATGAAGATCACAAAGGGGCAATTCCCAAGGTGAATGTTTCAGTCAAAATGAGCTCACTCTACTCCCAAATCGATGTCAAAGCTTGGGATAAGAGTTTAAAGATCGTCAAAGAAAAACTTCGCCCCGTTTTTCAACTCGCGCTCGAAAAGAAAGTATTTTTAAATCTGGATATGGAGCAATACGAACTCAAAGACTTCACGCTCGCAGTCTTCGAAGAACTATTACTCGAACCACAGTTCGCGGAGTACCCCCACTTTGGCTGCGTCATTCAGGCCTACCTTCGCGATTCACTTCACGATATCAAGCGCCTCACGGACTTTGCAAAAAAACGTCGCGTGCCTTTCACTGTCCGCCTCGTAAAAGGAGCCTATTGGGATTATGAGACCATCAATGCTCAGCAAAAAGGCTGGGACACACCAGTTTACACTAACAAAAAAGAATCTGATGCAAACTATGAAGACTGTGCTCTGCATCTTTTGCAGAACAGTGATTTTATTCGCTTGGCACTTGGCTCACACAACGTTCGCAGTATTTCTGCAGTCTTAGTTCATGCTGAACGCTTGGGACTTGACCCACGTGCCATCGAAATTCAGATGCTCTATGGAATGGCGGATCCAATAAAAAAAGCCTTGGTCAAAATGAATTACCGAGTTCGAGAATATGCCCCTGTGGGCGAACTCATTCCGGGAATGGCCTACTTGGTTCGACGCCTTCTCGAGAACACTTCGAATGAATCCTTTTTGAAATCAAAATTTGCAGACGATGTTTCAACGGCCGAACTCCTAAAAGATCCCAAAGAAGGTCTGGTGCCATCAGTTGCTGCCTTTAAAAAAATCGACAGCCGTTTTTATAATGAGGCTCCGTTGGATTTTGCAATTCCTGAATGGCGAGACAAAATGCTGAAAGGCCTAGCTGATTTTACCAAAATGGCGAAAGGAGCCGAATACCCAATGGTGATCGGTGGCAAAGAAGTCAAGACTGGTCGCTTTATTGAAAGCCACAACCCATCAAATCCAAGTGAGCTCATCGGACGCGTGCACATTGGCGAAGTTAAAGATGCAGAGCTTGCGATGCAAGAGGCGGAAAAAGCTTTTGCAAAATGGCGTAAAGAAAATGTTGAAACACGAGCAACTCTCATTGAAAAGGTCGCCGACATCTTTATGCGTGATCGAATCTATATCAACACACTCGAGGTCAAAGAGGCTGGAAAGACCTGGGAAGAGGCGGATGGCGACGTCACCGAAGCCATTGATTTTTGCCGATACTACGCTCGAGAAATGCGCCGACTGGCTAAGCCCCAGCGAGTGGGTCATGCCCCTGGAGAAATCAGTCACTATCACTATCAAGCTCGTGGAGTTAGCGTCGTAATTGCACCATGGAATTTCCCCTTGGCCATTCTCTGCGGCATGGTTGCCGCAAGTGTCGTCACGGGAAACACTGTCGTCATGAAACCTGCAGAACAGACTCCAGTGATTGGCGCGTACCTCATGAAGGCCTTTCGTGAAGCCGGTTGCCCAGATGGCGTTGTGAATCTGCTGCAAGGTTATGGAGAAGAAATAGGTGAATACCTCACGGGTCACAAACTCGCACATATGATTTGCTTTACCGGATCCAAAGCTGTGGGCTTGCATATTTTAGAAAAAGCCGGTCGAACTTTGCCTGGACAGAAGAGTGTCAAGCGAGTGATTTGCGAAATGGGTGGCAAGAATGCCATCATTATCGATTCAGATGCTGACCTTGACGAAGCCGTCTCTGGAGTCATCTATTCTGCATTTGGTTTTCAGGGGCAAAAGTGTTCAGCCGCGAGCCGCGCCATTGTACTAGAAGAAATCTACGATCGCTTTGTCGATCGATTGATAGAAACCACACGAAGCATTGACATTGGCCCGGCGGAAAATGCCGAGACCTATGTCGGCCCTGTGATCGACCTGGAAGCGAAAACGCGAATTCTCAGCATGATTGAAATGGGTAAAAGCGAGGCCACTTTAGCCTATCAAGCACCAGTTCCAGAAATCGGGTATTTTGTTGGCCCGACGATTTTTACCAACGTAACTTCCAAAATGCGCATTGCTCAAGAAGAAGTCTTCGGCCCAGTGCTCGCCGTGATCAAGGTTAAAGACATCGACGAAGCACTGGCTGTCGCAAACGGCACTGAGTATGCCCTCACCGGTGGATTGTTTTCACGAAGTCCTGCCAATATCGAAAAAGTGAAATTGAGTTTCGAATGCGGCAACCTCTACATCAACCGCGGTTGCACAGGTGCCATGGTTGAGCGTCATCCCTTTGGAGGATTCAAAATGTCTGGCGCTGGCAGTAAAACGGGTGGCCCCGATTACCTTCTGCAATTCTTAGATCCTAAGGTGATCACAGAAAACACTTTGCGCCGCGGGTTTGCTCCACCAGAAGAGGTTTAAGATGTCAGCAAATAAGGCCGCCTTTGAAAAGCAGGAGTTCTATAAATCTGCTCGTGCAGATGAGAACAAACGATATCTCTTAATCGGGATTCTCTCAAAGAGAATTGTTTGCACGTTGGTGTACATAGGCCTTTGTTCTTGCGCGTCGACCACTCCTCAAACTGGAGTGCCACCCTCTAGCCCCCAGATCCGACAGGCCGCCACAGCTATTGAAACTCTGGTGGCGGACTCAGCCGATGAAGGTGCGACGTCAGATTGGCAATTTACCAACGAGAACTATACTTTGACTGGACAACTTAATGAGCCAAATAACAAAGCTACCAGTAAGAAAGTCGTCTTGTTCATTCATGGAAGCGGAATTCACGACCGATGGGAAACTTTGCCATCTGCTATGACTCTTGATCAAAAACCCGCGCCTATTTTTAAACCCATTTCAGATGTGTTTTTGAAAGCTGGTTTCGTTACCGCTGTTTTTGACAAACGCGGCTTCAGCGAAATTAAAAAACCAAGTGAATTGCAAAAGATCTTGCCGACCCTCGATGTTGAAATTTTAAAAAAGGACATCAAGGCCGCGATACAGTCTTTAAAAAACATGAATCGCTTTGATGAAATCTACCTATTTGGCCATTCTGAAGGCACCATTCTGGCCAGTGAAATAGATTTTGAAAAAGAATTCGATACGTTTGTCAAAAAGCTATTCTTAATGGGTGTAGCGGCCGCCCCGATGCACGACACGATTCATTTTCAATTCGTCACTCAGCCCGTGAACTCGGTTTTTGCAACACTTGACCGCAACCACAACGATCGAATTGAAACCAGTGGTGAGATAAATGAGTATGCAAAAAAACCGAATCAAATGAATTTACCCTTGGCAATGCTTGACCCCAAACAACGTGGGTATTTTACCCGCGAAGAGTTAAATCATGTTTTGGATTCACAATTTGAGGTGATTGACTCCTCGATTCGTGAAGCTCCACCCACACAGCTTGTCATGGGAAAGGCAGCGGGCTGGTGGCAAGAAATGTTTTCTCGTGCTCCATTGATAAACCAGGCAGGGCGCTATCGTCATGATGTGGTGATCATTCATGGAGAATTAGATCAACAAGTACCTTTTGCAGAAAATGCGATCCCTTTGGTTGAAGCCCTCAAACGAAATAATAAAAGTGTAAGACTCTTGAGTTTCAAAAGTTATGGCCATGCCCTTTCACCAAACAAAGACGATGGACAAGCTTCGCTGGGTCCGGTGCAAGAAGATGTGTTGCAGGCCATAGCGAATGAAATTTCTCGAAACTTAGGGCGTGTCCTCAATTGGCTAGACTACTACGCAAAAGCAATAGAAATGATTTGAGCGTTGCTCGTCGTCGAAATAGCACCACTATTTCTCCTCCTCGTGCCTTCAACTCATCTCTATTGCTTCCGCTCGCGACGTCCGACCAATTGAGGACACGCCCTAAAGTCCCAATGATTCTGTTGGTATTTCAATGTAAAACGACAAACCCTTTGCATGAATCTGGTCCTGTGGAAATTTAATTTGATCCCGGTGCGAAAAAATTCGCTAAGATGGCTGCCCGTCTTCAAGCTCTTCATCGCGCTTGAGCCATTCCGATCGAAGCGCAAAACCCATGAAAAATCCAGCAAGCAATCCGCCAAGGTGGGCGGCGTGTGCCACTGGACTAAAGCCTTCAACGGCTGAGAGATAGCCCGCCAGATCGGGAACCATAAACAATAAAAGCACTGTCCACGAGGGAAGCATCACTGTCCCGTAGTAGTTCTTATGCGGCAAAAGCCAATAGAAGAAACGAAGACGTTCATTGCCAAAATAGGCCACGATCAAACCGACCAAACCACTCACTGAGGCACTAGCGCCAACGAGCGGCGAGGTGGTCACTCCCGAAAGCCAGGCAAACGCCATGGCGCCAAATACCCCGGCCGTCACATAGGTTAAAATCACCAAACTCGTGCCAAGAGTGACTTCTGCAAAAGAGCCAAAGAGCAGAAGAAAAAGCATGTTCCAAAAAAGATGAGCTTCACCACTATGTGAAAACTGATAGGTGATCAAACTTGCAGGAGTTCTACTGGCACTGCTCACGCCCCACTGAAATGAAGGATGCTTACTTTGGTAGTCACGGAGCAAACTCACTTTCCTTTGCCAGTCTTTGATTTCAACATCATCCCCACTAACTTGCAAAGACTCAGCTTCGCTCATGAATCTGACATGTCGAAAGCCAAATGCACCCAAAATAATCGCCGAAGATCGATCTCCAGAAAAAACTTTTTCACTGAGTCTTCTATAAAGCTCATCAAATTGCGAAGGATTCTTGGCAATGTATTGTGCAAATACCTGCCCATTGACTCTTAAAAAATGATCGTCGTCCAAAAGCTTTTCGATCTTAGTCTGATTCAAGCGAAAATCATCGACCGTTAATATGAAGACAAAAATATTCAAAGTAAAAAACAAAATAGTTGCGATCACCTTGTTCGGATTTGGCCAGTCACCAAAGATCGGAAAAATCATTTCGCTGGCTCCCTATATTTAGAAGACGATTTCTTTTTTGAAAGCTGGTGGATCACCCGATTGAGTTCAACACTTGCTGGCAAGCGAAGATTTGAATTCTTTTTAAGAATCTCTTGATGATTATGGCGTACCACTCGATCGACCGCATCCACTGATGCCATCTTTGGCTCTTGTTCGTCATTCTCGATCATCGTTTCACCTACTGCCACGGCCTGCTCGACGGCACCCAAAATAGAAAGTTTTTTTACCAATTGAGTAGCCAAGCGCAAGGTCGATTCCGAATGTCCCTGCTTAGTCAGACGCTCAATCAATGGTTCCAACTCTTGAGTGGTTCTACCAATTTCAATCCATCGCTTTTCTGCTTCCAACAAAAATAAATTATCAGTTTCAACCTCCGAAAAAATCTTTTCGAAATGAACTCGCGCGGCCCGCAAGCCTTCTCTCTCGTATGCCTTAAGGCCCTCTAAATAATGTCGAGCCTCTGGTAAAGTGACCCGCTCTCGCCACAAAGTGGACTCCGTTTTTTGGCAAAGTGAGGAGCGAATATAGGCAAGAGTCGCTTCGGCGGACTCCAGCATTTCCTTATGGTTTTCTACTTCCCGCACCACCATCTGACATGGCGAAGCCGAGTCCGCTTGAATTGATTTCTGCGGACAGGTGTTCTCACTTTGAGCAACACACAGCCAAGACGAAATTTCGACCTTTTTAATCGAATCATATCCACCAATGACTGTGCTAAAATTTGCCAGCGCCGCTTCCCGCTGATTCGCTAACCATAGAGACTTTAGACGAGCGCTATTAAAAAAATATGCCAACTGCGGATTGGGAGGTACGGCCTCGGTTAAAGACAAAAGTTCATTCACGTTCTGTTGTTCGAGCGCGATTTTGATTTTCCAAATTCGCGAAAAATCAAATCCAGGTACCAAGGGAATATCCGTTTTTTTTCCTTCTTGAACCACTTCGAGAAGTTTGCACAGGCCTTCGTGATAGCTGGAAGAATTATTGTCCGTCTGTCCAGCTTTTTGCTTTCTTGTGTTTTCACCTTGGACAGTATTTTCATCTGAGCAGAGATGCCCTTTATAGGCATCATATGTTTCGGCTTCGTTCACTGTTAGCATGGCCTTGGCAAAATACCCCATTTGTGGATCGGTTCCACGCCAAAGCGCGTGATCAGCCTCGGTGCTTAAACAAGTCTCATCGATTTCGCCAGCAGCAAAAAGACTCAAGGCCACATTCATCCGCGCCGTTGGCTGCTGACTCCATTCTTTTTGGGCCTCACCGACAGCAGCGCAAAGTAAGTTACGATCTTCCAACTGCTGCAATGAAAGCTGACTTCGGAGCTCAGGAGTCAGTTCATTGGTCAGTTGATTGCTCAGTGCACCTTTCAAAGCAATCAAAATCATGACTCCGGTGAACGCCAGAATAGCAGCTTGAATCCCTTGCACCAAACTCGCTTCGGTTGCATTGGGCGATCCAACTGATTTATTTTCTCTCTCTACCACCACAATCGTGTCAGAAATTCTGTCGTGAAAAGCTCTGCGCTTCGAATTTGAAAAAACCGAAAGCAACGGAACAAAGAACGCAAGTCCTTGCGCCAACCAGATTAGGCTGCGCATAAAAGAGGGCATCCAGCCCGGTTTTTCATTTCTCCAAACAGATTTAACTTTTAGTTTTAAAAAATTCTGCCCGAGAGTTGCTCCCCACAGTGCGGTCATTGCTGTTTGATAGGCTAAGATCAAGATCAGAATCAAAGAGGCCGCCTGCACGACTAATAAGCTTGTGTCTTTTTGTTCCAATCGCAAGAGCAAGCTCTCACGCTGCAATCGTGAAACGGCCAGGGTCAGCAATGGGATGAGCATCACCCCATCGGCCACAACAGAAGCCACTCGGTCCCACGGGGACGCCAAGAGATGGTGATCTGCATTTGATGAAACCGCACCTTCACCGTCAGTTTTGGAACGGGGTTTTGGGGGCTTGCGATCTTCATTAAAAATGTCACGTAGAACCATGACCACTTATCGGCTTGAAACTCGCCCCCAAAAAGGCAAAGCCGAAAAAACTAGACGAGCCCAAAAGGGCTCAATAAAACATCAAAATAAAATCTATTTATTCGAGACCGAACCCTTAGGCTCGAATTTCATCGAAAGCAATCGACCAGACAGGTCCAAAGTCACTTGGACCTCGCCCACTTGATCGGTTTTTTGCATTAAAGCATAGCTTCGAACAATTTGGTCCTTTTGGGTCAGTGTTGCACCTGAACGAACCTCGGAATACTCTCGCGGAAAAATTTCGCGATTATTTTGCAAAAACTCAACAGGATCTTTCAAATAGGTTGGCCGATCGCCATTAGACTGCGAGTTTGAATCGACAAATGCCAATTCCTTTACTTTGCCATTTTCAAGATGAACAGAATATTTACCTTCAAGAAAGCCAAACGTAAGGCGATCTATTTCTGACGGTTTCAAACCCAGACCAGTTGATCCACTCAATGGTCGAGCTGCAATAGAGGCATGAAACTGATCTTCAGAAGCTGAAGTTCCTGTTGGAACACTCGCCACCCCACGACTCTGACCCAACGAAAAATGGGCAACATTTGCGACGTCCTCGGCAGGAGAAAATATCGAACGATTTGCAAACGACACCGCAAAGACAACTAATCCTATTGTCGTGACAACCATGGCTTTGATCGACGTCGAATCTATTTTCATTGGTGGCTCCACAATCACGCGTCCCTTTTCAGCCAGTTTCTCATCAAATCGAATGATATTCGACGATGATTCTTTTTGAGACGTTAAATCTGGCCGTGACTCTTTCTGAGACATGGATCCTCCTTCATTGCACATTCATCAATATGACAATGCGATCCACGTGCCAGGTAAAAATACTCTTATTAGATTTGAATCGATTTTTGTGCCCAGACCTTTGACAGGTGTTCAACGAATCGCGAACACCTCTCAATGCTATTTAGCTGGCGCTGCACTCGACTTAAGCTCAGTTAATTCAAACTCCAGAAGCAAAATCGAATTCGGAGGAATTTCTCCGGCACCTTCTTTGCCGTAAGCCAGGCTTATCGGAATGATCACTGAGCGTTTGCCTCCGACTTTCATTCCTAAGATTCCCTGTTCCCAACCCTTGATGACTTCTTCTTTGCCCAAGTTGACCTTCGTCACCTTGTCGCCACTCTCTCCGACTTTTTTTCCTTTATTTCCGATTTTTTTTGGATCATAAACCCAAAGCGTGTACTTACCAAAAACTGTGTCGCCGTCATGAACAGACTCGGTTCCCTTTCCTATACTGACATCGGTCTTTAGGACACGCTCCACAGTGATACCTGTATAGTCAGGAGGCGCGGTGTCCTTCAGTGGATCGACACCTTTCTTGGCGTCTCCGTTCATGTGGAATAACTTTCTGGCACAGGTGCAGCCCGACATTTGCAAACAAACACCAAGCAGGATTAAAAAAAATAATTTTCGCATTTTGTACTTTTGTTGCATTGGTTGATTTTTGTTCGATTGCACTTCTTTAATTTGTTTTTGCATTTGCTTTTGAATTTGCATCTCATTCCTTTCACAGCAGACTTGTGCTGCAAGCAGACAAAAAATTACGCATAGCTCGCATAGAATGACACCACCAATGTCACTTCTTATGTTTCATCTCTACTTCTTTAGTAGCGAAGTGATCCCAAAAAATTAAAAATTTCACTTTTAGTGTAAGAAGCAAAAGGATTCTTGTCCACATTTCTCTGGTATGCCCGTTGCAAATCAAAAACTTCAAAGCCACTTTGATTCCAAAAAATCAAAAGCTTGTAACTAACATTTCAATTGGGGGGAAAAATGAGAAAACATCTCATTCAAGCATTCACATTCGCGGCCTTAGTTATCTCTGCAGCGTCAGCTCAAGCTGATGACATTCGCATTGATGATCCAAGTTATGGTGGCACAGGCTGCCCTGCCGGAACGGTCAGCACCGCTGTCAGTCCAGACCACAAAGAGCTAAGCATTCTCTTTGATAGCTACAGTGCAGACGCGGGCGGCAACACTGGTAAGTCTTTTGATCGCAAATCTTGCAACATCGCCATCCCAGTTCATGTCCCCAATGGTTACAGCGTTTCACTGTTTAAGATAGATTACCGAGGGTTCAATAGCGTTCCTGCTGGCGGAAGATCACAGTTCAATGTTGAATATTTCTTTGCCGATTCCAGAGGACCAAGAACCTCGAAGACCTTCTATGGTCCGCAGTCAAAGGACTTCTTTTTTACCAACGATATCGGTGTTGAAGCCATGGTTTGGAGCCGATGTGGAGCCGACACCATCTTGCGAGTCAACACTGGGCTTTTGGTGCAAACCAATAGCCGCTATGAACAAGCAAATGCGACACTCGACAGTGCCGACGTTTCAAGTGCTCTCGTCTATCACTTTGAATTTAGACGTTGTCCTTAAGGTCTATTCAATATGAAATCCCAAAGTTCATATTGAGCTTCTTGGCCTCGCTCTCCCAAAGGGGCGAGGCCATTTTCTAACTTTAATTTGAGGGGCCCACGATGACACCGACAAAACACCAACAAAACAGTTCACTGCCTACAGTTTCACAAAAAGAACGAACCACATCGAACCAATCACTACTACGACAAATTTCATTCTTTCTAATCACAATTCTTGTTTGCCTCGGAAGTCTGCAAAACGCCAAGGCACAAACTGACCCTATCAATCAGGGCGATCTTGTCCTTGGCGATTCAGGAACTGCTCCGAATCAAAATTCACAATTTGTTCCAGGTCTACAAATGGGAGCTGTCACATTTGGCGGCGAAGGCTGCAAACAAGGGCAAGCTGCAGTTTCAATCTCCAATGATCAAAGACTTCTCAGTGTTCTTTTTGATAGCTATGTGGCCACCGCCGGAGGAAATAGTGGCCAGGTGCGTGCCGCTGTTGATTGTATAATGAATATTCCATTTCAAGTTCCGAGCGGCTACCGGCTGCAAATCGTCAAAATGGATTATCGGGGCTTTGCTCACGTTCCCAATGGCGCTCGCACAACTTTCGGTGCTGGCTTTCGATTTTTAGAAATCGGAGGCAATCCCACTAATGCTCCTCGGGTGATGCGCGCAAAGGTCATGGTGGGTTCATTCGAAGACAGTTTTCAGCTCTCGGCAATGACCCAAGGTTCAAGTGTCTCTCCCTGTGGAAGAAGCTTTACGATTCAAGCCGACACTCGAGTTCTCGTGCAAACAAATCGAGCCAATGATGAGGTGATGACCAGCATCGACAGTCTTGATGTGACAACTCATCCTATCGAATATTCTTTGCTATGGGAGCGATGCAATCAGGACGACAGCGTAAATCCACCGTATCCTCCTCCCCGTCCTGGTCCACGACCTTATCCGCCGCCCAGACCACGGCCGCCGATACCACGACCTCGATATTTTTAATTTAACATATGCTTTGCTCAAGAACTATAGCGCTCGCAGCCCTCACCCACTCGGGTGAGGAATTCAAACATGGGATAAAGAGAAAACGTTCGCCACCAAGCGAGCGAAACTTTTCTCCCGCACCAATTTGAATTTCCTCCAGCGTCTCCAGGCAATCGACAATAAATGACGGACAAATCACCGCAAGTCTTTTCACCCCACGCTGAACCAGCTCCTCAAGAACCTCATCGGTGTAGGGTCGTATCCAAGGTGTTTTTCCCAGGCGACTTTGGAACGCGACCGAATACATTCCTTCATCAAGGCCTAGCTTCTTCGCCAGCTGCTGAGCCGTAGCAAAGCATTGCGCACGATAACAGTTTTGATTCATCTCGCTCATTTTCTCACAACAGTTCACGTCTTTTAGACAACTGTTATGTAACGGATCAACCTTTTTTACCTGGCGTTCGGGTAGCCCATGAAAACTCATTAACAAATGATCAAACTCACCAAGATAATCATGCGCGCTCGAAGCCAAAGAACTTAAATATTGAGTGTGAGCGTAAAAACTCCTAACTTCGACCAACCTTTGCTTAAAACCAAAGTTTGCCGCCAGTTCTTGTACCCGCTCAAGACTAGAACGGGTCGTTGATTCGGCATACTGAGGATAAAGTGGCAAAACAATCACACGCTCACAGTTCTGGTCTTTTAAATACTCGAGTGCCTCTTGCAAACTTGGTTTACCATATCGCATCCCCATGGCGACAACATACCGGTCTCCAGGTGAATCCGAATTCAGCTGCTGTTGTAGGGCGCGAGAAAATTTTGAGGTTAAAACTAAAAGTGGGGATCCTTTGTCTGTCCAAATCTTTTGATAATTTTTTGCCGAGGCAAATTTTCGTTTAGGCACAATCAATGCGTTCACCAAAAACCAACGAAGCGGCCAGGGCAAATCAATCACCCATTTATCCATTAAAAATTCGCGTAAATAACTTCCGACCGCTGTTGGTTCAGGCGATTCGGGTGTTCCCAAATTGATGACGAGTACACCGATCTTATTCTGTTCCGCCATCACACTCCACCCCTCGCCGACTGGCAAATTTTTTCAGCCAGTTCAAAATTATCTTGAAGCATTTGTGCCAACCCAATTTTACCTAAGTAATTTCCGGCTAAATAGATACCCTGCCCGTGTCTTTCGAGCTCCTTGAGGGCAGCATTCAATTCAACTGTATAGTGTGGAAACGCACGCGGCCAACGGGTAATTTCACTTGCAAGTGGGGCCATTCGTTCTGAACCGGCAAATCCCTCAAAATCATTTTTCATTGAGACCACCAAATTCAAAATCTCAGCGTCAGTCCATTCCACCACTCCTGCATGAAGTGCTCCACCTAAAATATAAGTTTCGCTGGCACAAGCATGGGATCGGTTTTCAAAAATCAAACTATTCATTAAAATACCCAAAACTGGGCGAGAAAACCCTGGTGGAAAAAGACAGCCAAAACCCGAATACCTCGACCGATGTTCTGGCCAAAAAACAGTCACCGTCACTAACGCCAAGGGATGAACAGCAGCCAGGCCCTGAGCCCGAGCAAGCAACCTAGGGTCATTAGAACTCTCCAAAATCTTTCGGGCCACATGTCCAGGAGTTGCCAATATGACCGGCTCATTGAAGGTCGCATGCGTGTCTTCATTGTCCCCGCTTGCGGAGTTGGACAAGACGAAGTTTTTGGTAAATTCAAACACCACGCCCTGAGCAACAAGCCATTGAAACAGATGTTCAATAAATTGCCCCATACCTTCGCGTGGAGCGAGCGTGCCGCGCCTATAACCATCCCAGTTTTGCCTTTTCTTTGGAGCAAACACTTTTTGCAAAATCATTTCAGCACTCATTTGCGCCGGATCCCCAGCGTACACACCCTGCAAAAAAGTCTCGATACTGAAGCGACTCAAAACACTTCCAAGGTGGCGCGTACCCCACGACCGAACCGAATCACGGCTCTCAGGACGCAGGCTGGCCTTAGCAAAAACCAATCTCAAAGCCAAACACACCAAGCGAAACGATTCTCGAAATGAAAATGGCCAACGTTGAGGATGATCACGGTATAAAAATCTTTTCTTGGCCTCAGACTTGGTCTCAAGTAACTCGACACCAATCTCAGCAGCAATATCCTGAAAAAGCTGCGAGTTAAAAACGCCATTAGCTGCGGTCTCTGCCATACCATGCTCGGTCGTTCGAGTATGAATCAACCCGCCAACTTCAGATGTCTTCTCAATAATCTTAACTTTCCAGCCGCGCTTTACAAAAAAGTAGGCCAAAGTTAAACCAGTGAACCCAGCGCCGACAATTTTAATTTGCCTTGCTGAGTTCAGCCCTTTTGTTTCATCCAATCTGACACTGCTCATTGAGGACCACTCACAACGACGACGAGAAAACTTTGGTTTGCGGCGCACTTCTTCGCAATCGACTATCCAGCACCATGCAGGCATTGCGCAAAAATGGTTTACCTTTAGCCGTGAGCATGAGCTTTGCCTCACGAATTTCAACCAAACCATCTTCAAGCATCTGACTCAAAAAAACTCGTGCGTCATTTTCTTGTTCTGAATTCTCAAACTGCACTTGCCACTCGGTCATAAACTTCAAAATCTGTTCTCGCCTTTTTCGATCTTCTTCGTTCAAAATATGCCCGCGCAAAGTAGGTAGTTCCCCAGCAGAAACTCGACGTTCGTACACTGGAAGTGCTTTCTCATTTTGATGAAAGCAATCCGGAGTTTCCGAAATTGAACTTACACCTAATCCCAACATCACCTCTGAGCGTTGATCCGTATAGCCCATAAAGTTTCGATGGAGTTTGCGTTCTCTATCTGCCTTGGCTAGCGCATCATTGGGAAGCGCAAAATGATCCATACCAATTTCGAGATATCCTCCTTTGAGCAAAATCTCTCGGGCCGCCTCATAGAGTTTTCTTTTTTCTTCACCCATGGGGAGATCTTCGTCTTTAAACAATCTTTGTTGAGGCTTGATCCAAGGAACCACGGCAAGACTGTAAAGAGCAATCCGGTCTGGACGCATGGCCACCGTGATCTCTGCCATTTCTTTGACTGATTCAAGAGTCTGCTTAGGTAAACCATAGATAAGATCAAAATTGACTGACTCATAACCTAAGCGCCGAGCCTCGTTTGTTACTTTCTCGGTGAGCTCCTTCGGCTGATGGCGATTCACTAAACGTTGGACCTCAGGATTAAAATCCTGAACTCCCATACTAACGCGAGAAAAACCCAATTCACGCAATGACAACAATTGCTCAGGCTGGCAACGACGAGGATCAACTTCAATTGAACCCTCAAAACCCTCTTCGACTCGCTTAACGCGCTTAAAGATTTCACTCACCAAATATTTCAGATGTTCAGCTGAAAAAAACGTCGGCGAGCCACCTCCGAAATGAATATGGCACAAAGGTTTTTCTTTCATCTGTGGAACTTTCTGCAAATACAAATCAAGCTCCTGCAAAAGTAGCTTAATATAGTTCTCCTCACGCGAATGATCTTTGGTGATAGAGGTGTTGCAACCACAAAAGGTGCAGAGTGATTCACAAAATGGCATATGCAAATACATCGACCAGCTCATTTTTTGTTCAACAAATGCTCGATTTAAACTTTGGATCCACTGATCACTTGTCGGACTGTCGCACCAATACGGCACCGTCGGGTAACTTGTGTATCTCGGAGCAGGGATATCGTATTTTTTAAAAAGATCCACACTCATGCCAATACCTCACGAATGGATTGAATCAATTTTCGCACATTCTTTTCAGGAGTTTTCGGTAATACACCATGCCCAAGACCGCTGACCCATCCACAACGTTCTTCAATTGAAAGTTGACGAAGAGGTTCAAGATACTTCTGCACCCAAACAGCAAAATCATTTTCGGGCAGAAACAATAACGCCTGATCAAAATTTCCTTGAACAAAACCAGTCTTAGTCTGCAACAAGATCTCGCTTAAATTCCATCGGTGATCATATCCCAGTCCTGCCCACTGATGACCCTCTTGAAAAATTTTATGCTTCAAATGTGCTGGCTGCACCCCCTTAGCATAATAGCCCAATCGCCCTTTAAACTCGACCATCAATTTTTCGAGTTCAGGCACGACAACCTCCTGATAAAAGCGAGGAGAAGCTTCACCTGCTGCCGTGTCAAAGATCATCACGACTTCACACCCGGCATCCAGCTGCAATTGAATATTGGCTTTTAAAAGTGGCAATAAGACTTCACAAAACTTTGGATAGAGCGACACATTTTGTTTGGTGATTTCGAGCCCACCTTTATGAGCCCCTTCGACGGCATAGGCAAAAAGGGTCCAGGGTCCGCCCACAAAGCCAATCAAACTTTTGGTTTGCGGCAATCTCTCACGAGTTCGCATCACTGCTTTTTTCTGAAACTCAACACCACTCAAAGACTCTGAAACTGGTCGAAGATTTTTGATTGTTTCAGAATTCAGATGCCACCCCAAGGTTGGGGCTGGTTCATAACTCAATCCCATGCCCATCGCTTCAAGTGGAAACAACAGATCACTAAACAAAATGGCAACATCAAAATCAAAATCTAAAATCGGCCCCATTGCCACTTCAGCTGCAAGTTCGGCATCTTTACACATTTCAATAAATGAATGTTGCGCACGAATTTTTTGATAATGAGAATGATACCGTCCCGCTTGGCGCATAAACCAAATCGGTGGCACTTTTTGCGGAATTCTCTTCAGAGCATTTTGAAATTTAATATTCGCCATAATTTACCTCAACTGTAAAAATAGATAAAACGTGAATTGACCGAAACCATAACTCATTCATTCATGAACCTAAAACCCATTGGTATCCGACCCCACGAACAGACCGTATCAATTGTCCACCATCATCGCCTAACACTTGTCGAAGCCGTACAATTGCGTTGTCTACAGTTCGATGGGACGGAAACTTGTCTTCCCCCCAAATCAAATCTAAAATCTCATCCCGACTCATCACCCGCGGCGAATTTTCCACCAAAAGTTTTAGTAGGTGAAAATCTCGAGCCTGTAAAAACTCCTCTCGCCCATCTGAAAATCGAACCGCTTGCTTAAGAAAATCGATCACCCGATCTCCCACCAGCAGTTCTGCTTTTGGCGCATGGTTTTCGAGAACATGCCGAACTCGAAGCATCAATTCCTTGAGATGAAATGGTTTTGGAATATACTCTTCAGCGCCAATTTCATAGCCTTCAAGCCGATGCTCGGCCGAATTCAACGCTGTCATAAAAATAAATGGTACACCTTTCGGTTTCACTGTCGAAGTCGCGAACTCAAAACCAGTTCCATCAGGGAGAGTGACATCCAAAAGAACAATCTGATAGTCGCAATTTGCAAAATACGTGGCTGCCTCTTGCAGAGTCTTAGCCCAATCAACGACAAACTCTCGAGACAATCGTTCAACTAAAATTTCTCCAAGGGAAACATCATCTTCAACAACTAAAACTCTATTCATCGCCCACCGCCTAAAAGACGTCCGGGCAAATCCATCTTAATAGCAAAACCCTGGGATGTACTCACAAACTCCAGGCGACCCTTGTGACGTGCACACAATGACTTCGCAATATAGAGTCCCAAACCTGTCCCACTGGTTTTCGCGTGCCGGGTGAAAGGCTTGGTCAATTGGGAATATTCACCCTGGAAACCGTGGCCATTGTCATGAACCGTGACAAGAACTCGACCTTCTTCTGCCTGTTCGGCTGACAATGAAACCCTTGAGGCCTTGCCATGCACCAGGGCATTTTGCACAAGATTTTTAAAAATGCTTTCACTCGCTCGCCGATCCATTTCAAGTTCTGCATCTCGACCAACTTCAAAAACCATTTCTGGCCAATGATAGCTCAATCCCTCAGCGATTTTCGTAAGCGATCTTTTTTCTAAAAACAAGGCTCCAGTTTGATCGTTGCCAATAAAAAGAGAGTTCTCTAATTGAAGTTCCAAGCGAACGGTATCCTTTAAAAGTCTTTTGAGCGACTTACTTTCAACCTTACCAGCAAGATCTTCTTCGATCGCTTCAGCCTGCAAACGTAATGCTGCCAGAGAGGTTTTAAGGTCGTGACTAAATGCCGAAAAGAAATTTTGTTTTTCAAGAGAACGCTGCATCTCCACATAAATGTAATAAAAAAGTGCCAAGCCTCCCAACAGGAGAAGCAAAAAAAGCACGCCACCCTCAAGCATGATCATATGATGTTGGCGAATCATTTTATCTGATTCCTGCAAATTCAAAGTGGCTATTTTGTCGATTTGCCGAAGTCCAAAGACCAACCACCAGCCAGCAAGTCCCATAGTCAAACTGAGCCAAAGCAATGTCAGTGCTAGTTTGAATGAAAAACGCGGGATCTTACTTGATGATTTGTTTGTTACACTCAGCTTCTCCATTTTCAATTAGGCCTTGTCCAAATTCTGCGTTTGCAGTTTTTTTGCTGCCCGTAAAATTCTACGTAAAGCTTCATCAAGAATTTCTGTGGAGTGAGCATTTCCCAAAAACCCAACCTCGTAACCACTCGGAGCCATATACACATTTTCTTGCAAGCAAGCATGAAATAGTTTTTTAAATCGCTCAGCATGCCCAGCCGGAATATCCGCAAGTTTTCGAACTTTTCCTTCGGTTTTTTGATGGATCCAAAAAATCGAACCTACTTGAGCCACACTCACATTTTGTCCAACTGAATTCAAACCCTCCTCCAGCTGGTGAGCAAATTTTCGTGTTCGATAATCAAGACTGGCATACACACCTTCGCGTTCTACTTTCTGCAAAGTTGCAAGTCCCGCTCGCATTCCAACCGGATTGGCACTCAAGGTTCCGGCCTGGTAAACTGGTCCATTCGGCGCAACGAGATCCATGATTTCCCGTCGCCCACCGTAACAACCAACTGGAAACCCTCCGCCAATCACTTTTCCATAAGTCACCAAGTCTGGCTCGATTCCGGTCAGCTCCGCCATTCCACCGAGGGCCACTCTAAATCCTGAGATGACCTCATCAAAAATCATCAAGGCACCATGACGTCTTGCCAATGCAGTTAAATCTTTTAAAAACTCAGGGGTCTGTTCCAGCAATCCATAATTAGCAGGAAGCGGCTCGATGATCACAGCGGCAATTTGCTCAGGATGATCACGAAAAATGTCTTCGACAGCATTGAGATCCCCAAGTGGTGCAATCAAAGTCTCACGGGCAAAAGCCTCTGAAACTCCAGCACTGTCACTCGCCGTTTCTCCGGCGAGACCACTACCAGCCTTAACTAATAACGAGTCGAAGTGTCCATGATAACATCCATCAAACTTGAGAACTTTGTTTCGTTTTGTATAGGCACGTGCCACCCGCAGTGCACTCATAACAGCCTCAGTTCCAGAGCTCACAAATCGAACCTTCTCAGCCCACTTTATTCGCGAAGTGATCCACTCTGCAAGTTCTAGAGAATATGGTTCGCAGGCACCAAAACTCCAAGCCATATCGATGGTCTCGTGAACAATCTTGGCCACATCAGAATCTCGATGCCCTAAAATCAGCGGTCCAAAACTCTGACAAAAATCGATATAACTCTGCCCCTCAACCGACTCTAGATAAGCACCATTGGCACTTTTAAAAAATACGGGAGTGCCGCCGACACTTTTAAAGGCTCGCACAGGGCTATGCACTCCGCCAGGAGCAACCTTCAATGATCTATTGAACAACTCTGTTGAATTCATGATTTTTCCTTTTTTACGAAACTTGCACGGGTTAGCGATGCATCTTGATCGATCTTATTAAAATCTGTTTATCGAGACTACTGACAGCAAGCCTTCATCTTTTCAAGCCACGCTGAATAACTCAACTCGATCTGTAGTCTATCTTTGTTATCTAAATGCTGAGCAATCATTTCAGCCGTGTGACCAGGGCCACAAAAATGCCACTTGCCCCTAATTTCTGGATAGAGTTCAATCGCGCGTAAAAATGAAGACCCCGACATCCAGAAAAAATGGGTACAATGACGTAAATTCAAAAGCATTTCTTTAGGCAAAGGTCTTTTTTGCAGCCGATAAGTTCCAAGCATTTCAAATCCTGGGCGCTCCACACCATCAGTGTGACTTAACTTGAGCCACTCATTTCTGAAGTCAGGAACTAAAACTTCAAGTCGAGCCTCTTCACTCTCACCTAGGCCTTCACTTGAGCCAGACACCCAAACTCCGCGTGCAGCCAACTTTTGCCATGTCTTCAAGCCCGAAGCCCAAACAACTGGAGACAGCTCCGCCTGAGCTGTCAGACTGGTTGGCAAGTTCCTTGGCTGAGTCGTTGCTTGTAGGCCCGTTTCACCGTCAGGAGACCTCATCGCCGGAACTACAAATCCCGCAGGCCAAGCATTGTCTCGGGCCACCCAAATAAACTTGGCACTTCGCAACTTTTCACGATCGAATTCACAAACTTCCCTGGTAAAAAAAAGATTGTCCACAATTTGCTGAGGCCAAACATCGTCCATTTTTTTGGGAGCCACCATATGAGTTGGTGCAGCCATTGAGTTTTTGGATGCGCCGATCGGCATAGAATTCAGCTGCGCTTCGCCAGTCTCAGGCAAAAGCTCCACTCGATTCAAAACTTCACCTGAATCAGTCAGACCTTTCAAAAACAAAAGCTCACCATAAGGACGCGATAAGCGCGTGACACCAATCTTTTGATGACAGCCGCCACCATAACCTCGCAAAATCGAGCGCTCGGCGTCCACTTGCCTCATCACGTCGACCTGAATAATTGGCGATAAAATCTCTCGCACATCTTCGCGATCACTTCGTATCTCGATAGCCAGTGCTCCTTGGGCCGCAGCAGCTGGGTTAACCGACAGAGGTAAAACCATAAAATGACATTGATTCAAGACCTCACGCATTCGGTTTCGAACTTCGCGGTATTCATCCGTCGTCGATGAAAGCAATCGGTCCAAAGCAGCCTTTGCCACAATCAAACCATCCACATCTTGATTTAATAATTTTTCCATTCGCGTGGGAATATTGCCACGAACAGATTCAAACTCGACTTTTGCAAGCGCTCCAGGAAAACACTCAATAAAAAAATTCTGTAAATTATAACTTCTTCGTGGCGAGGATGTCAGCACACGCAAAGTCTTGGTATTTTGAACCTGAGACATTCGATCACGCCGAAACAAGAACAGATCGCGTACATCTTCGCGATGAAGAGTCCCCACGATTTCAGTTCGAATACGAGGCTCTGTCGGCAAGTCTTTCCAAGAGTGAACAACGAGATCAACATTACCATTTAACAGATCAGCAACGAAGTCTTCAGTAAAGACACCTTTTTCTGGCATCTTCCACAACGGATCGTTCAGGTTTTTATCACCCAAAGACACCTTGAAATCGAATTCAATTTCTATCTCGGGATATTTTTTTTTGATTTCTCCAGCCACAGTCTGAGCTTGTAGCCTGGCAAGATCGCTACTTCGACTTCCAATTTTTATGCGCATACATCTTCCCATCCGAACGGACGGTACTCGATGGACCGACTTCGGTCTTCAACAATCATCTCGATTTCACAAAGCGCATCACGCTTTTTACCTTCAAGAAATTCTTGATTGGCTTGAATTCGACTCAAAAGCTCCTGCAAATCAATTCTCTTTTTTGCAAACATCACTTGATCTAAGTGGGCATCGCCACGCAAATCAACCAAAAGATCAAAGTCTGATGAAAACCTTAAGTCCTGCGCCGCCAGTGGAGCTGCCACCAAGAGAACCCCAGCACCCAACTGAAGCTGCTCTAGTGATTGAAACTCAATCTGCGTAAACTCACTGAGAGCTTGTTGGGCCTTTAAAACATTTCGAGCATGTACTACGATTTTTGCGCCGTCTTTGTTTAGCCAGGGCATCAGGTCTTTAACAAAACCACCAGCACCCACAATGTGAATCTGTTTGCAGCCTCGGAGATCACGTCGCAAAAGGCTCCCATAAGACTGGCTTCCGAGGTCAGTCAGATGTTTCTGTCGAACTTTTTTTACATCTTCAAACAAGGCCGCAAAAAACCGTTTCAATTGGTGGCCCCATGGGCCATGCGGAATGGCAAAATTCTGCACGACGGTTCGAAACTGACCAGCCACCTCGGTTTCACCAATGAGGGGTGACTGCAAACCCGCAATCACTTGAAGACAAAAACGGAAAGCATCAGCACCACGAAAAACTTCGTCGCCCTCTGCCAATTGAATACTCGCAAGAGAACTTTCGCTGACGATTAAAATTTTTCTCAGGCAGGTGCGAAAACTCCAAAGCTCCGCCGACACAGAAGCGGCGCCCCCACGAAGTTCAAAATCGCGCTGTCCTTTACGATGCAATAAAATGAGCTCTGAAAACATAGACTCAATATATAAGATTTGATCTGCGGAAGTGTCACAGTTTTGTCATCAATTGGCTTTCAACAAGATGCAATATATGCGGGCCCAACTGGCTCAAATCCAACAGTTTTGCTCTGGATAGTCTGCACGATAAAATACAAAATCGTCATCGGCTCAGCTTGAGGGACCAGGTCTATTTTTCACCCCAAACAGAACACCTCTAGCCACCCGCACCGATGAATTACTCTATTTTTATACCAGAGTTGGACTTTCGGCACCTGCTGGAATATGAGTTGAAGGATGGGAAAGATTTTAAAACTCAGTTTATTGATCCTTTTAACGCTCGGTCTACAGGCTTGTCCGCCAAAGCCTTCGGACGATGCAACTGAATCCACTAGCCCAAAGGAAACCGAAAAGAGCTATGAGACGCGCGTTCAAACTGAACGACTTACGAATCTTGCGCGTGTCTTTTCAGATCTACAAACCCTGCGCGACATTGTCGATTTAAATGCCAATCGTCCTCAAGTGAATATCAAAAAAGGCTGTGTCGATTATCAAATTCGCCGCGACATTCGTTTTCTGAAAGTGATTTACAATTGCCACCAAGTTCAAGTTATTGCGGGCAAACGCGTCCGTGAAGACCTCTATGGCACTCAGAGCTTTATCGATCAACGCGCCTCGAAGCGAGTGAAAGTCACCATCAATTCAGAGCGCTACTACACAGATCTTGGTGCGCCGAACGAAACTCCCAAGCATTTTCACTATGACTCCGAAATTTATTTGGATACCGTGGGGTTGAATTTTGCTTCGCAAAAAGTCACGTTCACAGCCACCGGAAATCTCTTTGATGTGAATGATCAAAATCAGCCTCCACTTGAAAATATTAAATTTTCTAACTCCGGAGTTTTCTTTGGCCAAAAATCAACCGGTGCCGGCTTTCCATTTATTTTCACACTGACCGACTCGCAATTTAATTTGAAATTCGAAAACAATGTTCCCTCGAATAGCTCGCCCAAAAGCCAAGGCGTGCTTCAGGTGTACAGCAAAGCCGCGGTAACATTTAAAGGTAAATGCAAGATGCCTGTTGGGCAGTTTTACTGGTCACTCAAAGAAGACATCAATGGCTCCGCAATTGCCACAGAGGGAATGGTGACGGCAGACGAAACCGGCATCAAAGATCTCAGCTCAGCCTCATCGAACTGGGTCTGCGTCAATTCTGAAGAGGGCGAATAGTCAAGACGAGCGCTAAAACAGTTCGCGCTCATTGTACCAGAGCAAAACGAAACTTCGTTTACAAATGAGACAGTGTTTTTTAGTGAAACACTATTGCCAAGTCCTCGTGCCGATTTCATGAAATTCTCACCATAAATTAAGGTTCTAAGTCTTGTGTAAAACTTCGACACTCCGATAAGTTTAGCGTAGTGCGAATCCTCTCAAGGTGAGGGGTTTCTCGAAAAACGAGTGCTTGGAGCTTATGACGGCAGTAAAAAAACTCAGAGCAGTTCTGACTGAGCCCCATGAAGCAGGGGCTGCTGACAACGCAAGTGAACCTGTTGGTCACAGCGTAGGTCACGGCATCGGTCAAAATGGCGGCATCGAGCTCTCGCTGGTGCCTCCCACTCCTGCAAATGCGTCGAGCGCTTCTGGAGCGAATTCGCACATGGCACAGATTGGAGATTCGAGACGACTCCCCGATCAAGAGCTTTCGATTTTTTACCGGCAATTCGAACAAAATCCATTCCAGTGCTTTTGGATATTTGATCAACTGGCAAAGAAACCATCCTTCGTCTGTTCTAATTTTCAACAAGTTTTTGGACTGCCACCAGATGTGGCTCTCGGACAGTCAGAAAGTATCGACAGCTTTCTTGCGTATGCCCATCTCGACGATAAGGATCATGCGAATTCCCAGTTTCATACCTCACTAGCAAAAGGGGAAAATCCAAATCTAGAGTTTCGGGTGGTGACCTCTGAGGGAGAACTGCGTTGGCTTTGGGTGCGATGCTACGCTTTTCAGAAAAACGACCACGGGAGCCGCGACTCTGGAAAAATTGTTTTTTTTGCTGATGATATCACTGAGAAAAAACAACAGATGGAAATGATCAAGGCGCGCGAAATGCAAATGGCCGCTCGTGCGAAAATGACAGCAATGGGAGAGCTTGCTGCGGGAGTGGCCCATGAAGTCAATGGCCCCTTGATGGTTTTGTTTGGTAAAATTTTTGAACTGCAATCCGTTATTGAAGAGAATAAAATCGAAATTCCAGAACTCAAGTCAATTGCGACAAAAATTGAATCCACGACTAAACGTGTGGCGGATGTCATGAAGAGCATGTCGACATTGCATAAAACCGAACAAATTCAAAATGCTTCGGCGTGCTCGATACTTGATGTGGCAGCAGAGGTAGTGACCTTTGTTGAGGAGAGATGTAAGCGCCAGGGCATTGATTTGCGAATTTCCAATAGTGATGCCAAAGTGCGTGCAGAGTTTCATCGCACGCAAATTTCACAAGTCGTGATGATCCTGGTCAATAATGCCATAGACGCAATTGCAGACCTTAAAGAGAAATGGATCGAGATTGATTTTTTTGAAGACGAAGATTCAATTTATCTTGCGGTGACCGACAGTGGTTTTGGAATTCCGATTCGAAACCGAAGCAAAATCTTTGATCCATTTTTTACCACAAAACCAGCTGACAAAGGAACAGGCCTCGGATTAGCGCTTGCCCAAGGAATCGTCGCACATCACAATGGAACTTTGCGCTTAGACTTTCGCCACGCGCGCACGCGTTTTGTCGTGCAGCTTCCTAAAAAACAAAAATAGAGCGTGCCCAACTCATTTTCGAAATATCAACTGCCTGAAGGCTTCAACCCGCGTGACATCCTCGCCGCGGCAACCTGACTCATCACACACATTTGAAATGCGACACAAGTTGTTTGGTGCATTGACGAAGTCTTTTTCGCCTCGAACCAAAATTCCTTCGACTTCGTATGTTTGTGAATTGAAGACTGCTGAACCAGAGTTTCCGCCATAGGTATCGAGTGTCGTAACAAAAAAATCAGAATTGATAAGACGGACTTTTCCATGTTCCGAAATCTTGGTTGGCAGACCCGTAGGATGACCGATCACCATGAGGGTATCATTCATTTGAATCTGGCCCGAACTTCGCATTGTGAGCGGCCGCCGATTGAGAACTGGTCGATCGAGTTTCACCAGAGAAAAATCTGCGCCTTTTAGTTCTCTCTTGGAAATTAAGAGAGTTTGGCAACCATAGACATCGTCATTACTGAAGTCTTTGATAATTTGCCCAGGCACAGGCATCGAAAAACCGAAAACAAATTTTGTTCTCATGCACAAGCTTTGCGTGGGAACGCAGTGTCCAGCTGTGGCAACCACATCAGGCGCAACCAAAAATCCAGAGCAAAATGGGGAAGTTTCTTGATCAAAGAACCGCTCTGATGTGCAAAGATTTCTCGATGCCCCATAAGGTTCGGTTTGCAAACTTAGACCGCCATTTTTTTTTGTGAGATGATCGTAGTTCACGAGGCCAACAGTTGAAGCGGCCAACGACAGAAGCTGCGGGTCTTGAATTTGATAAATATCTTTTCGATCATCCTGACCATAGATGACATTTGTCGAAGGCGAACCATGAGGAGCGCTATCGGGTAAGCCATCGGGCGAACCAAAAGTGGACGCTCGATTCGCTTCGTTTTTTGCGAGTGCAGGGGCAAGTGTCAGCAGCCCAAGACCAATTGCCCCCAGAACTATTTTACGATTGAGTCGCCGAGCGAGGTTAGTCATGATGTTGATCTCCCGTCGAAAAGATGCCCCTCCTTAAAGATTAGAGACCATGATCTCCCTTGACAAGACCAGCAAGGACCAAGATCTTGGGGAGGTGAACATCAAACTTCTCGCCTCTCCACTTTGCCTTTCGAATTGCATTGGGCAACTCTGCTCGACCCCGACCAACACAGATCTTCGTCTATATAAACAATTTGTGTTTAATGAGTCGGGTCTGCAAATCGATGCCACGTTAATTGATGCGTCACCAGACAGGCAGCTTGAATTTTTAACCGGGCGTCGAGCCGCAGGTCTTGCTTTAGGTGAACTTGATTCGCACCTGCGCCGCTCAGTGCTTTCCAGACACGATCGCGGTGTTGTGTGGCCCCCTAGCGCCGTTGGGTCTATTTCTCATAAAGGTGATTTGGCTTGGGCCATGGTCGCAAAAAAACAAGATTATCGCAGTATCGGAATTGATCTGGAGCCACTGCTGAAGCCCAAAAGTATCGCCGCAGTTACGCGCCACTGCCTCAATGAACTCGAACGAGAATTTGCAACATCACTTGACGAGTATTCCAGACAGATTTTCAGTACTTTGATCTTTTCAGGCAAAGAGAGTTTGTTCAAATGCATTTCTCCTCTGACTCACCAGTTTCATAGTTTTCAGTCTGCGGTTTTCTGCGAAATGGATCGCTTGCTCATTCCATCTGGAGAGGAACTTGCAATTGAGCAGGCCCGCTTTAAAATTCAATTGACCGAAGATTGGTCGAATGAATTTACCAAAGGAATGATCTTTGACGGCCATTGGTGTCTGCAACATGGGACGATTTTTTCGGCAGTCCTGTTGGTGAACTCTCGGTGAGCATTCAATTGATTGCTTTAGATTGTTTTTCTTAAATTCCCAAATAGCCCCAAATACCTTAGGAAAAATGACTGAATAAGCCTGATTGGCTATTTTAGCTTAGGCAAAACCGTAAAGCGTTAAAATGGTAAAAAATCGAAGCGTCGGTCTTGATTCGGATCGTTTTGCCATTCGTGCTGGCCGCTCCACAGAGATAGAGCGTAGCAAACCAAGAAGCGAAAATTACTTTTTAAACCACACAGCCTCGGTGTTTTTTCGGTCAACCGGCCAAGCCCGAAACTGGAGCTCACTATGCAGAGCCTGCAATAAGTTATGAGCAATCAACCGCAGGTCTTCTTTGCGCCAGAGATCATCTTGCAAGTCAGGGGCTGAATCCGCTGGAGATACGTTGAGAGCCAGTTCATTCACCGCCGACAAAACTAATCCACCAACAGGAGGTACCCATAGCCCAAGCGTGTTGAGTACTCCGATCAACCTCGAAAGCACTTCCTTGCCGCCCACCGAATGCATTGAGACCACTGCCGTCGCTGGTTTATTTAGCCAAAGCTCTCCGCACTCAAATTCAGTCATATCTTCAAAAAATTTTTGCAGCGGACTTCCCCATGAATCCCAGTAAGTTCCGGTCAAAAACACAAAGCCGTCGGCCTGCCTCAGATTCTTCTGCAGCTCACGGTCCGTCGCAAAACTCTTTGCAAATGAGAGTCTCTCGGCTAGATTGAGCGAAACAAATTCGCTGTTCCAGTGAACGTTGTGATTCTTTCGAAATCGCGACAATTCTTTTTTAATCAAGGATTCAAGGTAGATTGAAATCTGTGCCGAGTTTCCCTTAGCCCCGCAGCGGCTTCCGTTGATTAAACAAATGGTTTTCTTTGATTCTTGTTTCTGACCTTGTTTCATGCCAAGATTTTTGCATGCTCTTACAAGTTCAGCAAATCGAAAAGTCATATCAAAATGGTGAAATTCAAATCT
The DNA here is from genome assembly GCA_964405465.1 of uncultured Bdellovibrionales bacterium. GTDB lineage: Bacteria > Bdellovibrionota > Bdellovibrionia > Bdellovibrionales > JAMPXM01 > CAYONZ01. The sequence continues at coordinate 40,053 of CAYONZ010000004.1, read as the reverse complement.
TAAAGGGAGTTTCGCTCGAGGTCAAACAAGGCGAATTCATTTCGATTATGGGTCCAAGTGGCTCAGGCAAAAGTACACTTTTACAAATCATCGGCGGACTCGACACCCCAACAGCCGGATCGATACTTGTAGGAACGCAAAGACTTGAGTTGCTGGGCGACACCGATCTTTCTTTATTTCGCAGAAGAAAACTTGGTTTCATTTTTCAATTCTTTCATTTAGTTCCCACTCTGACGGCGCTTGAGAATGTTGCTCTCCCCTGCTTACTCGATGGTCAAAATCTCAACGCCGTTGAAAAAAAGGCCAAAGATTTGATGGAGTTTTTGGGTGTGGCCCATCGTCTGCAGCACCATCCCTTTGAACTCTCTGGCGGCGAAATGCAACGCGTGGCAATTGCACGCGCGCTTATTGCCGATCCACTTTTGCTTTTGGCTGATGAACCAACTGGAAACCTAGACTCAAAGACCGGCGAAAATGTTTTGTCTTTGCTGCAAAAGCTTTCTCAAGAAAAGAAACAAACTATCATCATGGTCACCCACGACCAAAAGGCAGCTCAATATGGAACTCGCATCGTGCGTTTTCGTGACGGCACAATTGAGTCAGACCAACCTGTAACTCGCACTCTGGAGAATTGACCATGCGAAAGTTCTCGCAGGTGACGCAGACACTGCTCAATCTTTTTCGCTTCTTTGCCCTCAGACAACTCACCACGAAACCAACCCGAACAGCGCTAACCGGTTTAGGCATGGCCCTTGGTGTTGCGCTTTTTATTTCGGTTCAAATCATCAACCGGGCCACACTTGAGTCATTTCAAGAGAGCATTGAGGCGATCAGCGGCAAGGCCGCCTTGACTGTCTCGCTCGGAGAACAGGGCTTTTCAGAGTCGATCGTGGATGAAATTGCTCAGGTCGATGGCGTTCAGAACGCAGTTCCCATGATTGAGTCCCGTGGATTTTTTCATCGTGGGTCTCAACTACAATCGCTTTTGATTTTTGGCGTTGATCTCTTACGTGAGCAAGGTCTACGCACCTATAAAACCGTCGATGAAAAAATCATCGATGACCCATTGGTTTTTTTGAATCAACCTGACAGCCTCATTCTCACCAACGAATTCGCGGTAAAACACAAACTTAAAATTGATGACAAAATTGAACTTGCCAGCGCGACAGGCTTAAAGACCTTTACTGTTCGTGGGCTTTTGTCGCCAACGGGTCCAGCCAAAGCCTATGGCGGTGGAATCGCAATCATGGATATCGATGGCGCGCGCTTTACCTTTGGCAAAGAGGGCAAAGTTGATCGTGTCGATATTGTTGCAAAAAAAGACATCTCGATTGAAGACCTGCAAAACAGAATTCAAAACAAACTCGGGCCATCATTCGCCGTACAAGCTCCTGACTCACAAAGTGAGAGTTTAAAAAAAATGGTGAGCTCGTTTCAAGCGATGCTCACTTTTCTTTCGTCGCTCGCTCTCGTCGTTGGAATTTTTTTAGTCGCTAACACTGTGGCCATTTCAATTGCCGAGCGCCGGCGAGAAATCGGCGCACTTAGGGCGATAGGCACCACTCGGTCCGCACTCTTGACTTCACTTCTGGCTGAAGTCTTTGTTTTAGGAAGCGTCAGCTCACTCATCGGCGCAGGGCTTGGTCGCCTTCTCTCAATGAAACTACTGCACTACATCACGGTCTCAATGTCCCACCAGTTCATGACGCCCATCGAAGTCACGACAATTCACTTCTCGCTGTCCGATCTCTGGCTTGCGCTTTTCATTGGAGTCATGGCTTCGATGCTTGCTGCCTTTTTCCCGGCCTATAGTGCAACTAAAATATCTCCGGTTGAAGCACTACGACCCAAAGGCACACAGGCCTCACCGCAAAAAGCTAAAAACTTTTTATTTTTACTTTCAATTCTGTCGACACTGGGTCTGATCTATATTGGTTTGGCAGCCCACTTTAAATTGGGACTGAAATCGATTGTTTTGCAACAAATCAATGCTCCCCTGGGAGTTTTGGCAGGAGCTGGTTTTTCGGTTCCTCTGGTGATTTTGATTCTCAAAAGCATCCAAATGGGGTCTTCGCGTTTTTTTAAAAACAAGATCATTGCTCGCCTCGGTCTCGATAATCTTCTTCGTAATCCGAGCCGAACAGGAAGCAACGTTTTAAGCCTTATTGTGGGACTCATGCTTGTCATCGTGGTTTCGGCCATCAACCTGAGCTTTCGCGAGACGATCTCTTCATGGGCCGACCGAGTTCTCGCTGCCAACTCAGTTGTGATCACTTCAAATGGCAGACTTGTTGATTTTCAAGTTCAAGCCATGAAAGAAGAACTCCGAGATGAAATCAATCGTATTGAGGGAGTGTCGGTGATCGGCAACAAAGGTGCGCAGGGATTTCGTTACACCCAAATCACTCACGAACAGAAAAAAATTGCCATCAAGGCCTATGATGAGCCAGCTCCTGAGTGGGGATTTCACTTCATCGAACCCGTTCAAGGTGAACAGACACCTGAAGAGAAAACTCGGTTCGGTTCTCAGAGCGATGATCTCCGAAACGAGCTGGGACGCAAACTTTTTGATCAAGCGTCCCCTTCCACCTTGGTCTCACAGAGCTTTGTTGCCAAGTTCAATAAAAGAACAGGCGATCAAGTCACACTCAACACCCCTACGGGGCCACTGCATTTGCAGATTATTGGCGTCGTCAACGACTATGCTCATCCAAATGGCGTGATCTATCTCTCGCGAGACTTGTACAAAGTCCGGTTCAACGATCACCTCTGCACATCCTTTAGTGTGCGCCCCAAGGACATCACCCAGCAACAATTAAAGAGTCGACTCGAGTTTGTTCTCACGCCAAAATATGGCCTCATTGGAACCTTACCCACACAAATTGTTCAGCAGATTAAAGATGTGGTTGATCAAAGTTTTGCCTTCAATCGCGCAGTTGAGGCTGTCGCTCTCTTAGTGGGCCTAATTGGTTTACTCAACACCATGTTGATACATCTTCTTGAACGCACCCGCGAAATCGGAATGCTTCGAGCACTCGGCATGAGTCGAAGTCAATTGATACAGATGATTTTTTTCGAATCACTCACGCTCGGCACACTAGGCTCGTTCGTGGCCTGTGCACTTGGCTCATACTTGTCGTATATCTGGGTCACCACAACAATGAGTGTCTTGCTGGGTTGGAATATTGACTTTCACTTTCCGCTGTCGTCGGTGACTGAAACTCTTGTTCTGGGAGTTGTGATTGCCGTATTCGCAAGTCTCTTGCCCGCGCGCAGAGCCGCAGCCCTCAAAGTAAAAGAAGCTCTGAATTATGAATAGCAATTATTTGTCGTATAACTTGTCGTACAATTGTCCTAAAAGAAGACGCTGATATAAATCTTAGATTTTTAGATGAAATTGGTCTGCGCGACTGGATTTGAACCAGCGACCTCTTGCACCCCAAGCAAGTGCTCTACCAAGCTGAGCCACGCGCAGATTTTTTTAATTTAATTTTTTGTCGGTACAACTCAGCAACCGACTTCCTAAAGTAAAAAACAAACATTCATAAATTTCAACTGATTTGGCAAAAAAATCGAACTCTATTGTCCTATCATTGACCAGCTGCTGACAGTTTGCTCTGATCATATAAGAACACTTCCGAAACACTCCAAGCGCTTGCACCAAATGAGGTCTCTATGCCTACACATAACCTGACATCGCCTGCTCATTACTGCCAAGATGAAATCCCAACAACACTGACAACAAGACTTAGGCAACTGGCAAAGACCTTCACACTTCCTCTTTTCTTGATCTGCGCAACCGAGATGCTGGCTCCTCCATCTCACGCGGCCCTTTCGCCCATTGAAGCCATGCGAAAAAATGAAGAGGTCCGAAAGTTTTCTGATCTCAAAGCCCATGCGGTACTGATCGCCTCTGGCGAAGGCCGCAAAGAATCTAAAAAAGAATTCACCTGGTGGCGTAAACTTATGAGTGACGGGACACTTTACCAAACTCTCACCAGGTTCCATGCGCCTGCCGAAATTAAAAATGAAGCGGTTTTGTTTCTTGAAAGACCAGAAAGCAAAAGTGAAGTGCATTTATATTTACCTGTATACAAAAAAGTTCGTCGCGTAGAGAGTCAAAATCAAAGTTCATCTTATATGGGATCTGACTTTAGCTATGCCGACATCGCCACTCCACATGTCGATGATTACACTTATCGCTTTTTACCTGAGGGAGGCTGCCCCGTTGGAGGTGGCCAGTGTCTGCAAATCGAAGGCATACCTGTCAATGATGCTGTCAAAGATCGAACCAAATACGCAAAAGTGGTCACCTGGCTGGATACAGAAAAATTCACCTCACGCCAAATGGACTACTATGATCTCTCCGGAGAACTTTTAAAAAGACTGAAATTTGAAAATATCAAGCTAATGGACAGCAAAACAAATCACTACTTTTCTCACTCGCTCACCATGACAAATTTAAAAACCAAGGGGATGACACAAATCGAATTTAGTGAAGTTGATGTGAAAACCTCACTTACAAATTCCCTCTTCACTCTGGCCGGCTTAGCCTCTGAAAGATGAGCTCGAATGAAACCCCAAAATGTGCGACACACAAAGCCGGAGCCGAATTACCAAGGTAAAATGAAGAAAAGAACAAATCTTTGTGCCGCAGTGTTTTTTAATCTCTTATTTTCTTCAGGACTGGTTCTCGTAGGACTGACTTTCGCAAGAAAGGCTTGCGCAAATGAACCGCTCGATTTCGGTGGTCAAGTTTTTTCGAATGTCTACTTGCCTACTCACGACTCTCCCCAAACTAAAATTCAACAAACTCAAATTGCCAGTTGGATAAATTTAATATGGCCGGTCCATGAGTCTTTGACAGGAAAACTCGACGCTCTCGTTTTTGACAATCTCAATTCACAAATTGTTCGTTCTGATGGCATATCCACACTTGGTGCGCATGTGTCGTTGCGCGAGGCCTCTATCGAAAACCACACAAACTCTTGGCGGTCCCGCTGGGGAGTGATCTATAAACCATGGGGAAAATCAGACGGTATCAATCCGACAGATTACTTTGCGCTGAAAGATGAGTCCATACTTGGTCTGGACGAAGAGATAAAAAAACTAGGCCAACTCGGAACATGGATTCAGTACATACCACACCAAGGCGACTCAAGATGGAGCTTTGAATTTCGATGGTCGATCGATCAACACACTTCATATTCTGGTCTTGCAGCGAGTGATCTTTCTACATCTTACAAACTCGTAAAAAACAACGACACTCCCAGAAATTCATTTGCCGTGCGCGCAGCATGGACCGGTGACGGATGGGATGGAGACATCATTGCCTTTCACGGCACTCTCGCTCGTGGTATCCTGACAGAGCAGCGGCGACTTTCAATTGTCGCGCCCTACACTGAACTCGCGCTCACACGTGAACCTGTGTCTGCAGCGGGAGGAAATCTTTCGTTTGCAATTCAAGATTTTCTAATCCGAATCGAAGCCTCTCGTGTTTGGTCACAGAACGATCTCTCGGGTGTCCCACTCCACAATCTCTCAAGATTTGAAGGTGTGGTTGGGGTTGAGAAAAGTTACCTTGAGCGGTTTCGCGCACAGATTCAAACCGTCGTAAATCATTATGATTCGCTTCAGGCCCAGCAGTCCATTGACCTGGTTGATTCTCTCATCCAAGCCCAAAATGAACTTCTCTTAGAGACAAAACTACAAACTCAAGTTTTTGAAAGCATTCGTTTGAGTTATGAAAATACACTCTCGGATTGGTCTGGCGAGGTTATGATGATGACCGCTCTCAACGCAGCACCATCCTTCGTGCTGCGACCAAAGATTCAATATACACCAAAACCCAATCTCAAGTTGACGTCAGGTCTCGATTATCTTGGTGGCGCTAAGGATCGCCAACTCGGATCCCAAACATCACGAAGAAATTTTACCTTTGAAGTGAAATATATTTTTTAATTATTGAGATTTACTCTTGAAACCAAGAGAATCGAAGGCCGAATGTGGTGTTCGCCCTTCGATATGCTCGAATGATACCGTCAGATCTAGCTACTGCATCGTCCGACGAATTCTCTGGCAGCGTCGATCTTCTTCGAGTGCGCCCATTATGAGTTTCTTAAGTCCTGGGTCGTAGCCATCAAAACCTCCAACAAAACTTTGCAATTGATCGGCATTTTTACTTTGGCAATTGAGTGGCAAAAGCGCTCGGCTCCATATAGAAACCAAATCACGCTGGTCTGATTTTTTATTTCTATCCAAGTATGTCCAAAAATCAGACTTAAACCGTAGCCTCTCTTCCATTTGTAGACTTGGAAAGAGCGACTCGGCCACCTCGATCACCTCTTGAAATGATCTTTGCCCCGATGAATGAAAGTATTCATTCAACATTTTTTGTTTATTAGCAAATCCTGGCTGTGCTGCCTGCACCCCCAAGACATTCTTTCTTCCCTGATCGCTCGGATCACGTACTGACATCTCTGCCAACATGGGACCTGCGCGATGATCACCTAAAGAACTCAAGGCCCAAACAATTTTCCAGCTGCGATCAAGATCAAGTTTAAACTTGTCCGAGACCTGCCCTTTTTGAAACCACTGGACCAATGGGTCTAAATACTTTTTTGATTCTCCTTGAAAGTCGCCGCGGGCCTCCACCAACAAGAGATAGTTTCCGAAATACAATTTCTCTAAATCCGATCCTGACACTGAAGATCTAAGACCCTTCAAGTAGATTTCAAGAATTTCATTAAGAAATTGATTGCGCTCACGACGAACATTTACATTCGATCGTGGCCAATAGAACGCCACCGACGACCAGCCTCGAGCAACTGTTCCCGCGATCGAGGATAAAAGCGTCAAATCTTTTTCACCTGCCAAATGAGCCTTTACAATTCTCGCGTATGATTTCAACGGAAGTTCAAAGTCGCGAACCATGCGCCAAAGATCAGACCAAAGAAGTGAGCGCAAAAATGGATCGTCAATCGAGGACAAATTGTTTTCGATAAATAAAACAGATTTAGTGTCAAGTGCCACACGCACATACCCCTGATCGCCATCATTGGGATAGATCATATCGGGGCATTGCCAATCGCCACGCACGATCTTGCTGTAGACTTGATCTGCACCTGATTTTTCGCCTGCCACTTCATCTGGAAACTCGACACGAAATTCTGCAAATTTTTGCACTTTCGAATTTATACGTCTAAAAAGACCAGCTGTAACTGCTAGAGGTCTAAACTTTTTTACTCCGGTTTCACGAAGTTCAAATTTAATTTCTTTAAGGCGGTCACCTTCACAAACCCAACTGGTTGCCAATCGATCAACCCCGGATTGAGTTAACCATCCCTCTGCCCAATCATTGAGATTAGCTTGAAGATTATGCTGAGTCTTGGTTTGGATCTTTGCTTTGGTCTCTGTTTGGGCCACGGCTTGGGTCTCTCTCTGAGACTTCTGCAATGAAGCCAAAAAATCATTCAAAGTGGCATTTTGAAAGGCGAAATCTTGAAAATAAATCTGACTACCTTTTTTAAAGGCCTCATCACCAATATAAAATCGCAACTGCTGCAAAACCGCAGCCCCCTTATTGTAGGTGATTCCATCAAAACTGACTTCTGCCTCACGCACCGAACGGATCTCAGACTCGATGGGATGTGTGGTCACCTTCATGTCTTGTTGGTAGGCGTAGGCTTTCGTTTGTGAAGCAAAGTTCTGCCAAACCTCTTTGAACTCAGTCGCCTCAGCCAAAGCCAATGTCGACATAAAAGTCGCAAAACTCTCGTTGAGCCAAATATCATTCCACCACTTCATGGTCACCAAATCACCAAACCACATATGAGCCAATTCGTGCAAAACAACCATCGCGACTCCACGCCGACTGTTGCGAGTTGGCGTGCCTCGCTCAAGAGTCCATTCCGAATAGGTGATCGCTCCTGCATTCTCCATTCCTCCCGCATTAAACTCGGGAACAATTAATTGATCTAATTTAGAAAACGGATAACGACGAGCGAAGTAGCTTTCAAAAAACTCAAGACCCTGTTGCGTAAACAAAAACATATCTTGGCTCAGAGCAAATTTTTTCTGGCTCGAGCGAACCAAAATGCGCAAAGGAAGCTCGGAGAGGTCTTTACGAACATATCGATTTTCAAAAACCTCATAGGGCCCAGCATGCAAAGAAAAAACATACGGAGAAAGAGGATCTGTTTCCGCAAACTGCCATGTCTCAACATCACCAGCAGATGTGCCCACCTCTTTTATTTCTCGTTGCACAGATTTTGCCTCGGCCTTGGCCGCGCTCACCACTTGCCATCCGTGAGGTGCCAGCACACGAAGACGAAACTTGGCTTTCAAATCTGGTTGATCAAAGCAAGGCATAAATCGATTGGCATCAAATGTTTCAAACTGCGAATAGAGATAGACTTTTTGATCCTCTGGATCCACAAAGCGATGCAAGCCTTTGCCATCTCTCGCATAGGGGTGCGTGTAAACAACTCGAACTTGATTTGCACCTTTACGTAAATAAGAACTATTTAAAAAAAGTTGATAATCGGTTTTGTTAACCAAAGAAAAACCGTCAGTGACCGACGATTTTTCCGTCGGCATCTCCTGGCTTTTGAACTCCACAATGGACACCCCGTGGCCATTGATACTGAAGCTCTGCACAGAACCTTTAAAAAAATCAAGGCGCAGATCTTTGGCCACGTCCGAAAGGTCAAAACTTATAGTCACTACTCCATGAAATTCTGGCCGATGAAATTCCGACCCAGGAAATTCTGTTGCCTTTGCCAAAGGCGCCGAGGTCAAATCAACATCAACATCATATACCAAATTCGAAATCACCCGACTTCGAGTCTCTGCATATTCGCGACTGAGATCATGCATGACCAGAGGAAATCTTGAACCCACTTGAACGTTTTGCTGGAGTGCCGATGTTATTTCTGCCTCTTTGTCCAAATGATGACAACCGAGTAAAACACTGAGGCCGCATAGGACACCGACAAAAACATTTATGCGCATGGGATCTCCTTTTTTGTGGAGACCCACGTTAATCAAAATGGGATTGGGATTCAAGCGTTTGTGCTAAATAGTTTTTGTGTTTCTTTGGCAGGTTTCGCTGTCAGGTTTCGCTGCCATGGTTTTGGAAGTTTTTTGGAATCTTTTTGGATTTCTGGAAACTGCGACGCGGCTTTCACTATGTACCCCATCAGCAACCACTAAGAAATTTGGTACCGTGAAGAAGGGCGGGTGAAGTAGCCCAGCCTCTCAATTCAGAATCTCGCGTCGACTTTGTTCTCTGGCTTGTTCTCTGGCTGACTCTCGAATTGGATCGTTGCTCAACCCGACCAACGGCTCTTTCAACTTAACCTCAGCTTGCACCATGCCAATTTTTTTTGCGGGCACTCCACCCCAAATCTCGTTGCGCGATATTCGTGTCCCTTTTTTGACCACAGAACCGGCGGCCACCATGGCTCCGTCCTCGATGCGTACGTCAGGAAGAATGACCGCATGGGCCCCGATGGTAACCGAATCACCAATCTCAATCGGATAGAAAGCCAGAGTTGATCCCTCCATTTGGTGGGGAGTTAAAAGCGTACGCTCTCCCAAAAGACAGTTGGTCCCAATCTTTATGAGATGAGCATCGTAGATCACACCTGCAGTATAACTATTTTCTGCGATTTGTGCTCCGAGTGCTTTGTAAAACAACCGAGTCATCGGCACAGGAATCACTCCGGTACGAATAAGGGGACCAAAGACCAAAAGATAAAACATTTGATAGACGTGCGCTTGCGCCTCATCATCCTCACCGATACGACCCTCGATGCGAAAACGACTCAAACGAAATCGAAATACGAGAAGGGATAAACTGTAAAACACCAAGGCGAAAGCGAGAAGACTGAGCTCACTACGTAACGCCCAACCTCGAGACAACTCGCTCATCAAGGCACCAGCACCAACACTGAGTACTAAACAAACTGTACTCGAACCTGCGAAAACAAATATCGAAGAAGCAGCTATCTTTCTCATTAGACACCTCACCTTTTTCAACCGTCTGACACTTACAGAATAGCAATGGTGAAACTTGATCCATAGAGACAAAATTGCCGGGATCCTTTCAAATTCTCTTGGCTTAATCTCAACTTACGTTTTTGTTTCATTCTGAGAAACCCTCACAACAAATCCATCCTCGACCGAAAAGAAGGCATGGCAACCCCGAGATCCACCAAAGAGAACGACAAAGAAAACAAGCTGCAGGCTCGATTTGCGAGTATTGATCTTCTCATTCGAAGTGGACAGATTAAGAAAGCCCGCCATGAACTCAGAGAGGATTTGAAACAAAAACTACCTCGCGATTGGCGGGCGGCCTATGCAAATCTAGCACGTCGTAGTGGCCTACCCATGGTGTCGCTGCGAATTCTAGGTACGATCTTTTCGCAAGATCATACGCTGAAACCCACCTCCCTTGAAAATTTGGCCTATGGCGCGGGGCTAGCGCAGATTGGAGCTTTTCGTGAGGCTCGTGAGAAATTGAACGCCACCGATTCTGAAGAGTTTCCTGAAGCACTTTTTCATTTAGCGCTAATCGAAATTATGCAATGGAATTATGTGTCTGCTGAGTCTTTGCTGAAACGCTATCTACACAATCATCGCCTTTCAGATTACCAAAAGTTAATCGGACAACTGAACTTAGCTTCATGCTACAGCGCCACAGAGAAATGGCTATTAGCTGAACCACTTCTTGAAAGGATTCGAGCAAAAGCCAAACAAAATGAACATCGACTGATTGAGGCCAACAGTCTCGAAATTTTGGCTCAATGCTTTTTCTTTCAAAAGAGATTTTCACAAGCACAAAGTATCCTGGATGAAGCCTCGCAGTTTATTGACGATCCAACAAGTCCCTACAGTATGTACATCAAAAAATGGCAGATTCTTGTCGATTTTTTCTCTGCTGGAACCAACAAAGTTAACGCTCTCAAAAACTTAAGCGCACTTCGCAAACAAGCCTCGACCATCGGACTCTGGGAAACCGTACGTGACATAGATTTTTATACGATATGGATCAACCAAGACTCCGAACTTTTAGCAAAACTTAAGACAGGAACTCCTTACAAATCCTATCAAAAAAAAATCAAAGCATTTTTCACTGAACAAAACTCAAACCGAGCAACGAACGCTGACTACTTCCACCAGTTTACTCCCGAACAGTCAATTAGCTTACCGGAACAATCAGTTGAACACGCCAGTAGATACAACAGAGACTTTGCCAGCAAATTTAACAGTAAATATCGAGGGGCCGTTGAGGTGAGATTGATGCGCACCTTCAATCTCACCTTAGGTGATGAAATTGAAATGCCATTGGCAAAAAGACTGAGATGCGGATCGCTCTGTCACCTGTTTTTTTCAGCCCTGATGCTGGATCTTTATCGCCCCATTCGCCTTGGAGAGCTATTCTCAATACTCTACCCAAAGGAGTTCTTCAATCCCCTCACCTCTCCAGGACGTTTGCAAAAAGTAGCGCAAAGGCTCAATCACTATTTTCAAGAGAACCAAATTCCTTTGAAGATTGAACTTGCCCAGCAACATTTTCATCTCAGCTGCACAAACCACTATCGGGTTTTAATCTCTCGCAAGCCGCCATTGACACAGACAGAGTCACAGTCACATCCTCGTCAGCACGCCATGATGCTGGCACTCAAGCAAAGCCTGCTACGTCAACGAAGTTTTAGTTCCCAAGAGATCTGTCGATTTTTTAAAATATCTGAGCGAACAGCACTTCGTTTTATCAATCAGGCTTTGGCTCAAAATGAGATCATCATCTTTGGAAAGGGCCGAGCTCGCCGATATCGCATTCAGTCCAAATTGATACAAAACAATATCAAGTCTTTGGTCGACCTGCCGAAAAGTGCATAGGCCGAATGGGTGTACAAATGCAACCAAAACAGAACGGATCATTTTGAGAAACCGAAACACTAAATATTATTTATTTTTAGTCTCTTCGGTATTGTTCTTATTTTTTTTCTTTCAGAATTGTTCAGTTTCAAAAGTTTCATTTCAAAGCTTAGCGTCCCTTCAGGGTGAGAAAAGTGCTCCGGAATCTGAAGGTGGTGTCGCGGGTGGCAATGGTGGAGGTTACGAAGGAAAACCTGACGGGGTGTTCGTTCGTGAAATTCCGAACTTCAAGTGTTTTGATCAAACACTGCAAAAACCGGTTTCTGCACCAGCAGCAAAACTTGAAATTACCACCGGAGCAATAAATCCCACGTCGTCAATACAGCAAACGGCTAAACTTACAATCAATGAAGAGAAGCGTTGTGCCCAATCAATACAGCAACCCTCAGTAGGCCGAATTATCTCTTCCCAATTTACGCAAATGCAAAACGAGGTCGTCGCACTTGATGATGGACTTTATCGAAATGTTTTGGCAGTGCAGAAAAATGTCAGTCTTCTCAACGAGGCCTGGTGCCGAGGCATCGATAGCAGCGAGAAACTCGAAGTCGTTGTTCATCACGAACTTAATCTTTCGAACTTTTCTTCGGACATCTATTTCGACAAATTGAGGCTCACCCAATCAGTGTCAACATTTCAAAGATTGAACCAAACGCACACCAGAAGAATCTCAAGACAAAAAATCTACTACAACAACTCCAGCTCTCCCCAGGATTTCTCGCTCGAAATCGACGCACAAAAAACCAAGGCCGCCTCAAATGGGCAATTCAAAGCTCAAATTAGATTTAAATTCAATCAAGAGACAATCGAACGAACTCTGAGTTGTCACCTGGGGGCTGAGCTTGATGGCCGGATTTGGCCTTCACCACTCTTGACGGGACTTAAAATCATCCAATCCAAACCCGTAGCCCAAGCGCAAAAGCTTCTTTTTATTGGCGAAGATGCAAACGGCGCAAGAAGTCTTTACCTCTGGACATTTGCAATACCAGCTGCAAACTCTGCCTACCCCCGGCTTGAAAACCTCCTACCTCTCAGCTCCGGCACCTTTCCTTCACAAAAAAATGCCGGACTCATTAAAAGCTTTATTCTCTCTACTGACGAGCAGAACTTGATCTTTGCCAGTGATTTTGCACCAGTCCTCTCAAGCTCGACCAGTGCTCCCGGCAACAATCCTCTGCAGCTCTATCAATTACTCAGTCCGCAAATCAATTTACCGCAGAATTTCCAGTCTTCAAACTCTGTAAGACTTGTGAGAAAACTCAGTGGTCATCTTTTGGCAGGAGCACAAGGTGTCGCTGAGGACTACCGGTTTTCTCAAGACGAAAACTCTGTCATCTACAAAGATGGCGAAACGAGCCAAGAAAATCTTCGCTTGAAATCAGTGACCCTCACTAGTGGCAACCGTATCTTTTTGCAGGATGCTTTACCCATTTCTTCAGGCCTCAATATTGCCCGCGAATTCGTGTCACTCATGAATAACAAAATCTTAGGCAAGATCGGCTTGGGATTCTCTGGGGCCTTCTATCTTTTTGACGAATCTCAAAATTCCACTTCGACAACGACGCTTTCAACAAGTTCCGTAAAAGATCTGCAAATTGCAAAGCTCTTGCCGCCAGGCTGCTTTCTTCCAGCTAATAGCAGCCCAACATTTAACACTCACCCCTTTATGGTATCAGTCGATGAAACCAATTTGTACTTCGCCGCTGATTGCACTTCCCCCCTTCCGTCGGGAGCTCTCACACTTGCAACTCGCCTTTTTAAATCTGATATGAGCTCACTTGTTAGCAATTCCATAACACTGCAGCCCACAACACAGGTCTCGCCACTGGAAACCCTCGCCACCCACTTGAACCCAGCCTCAACTCTCGAGCAGAGTTCCGACGGAGAGTATCTTCACGTGGCACTAAATTCTGGAGTGGCAGGTCACGACGATCACAAGCTTATTCATCTGCGAAGCAAAATCAAAATTCCGCTCGGTGATGTTTTGGATTTTAAATTTGTCTCTCCATCTCGCGCGATTGTGATTTCTTGGTTTGGTGATCCAAGCAATGCGCAAGACGCTGGGGAAACCCGAGTGGGATATGTAGACCTTCAGGACCAAAATGTAAATTGGTCGCAAACCCTGGCGCAACACACACATATTGAAAGGCTTAATTTCGATCGTGAAAGCCTGAGTGAATCAACGGTCAACTTACTTTGGCCAGATGTGGATGGGCAAACGAAGGTGGTCACATTCAATTTTGTGACGGGGCAAAGTCAAGTCTTGGCACAATTCAAAACTCAAGCCAAGACCTTAGGAAAAATTCATATCTCGCAAAAACAGCAACGTGTGATCTTCATCGCCGATCAAGAAAACGACGGCAACAATGAACTCTACGTTTTCGATTGGAGCCGTAGCGATTCTGAGGCCGTTCTTTTAATGATCAATGACCGCTACATCGAATATGGTAGCGTACAGTCTTTTAGTGAACTCGCCGATGGGCGCATTATTTTTACGAGTGGTCCATCGATATCTGGCGCATCTTCGGCACTCACCAATTTATTCGAATGGAAGGACGAACCTTAATCACAGAGTCTTACAATCTCAATTCGTTTTCATTTTCACTTCGCTCTCATCTTCTCAGTTTACATTCGAAAAATTTTGCCATTTTCAACCCTCCTCATTTATTCCTCTAGATAGACCATTTTAAGATCTCTTTTGAGATCAGGAGGACCTATGACATCCAACTCATTTCCTAAAAAACACTTTCAGCACTGGCTTGCTCTCGCATTAACTCTTATCGCTGGAGCCCAGATGGGCTTTGTCTCAAAAGCACAAAGTCATGAGCATAATTCTGCTCCGACTCAAACTAAACCCGTAACGACCGAACCTTTGACTAAAATTAAAATCACACTCGGTGAGTTCAAGTTCACTGTTGAGGGAGCAGCAAATCCAAATGATCCATTGGTACTTGAAGCCGGCAAACGCTACAAACTCGTTTTCGAAAACACCGGAACAGTGATGCACGAAGTACTTTTTGGACGCACTATAATCAAAGGCAATGACGACACCGAATATCAAGAAGAAATGCTCACTTCGCAAGAAACCATCATTACTGGCTCTTCGATCATCAATGGAGAAAAAAAGATATTCGAGGTTTTGACCACTGGATTTAAGGAATTGGAACTCGACCCAGGTCTTCGTTTATCTTTGATTTTTACTGTTCCTGAAACTGCGCGCGGCACTTGGGAGCTAGGGTGCCTCGTTCCAGGTCATCATGAATCGGGAATGCATATCCCGATGATTGTTAAATAATTGTTATTTACTTACTCCGGGAGCAATCCCGGAGTTTTTTTTGAATGGTCAGCAGATCAGCCTATCCGAAGGCCCACCGATTTTTTTCAGCTCTAATTCGGCATTTATTCAATGAGCAAACAGATATGAAACTAGGCCAGTTGCGGTTCTCCCTCTCCCAAAATAAAATCGATCACATCGCGAGCTGAAAAATCGAGGCTTTTCTTGATCAGCGGGCCCAAATTTTTGATATCATCACCTATGGTAAAAATCGGTTTTTCTAAAATGCTGCCAACTTGCAACTGCGCAAGCCCCATTGTGGCCATCAACCCATTGCACAAGCATTTGCGCCCGACAGTTTCTCCCAATTCGCCACCTTTTTTTACAAAGGCTTCGACAGGTTCTGAGGCACAACGATACCCAAGGCTTCCGTCCTCTTTGCGATAGGGTGAGCGCAAGTAGCCCAAATCACAACAACGCTCCCGAGCCTCATAGACCCCTTGTTCTGAAATCGTGCCAGCCATTCGGGCCACTTTAAACGGAAATCCTGTGGGCGAAGCCAGTGCATCGGTATACACATCAACCTCACCACGTTTTAACTGCTCAAGCATCGATCTTCGATATCCAGCAAACAAACCTGACTCTTCACAGAGCGCAAACGCCGTTCCCACTTGAACACCCTGAGCACCACAGGCCAAAGCATCCTTTAGACCCTGCCGACTGCCACGCGAACCAGCCAACCAAAATGGTAACCCTAACTCGACTAAAACCTTAAAATCCACAAGATCACGTTCGCCATAGATAGGCTCTCCGCGCTCGTTAAAAGTCGTCTTCCCTCGCGGAGGAGCATTGTGGCCCCCTGCCGTCGGAGCTTCCACCACAAACCCATCAACCGGCCGAGCCACTCGTTTCGCCAAAGTCATTGCCAACACAGTCGACGAAATCACCGCCAAAAACTTTGGTCGACGAAGTTTGATTTCTTGGAGTTTCAACTCCATAAAAAACTTCTGTGGAGAAAACTGCAAAAGAAATTTTTCTTCGGGTTTGGCTCCCTCAACAGCAAGACCGTATTCCACATCTTGATGCTCACTCAGCCCATCAAGCACGCCAGGAATCTCGCGCGGAATTCCAGCCCCCATCAGGACATAATCTACACCAGCGAGAATGGCCCCATAAAGGCTTGGCAAAACCGGCATCTGAATCTTTTCAAGAAAATTGATTCCTATCGGTCCGCTGTGCCCCTCTTTAGCCAAAAATACTTCGACAAAATTCGAAACGACCAAAAGTTCATTCTGATCTTTGGTTAATTTTGCCGTCAACATCGGCAAACGCGCAAAGGCTGCTGCCGCGGACTTTCCACCTTCTATATAAAATTTCTTAAACAATCTTTGAGCTATCTCTTGGCACGGAAAAGCTTGAAGAGCTCGGCGAATATGTCCACCAAGGTCTCCATTTTGTAGCCTTCTCACAAAGACCGAATCAATCGCAGTGCCAGAGACCACACCCATTTGCCCACAGCGCGCCACTTGATTAGCGAGCACCCAATTGGAAATTCCTATTCCCATTCCTGCTTGAATTATCCTTAGCTCCACGAATCTGGCCTCCTCGCCTAAATTTATTCTCAACCCTCCACTGAACCTTTATGCCTGAAGAAAGTCACGATGTATTCGTAGCTGAGCCGCAGAACATGACCTCCGCCCCTCAATCCAGAGGAGCAACAGCGTCGTAACAGTTCGACAACTGCACCCTACACAAAAATTAACATTTTCTTTATCTGGATTTTCAGCAAGGCGTTGCGCGCACTCTTAGTTTGCTCTAGGAGGTCTCCTCACTCTTACTGGGCGATTGGGTGGTTTCAAGTAGAATCCAATCGCACCCCAAAAGAAGAAGTCTTTTTAGGGAATCAGATCTTGGCACTGTGAAATCTGCACACTCGGCTCTTTGCGCGATACGCTCTTGAGCACTGAAGAAAAGATTTGCGGCGGATCGATCTGATGTTCACGCAAAACCAAGCTCATCACTTGATTCATAAAAAAAAGTTTTTTCAACCCAAGCGGGAGCTGCATGTCTTTCATTTCGTGAATGGAAGCGCGCAGCCGGTCACGCTTGCGAAATGAGCCAGCGAAATTGAACACTTTAGCAACAACATAGGCGGAGTAGGACAACATCAAAATCGGAAAGACCCGTTGTGCCACTTCTAGTGGCACAAACTTCAAGGCGGCCATCGACATGACCAAGGCCAGCGAACTCTTAGCAAAATTTCTACTGATGCGACTTTCGCCATTGATCTCTGTTGCGTCCGTAGCCAATGCCACTTGATCGGCTTCTAGGCGCGCATATTCAATCGCTCCCACCATCGCCAAAACTTGAATGTGCAAAGCCATGTCGTAAAGCTCTTCTCTTGTGAGTGGCAGGCGTCCCATATAAACGTCACTCCATTTTTTTTCATTGAAACGCAAGCGCCCAAACTGATCGGTCTCAAAAAATGGAATCTTGGAATCCGCAAAGGGACTTCCACTTTGTGCCAACTCTTGGCGAGAATGCGCAAAATACTCTCGCAATACGGTGACCACCTGATCACGGTAATCGTTTAAAACAACGCGCAGATGATCTTGCGAAGATCGGCGCACAAGATCTTGCCAAACTGATTCATTTTCAATCCGAGAAGCCTTGGCCAAGACCTCGATGATCTGTTCAGGCGTTCGACTTTTTTGCGGCAAACCCCAGGCATCGGAGCCACTGCCCATACCTGTCAAAAAGATCGCCAACACTATCATTAAAAAATAAACTGGATTTCTTTGCAACTAGGCCTCCTGCAAATCGATTCATCACTAAAGGCCAAGCGTGCAGAGACCGTTCCAGTCGAGATCTTTGCTTACTAACGCTCTAAAGCAACTCAATAGCAAAGCGCCTCCCCCACATCTTGCCCGACTGCCTAACTTTTGGATTGGGACGCCAAAGTTTGGGCCGGCCCCCTTCCGACAATCATATTGACTTGCCAACGAGACACGAAATAATAGTTTTCTAAAATGTTTTGATAATGACCCGCTTCTCGGTGCCAACGACCCCGTCGCCAGCTCTAGCGAAGCCCGTGCTCTGGTTTGTATTGAAGCCCGAGCCACACCAATGGGAGATCTGCAGAATGAACAATTCATCGAACAAAAACATCTTGATCTTTGGCCCTCCAGGAGCTGGCAAGGGGACGCAGTCAAAAACCATCAGTGAGTTTCTCAAGATTCCACATATTTCAACTGGCGACATGTTTCGCTATCACATCAAAAACGACACCGAACTTGGCCGCAAAGCCAAAGAATACTCCAACGCTGGTAAGCTCGTGCCTGACGAGGTCACCATCGCCATGGTTGAAGAACGTCTCGCTCGCCCCGATGTCGCCCAAGGCTTTTTGCTTGATGGCTTTCCGCGCAATGTTTCACAAGCCCAAGCTCTTGAAAAAATCTTGTCGAAAACTGGAAGAAGTCCAAGCCTGGTGCTGAACTTAGTCGTGCCTCTTGAAGATGTTAAAAAGCGACTCGCCAATCGGGCCGCACAAGAGGGCCGAGCTGATGATGCAGATCCCGCCGTTATTCAAAAACGCATTGAGACCTATGTTTCTGAGAGCGCTCCGTGCCTTGAATACTACAAGCCTACCGGCAAGGTAAAAGACATTGCGGGCACTGGTACGATTGAAGAGGTTTGGAACCTTTTAAAGACAGTACTCTAGTTTCATGGCCCTCAACGAGGGCTTTACAAAATGCCAGCTGGGCTGAAACAAATCGTCGCCGTACGCTCATTCAGTATAATTATGACGTGCGGTCAAAAAGTGCGACCATCAAGACACTCACTTATACCTTCTATAAGTTTTTTTGCAGATCTATTGAGTTGACAGAAATCTCATCAAATAGCATCTGTTTATGGGAACATATCGGGAGGGAAAATGAGATTCATTCAGTTTTTTCTAGGCATTTCTCTGGCATTCAACTCTACCATCTCACAAGCCCAGGTTCTTTGCGAACTCAACCGAGGTGGTGCAGGAGTGCTTCCGCCGACACCAACAGATCCCGCTCCACATTCGATAGACAAGATAACCTTTCACCGAATTCTCGATGAAATTTCAAACATCTATCAACCGATTTTTAAACAGCGTGGAATGAAATTCAAAATAGTCTCGGAGTGGGATTCCAATCAGTTTAATGCCTTCGCCTCTCGGGGCGAACCTGAATCTGTTCGCTACGTCACTATGTACGGTGGACTAGCAAGCTCACCATTTATGACCGAAGATGGCCTGCGCATGGTGGCCTGTCATGAAATCGGTCATCATCTCGGGGGAGCTCCAACCTACTCCGAAAGCATGAATTGGGCTTCCGCCGAAGGAGAGGCCGATTATTGGGGAACCCTAAAGTGCATGCGCATCGTGCTTTCGTATCAAGACAACGTCGCTTGGGTTCGCCGGCACCCCATCGATTCTTTTGCGCAAATGGCCTGCTTTAGAAATTTTCAAACTCCGAATGACCAAGCCATCTGCATGCGCTCGGTGGTAGCGGGCCTAGCACTTGCGCGTGGCCTCGATTTTAGCACACGCCCCAATTACACCAAACCATCGCGTGAAAAGGTCGCCGTCACAATGGAGGGGCACCCAGACCCACAGTGTCGTCTGGATACGTATGTAGCAGCCTCACTGTGCCCCATCTCTCCTGCCTATGAGCTGAATCAGTACCCACAATACAAAGCCTTTTGTGATCCCCGCCATGTTCGACAGTCCAATGGCGTTCGTCCATCTTGTTGGTATTCCAAAGATCCCAACCCGTTCAATGCCACACGAAATTAATTTTTCGTTTTTTGAAATTGAGTAAAAAAAATACCTTTGTAGTGTTAGGCGATGTCCTAAAGCGCAAAGGTATTTTTGTTTTGATCTTTTTTGAATTTCATTAGGGCGTGTCCTCAATTGGTCGGACGTCGCGAGCGGAAGCAATAGAAATGAGTTGAAGGCACGAGGAGGAGAAATAGTGGTGCTATTTCGACGACGAGCAACGCTCAAATCGTTTCTATTGCTTTTGCGTAGTAGTCTAGCCAATTGAGGACACGCCCTAGGTTGTCAGTCCGATCAGGACACACCGCTACTTATGTTCTTGAAACTCAGGCGAAAGCTTTTCGCCTTCCCAGTGCGAGACCACTGCCGTGGCAACACAGTTACCCATGAGATTCACCGATGTGCGGGCCATATCCATGAATTCATCAACACCCATAATCAAGGCCACTCCTTCGAGAGGCAAACCGAACGCAACCAACGTCGCCGATAGTACAACCATAGAGGCACGTGGTACGGCAGCGACTCCTTTGGTTGTCAACATCAGCATCAGCATCATTGCCAATTGTGAATGCAGTGAAAGCTCAATGTGCGCTGCTTGCGCAATAAAAACCGAAGCTATCGCCAAATACAAAGTCGAACCATCGAGATTAAAACTGTAGCCAAGAGGCAAAACAAAACTGGCCACTCGATTGGGAACTCCCATTTTTTCTAAAGACTGCAAAGCTCCAGGATACGCTGACTCACTCGAGGTTGTCGCAAATGCCAAAGCCACGCTCGGCCTTAATTCACGCATAAATGGCACAATTTTAACTTTGGCCCAAAGCAGCCCTGGCACTAAAACTAAAATCACGAAAACACCTAAGGCCAAATAGAGAGTGCCCACCATTTTTGCCATCGGCAATAAAACAGAAAGTCCATGCTCGGCGATTGAGCCAGCCATGGCTGCTCCAACTCCAATTGGAGCAAGTTTCATGATCAACTCGGTGAACTTAAACATCACCTGACTTAACCCCTCGCAAAATGCAAGTACGGGTTTGCCTTTTGCTCCGGTCATTAAGAGAGCGACACCAAAGACGACGGAGAATAAAACGATTTGCAGCACATCTCCCTTACCGACTGCCTCAACAAAATTCGTCGGCAGTAAATGTTCAATAAATCCAGCGAAGGTCATTTTGGTTTGTGGCAGAGTTTGCACTGCAGTTTGGGTGGCCTGTTGTCCAATCGACAACCCATCACCCGGACGCAACCAATTCACAAAAAACAAACCAATCGCGAGCGCAAGAGTTGTCGCAATTTCAAACCAAATAATCGCACGCAAACCTGTTTTGCCCAGGCCTTTCACAGAGCCCGATGAATTAATACCCGTCACAATTGAAGAAAAAATCAACGGAGCAATAATACACTTCACTCCATTTAAAAAAACTGTACGAAATGGTTTTATCGCATGCGCAATATCAGGAAAATAAATTCCAAGTATCGCACCCAAAAAAAGTGAAACAAAAATCCATGTTGTCAAACTAGGCTGAAACTTGAAACCTCGCGCTTTGCTCTTCTTTGTCGTTTCTTCTTTCATTGTCGTCCTTTTCTATATTTTGTCACAATTTTTTTTGGCGGCTTGGTGTACCCTTGGACAAAAGCAATGCAAATATCGATCTCGTTCTGGCGGCACCAGCTTGCTCGGAATTGATCTGGAACGTCAGTAAAACGTCGGTGGAGCAACCCCAAAGACGCCCATGGGCCGCGCAAACAACAACAGGCGCAATTTTTGGCACTTTCAATTGTCGAATGATTCTGCCTGACCACTTGGCTCGATTTTTTATTTTCTAATCAAGGACTATGTCTCAAAACGAAACGGTTTACCAAACCTGATGGATAGGCACCGCTCGCATAAGCCAGCTAAAATGTGCCTGTATTTCTCAAATGAGCATCGGTTTTGACCGATGTAATACACATGACCAATTGGAAAACCTTTGCCTACTTCCTCTGGAATTTCACGACTTGCACGAATTGGCCACGAATGCAGTTGATTGATTCAAGACTCATATCGCCTCGACAGCTTTTAAACACTCGACACCAACACGCCTTGTACCTCCAGCACCTGATTTTCTGCCTTTTACTTTTTCAATTTTCATTTTCTTTTGCAATGCCCTTGGCTCGTGCTGAAGGAGCAAAATGTTCGGAACACAAAACACTTCCCAACACCTCGTCTGGCACACTTGAACAACTATTCACAACAAATAAAAGTGCTTGTCTGGCATTGAAAGCTTCGAAGATGTGTCAGGACGTGTACGCCAAAATTAAACAAAATGGCAGCAAAGTTGAGGAGTACGCTCTCGACTGCACCGAGAGAAATGTCTTTGTGCAAAGCGTTTTGGACAGATCCCAAACCATTGCTGGCTGTGCGGTAGGTGGCTACGATGCAACCCTTGGAGCAATAGTGAATCTCGTACGGCGAGGTAGTGAGCGAGCCGCGCAATTCACTCTTGATCTCGAAAAAGAACAAGAGATCAATAAAGTATGTTCCGCCCAGCTTGCAAACAAAAAGAAACTTTTTGCAGCGGCCAACTTATCACGTCCAAAAGTTTTGTGGGTTAAAATTCCATCAGATGAAAAACTAAATAAAATGAGTTGTAGCGAAATCTCTCAGGTGATTATTTCTCCTGAGCGCAAGCGTCTTGAAAACTGGTTTGCAAGTTCCATCGGACCAATGGCATTTTCAAATTTCGCGCAAAATTCTCGCTTTAATAAAGACGAAAAAGAATACCTCTCTTGGTACAAAAAACAAATCGACGATCTTGCTGCCTCTCAAAAACCTTCAGCTGGAATTTGGGCCGCAGCAAAAGCAAGACTCCATCAGATGGGAGTTGAAATCGAGTGCTACAACAATCTTCGGGCGACAGCGATTGTTTGCGAAAATCTTGCTGACGCCGCCATGTTGGTCACTGGGGCCGGTGCGGCCGTCTCGGCCGTTCGGCGTGCCTCTAAAGTTGCTGAGCTTGCTGGACTAGAGCGTACTGCACAGGCCGCAGATGTCGGCCAGACTCTCGCTCGAAGCGAAAACCTTCAAGCTGGATCGAACATCACCATGAACACCGATCGGGCAGCACAGAACGCAAGAGTGCGCGAGCTCGCCGCAAGAGATGGATATAATGCCACTGAAGCCAATGAAATGCGTGGGGTAGTGGCACAAAATGCAAGATTGACGGATGCGGCTCGAAAAACAAAACTTCGCGAAAATTTTCCGAATCTCAATCGTGAGGTGATCGATCCAAAAACTGGTAAAAAAATAAACCTCGTCGACGCCGTTGTCGATGATGTTCATGCCATCGGTCGCGCTGAAGGTGGCCGAGTGGGTGCCTATACACCTGAGCAAATTCGCGCCAAACTCAAAAGATTAAAAGAGCTTGGCGTCGCCAAAGAAGATCGCGAAGTCCTTATCCGTATGGGTTATGCAGGTGATTTCGAAAATTACGCCCGAGCTGGCGCTTCCCAGGTGACGAATGAAGCTTCGCTGTTCAAACAAAAACTGGCGGCAGAACAAGCTATTGCAAGATTGAACTCTGAACTTTCTGCAACCACGGATCCTACAAAAATCAAAGCCCTCTCCGAAAAAATCGAGCAGACGGAATTAGGGCTTACAAAAATTCACCGACAAATTATGGGATCTGACCTCACGCCGACCCAAGCCGCAGAACAGATGGTGGGCCGCCACTCGCTCAACGTCGCCATAGCCGAGGAGTCAGGATCAAGCGTTCGCTTGGCGCACGCACTTCAGGGGCGGCGCCAGGGGCTTTCGAGCCTTGCCGAAAATTCTGCGGCCCAGGGTGATCTCAGCACGGCAGTACATCACTATGAAAATTCCGTTGGTGATATCCAGCGCCTTTATCAAATGAATAAAATCACCAACGAGGCCGACAAGCTTCGAGCCCTGCGTGAACTCGCACAAACTCGTGCCGGAAGAGAATCGCAAGCGTTTCACGATCTCAGCTATGACATCGCCAGCAGCGCGGCTCGCCGGAATGGTCCTCAGCAAGTTGCCGAGAGCCTGCAGTTCCCGAGCAACAGCGTTTCTCAAACCTCTGGTCAGCTGGCTTCTGGTCAGTTGCAAAGAATTTGGCAACTCCGCAATGAATTTTTAGAGACTGAAGTGAGGTTGAGTGTTCGAAATGCGCACCATGATGTGAGCTATGTCGGGGGCTCGAGAACGCCAGCAAAGGCTGACGCCCAACTCGAACAACTGCTCCAAAAAAAGGAAGAACAGAAACAAGCGATCACATCTCTTCTACAGAAACAATATGGCGAGAAATGGCCCGCAAGAATGCGAGAACTTGGATTGGATTAGTTGGGTTGCTTTGCTTGAATTGTTGGAAATGAATTGTGTGGCGCCCTATCTGAGAAAAGCTGAAGTTCTTGATCTAAAGAAATCGAGTAATAGGCGGTCATGTCGTTATCAAGTTCCGTTCTATACCTTTCAAACCCGATGCGTTCATAAAGGCGAACAGCGCTTTCTAATTTTGGATTCGTTTGCAAAATCATTTTTTGAAATCCCATCGCTCGTGCCCGTCTCATCATAATCAGAACAATCTCCTCCCCAATTTTTCGACCCCGTAGTTCTTCAGCTAGATAAACTTTCTTGAGCTCACATACCCGCTTGCGTCCTTCGCCGGAATCACCCCTGCGGCCTAAGCCTTTTGTAAAACCGATGGTTCCAACGACTTTTGTGAAACCGATTGTCCCAACGACTTGACCCATTTGATTTCTCAAGACACCAAAACTACCGGAGCGATCCTGAAAATAGAGATTAGCAAACTCGAGATCCGAGTAAAGTGCCCTTCGATCAGAACTTAAATCAGGATCTACTCCCAGCTTCAAACGAGCTTGTCGTATAAACTTTCGAACAGCGAAAAAATCGTCAGGATTAAAATCCGAAAACACAAGATCTGCCACTCGAAAACTCGAGGTGCGGTCTGACCTGAATAAAAGACTTTCATCCACTATACTCCTGCACAGAGAACCCTCTGTCGCAAAAAGAACATGGGGAATGATCAGCAAAAAAAATGTAAAACAGGCTTTCATATATACATCCGTAAGTTGAAAATGCATAACTTAGGCCACTGACGGCTCTAGCACCGCGAGGCAATCACGCTCATTTTGTTTAGGGATAAAAACCGCATTGACCAGAAAAACCGAGACCTAAAGACAATCGGGTCTGTCCAGAATTTAGACACCTCGCCACAAAATGTGGGCCCAGTTTGAGTCAGTGCAAACAATTCTTTTGGCTAAATGAAGAGCCTGAAGCCGTTGGTGTTGACGAATTATTTCTACCAGAACAGAAGCAGATGATGGAAGACCACGAGATTCACACCCAATCGTGTGAACCTCGCTAGAAAAAAAACTAAGAGCTAGAAGTTTTTAAGAATTTTTTGATTGATCAAGATCCAATGAACTGCCCCATTCGGCATCATTGTCGTATCGACTTTATCTAGATCACCGGCTGCAGACATGTCGGCTTGTAACTTAGTCGCTGCTAAATTTTTTGCCGTAAAATCCCACTCGATGGCTTTGTGATCCCCGTCGAAGAGTCCCGCAGCCAGCATCCTGATTGAGTCAGAATATTTGTATTCAGGCAATGTCACCGCGGCCACACCACCCGCCTTGATTGGAAATTCATAAGGAGTCTGCACCCCAGTTTTACCCAAAACGTATTTGTCGAATCGACTCGAAAGCACACGAATCAAATCTTCACTCAATTGATCATCTGCCCAAATGGCCGATTTTTCATCAAGAGGTTGAGCATACTCATCACTTAAGTCGATCGCTTTTCCAGTCAATGCAGTGAGCTCTTGTTTCAATGCCGCATCTTGAAACGCTTCGAAATAGACTTTCACTCGAGTCTTCATCACGGCGATCTCTTCAGCTGAAAAACTGTAGCTCTTATCCCACGCCATTCCAGAACTGAACTTCGGATCATCAATGATTTGATTGAAACGCTCTATCGCAGTCTTGGCGTAATCATCGGCAATCGGCGCAAGGTAGGCATCAACTCCACCCACAGCATTTATGTCTTGATAGAAGGCCGCACGTTCTTCTTTTCTTACAGACGGCTCATCTCCAGAGGTCACGATTGGATATTTTGATCTCACTTTAATAGAATGGGCTCCTTCAGTAAAAAATTTCACTTGCATGAAACGATCTGATGAAATGGCTTTAGCGTCTTTCACTGGGTCCAATGCAACTTGGTCGACACCGACCAATTTTGACCCCATCGTCATTTTCACTTTTGCGCCCATAATAAATTTATTCAAGAGGCGCATCGGTAAAGACTTCAAGCGATTGGTGTGATTCTGCCCAACGTACTGGATCGGCGAAGCCGAAGAATCCCAAATATTGCAATCTGCATATTTAGCATGGTCGCTGTCGGTACAAAAAATCTGATTTTTGGGAACAGCTTTGCCGGCATAAAGTACGCCGAATGCTGCTTTGTCATAGCTCAATCCTGGTTCATTCGGATCGGACACACGATCTCCAACAAATACATCTGCCTCAAACGGAAGGTAATCCATCACTGAGCTGGCCACTTCAAAACCCTTTGCGGAGTGACCTGTGTGCATATAATCTTTCATGTAGCTGTCCCATTTGGTCAAATCAATCTGGGAATCAACAGAAGCAGCAAAGTTGTGGCGTAGTCCTAAAGTGTGTCCCACTTCGTGGGCGACAACGGAAGCCAGCGAATCATTCAGAATTTTAGCCTTCACCTCCTCAGGAACATCTGAACCTAGCATTGCAGTCGTCATTCGTTCTGCCCCTTGAGTTTCTGGACGATCGCATAGACGTGAAGGTGCAAAGCCACGCAAACCAATTTGACGAGATTTCGAGCGCTCTTCGATTTCGCGAAATCTATTTTCAAGACCCATGCGTGCGAAAGCACTTGGCATATACACCTGAGCATGAAGTACTTCACCCGAACGAGGATCAACTTGAGCATCGGCGTAGGCCGCACCAGCGGCATCATTTAAAACCCACTGAACAATATTAAAACGCGCATCAGGAGCTGTGATCGTCGGATCTTCCAACTGCACAACCTCAACTTTTCCTGATCCCAGTATCTTGTTCCAGTATAGAATTCCATCGCGAACAGCCTGGCGATATTCAAGAGGTGTATTTGCAGAGATCGCAAACTTGAAAGTCTTATTCTCATTCCACTTCATTGCATTGATACGTACACTTCCATCCTGTAAAAGCAATGGAGCCGCTTCGAAATAACCGACATTGCGAAATCCTGGAGACAAAACAGGGCTAAAGTTTCGATCCGGCAGATAAGGACTCAATGTATATCGAACTTCGACAGGGATAAGGCTCACGCCTGAAGAAGACTGGGATTCTAGCTGAGCGATCTGTTTGATCATCATCATCTGATCACTGAGTTTGACCTCATCTAGGTAACTGAGTTTTACCTTAACTGGGTCCAGTGAATATTTGTAATCACTACCATCTGAATCTGACGCATACATATCGCTCACACCAAAGATGTCTCGAATTCCTTTTTCAAAATCGAACGTAAGATCTTTAGCTGACGAACTCACAACAGGGAATTCAGCCAACAAAAGGGTCTGCGGAATTTCGCCTGCGATCTCAGGGTGTTTTTGGGTCACGTCGATTAAAAACAATCGCCCAGCTTTTTCCCGAAAACTTACCACTCGACCACGTAAACCATGAAAATTTGGTGAAGGCGCCTCTTCAAGAAAATTTGCCGTCATCAAAAATTCTTTTTCAAGTGCAGATTTGGAAATAACCAATAGATTTTGTTTAGTCTTAAGCGAAATCGCATCAGCTGTAACAGCAGGCTTAGAAACCACTCCAAATGAAGCCATCATTTGGGCATCCGCCTTGAATCCCTCTTCAGGATCGATTCCTACTCGATTGCGATTTTTTTCTGTGCAACTGACAGATAGTGAAAATACCCCCGCCAAAAGCATCATAAATAAAAATGATTTAGTCTGCATCTTACCCCCCAAGGTCAAACATCATGAGGCGCGATTATTCAAAAAAGATATCCAGATAACAACTAGTTTCTTTGGCACCAAGGCGTGGCAGCGTCAGGAACTCGAGCGGCCAAAACGGCCCTCGCAATCGACATAAACAAAGTTTTTATTTGCAGGCGGATTAGTTTTTCTTATGCAAGAGGAGAACAGAGGAAAATACAACGGCGCCAGCCTCATCTGTCTCGATTTGGGACACGGATTTCGCTTTGGTATAAAAAAATAAAATATTTGGGCGCCACTTTTTTTAAGCCGATGTGTTTGTGCAAGTGAGCCTGTTGAAACTCAAAAAATCACCGGGCCTATTTAAAACTTAAAGAGAAATATCAAAGGGAGACACTATGACAACCAAAAATATCGTTCGATCTTTAACAATCGGGCTAAGCCTTGCCCTTGTTGTGACATCGTTGCAGGCCGAAGCCGGGCGAGAACAGCGCCGCAATCGAAATCAACAGCACCGCATTCGCGAAGGAGTTGCCAGTGGCGAGTTGACAAACAAAGAGGCACGCAAACTCGAGCGGGGTGAGCGACGAATTCACAAAGCCGAACGACGAGCTCGACAAGATGGTGTCGTCACCGCTGGTGAGCGAGCAAAAATAGAACACATGCAAGACAACGAAAGTAAAAAAATCTATCAAGAGAAACATGACGATCAAAAACGACCAGAGTAAACTCACTGCTTGCTAAAACGATTCATGCCTCTCCATGGGGAACCACCTAAACCTAGGGAGGATTTGCTGCCGACCGATTTACTGTCGAGGCAAAATTTGACCTTTGCAGAATGGCTGGGCATACTGATCACATGCAGGGAGCACGAAGCTCCCTCGCCTTAAGACCTCTTTGTGCATGACAGGAAAATGAGAGAAAAATATGAATCGCCGCGATCGAGTGCCACTCTACATCATCATTCCAATGATCGCTGGATTTTTATATTTTGTCCGTTGGTACTACAATGGGCTGGATGCTCCGGTACCACAGAAACCCAAGCCCGCGCTCACGGCCCATGCTGCGACAGCATCTCTTGATCAAGTTCACCTTAGTTCAATCAAGCTAAATTCTATAGAGGCTGTGATTTCTCATGCTTGTGGTTGTGGCGAACATCAGTTCGCACTCGAGCAAAAATCATCCTGCCAAACAGATCAGCCGTGGCGACTAGAGCTCAAATACACAACCACAAATCAATGTAAAATGCAGTGTCACTTAACCTATGTTTTGGAACTTCCAAAGAATCCGAACTGTCGCCCCAGCGAAATCCTCATTTCAGATCTACAAAAAGAACTGCAACTTAAAATGAATTGATTAGGGCGTGTCCTCAATTGGTCGGACGTCGCGAGCGGAAGCAATAGAAATGAGTTGAAGGCACGAGGAGGAGAAATAGTGGTGCTATTTCGACGACGAGCAACGCTCAAATCATTTCTATTGCTTTTGTGTAGTAGTCTAGCCAATTGAGGACACGCCCTAGAATTTTAAAATTGCTGACAAAAACACTCAATTTGTTCTTGTGCCGTACAATGCAGATTCACATTGGAGTCATTGAGCCAGTCCAGCTCCAGAATTTTTCCTTGGTTGACGAGTGTCTGAAGTTTGTAGCCGTTCCCCACAAGCCAGTAGCGAATCTCGGTACTCACCCATTGCCCTTTTGAAATCAGAGCATGAAGATCCCGCTCAACAAATTTTGTTTTCTCGATGCCCTTCCCGATCGGTGATAACTTTCCGTTCGATCCAAGCTTAAAGGCTTGTAGCAAAAAGGATCCTTTAAGTTCACTCCCAAGCATCGCGACGGCTTCGAGAGTTTCGCCATCGTTAGTTTCGTAAGTCACCTTTGCACTCTGCACTGATTCGGCAATTTGCGTGTCACCGGCAGTAATCATAGCCTTCAACCCAAGCAAAGAATCCAATTTTGATGCAGCTCCTGCAATTCGTGGCAAACACTGAGCTGCCACCTGATGCCAGTCAAACTCAGGCTTGATTTTTTCAGGTTGCAGTTGGGCTGGTACCATTTTTTCGGGAGGTACAGGCGGAGGAATCTGAAAAGAATCTGGCTCACTGGCGGAAGGTCTAGCTGGCAATTCTCGAGGTTGCGACACCACGTCTTGACTGGGCACACTGACATCTGTGACCACCTTGGATCGACGCTTTTGCACAAGTTTGAAGCCGATGAATGCCACTACCACGGCAAAAACAAGGAGACCAAGCCAAATTTTATTCTTTGAACGAGACTTCATTTAACTTTAAGTCTAGAGGTGAGAACTAACTGCGGTCAAACAGTGATTTGGAACACGACTTTTTAAAACGAACCACTCCAAGAATTTCTCAAGTATCGAGCACAGCACCCACTGATTTGATGAGGTCCTCGAATTCAAACGGCTTATTCATAATGGTATGAATTCCAATCTGCTTAGCACGAACTTCATCAAGACGTTGGTTGTAACCTGAGCACAACATGACCGGCAACCCAGGTCTCACGCGCAAAACCTCTTGCGCCAACTCATCCCCTTGAATTCCAGGCATGGTTAAATCGGTGATCACCAATGAATAAAGAGAACTGTTTTTACGAAACTCTTTAAGAGCTTCGGAGGAATCTGTAAAACCCTTTGCTTCAAAACCATAGTGCTGAAGCAGCTCACACAGAACAACGAGAAGATCCTTTTCGTCATCAACAACCAAGATCCGTTTTTCGTTGGCTTTCGCTATTTCTGTCATCATGGCGACCATCCTCTACTTGTTTTTATTATCACCACTTTTACATTCATCGACAAACGTTAATACGCCTTGCCAGAATCGCCCCGAAAAAAACAGAGTGAACTTACAGAACCGCCTCACTCACCGACCCGAGTTGAAACGCAGAGGTTAAGAGTTTCACCAGAAACTTGTATTCACGCCTCAATTTGACGAGTTCTCGAACTTTTGAACTTTTCACCACAAAGTCTCATTTCGAGGCAGACTTTTGGCAAGGAATATCAACTAAAATGTGTTTACTCGTCGCATCCTGAGACGGATTTTTTTTCTATCCCGACTTTTCTCAAGTCGAGCCGCTCTCATTCCGAGAAGTTTGATGTGCGGTTCGAGAGCGAGGCCAAGAATGCAAAAAACTCAGCGAATCCAATTTATTGAGAGATTAAGGTCGACTCGTGAACCACTCAACCTAATCAAAGGAACTGCATTTTGAATTCGAAAATTCTGCCGTTTTTTATTTTGAGTTTTGCCTCGTTTATTTTAGCTACCAGCTACAATAACTGCGCACAAACCAAACTCGAAACCATTCAACTGGCATCGCAGGCGGCCTCACTTGAAAACAAAGGTGAGTTTTGTGTCAGTCGAAACTTAAATCTTCCCTATACTCTCGGTGATTTCACCGTCACAAACCTCACGGCAGTTCTGCGGCATGGCCAATGGCTTGCTGATTCTGACATGGATGGAATTCCTGATTCAGAGGAGCGTGCTCTTGGACTTGATCCTCACAACCCAAGAACAGTGGCACATCTTCTCGACTCCATTTGTATGTCTCTGGGAGGCCCAACACAATGTGGGTCTGTATCCTACGCTTGCTCCGGATCACCAAACGATCTCAATGTCTCCGACTGTGACCGTGCCGCATTGAACCTGAATCACCCCACAGACTCAGGTGCCAGCGGCATCGACTCTGACCATGATGGAATTCCCGACTTTATTGAAATCGTTCGGGGAACAAATCCGACTGAATATGATCTTGATTTCGATCTTGACGGTGACGGCATGACCAATCGACGTGAATTCCAGATCGGGACCAATCCCAGAGAGCCAGATAAAGAAATGGCCGAAGATCAGATTAACAAATTTGAACTTCTAAAACTCGATAATCCGTCATTTCCTTGTGCCAATGAAGCGTGGACATTCAATCTCAATCAAATCATACTCGTCAAACCAGACGCTTACACTATGCCAGACTCTCCACCACCAGCATCTCTCACGGATGTGCAACATCGACTTGATTTCTCACATCGCCAGAATGAAAATGTGATCTTGATCACTTACCGCGCGCGACCATTGCAGCTTGGTGCTGACAAAAAAATGCAGATATGGGCAGCCGTGCTCAAATTGGATTTTCAACAAAAGCAAAACGTACAGATTAAACCAACCGATTTTTATTTAATGGGAGAAACGCTAAGATGAGACTTTGCGCCCTCCTTGCGACTCGTTGCTGCCTCTTGCCCTGTCTCTTTCTTTGCCTGGTAGGGCTGTCCTGTTCAGCCTTTGCGCAAAACAAGAGCCCAGGCGCTAAGGTCGATCTAGATGATGTGCAAATCAAAGGAGAACTGCTCTCTGACGACCGCATCAATATGCTGGCTCGTAAGAAGAACTCATTAAATGACAAGATCCCACTACGCACTTCGTTTCGCCAAGATATTCTAGAGGAACTGCCGGCGTATTTCGATTCCGCAAAGATTCTGAAAAGCGAAAAAAAATAGAATGTGTTAGGGCGTGTCCAGCCAAATGGGAACACTCGCTAAGCTATTTCTTATTGTGTGGTTCGACAATAAAGTTGATACCTGTCCAACCCTCTTCAATCAAAACCCGCATCACTTTCTTCACCTCATCAACAGGGGTTTTTATATCGGCTTGAAGATTAACTTGCCCCTTTGGTCGATCGTTTTGGAGTTGGGCTTCGATTCTTTTTAGGGTCCGAAGTTTTTGGCGAAGCTGTGGCACTCGCATGTCATTGAGTTCTGACACCGTGACACTTTTTTCGCCGTCGACCTCTTCAGCATCAAAGATCACCTGTTCACCGACAATAGAAATAATCGGAAAGCTTTTCATTTCGGTTCCACGGCTTGCTTTTGGCAATGCCACTTGTTTACTTACAAAAAATATTTCGCCGGACGAAGAAAAGTTCATGATCAAATAGATGACCAATATTGAAAACATGTCCACCATCGGCGCAAGATTAAGTGCAAACCCTTTCTTTCGGTGTCGACGCTCAGTCAGCAAATGACGAAGATGTACGAGATCATATTGAGGGTGAATATGGTAACCCGGAACAGTGACCAGTCGATCAGCCGAGCCTTTGATTCTGTCACTTGCCATTGTTCACCTCTATTCACAGACAATCACCAACGAGCTTACTGGTTTTTCTTACGAAATATTCAATTTGGACTAATACCCACATCTGGAAAGTCAGCCTCAATCAAAAAATCGTACATCGAAATCAGATCGCCATACACAGCAGATTTATCTGAAGTCAAAACGACATCTCTTTTCTCAGGGAAACGGGCCTTCCATTGCGCAAGAAGCGTTTGTAGAGCTGGGCGATCAAATCCGTCTGGCATGTTTTGAATAACTGTCTCTCGATCATCTTCTTTGGCGATGATTCGATCTGAGTAGATCATCACACTGAGCTGAACCTTTTTTTCTTCAGGTTTGTTCTCTGGTGGAGGTGAACTTGGCGTACTCGAAGTCGTTGCCTTTTCAATATTGGTCTGCATCGATTCAAGTTGAAGCCAAGCGGCCGTCATCAGCAAAAAGCAAATCAACACCGAAAACAAATCAATAAACGGCGTTAAATTCGGTTCATTGCCCCCACCGCCAGCCATATCAACCTCTAAATATCTTGTCTTTATTGGTTAAAATAAAATTCAATGTCGAGACACTGGCTTCATGCACATCATCAATGATCTGCTGTGACCATGAAGTTAAAAATCCCCAACAAGCAAAAAGTACAATTGAAACCAATAGACCAAGACCTGTCGCATTCATTGCCGTTGAAATTTCTTTTGCAAGCACAGTTGCTTTTTCTGCAGGAGGCAGTTCACCCACTGCGCGAAAGGCTCCGATCATACCTGTCACGGTACCCAAGAGACCCAAAAGAACAGCGACGTTAGCAAGTGCAGAGAGCAAATCGATGCGTCGACCCAACCTCGGGATTTCGCGCAATGCGACTGCGTCCATAGCTGTCTGTACTTCTTCAGGAGACTTGCCATTCACTACGGCCGAAATTCCGGCGCGCACAATATTGGGCAATGGCCCCTTGCTTTGCGAGACGGCCTTCAGAGCCTGTTGCGCCTGCCCCTGCATACAGTAGGTCTGAATAAATCGCAGAAGCTCATCTTTGTTGACTGACGAGGCAGCCTTAAAGGTCATGGTTCGCTCAACGACTATTGCAATCCCCGCGGCTGAACAGCCTGCAATCGGAAACATGATATACCAATGATCAATAAATATCTTGCCAAATTCTCCGATTCCGCCCGACATGTTTCTCCGCCTTCTTCGCTAATTTTTCACTGCTTTAGTGTCGTTGACTAAACAATTGCTATTTACAGGAGCTGCAACGTTAAGACATCGAATTCACTGGCTCCAGTATATCTCTGTCGTACAAGCAAGAACAACAAGACCAATGGCGAGGATTAAGTGGACACGAGCGAATTAGTTCTTTCCGAATGGAAATCCAATGGTGGCAATGGTTTCTTGACCATTTTTAGCCGATGGAAAATTGATTTTTCGAATGACATTTAAAACACAGTTATTCAACAGGTCGCCACCGGCCACATCTGATTTTTTGACAGAGGCCTCCAAAACATGACCTTTGGGATCGATGGTCCATTCATACTCGACTCTTCCAGAAACATTTGCGTCTTTGAACAGTGCCTTTTCATAGCATTGCTGAATATCGCGTACGACTTTGTTGATCTCATTCATAATTTCTTTTTGCGTGAGCCCCTGAGGTCCCTTGGTCGCAGCAGCAAAACTTGGCGAACCCACAACAGATCCCTCCACCTTTCGCTTACCTGCTAGTCCGCCTATACCCTTGTCAGAAAATCCCCGTGAACCAGCTTGCGCCATTGCATTGCCACCGTTTCCAAGCGAGGCCGCAGGCATTCGCCCTTTCAGCGATTGGGCCAACTCTAGACTTCCATTTTGTGCCATTTGCCCAGAAGAAGTTCCCATCGTCTTCGCCGAAGCATCGATTTTTACAGGCTTAGAGTTCGCTTGTGCGGGCGAAGGCACATTGCCAAGAGCGGCGAGCAGGCTTTCTGCGGCCAACTGACTCTGGTCGGGCTTAGATTCTGGTGCCTTTTGCTCAGGCTCTGTCGACTGTTTGGCCACTTGTGGTGTCGGTTCTGACTTGACCACTTTTTGTTTTGGTACCGTCTCAGTTTTCTTCACCACTTTTTCAACAGGCTTCGGCTCTGGTTTCTTCGCTATTTTTTTAGGTGGTTCTGGAGTTGCAATCGGCTTAGGCTGAGGCGTCGGTTGCTCGGCAACTTGTGGTGTAGGTGTTGGGGTCGGAGTTGGTGGCGGAGGTGTCGGCACCACCGCCACGACAGGTGGCGGTTCCACAATGAGTTTTGCATATCGATCTTTGACCCCTTCAATATGCACAGTCTTTTCTTTCGGTGCAGAGGTCATCGCCAATACAGCTATAAAGCCATGCACAATCATCGAGGTCACGATCGACTTTTTGAACTCCTCCCGATTTTCGATCAACGTTCGTTTTACGAGTGGACGAGGAATTTCAACATAGAACAAATGTAAGGCAATTTCATAACCAAGCTCAATTGAGACACTGTCACCAAGAGCAAGCGTTAACGCAAAATCAGCGGAGCGCTCTTGCACCCAGTTTGCACTCACACATTCACGAATATCGTAATGCTCTCCCTGCCGAGAAAACGACCACTTAAATTTTTTAGGAATACGTATCTCTGCCAGTTTTTTAAAAAATCGACCAAAGTGCATTCGCCCTACGACCGATGGCAGATAAATCGGTTCGAGAGGATTATTTCCCAATACAATCGCATCACCACGTAGAAACTGCCGAACATCAAAAACATCACCGCCCCAAGTGATCATACCCTGCAGAGAAAAATCATGTGATCTTAGTTTAGTCACAGCAGGGTCATACTCCAGCTCAAACCCAACAGATTTGTAGTGCGTGACCCCAGCTTCATCTACAAAATCTCCCTCAGCGATACGCGAAATCGTTTGCTCTTGCACAAACTCCTGCCCCGCTGGCGAAGCCCTCTGCGCCGTTGGAGAATTTTTTGTGACCGATTCTCTGGGGGGACTCGCTTTACCGAGATCACTTAGGCGCTTAGGTTCTGCGACCACCGGTGCGGTACGCGATACTTGCTGTGCTGATGGAGCCACAGCAATCTCTGCCTGAGCATTTGAAGACTGTGTTTTCGGTGTATTGACTACAACCACCGTGTGCTCCAGATGGCGACTGAGTCCTGCGATCTCCTCGCACTTCACTTCAAAGCGCAATGCACCGACTTCAAACTCGGCCTCACCATCAAACGCCTTCGAGGCCAGTCGCTCACCCATAAACAAAATGCCATTCGTACTCTCTAGGTCTGAGACCAAGAGCTTCGACCCTTGCATCGTGAGCGATCCATGGTTGGCACTTAGGAAACTAAATTTTGGCAAAGGCAAATGGCACTGTGGGCTTCGCCCAAAGATCACCGGAAACTTGTGAAAGCGAAATTGCCCCACAAGCTGGTCTCGTTCAAAAACTTTGACTCCAATTAAATAATTTTTCACCATCTTCAATTCACATTTCGGTCGATTTTGAGTCATTGAATAGTCTAGTGAATGGGATCTAGACGGCCAAGATGGAGTTGCAGTTTGTCCAACACTCCCAATGCTCTCAGGTCCAATCGGGCCTCACGCCAGGATCTTGGTCAGAATTGTTTTTGCTTACAAAGATTTGATCCAAGGATGGGTGATTCCCTCCAGTGGACCCTGCGATTTGGCGAGGGTAAAAAACTTTGCGAAGTTTTTCTGAAATTCAAACTTTTTAGAAAGCGCAGCTAACCCCCATAAGGCTCCTCTATCGTGATCATTTATTTTGATCGCCACCTGAAAGTTCTCTTGGGCCGCTTCTAAGTTATTCATGTAAATCATGAGAATTCCCTGAGAAGATTTAAAACTTGAATTTCGTGGTTCGATATTCTGCATTCTACCAAAAACAGCAAATGCGGCGGCAAAATCTTGATTTTTGACATACTCATTCGCCAAAGAATTCAAAAGAGCAATGCTGCGCGGATCTTTGCTCAACTGCTTGCGAATATTTTGCACTTCAACTGTATCTCGACTTTGGGCCTTTAAGACCACCCGAACCTCTTGTGATTCACTCACCTCGATTTTGCCAAGAGACCGACAGCCATCAACAAACCGCGTGAAGACCTCGTATTGTTCAGCGCTTTGAAGGCAATTGCTATAATGAACACTTGCTGCTTTCTCAAACTCCGCAATTCTTGGTCCCACCACCTTCAAAAACTGGTCCTTCGAAAGTCCTGTGGGAGGTGTGCCGTTTTTAAAGAACTGTGCCATCTCGGTATTGGCTCGGCCTGAAAGGTACAATGAAGCAATCGTCCACCGCCCAACCCCAAGAGCCGTTATCACCTGTAGAGCTTGGTCCAACTTCTGCAGTGATTCGACTTTTTGTTGAATCAACTGTGGCGTAATTTGACTTGCTCTTCCGATCACTGAAAACCCTGCAAACGACTCGAGTGCCACTAAGTAGCCAGCATGTGCAGCCATCACTTTTTCGTTCACATCTGCTGGGCTCGCTTGCGTTGCCCTCATCAAAAGCCCCAGCCCTTCGCTCTTCGCTCCTTGTCTATAGAGGCCTAAGCCTTGATAATAGAGTCCCTTTAGTCCCGAGAGTGTCGCTCCAATTTTGACCAGATCTTTCCACTGCCCACCCTTCAAATAATTTTGTGCCGCTCGATCAATGTCCTTCATCTGTAGAGCGATGTTTGCGGCATCGCTAACGTCACCCATCAACTCATATAGATTTAGAGCTTGGATTTGGTACTCCTGCGCGGCAGGATCATCATGATAGCTCTGGCTAAACGCCTCATAATAATTTGCGGCCCTTCTAAAATCAGCCATGATCAGAGCCATCTCAACCATTGACACCAAAACAGGTTTCGCTGTCTGTGACCTTGAATATTGAGTCAAAAAAGTTTCTCCGACATCAAATGCTTTCAAATCATTGTTCGCGCGCAGGGAAAGATAAGCTTCGTAGAGCGCGGTCTCTCCCAATGGCGAACCCTTATTGTTTTTTGCGAATTGCAAAAACTTATCCGCATAGCTTTTCGAATTGAAGTCTCCAGCTAAGCTCTTTACCTTTTTCATTTGAGCTTGCTGCATAACTGTTTCAACACTCATCTTAACCTTCGAAGGCAAGGTCGGATCACGACGCAGAGTTTGAGCCTCAGCCACTAGCTCTTTCAGTTTCTCCTGCTGATAAAAACAATCGAGCAAAAGAAGCGCTGTTTGCTCAGCCTGACTACTTGTCGGATACATTTTTAAGAACGCTCGCAACAAGTTGATGGCTCTATCAAATCGTCCTTCATCATAAAAACTCTTGGCGATATTGAACCGAATTGAAACCACCGCCTGATCGCGCGGAAAGTCTTTTATCAATTCTTCACCCACGGCACGCAACCCGGCTCGTCCCTGAACTTTCTCTAAAAGGGAAACCTTCTCTACATCCTTGAGTCCTTCTATATAGGATTGTACCGACGACGAAAGCATCTCTCTTTTTCGCCGATGATTTTTTGCAAGAGACTGCGATATTCGTTCATACATTTCACCAGACTCAACAAACCGATTCATGTGAAAGAGCGCTTCGGCTTTATTGATCAAGATGACACCACGATATTTTGAGTTTGCAAAAGCACTCAGGTAATCATCATACGACAATACCGCCTGCTGTAGATCTTCAATTCGTTTGGTCTTCATTCCCTGCAGATGCAAGCTCGTTGCGATGTCTCGCAACACGACTTCATAGCGTTCAATTCCCACAGCTTTCTTTGGATTCAAGTGATTCTCTTCTTCAGTGAGCCGAATGGTCTCACGCACTTCGGAGCTCGCCTGCTGTGGAAAATTTGATAGCTTGGCTTTTTTAAATTTCTCATAAAAACTTTCAAGAGCTTCCCGACGATCCCGAGCCTCGTCCGAAAGACGCATCAATTCAAAATAGGCCTCCGCACTTTCGGCATTGCGATCTTTAATTGCGAGACGTTTGGCCAAGCGAGACAGAACTTTACGAAAGCTAGACTTATCAAACGCTAGAGATCTATAGAAAGAAATCGGTTTTAAATACTGGGGGCGATTGCGAAGTTCCTCTGGTTTGAGCTCAGAAAACGGTTGAACACTCGCAACCAAAGCCTCCTCACGAACATCAGACCGAGCATCTGAGCTCACATCGGATCGTTTCAAATCGGCCGCAACCGTCGAGCCTTCGCCGGATGAAGATCCAGCGGCTTGGGCGTCGAAGACCTGAACAAAAGAGTCCATGGCCTTTAACCAATCCGACTTATTGATATAGCACCAACCTCGCTTATAATGCGCCAAAGCCGTCATTGGTCCAACTGGACGCTTTAGAATTTCACCAAATTGTTCAAGTGCAAAATCAAAATCCTTTTTTTGGAAGAAAATGTTTCCCACTGCGACCTGAGACTCATCCCAGTAGGTGCTTTGCGGAAATTTTTCAATTAGTTTTTTATACGACTTCAGCGCATTATCTTCATCATTGAGCTCACGAAATTCATGCGCCATGAAGAAATAGACTTTGTCGAGGCTCTTGTACTGCGGAAAACGATCTTCAATTGTTTTATATGTTTCAATGGCCTCGAGCTTCGGGCGCCGTTCATTGGTAAAGTCGAGTTCATTTATCGGCGTCTTTGCGAATCTCTCTCTTTTAATCGCATACATGAGTCTCGCCTGAGTCACCTGAAACTCGGCCAACATAAAATACATATCTGGCAAATACTGAACATCCTGTGGATTTCGAATCTTCTCTTTGGTTAGGCGGATGGAACTTTCAGTTTTTTGCAAATCCTGCTGCATTTCTCGCAGTGTTCGCTCCTTCAAGACCTGCGAGGAACTCCGCAATGGCATCAAAAACATCACCAAGGTGCAAACGACTTGTAGCGACCAAAATGGTGTTCTCATTTTCCACCACCCTGTGAGCATTGATCTGAAATCAGAA
Organism: uncultured Bdellovibrionales bacterium; assembly: GCA_964405465.1. Lineage (GTDB taxonomy): Bacteria > Bdellovibrionota > Bdellovibrionia > Bdellovibrionales > JAMPXM01 > CAYONZ01. The sequence continues at coordinate 16 of CAYONZ010000004.1, read as the reverse complement.
CTCGATAGCTGTTCAG
>CAYONZ010000003.1:0-144606 GCA_964405465.1 uncultured Bdellovibrionales bacterium | reverse complement strand
GCCCCAACTTAAGGCAACTGCCCCTTTCGGTACGATTTCCTATGATTCAATTCGCTTTCCTATAAAAACCATATTGAACTTTTCAAAGGGTGCTATTTTTGCACCCTTTGATTTTGGGCCGATTCAATATGTTTATTTTGATTCTCAGGAGACCTGGTAATGCTTAATTTTGGCGCTTTGACTAAGATTTCAACAGCGACTCTTTTATTGTATTCGTCAATATCAGGGGCTCAGTCATCCTATTACACTTGCAAGATGCAGGAGGATAAAAATGCGGTTGTCGCAACACAATCTCAAAGACTCAATGATTTTGACTGGGCCTCCAATGCAAAGAATCTTATCTTCGTTGGAGACGAACATAACAGCAGTAATCCTGCGGATATTTCCATCCTGATAAATCAAATCAAGAGTCAAAAGAGTGCGGGTAGAAAAAGTTGCCTTTTTCTTGAATTTTCCTCTTCTATGTCCGTTGAAGAGTTCAAAAAAATTCTATCAGACCCCAATGCTCCCGCGGAATCTTTAAGCTATAGACGATACTATGGAGCGATCCTGAATTCAGGCGAAGCCAGCGGTTTCAAAATCATGCTCGCCGACCATCCACAACATTTTGAATCTGAAAAAACAATCAATGAACGAGACGAAGCCATCGCAAAGAATATTTTTACGGCTCTTCAAAATAAGACCTGTGATTTTGGGATTATGGTAGTTGGTAAGGCCCACTTGTCGCCCCACGAAGGGGGCAGATCTCTTGTCCGTGATAATCTAAAATCCTTAGGTGTAGAATCTACGGCGATCAACTTGCAATATGCTAATGAACGAGTGGCTCACCCGAGAGGCAAATCTTGGAATAATCTTTGTCCCGAAAAACCCACTCAAATCTCTTCACCTGTTGTTTTTAAAAATGACCCAATTGCCGATTACTCAGTTTATCCCCTTTATGCTCCGTTGATGAAATTTGGATACTTTGATTTTACCGTATTGTTCCCGCAATAAAATGGTTCTTCTCCAAAGGTAGGGGCAGGCAAGATTTCTGCTAGCTGCAATCTGCCGCTCCTGTCGGTGAGTTTTGGTCGAAATATCATCCCATTACATTAATTGTTAGAACCATCTTTCCAATATGGACTGCTTTGGAGGGCTTGTGAAAACTCACTTTTGAATTTTGTTAATCCTGGTTTTTCAACTGGCCATGTTTCATCGGCTAGTTGCAAAGCTAACTTATAGTGACCGGAATAACTCATGTCCATGAGAGTTCGTAAAAATGGATATGGAAGGTCAGGACTTTCCTTTTCTTTAAAAGCGCGTTTCAAATCCTGCTTTAGACGTTTCATTTTTTTTGCAGTTGGCATCGGTTTCTTCATTAAATGAGTGGCTACCTCATAATGGTCCTTCCGAAATTTCAAGACAACTCTTCCGCCTGGGGATCCGCTAAAACTCGCGAATTGGTAGTCGATGGATCCGTCCCAAAACTCAATTTCTGGATATCCATCATGATCTAGATCAACCAAGCGGATCGAAGAGCTTAGGGCCTTTACGGTCACAAGCTTTTTAAGATTTTTACCGAGTTCAAAAATATGCAAGAAATGACAGCAATGGGCTCCACCGGTCCAATTGGATATAACAAGGTTCGTTCTCCCGTTACTGGTTATGTCACGTCCCGAAAAAATATCGGTGGGTTCATCAGAATTTGGTTCAAAATGATTTCCAAAGTGATAGTGGTTGTCGATTTCGGCTTCTTCAAAAACTTTGATCTTTCTTTTTTTAATAACGATCTTTCCCAGACCCGTCTGAAAATCTTGAAGGAGCGAAATCCGATACGGGCCGTATTTTTTAATTTCCAATCTGCCATCGAGAGAGTGGGCAAAGGTCGGAAACACTGTAATCAAGAAAGATAAGCATAAAATTCTTCGGTTAAGATTTTCCACATTTCTCCAATAGATCAAAATATTTCCGAAAGATCTTTTTTTGTTTTATTGCTTCCGAGTCATCAGGCTTGCTCTTCAGTATTCCTTTATAGTTCATCACAGCTTCTTCCCAAGAGGCTTCCCGGTCTAAATACGATGAAGCCAGTATCTGCTTTTGAAAGAGCCAACGAATTCCCGCACAAATATTTATGTTTGGATCATTCAAACCATTTTTTGTCACCGTCAAAAAATGGTTTTTAAGCTCTCCTTTTTCATCTCCCAAATTCTTTCGAGTTGAATTCAAAATTTGCATGAGGCCGCGGGCACTATTTGAATTTTTCTGATCAGCTAAAAGTTTAGGATTAAATCCAGACTCCGAGGCAATCAAGGCTTTGACTAAGTTTGGGCTCAGCGGGGTTTTAGGTTCAAAAATATCGTTCCAATACTTTGTCCAACCAGCAATGAAATCGTCGTATTGATTTCCTTGGTTTTTAAATCCCAAATCGATCGGACACGGCTTCTCTTTCATCTTTGAAAAGTTTTGCTCCGCCATTTCTTGAATTTCATCGGGGTAAAGTTGATCTTTTCCGGTGGGGTTGTGTGCGCAATGACCATGACGAGTCGTCAAACCACCCGCAGGGCTATTTTTGCTTGGTGGCGTCCTTAACGGATGCGTTCGAACCCAGTGTTCACCCGCACGACAGAGCCGCCAAGAGTGAACACTCTTTGGTTCGGTTATCCTTTTCTTTTTAGAAACTATTTTCATAAAGATATTTAGCCTATGCAGCCACAAGCAAATCATGACTGCACGAAATTGTCATGCATCTGGATTATATTCCGAATATAATCCAGCGCAAGTGGTGGGATTTTGGACCCTTTAGCGTCATTAGCGGGCTCTCCCGCAGTGTCAGGCGTTCGCCATAGTAGGTTTTTGCTCGGGTTCTAAAATTTTTCAGAAACGACTGATCGAAATAAGGCTGAATACATTTTGGTGTCGCCGTCCAAAAAAGAAAAAAATCAGAAAGCATTTGTTCAGTTTGCGGGCAACCCAACAATCCAATTCTATGAACGCACTGGAGCGGCATTTAGGGGCAAAATCAAAGAAGTTGAAATTGGAGTACAAAAAGTCAAGGAGCTTGCCTATCATTGGGATACTCTCGATATCTGAGCCTTCCGTTGTGAATTGTCGGCAGCAGATCCGCCGACATCATTGCATCCTTGGAAAAGACGGATCGCGAAAAGCAAGGAGCCATGATGAAAATCGAACCTATTGGAAAAGTTGTTTCAAGTCGCAAAGAAGTGATTGATGACAATTGGAATCAAGAATCCGCATATATCGACCTCAATAACAAATATTCAGCAGACTCATTAAATGGTCTGGAAGATTTCTCTCACGCAGAGATTTTGTTTTTCATGGATCAAGTTGATTCAAACAAAATTGAAACCTCAGCTCGGCATCCAAGAAATAATCAAGATTGGCCCAAGGTTGGAATCTTCGCTCAGCGTGGTAAAAACAGGCCGAATCAAATTGGCCTGACGGTTTGTGAAATTCTCAAGGTGGAAGGGCGCAAAGTCTTTCTCAAAGGACTGGATGCCGTCGATGGAACGCCAATCTTAGACATCAAGCCGTGGATGAAGGAATTTGGACCTCAAGGAATCTGTCGTCAGCCAGAATGGGCTTCAGAGTTGATGAGTGGCTATTGGGAAAAAGAAAAACCCAGTAACCAAGCTCCCACCATGTTTGACCCAGTGGTTTTAAACACAGAACACGTTAAAATTCGACCATTGAAGACTGTGTCCTGGCAAAAGCTTGCTGAAGGCCTTCTTTATGACGGCTCTTTTCACGCGACGAACTGGGGGATCAAAACGCCAGATGATGTGAAAAAGATGTATGAAAATGGTATTGCTGCTTGGAACGCTAAGCGAGGCAACCCGATTGTCTTTTTGAACCATGATGAAACTGAAGTTCTAGGAATGACGAACTTCATGAACGTGGAGCCGCCAAATAAGATGATTGAAATTGGCGGTACATGGATCAATAGAAAATGGCAGAGATCTTATGTCAACACAGAGACCAAGTTCGCTCTTCTTCAGTATTGTTTTGAAACTTTGAAAATGAATCGGGTTGAGTTCAGAATCGATTCTGAAAATATCCCTTCACAAAAAGCTGTTCAGAGACTTGGTTTTCACTTCGATGGTCTGATGCCACGAAGAAAAGTTAATGCAAATGGGCACGTGAGAGATTACGTGTTCTATTCTGTCACTGACCAAAGTTGGCCAGAAGTAAAGGCCCATATGCTCTCTTTGGCAGACAAATCAAAATTGCCAACTTTTAAAGAAATTCAAAAAGCCAAATCGCTTCGTAAGGCTGGAGCTTCTGCCGAAGCTTTTGCTGCAGTTCAAAATGCTTTAAAAGATCATCCTCGGAGCGCTGTACTCAATTATTTGGCAGCAAGTATTTGCGATGCGGATAGAACTGAAGCCGAAGCGGTCCCTTTTTATTTGCAGTCCCTGGAGCTGGGATTGAAAGGGCATGATCGACGAGATGCCCTACTTGGCCTTGCGTCTACATATCGTTCACTCGGTGAGTATGAAAAATCCAAAAAGACATTTGAAATGGGAATCAAAGAATTTCCTCAGTACCATCCGTACAATGTTTTTTTAGCGTTGACAGAGTTTAATCTCAACAGGCCTGAGGAAGCGATTAAGATATTGTTGGAAGTACTTATTCAAACAACTGCCGATCAAGAAATTCGATCGTATGAACGCGCATTGAAATTCTATTCAACTAGACTGAAGGAAGTTTTTGAGTGAGTTGACTTAAAGTGATGGGTTTCAATGTTGGGGAGCACAGCGCTGATGAAGCTCTCGCTAAAAAATACTTGCCGCGGTTTTTGGGAGAAATTATGGAAAATCTGTTAAAGAAAATTCATGAAGGGTTGGGGATTACCGCCGAACACCTACAAATCAATAGGCTCGCTTACCACTCGCAACCATCATTGGAACAATTGGAAGTGGTAGAAATTGATTTTGAAGGAAAACCCTTCATCCTGCGTTCAAACGCAGCTGATGCGTGGAAAGTGATGAGAGCAAGCGCAAGCAGCGAAGATGTTCACCTTCAGCCTTTTTCGGGTTTTAGGTCTTACCTGCATCAAAAGAGACTGATTGAAAATCACCTAAAAAATGGTCGGCAACTTGAATCTATTTTAACCCACATCGCAATACCAGGTTTCAGTGAGCATCATTCAGGATGTGCCGTTGACATTCACGCAGAGGGCAATCCTGTTCTGGAGGAGGCTTTTGAAAATTCAGAAGAATTCAGTTGGTTGAATAAAAACGCAATACGATTTGGATTTCGACTGAGTTATCCGCGAGTGAATGAAGTTGGAATTATATATGAACCATGGCACTGGTTTTATACGGGAAAGTCAGAGTTCTGAACTGAAAGCTTTTTGATTTAAGTGGCCTTACACTATCCGTGTTTTTGTACCTCTAAAAACACGGAGCTATGATTTACCAATCCTGCCCACCCGATCATTTATTTTTTAGATCTAGAAATCAGTGGCTCAATGATTGTTCCCAAAACAAGGCCTTGTTGGTTCGCCGTGGCTTTCGCAATGTCAGACCAAAATTTTGGCAATGCCACTTGGCCGTCCCATGCAGGAGATCGACTCATAATGAACTGATCACTATAGGTGACAGCTTTGGCCGTGATATCGGGTACCCACATGAAGTCTGGATGCTGATTTTGGTACCATTCCCCACCTATGATTTTACCCTTCTCATCAAGTTCAAGGTCGTACATATAGGTCACAGTTGTATAGGCGTCATTTTCGGGGCCATCTAACTCGTTGTGTGAGGGCATTGTCTCAACGATGTAGCTCAGCTCCATAACGACTCCTACAAAATTCTTGGACTCAGGAGCACGAAAGTTTTTAAGTCGATCATGGGAGAATTGTTGGCGGTTTACCATGGCCTCGGAAAGAGTTTCTGCTTTTGCACCGGTTTGCGGGTTAAAAAATGTAAATGTGTAAGCAAGAATAGGTTGATTCCAAACCTGGTAATCGTAGGTGGCATCCATGATTAATGAACGATGTGCGATACCAATTTGATTTACGACAGCAATGTGCCAATCACCAGGATTGATGTCGAAGCACTCAGGCTCAAGAATTCGACCAGTCGAACTGTCGGTGCGTGGTTTTTTATTATTGCATCTGCCGCCCATGAACCTGGTACTAGGCGGTGATTTTGCCCAAAGGTAAGAGGCAAGGCCTTTAAGATCTGAAGGAAACAATTTGACCTGAGTTTTTCCATCTGCAGCCATAACTAAAATAGATTTAGTCGGCCGAGGCGTCATGAATGAGGCTGGCGCCCATCCGTGACATATGCCCATCCAGGTTTCTACGAAGCCATATTTATCTTTTCGCTGGTTTCCATCTTCCCACATTGTTGGAGTTATAAATCCATTTTTAAAGGTTTCGTAGGAGGAGGCTTCCCCGCCAATGAGTAAATCATATTTTTCTGCAGGAGAAAGGTTTTCGATTTCATGAGGATCATTTTGATCAACGATTGTTTTTAAACTGTTCTTCTCACTAAAGACGTAATCATAAAACGACTGCCAGCGCCCGTTTTCTTGTTGAAAAAAAGGCAGAGCGTAGCGGTTACCCAAGACCCCTTCGTTTATCGGCCAATAGTAATCTGACCAAGGATTTTCAGGAAGCCTAGACCCTTTGAGACCAAGAGCCTCCATTTCATTGAGGTTATCTACAATTCGAAAATTCGTTGCCGCAAGTTCTTTTGCATCAAGAAAATCTTGAACCCTGGGCTGTAGAGATCCGCGGGCAAATACCCCAGGAGAAAGACACAGACCTCGCGGATTGCAAACTCTGTGTCCAGTAGGTTTGCCCCGACTGTCAACCCCAAGGCGGAATTCAGATTTCAAATCTATAAAATGCAGACTTGAAACTTCAGAGGGGGAAAATCTGGGGCTGTCACTAAGGGTAGATTTTCCACGATAGGTGGTCCATCTCACGGGGGGCAAATTCATATATGTTGGAGTGTTTGCTTGAAACTGATACCATTGATTCTGAATAAACGCGGCATCTAGTGCTTTGGATGACCCACAAATCAAAAAAACGGTCAGAAAAAATATCAATCTCATCAATTACCCCCGAATGCGCAATTCAGTCATTTATCAGAAACAAAAACAAATTGTACATAAATTAAGAACAATGCAAGCTTTGCGCCGAATGTACTTCACCTAGAGGTGCACGATGATTATCGTCGCTGTGGGCATTTCCAAGAAGAATATCGGTCGGGGCATATCGACATCGGTAGATTTTGTGGCAAATCGTCTCTATAACAAAAATATGCAGGAGGAAATATGACTCAAGTTTTGCTATTCGTGGGATTTTGTTTAGTTGCGTTATTTGCGTTGGTGATCTTTTTCATGTTTCGCAAAAACCAAACTCTGCAGCAATTGTTTGCGGATCTGCAGAAAAACGAAGCTGTTGCACAACAAAAAGTGAGTAGCCTTGATGACCGGGTTTCTTCCTTGCAGTCTGAACTTGATAATGCGAGAGAAGAAAACAAGTTTAATTTATCGCGATCAGCACAGCTAGCTGCTCAGCTGCAGTCACAACGAGAAGCTATCGAACTCGAGAGAAAATCATTGCTTGAAGCCAAAAATGCTCTTCAGGATTCATTTAAAAGTTTAGCGGCCGACGCTCTAGAGGGAAACAATCGTCAATTTTTGGAATTGGCAAAAACGATGTTGGGAAAAGAAACAGAGGTGGCAAAGATGGACCTCAGCAAACGCCAAGAGGCGATTGACTCGATGATCAAGCCTTTTGTGGATGTACTTCAGAGGTATCAGGTTCAGACTCAAGATCTTGAGCGTGAACGACAAAAATCATATGTGACAATCGAGTCCGAATTGAAGCGTGTTGTGGAATCTAGCCAGTCTTTGAATCGACAGACTCAAGCCTTGAAGGATGCTCTTAAACGTCCACATGTGCGAGGGCGCTGGGGCGAGGTGCAGCTTCGCAATTGTATTGAACTCTCTGGTATGTCCGAGTTCGCTGATGTCAATTTTCAAGATGTGAATCAGACTGATGAAGGTAATCGACTTATTCCTGACATGACAGTTCGCATGCCGGGAGGGCGAATTATCGTGGTGGATGCAAAAACTCCTATCGATGCATTTCTGAGTTCGCTGGAGGCCACAGATGAAAATGTGAAGAACTTGGAGCTTGCACGTCATGGCCGCCAAGTTAAAGACCATGTCAAAAAGCTCTCGTTGAAGTCTTATAATGACAACTTGAAAGACTCTCCTGACTTTACAGTGATGTTTCTTCCAAATGAGTCGTTTCTTTATGCAGCATTGGAATGCGAGCCAGATTTGGTAGAATTTGCGTTGCAAAAAAAGATTTTGGTTACGACTCCGCCAACTTTAATAGGCTTACTAAAGGTTGTAAGATTTGGCTGGAACGAAGAGAAGCTGGCACAAAATGCACAGGCAATTTCAGATGCCGGTGTTAAACTACATAAAAGAGTTGCTGATTTTGTTGAAGCATTTGAAAGCATCGGAAAACACCTTGATAAGGCAAAACTCGAGTATGAAGTCGGACACAAAAGGCTTCATTCGCAAGTGTTGGTGCATGCGCGGCGAATGGAATCTTTGGGGGCAAAGAGCAATAAAGAAATTTCGGGATCTGAAGAGTTTTTGTTGGAAACTTAGATTTTCGGTAAACTAAGTAAGAGCGAGCCTCTCATGACAAATACAAATCGCAAAAAGAGGCTCGGTTCAAAAATTAGAGTGTGTTTTTTAAGAAGACCTTACATTGAATTGGGCTGATTGGTGAAAAACCAACAGGATAGGTCCACCCACCGGCGCCTGGAATCCCAATAACTTTACCAATACTTCCATTTAGGGTGATTTCTTTTCCTTCGGGAGCGTTACCGAGTAAAAATATTTGATAACCTTGCCCGAGAGTTTGGGTATTTTCATCTCCAAGGGTCACCCATGTCCAAGTAAAAAAGCCCGGATTCACGTAAATAAAAAACTCTTTTTGTACGAAACCAAACTGTGTACGAACCATTGATTTTTTCGGATCATCAGACTTGATCGTTGAAATTTTCAATCCATTTAGGGCTCTGCAATTCAAATTTGTAGAAATCTGGGAAATTTCTTTGGCTTTTTCAGAATTTATTGCGTGAGCTTGACTCACCAACAAGGTTGCAACCGTGGCAAAACTATAGACCGCTTTCATTTAAAAGTCCCCTTTTGTTTGTTTTTTTGTTTGAAAAAAGAGATACCAGCGAAGAGTCGATTTAAACAAATCGTATTTATTTGATTGAAATTTTTATGGGCGCATGCGCCGACCTTACCTATGAAACTTAGCTCAAATGATGAAACTGTTCAGGGGCCTTTGGGATTTTATTTTTCGAGGTAGAAATTCAAATTGGGGCAGAAGCGACAGCGGTATTGGGATTGTCGCATTTCTTCACCCTAGTGGTCTCCAAAATCTATTTGTATTTACAATTTACATTATTTTTTACTGAAGCCACCCCAAATAGCTGGCCCATTGTGGACACGCCTTGGGCTATAGTTTTTGTCCAATGTCATTGGTCGCTAGAATGCTGATTTTGGCGCTGAACACGATGTGCCGGTTTGTGCCGTGTTGGGTATTGAATTCGACGTTTTAGGGCACCGAATGAGCCATGTAATGTGGTCACATCTAACCAAATAGGGATCTATGGATGGCACGGTCATTGAAATGAATGTGACCGTTGGACCTGAATCCCACCGCCCTGTCGGTGTTGCCTGGAGCGTTGAAAATGTGGCGGATCGTCTCTTTAGTGCTAATTTCCCTATGCATGAGCCCTTTGGTTCAGGCTAAAGTTATTGGTTTTAAAGAGTGGAAACTTGAAAGAGTAAAGGTGGCGCGCCTTAGCTTAGAAAGAGCCAAGCAAAGTAATTTGAAAGAGGCCAAGTCTAATTCTGACCATCAGACCCCACCTGGCGAAAAAGCAGTTCTAAGTAATTTAGTCAAATTGCAGCAAAAGGGGCAAAGTGTAGGAGCTGGTGTCTCGACATCAGCTGTCGGCGGATACAACGCAAAGAAAAACACTCCTTCCTACCAGCGCTTAAGGCAGGCTGAACTGTCTCTGGAAATTGCCCAGGAGTTAAATGTAAACGACTACTTCATTTTGTATCTCAGCCAGTTTCAGTCTCGGGAGGCCTTCGAGGAGGCAGCAGGTAAGCTTTCAAAGGCTGAAGTCGGTCAACTCTTGATGGCGTATAAAAAGCAACTTCTTGGGGGTCCAACAGGGGAGGAAATGCCCGGCCCTTCAGAAATGAAGCCATCTAGGGCCATTCAAAGCGAGCGTAATGCCTCGCGATAAACAGATAATTGTTTACCCTCACTTGACACCCCAAAATACGGATACATATTGGTGCTGAACATATTTTTTAAATAACAACCTAATGTCATAAAACACGTTCTTAAGGAGGTAATATGGCATCGAAACTAAATGTGCGCCCTTTGCATGACCGAGTATTGGTTCGCAGAATGGCTGAAGAAGAGAAGACCGTTGGCGGAATCATCATTCCAGATACCGCAAAAGAAAAACCACAACGTGGAGAAGTGGTCGCAACAGGAAATGGTCGCGTGACCGAAGACGGCCGCGTACTTCCGTTAGAAGTAAAAGCTGGAGATAAGGTTCTTTTCAGCAAATATGCTGGAACTGAATTGAAGCTCGATGGATCTGAGTATTTGATGATCCGTGAAGAAGATGTATTGGGTGTGTTTAACTGATTTTGATAATTTTTTTAGGAGATAATTATGAGCAAAGAACTTCGTTTTTCTGAAGATGCACGCGCAGCTATTTTGAAGGGCGTGAATACATTGGCAAATGCCGTAAAAGTGACTCTTGGACCTAAAGGTCGAAATGTTGTCATTGATAAATCTTTTGGTTCACCTTTGATCACAAAAGATGGTGTGACTGTGGCAAAAGAAATCGAACTTGAAAACAAGTTTGAAAACATGGGCGCCCAAATGGTTAAAGAAGTAGCCAGCAAAACCAACGATGAAGCTGGTGATGGCACTACAACTGCGACAGTTTTGGCGCAGGCGATTTTCCGTGAAGGCGTAAAAATCGTTACCGCTGGTCACAATCCAATGGATATCAAGCGCGGAATCGATAAGGCGGTTGAAATTGTTCGAAATGAACTTAAAAAATTGGCGAAGCCAATTAAATCAGAAACAGAAATTGCCCAAGTGGGAGCGATCTCTGCAAACAATGACCCTGAAATCGGCAAAATGTTGTCTGAAGCAATGGCAAAAGTTGGTCGTGAGGGAGTCATCACAATCGAAGAAAGCAAAACTGCTCAAACTGAATTAACAGTTGTTGAGGGAATGCAATTTGATCGTGGCTATTTGTCACCTTACTTCATTACAAATCCAGATCGTATGGAAGCTGTTCTTGAGAACGCTTACATTTTGATTTGTGATAAAAAGATTTCTTCTATGAAGGATATGATCGGTGTGTTGGAGGGTGTTGCAAAGCAAGGTCGTCCTCTTGTAATCATCGCTGAAGATGTTGATGGTGAGGCATTGGCAACTTTGGTTGTAAACAAACTTCGCGGAACACTTCATGTCGCTGCGGTTAAGGCTCCTGGCTTTGGCGATCGACGTAAAGCGATGCTTGAAGACATTGCGACTTTGACTAATGCCACAGTTATTAGCGAAGATATTGGTCGCAAACTTGAGCAAGCGACTTTGACTGACCTTGGCGTTGCAAAACGCATTGTCATCGACAAAGACAACACAACTATCATTGATGGCGCAGGTAAAAAAGCCGCTATTGAGGCTCGGGTTGCTCAAATTCGATCACAAATTGAAGAGACAACAAGTGATTATGATAAAGAAAAGTTGAAAGAACGTCTTGCGAAGTTGGCTGGTGGTGTAGCAGTTGTGCACGTTGGAGCTCCTTCGGAAGTTGAAATGAAAGAAAAGAAGGCTCGTGTTGAAGACGCTTTGAATGCGACACGTGCGGCTGTTGAAGAGGGTGTAGTTGCTGGTGGTGGAACTGCATTGCTCAGAGCCGCTCAAGCTTTGAACAAAGATGAGTTCGATGAAGAACAGCGCTGGGGTGCAATGATCATTCGTCGCGCTTGTGAAGAGCCAATTCGTCAGATTGCATTTAATGCTGGACTTGATGGATCAATCGTTTTGGATCGAGTGCTTGCCAACAAGTCATCTACTTATGGATTTAATGCCTACTCTGAAGAGTATACTGATCTTCTGAAGGCAGGCGTTATCGATCCAGTGAAAGTGGTTCGTTGTGCTTTAGAAAACGCAGCTTCTGTTGCGTCTTTGATGCTGACTACCGAAACCATGATTGCCGAAGCTCCAAAGAAGGATGACGGCGCTGGTGCTGCAGCTGCAGCAGCGGGCATGGGTGGAATGGGAGGCATGGGCGGTATGATGTAATCATACGGTTCATTTGCTTTGAAGCTTTAAGGCCTGGGAGATTTCCCGGGCCTTTTTTTTAAAACATATACATTGCGCCGCCATTGAGCGTAGTGGATCTTTGACTCATTGAAGTCGCGACCTCTGATCTCAGACCTGGGCCAGAGAAGGTTGTACTGTAAATTGAAAAATCAAGTGAGCCAGTGATTCGCATATTTTCTGCAATCTTCTTATGTAGGAAAAATGAAAAATCGTTGATCGTATTTGATGGAGATCCACCCGAGGACTGGGGCATTTCAGACACATGAGGTAGCAAAATCATATTGAAATTCACACCCATTACCCAATCTTTACGAGGTGTGATTGGTGACTCGCCGGCCACACCAAGCAGCACACCTGAGTAATTTACGCTCGAAAATGAGCGAGGTTGGCTGTCGTCCACTGTGCTTACGTAATTGGAAATTCCAAACCGAATTTGTAATTTAGGCCCCCAGAAATCATCACGAAGTAAACTGTTATATGCGGCTGCAAATGTATATTTTCCGATTGCGTGATTGAGCTCACCGGGCGCAGAGCCTGTTCGAGGGTTTTTTGTTGGTGCAATACCTTGTTCAATTTGGGTGATCAAAAACCAATTCACGTGCATCCAGAGTTCGGCGTTCAAAGTGAGCCGAGTGTAGAACGTGCTTGAGGCTTGATAGTTGTCCACCCCGGTTAAGTTAATGCTGTTGTTAAAGCTCCCAAGTCCAAGCTTGAGAGTCACTGATCCGAACGTAGGAGTCCGTATTGGAAGCCATTCTTTAGGGTTTTTACCGAACGCGAATTCGCTCTCTGGATGGTCTGGATTGGGAGACGTACCGGAGGTATCAAGTGACCCTGGATCGTCGTATGTTTGAAAATCAAGACTCGAAATCTTGGAAAGTTTTTTGATAACTCCACTTTCACGTTCTGTGAGAATGGTTCCGAAGCTTAAGGTTTCTTCTACCTTCTGGACCTTGATTTTCCCAAGTATTTCTTTTTCAGTGCTAATTAGAAAACCAAATTTAGGATGTCGCTTGAGCTTTGTGATTTGAACTACAGTGAGAATTTGATCATTCATTAATCCATCTGTTTTTCCAATATTAAGTGTGACACGATTTTGCTGTCGGCTCATGACCAGGCCGCTATAGGGAAATTTTCCAAGAGCTTTAGCGTACATTATTTTTAATTGCTCTTTAAGATCAGCAATTTCAAATTTTGGATAGTCGTTAAGAGTCTCCTGTAGCAAAAGCTTTCCGTCTTTTTTCATGAAAAAATTCAGACGAATTGATATTCCAGCGGGTCCTTTGTTAATCGATGCGGCCCATAGGCCGTCTACACCTAGGCCCTCAGCAACTCTACTTACGGTCTCGGGATGTTCTTCCAGTTCAGCTGCAGACAACACATTACCGACCGAATTGAGTTCGACAAAATCAAAGTGATGATTGGTTTTGACCAAATTGATTAAATGGTTTTCTAGAGGGCGAGAATAGATTCCGTCAATATTGTCGATTATCGGAAGTACAGAAATTTTTCTGATAGTAATGTCCTGATCAACTTGGCTGAAATAGCTTGCAGACTGTTCAGAGGTCTGGCCGATTGCGATACTAATTTGCAGAGGTTGCAAAAGTAAGACTAACAAAATGAGAAATATTCTTTGCATATATAATATTGTGCACACCAACAAAGAAACCGTCAAATTACATAAAGTAAACTTATTTTCATTCCGATAAATCGGGCAATGAAGGTGGCCTTACTTTTAATTTTTTTGTTTTTTCCTCTGGGATCCTGGTCGCAGGTCTTGATTGATCCGTCGTCAGCACTTTTACTTAAGGGCGACCAGCCTGTGGTCGAGTCTAGTAGGTATCAAATTAGACCAAAGGAAAAATCGGAAGCAAAGCGAGACCTCAAGGCGCGAAAGTCAAAAGAGCCTGAACTTGTAAGTGAAGATAACGAACAAGAAAGTCGAGCCTCTTCAGTTCAAGAGGAGGCACCCGAAGCCAACCCAATTCTGACTAACACTCCACCGAGTGGTGAGATGTTGAATCAGAGCACGAATCTAGAGAAAAAAAATTCTGTTGGGCAACAGGTTCGAGAAGCTATTCTAGGAAAATCACGTGAAAATCCTAGTGCGCCTGTCGTCAGGACCGAGAGTGAAAATCAAAAGCAAAAAGAAAATGAAGCATCCTCCCGCATAGGCCTCCGTCTCGAAATAGCACCGATGTACACCTACAATGATTCTTCAAGTACCTATTGGTTTCGAAGGTATTACTCTTCCTCTCCGGGGTTTCACGTTGGTGTCGACGTGGTGGCTCAAAACGATCTGCTATTATATGGGTCGTTCGATCTTTCAATGGGTGCATTCATAAATACGGCGACTGATTTTTCAAATCATGTGGCGGCGACCCAGCAGCTTGCTCGATTGGGTATTCGTGCCTTTGATGGCGATGGGGATTTTCGCATATCTTATGGTGTAGGAGTTTATGATTACCAATTTAGAGTGCCATCAGATGCAATGATGCGGGTGAAGCTAAGAACAGTTGCGCCAATCGTTCACTTTGGTTTTGAAAAGTCTCGTGGCACCCAGTATCTGGAGCAATTTGAGGCCGCTATTGGTCCGAGAGCAATGCATAAAGAGTATCAAACTGGATACGCTGTGCAATCTGGAGATTCCTCCGATTGCTACGTCGGTCTCTTGTCATTTGGTGGTGAGATGAAGGGACAATCCAAGAACACCTACTTTTGGAAATTGGAGCATCGGTTCGAACGAACGGTTTATAGTGGTTCTGCGAGCCAACCGGACCCAATTTCTGGCGCCACTCCCAATGGAGTTGCCGTGACCAATTCATTTACTAGTCTCTATTTTGGAATTCGCTTAGGTCCATAATTCTTTTGCTGGAGCTTGGTCTACCTACTATGGTCGCAATTTATCTAATTGGCCTGCTTGGATGGCCTTGCATTCGTTAATCTATTCACATGATTCGTGTAATGGTGGTAGATGATGCCCCTTTCATCAGAGAAATAGTGAGACATGTAATTGAAGGGAGCCTTCACTCATTAGTGGCAGAGGCTCAAGACGGCATAGAGGCAATTGAACTTGCTCGTAAACATCGGCCGGACGTTATACTTATGGACATTGTTATGCCAAAAAAAACTGGCATCGAAGCAACAAAACAAATTTTGTTTGAATTTCCGCAGACCAAGATAATTGCATTTTCAACTGCAGATCAGGAGACAATGGTTCTTAATGCGATTGATGCCGGGTGCTGTTCATTTTTGACGAAGCCATTTAAGAAAGACGAATTGCTTGCGATGATTGAGCGCTCCTATCGAGAATCAACCCAGTTTCGTCAGGCCGGAGGATGATCAATGGAAGAACTAAAGTTTGTTCTTAAAACATTTCTTTTCACTTTGCTTTTCATTTGCCTTGCACAGGTGAAAATCGGAGGCCAAACTCTTGAGTCACAGATTCAAAAGTCGATCCGCGCATCGCCCATATCTGAAACGCTTAGCAAGGTCGCACATGGCGCACTCATTGTGGGCCACGAAGGCGTCGCTAAGGTCAAAGGAATGCTCGGTCAATCTAAGGTAGAGCCTTCCAGCCAAAGTCGATCAGACTCGAGCCTTTTCAAGTTCTCTCGCAGCAAAGAATACGAGAAGCAGAAAGAACAAGGCCAATAGGCCTTGTTCTTATTGAGCTACGCTTGAAGAGCGACTTTGAACGGTTGTCGGTTTTGACGTCCGCGCCGAGTGACCTCCAGGTGCCAAAACACCCGCAACTTTTGTTCCTGCAACTTTTGCTTCACACGGAAGCTGTACGCCGCCAACAGCGTTGGGATCGCTTCCAATTGATTTGCTGGCATGTGCGGAGCCAATTCCTACAATCATTCCCGCGGCCAGCATTGCTAGTTTTAAGTACTTCATTTCGTTCCTCCTGGTAAGTTCAAACCTTTGTTTGTATTTAAAAATTCAATCATTCAATTTTAACCGTTCAATTTTATATAAAGCATGAGTCGTGCCGTCTCTTTGGCAGAACTGGCATCTGGTAGTGATCACAATAAATTCAATGGGTTAGCCATAAGATTATGTTGAATGCCTCATGCCGAAGCACACCAAGTGCCAACAATCGGCAGTGCACACACATACAGGTGTAAAGACCATGAACAGTTGGGTGATACAGACGAAATGTTTCAATTTGAGACACCGAAAGAGCAAAAATGTTTTGCGGCACACACAGCGTTTTGGGTTGCCTCTACTTGTGAGCCAGAGAAATAATGTTGGTTTCGCGGGGGAGAATTCAATTGGAGTTTGATGAGGAATTTAAACGAAAATTTTATGAGCTTTTGTCTTCGAGAAGGTCAATTCGCAAGTTTAAAAAACAAGATGTCCCACGCGAAATAATCGTTCGAATATTACAGGCGGCGATGCAGGCTCCTTCGGGGAAAAACCGACAAAACTGGAAATTTTTTGTTTTAACTGGCGAAAAGCGTGATGCTTATCTTGAGCTGTCACAAAAAAGTTGGTTGGGAATTCAGGATGTATTGGAGAAAAGGTTAAAACCATCTCTGTATGAATTTACCAAGAGATTCTTTTATACTCTTGGAGAGGCTCCAGTCGTAATACTTTGTTATTCACATAATGATAAAGAAGAAAGATATCACACAAGTATTGGCAGTGTGTATATGGCTGTAGAAAACTTGAATCTTGCTGCGGTAGTTGAGGGGCTAGGATGTTGTACAATGGGAGCTCCGCTAGAAATAAGAGACCAAGTTGATCAATTTATTGGAGTGAACAATACTGAAGAGTATAAGCGAGGAGAGCTTGAACTTTTGTGTGCAGTTGTATTGGGGTTTCCTGACCACGAGCCTCCAAAGGCTCCACGACAAACTGAGGGACGAGTCACTTGGATTGACTGAATTTCATCATATTAAATGCGTGCGATAAAACTGATCTGTCTTCCTGCTGACTCTTTGTCTCTTCGAAAACTTGAAAATTCGTTATTGGTCAAAGTATCTGTGTTTTCAGTATAAAAATGTTCGTCGGAAATACCTTGGTGACGAGCTTGAGCCTTGCAGATTGAAAGTAAGTCGACAAGATCTTTTTGATCATTGATTTTCTTGAAGAAACCTGTGGAATCCTCATTTTTTGGTATTGCCTGGAGCAATTGCTGTGCAACGTCCCTGCTCACTTCAAATGATTCAAACACGATATGTGGTCCAAATAGAATTGAAGTAGAAGAAGGCGACAGCTTGTCTTTTAATACTAGCTCATTTAGGCATTTTTCAAGAATTCTGGCGGCAACACCCTTCCATCCGGCATGAATTCCAAGCACACACCTGTATCTCGGATCAAAAACCAAAATTGGTAAACAATCTGCTGTGCGGATACAAGCAGCAAGATTTTTTTCTTCGGTCCAATGTGCATCTCCCTCGCGTGAAAAATTTGCGAGCGAATCACTTGGCATACTTTTTAGCATTATGTCAGAGTGGGTCTGTTGAAGAATCACGAAATTAAGGTGAGGAAATTGTTCTCTAATTTTTTCAAGCGAGGAGTTTTTATTTCCGAAAAATGCCAAATATCTATCGGCGGAATTTTGAGTAGAAAAAGAATATAAGGTGCCACAATCCAATTGTTGTCGTTCTACTTCCATCTTGTTCAATGAAATCATAAGAATCCACAAGCTTCAATCAAAGGTAATAAATCTTGCGGCCAATCGATTTTAAAAAGCATATTTTGTTTGGTGCGTGGATGGACAAAGCCGAGCTCGGCAGCATGAAGAGCAAAGCGATTCATATTGGTGATAATTGTACGAAGAGCGACAGACTTGAGATTTTTGACTCGTCGGTCAGCACCGTACAATGAGTCTCCGACAATTGGACTTCCCAACTCGCTCAAGTGCACTCGAATTTGATGGGTACGTCCAGTTTCAAGTTTAAGTTGGACAAGAGAAACCCCAGAAGCATGAACTTTATTTACCTGATAGTGAGTGATAGCAAGTTTTCCATTTTTTGGTTCAGAGGATTGATCGATAAGTTTTAGTGATGCAAAACGTTTTCGGTCGACTGGGTGGCGACTTAAATAGGTCTTGATTGTACCATGAGGGTTGCGGAGTGGTCCAAACGACACAGCATAATAGATTCTATGTGTAGTCTTATTTTTAAACTGCTCAGCCAAAAATCGCTGTGCTTCATCATTTTTGGCAATGACTAAGAGGCCACTGGTGTCCTTGTCTATTCGGTGTACGAGGCCTGGGCGATTTTCATTGAATCCCACTGAGAGCTCGTCTGTATGCCACACAAGCGCATTCACGAGAGTATCTTGTCTGTGACCCGCAGCTGGGTGCACGACAAGTCCAGCGGGTTTATTGACGACAATAAGATCCGAATCTTCATAAACAACATCTAGATCAATTTTCAACGGTTGAATTGTGCTTGGCTCTGCATCAGGGAGAACAATCACATAGGTGTCGTTAGTTTTTACTGTCAACGACGATTTACAAGTTTTGGAATTCAGAGTCACTGCACCTGAATCGATTAAGCGTGCAGCCTGTGATCGTGAGCCAATCTCTGGCAAAACCGCAAGTATTCTATCCAAACGCACTCCATTTTGGTCCGGAGTCACAAGGTGCCGAAGTACCTTTTTCTTATTTTCCAAGTTTTGCCTTATAAAGATTCATGTACGACGTAGCCACTTTGTTTTCATCAAGTCCAAATACTTTTGCGACTTGAATTACAAAACCGCGAGTAAAAACTGGAGCTGGCAAGGACTTGTAATCGTTAGCCTCAAGTGCAAGTAGATAGGTTTTACCAATCCTGGTGTTCTCGCTCAAACGTTCAAGCGGAATATTCTTATATAGGCGAACCTTTTGCAAAAAAGCGCCATCACACTCAACTTGAGCACCAATTTCGACTTCGAGCTTTGCATCGATATGATAATTACTGATTGCGGTTCGGCCATTTCCATTTGCTGTGTCGGTCACATTTTTTTTGATAATTACAACATCTTCACTGGCATCACTCGAACGGATTTGACGTTGACCACTTGTTGAGGCCTCTGAAAGATTTGAAATCGGTGTACGTTGAGCAGCAGCAGAATCAGCGGGCCTTGGATTGGAGTTGATATAATTTTGTTGTGCGCTTGCTGGGCTTTGAAGGCGTCGCAATCCTAGATCGTATTGCTTTCTCAATCCAGGATTTCCCAAAACCGAGTAGGCCTCTTCAATAAGTCGAAGAAGTTCTCTGGCCTCTTCAGGACTAAACATACTGTATAGGGCAGGATTATCTTGTGAGTAGGTCGCTTTTGCCAATTGATATGCTCTATGCACCTCAGTCTGAGGTGCATCTTCTGGAACCTCTAGAACCTCATAGTAATTGGTGTCATTGCGAATGTTACTCATATTATACAACAGCCTTAAAGCTCTCGGTATTCATTAGGTTCTTTGTTACGTTAGTGAACTGTCCAACTATACTGCTATAAGGATGCTCAATAAGCAACGGACGTTTTTTACGTAGTGACTGCCATACAGCATTGTCGTGATCGATATACCCAAGATAATCAGCAGAGACCCCAAAGTATTTTCGACACACACTCACCATTGATTGTCCGAGATCGATATCTGCTCTTGTTCGAATTTGATTAAGTAGAAGGTGCAAGTGGAACTCTGCAATTTTTTGCTCAAGTTGACTTCCGGCTTCGGGATTAGTTCTTTTGATGAATCGAATCAAATCTGCGGGCGATTTTATCCCAAGGTTGTTATGTGAATCCATTGCCGCGTCAATTATGGATTCAATTCCAAATTGTGACTCAAGAGATTTAAGTTTTCTGTAAAATGCAGATTTGATAAATCGATAGGCATTTTCCACGCTCGTTGGCTCTGGGACCACTGTTACGACCTTTCGATCTGCTTCAAGAAAAAAGTCGAGTGTATTTTCTCCTGTTCCTGCTCCCAAATCCAAAATCACATAGGGAGTCGAAAGCGAACGGAGCGAATGAATAAGATGGTCTTTCTCAGTACCTTTAAGATCAGCAACATTGAGTGCATCATTGAAGCCACTAATGAAGTTTAAGTTTGGAATTGTCGTTGCAACAGACACTTCTCGTAATCGACTGACCCTGCGAGAAATGAAATCAGTTAAGCTGGCTTGAGGAGGCGAAATGCCGAGACTGGTATGAAGATTGGCGCTTCCCAAATCTAGATCAACCAAAGTCACCGGAATGCCCATTCGGGCAAGGGTAATCGCCAGACTTGAGCTGATAAAGCTTTTGCCTATGCCGCCTTTACCGCCACCTATGGCCCACAATTGAGAGCCCTCCAGGTTGCCATGAGAATTTTTTCTGTGAACCGTCGATTTATAATTCATATTAAGCATCATGCTACTAAACTATTTTTATTTGTTGTTGCAAAGTTCCATCTCTGAGCTTCTCTTCGGCTTCAGATCCGCGGATATAAAGGCCTTGGATCGATTTCCAGCCTATCGGCGGGCGTGAGGGCATATTTAATACAGCCATTTGAGCGAGAACACTTGCTTTGGGGACATCAACTGAACCTTTGGGTCTAAGCAGATTGGCCCTAAGTTCAGGAGCAAACACGTCGTTCCACTCGCCAAATCCCTCGCCAACGCAGATCATTGGTGAGTTCACGAGTTCCGGAAGGTGATCAATCTCAATTGCTGCCGGCGCAAAAAGAGTTTCAATTTCATTGAGAGAATTGATTCGTCCAATTGAGACATAGACCAAATTTCGATGTGCAGGGACCAATGAGAGAATTGGCTCTTTATGCATTCCATTGGCGAATGTAAGCACTTCATGTGTGGAGAAAGGCGAGCATGGGATATTCAGCGCATAACTCAGGGTGCGTGCAGCATTTACCGCGACACGAATGCCAGTAAAACTTCCTGGTCCAATTCCAACAGTCAGATTGGTAATTTTTGATAGGTCCTGAGAGTAGGTTTCTAATAGATGTGCAATCTTCATTGAAAGAAGCTCGCTATGAGACTTCTCTCTACACCATGAGACCTCGCCGATTATTCCTGCGTCACCAAGTAAAGCGACGCTGCCAAAATCAGATGAGGTCTCAATTGCTAGTAGTTTCATTTAACTAAAAATTCGCGTAACGTCGTTAAACAAAGCAAATACCATTAAGCCAAGAAGTAAGATCAAACCAATTTGCTGAGCGATTTCCATTTTTCGCATACTCAACGGAGCGCCTCTAAGTGCTTCGATTGAAAAAAACAGAAGATGTCCGCCATCCAGAACCGGTACTGGAAACAAATTGATGATAAATAGGTTAATTGAAATAATACCCATGACATGCAGAAACTGCGAAAGACCCGAGTCCCACGATTTTTTAGCCATTTGGCCAATCGAAATAAATCCTCCAATATTTTTTGCAGAAACTTCTGCCTGTATGAGGCGAACAAAACTCATCACCGTAATTCCTGACCATTTGAGGGTCTGCGAAAAACCGTGCTCGAGAGCGAGAAAAGGATTTGCGGTTGATCGCTTGAACGTTGCGGGTGGAGCATCCATTATCAAAGGCTGAATTCCAATTTCATATTTTTTTTCATCTTTTCCAAGAGGGCTTGTGCGCTCCTTGATTCTTGGGCTCACTTCAATTTTTTCCACCTTAGAATTTCGAAGTACCTCAAGTTTGAATGGTCCATTTTCTGCTTTAAAGTTCTTCACTCGATTGGCTATAGTATCGAAACTTGCAATCACTTCACCATTAATTGAAAGAAGTTTGTCTCCCTTTTTAAGACCGCTTTTGTCAGCAGGTGAATTAGCCTCAATGCCAGCCAAATAGAGACTTGGATTCTCGATGCCAATTTGCGATAAGATATCGATTGGTGTGGGTTTTATCGATGAAACCTCTACGGAAATGTCGTTCTTGATCGGATCTTTGCTTGGTCCGGCGTCTCTCAGAACCGTCAGTGATATTTTTGAAATTTTCTTTTCGATTGAGGAGGCAACAATGCCCTCAAGCTGTCTCCACTTTTCGATTGCAACACCGTCCACAGCAACCACAACATCGCCCGTGCGAAGCCCTGCCTTAAAGGCCAACGATGATTCGATAACTCCCACAACACTTGCCCTCGAAAAATAGGTCAAACCGTCAATATCACCAATCTGTTTTTTCCAAGCCAAAACATTTTTATTTGCAGCTAAAATTGGTGAAGCCATGATTCGTTCAGTTGTTTTAGTTGGACTGCTGTTGAATGACTCTCTTTCGACTTCCACGGGTATTTGTGAACCCACTTTTTCATCCAACGCTGTCGCCATTTCATCCCATGTCTCTATGGTTTTGCTATCGATAGATACAATTCGATCGCCCGAGCGAAAACCCATCTTGGCTGCAGTTGATGTTGGTTCAATGTCTCCTAAAACAGGTTTAAGAGTTGGTTCCCCGACAAAAGCGATGATCATAAATACAAGCACTGCAAAAAAGAAGTTCATCAAGGGGCCAGCCAAAACAACGGCGATTCTCTGTCCCACTGGTTTATGCGTGAAAGACACGGCTCGCATTTCAGGGGGAATGTCGGCTGTTGGATCATCACCATACATTTTGACATAACCGCCGAGCGGTAGAGCCGAAATTGCGTAGACTGTACCGCCTCTCGTGAATTGAAATATTTTGGGGCCAAATCCAAGACTGAAGGTTTCAACTTTCACGTTGTTATATTTGGCTACCAAAAAGTGTCCCATCTCATGAACAAAGATCAAGAGACCCAACAAGATGATCATCGGGAGAATTGCAGATACTGCGTTTGGTGCCATTGAAGAAATTTTTTGAATGATTGAACTGAATATTTCCATAGTTCCTTAATTCTAAAGATTTGCGTGGAGTTCAGCCATCTATTTTTTGTTAAATTCAATCCTGTATTTGTGTGGTGCTCCTAAACATGTGAGCAATTCTGGTCCTGTGTCGAGAAAAATGACAGCCTATAGCAGTGGTCTGGAATATCATGAAGTTTATCTACTTTGAGGTCGGTGGGTTCAGTTGAGAAAATTGAGAAGATTTAGAAGCAGGTAAAAGATTGGGGCGCCGAAATAGACTCCGTCGATTCTATCAAGCAATCCTCCGTGTCCCGGCATAATGGATCCCGAATCCTTAACCTTGGCTACTCTTTTGAGAAGCGACTCAAAAAGATCTCCAAATTGCGCAGCCATTCCTGTCAACAGTCCCACCCCGACCAGCAAATAGATGTTTGTTGGTCCGGAGAGAAAGTAAGAAAGTGCACCACCAGACAGGGCCGATCCGACAAGACCCCCAATGGCACCCTCAACGGTCTTTTTGGGAGACACTGGACTAAGTAGACGATGCCGACCCCAAAAACGTCCTGTCAAATAAGCAAGGGTATCCCCGGAAAAAACAATCGCTAGAAGGCCAAAAAAGAAAACAAATGCATGATGGACTAAAAGTAACCGAATCGCAAAAACTGGAAAAATACCACAATACACGACCCCAAGTGCAGCCGTTGATTGAAACTTAAGCATAGGGGCCAGGTCTTCTTCTGTTTGAACGGCAAGAAGTGACACCACAAAAATCAATACAATGAGTGTCGCAAAAATGACAGACAGTAGATTGAAGCTCAGGACTCCAACACTTAAAACCATCCCATTGATACCCATAAAAATCCAAGTGAGAAACTGAGACTTTCCGGGAGAGTTGAATACTAATCTTGAGTATTCATAAGATGCACCCATTACAACTAAGAGTGCAATAGCTAACAGACCACTTGGTCCGCCGACCCAAGTTGCAAAGCCAAGTAAAATCAAAGCTACTAATGCTGAAAATAATCTTAATCTCACAATTGAGATTGTGTCAGAGACGCCTCGACTTGGGAAGAGGTTTTCCCGAACCGACGTTGGCGAGAAGAGTAAAACTCAAATGCTCTCCACAGTTCATCAACAGAAAAGTCTGGCCAAAGAGTTTGCGTAAAATAAAGTTCGGCATATGTCGATTGCCAAGGCAGGAATCCGCTAAGGCGACACTCGCCGCTTGTGCGAATCATCAAATCTACGTCCATGTTACATTGCAAAGAATGCGAGACAAGGGATTCCGAAATCTGATCTAAATCAAGAGATCCATTTTTGACAGACGATGCAATTGCGCGTACGGCATCTGTGATCTCTTGCCGTCCGCCATAGCTAAGGGCAAACACGAGTTCCATTCCAGAACAATTTTCAGTGGCTGAGACAGTTTTTTCCACCTCTTTGACAACGGAAGTCGGCAATCTGCTAAGATCTCCAATTGTCGAAAAGCGAATTTTATTTTTCATTAGATTGGCCCGCTCACGATTTAAGTGTCGACCAAGTAGGCTCATTAAAAAGCTAACTTCAGATTCAGGGCGTAACCAATTCTCGGTACTGAAAGCATAAAGTGTAAGCCGCTTCACACCCATTTCGGCGCAAGTCTCAATTACCTTCTTTGCGATCCGTGCGCCTCGCAGATGACCAAATGTCCTGGGGCGACCAAGCTTTTGTGCCCATCGACCATTGCCATCCATTATAATTGCGAGGTGTTGAGGTAAATCCAAGAAATGCTCCAAAAACTTAGAAGGTCATTAGGTCTTTTTCTTTGTCGGCAGCCATTTTGTCGACTTTCTCAATATACTGATCTGTTTGTTTTTGGACATCCTCTTGAATGCGTTTGTTCTCGTCCTCGGAAATCTTTTTGTCTTTCAATGCTGTTTTTAGATGGTCGTTTGCATCTCTGCGAACCATTCGAACCGCAACTTTAGCGTCCTCGACATGTTTCTTCATTGATTTCACCAAGTCTTTTCGACGTTGCTCAGTTAGTTCAGGTACTTTCAGGCGAATGACTTTTCCGTCGTTAACTGGGCTCATACCGACATCGCTTTTCAAAATCCCAGCTTCAATCTCTTTGAGCAGTGAAGACTCCCAAGGGCTGATCAGGATTGTTTTTGCATCGGGAGTTGAAACCGATCCAACCTGACTAAGTGGAGTGAGAGTGCCGTAATAATTCACCTTTACGTTATCCACCATTGACACATTTGCCCGACCTGTTCGAATCTTTTTAAGTTCATTTGCCAAGGCTACAAGCGCCTTTTCCATTCCATCTTTAGCAGTGCTTTTGATCTCGTTTACCATGAAATTCTCCTGGATTACTTTACTAGTGTTCCAACTTTTTCGCCCATTACAACACGAAATATATTATTGGGGTCCTTTAGGTTAAAAGTAATTATTGGTAATGAATTGTCCATACAAAGACTAATCGCTGTGGAGTCCATGACATTGAGTCTTCGATTGAGTACCTCGATGTATGAAAGTTCATCAAACATGACAGCATCAGAATGTTTTACGGGATCTTTGTCATAAAAGCCATTTACCTTAGTGGCCTTCATAATGACTTCCGCATCGATCTCCATGGCTCTTAATGCAGCGGCAGTATCGGTCGTAAAGTAGGGATTACCGGTTCCTGCGGCAAAAATAACTACACGTTTTTTCTCTAAATGGCGAATTGCACGTCTTCGAATATATGGCTCGGCTATTTCGGCCATATCGATTGCTGATTGAACTCGGGTATAGACATTAGCTTTTTCTAGGGCATCTTGTAATGCTAGTGCATTGATACATGTTGCAAGCATTCCCATGTAATCAGAGCTGGCTCTATCCATACCATTTGCAGAGGCAGCAACCCCTCTGAAAATGTTGCCGCCGCCAATCACAATCCCAATTTCGACACCGGTTTTGTGGGCAACAGCTACACCTTCTGCGATTTGACTAATGACTGTGGTGTTAATTCCGTAACCTTGGTCGCCAGCCAAGGCTTCACCACTCAATTTTAACAAAATACGTTTATATTTTGGATTACCCAATTGATTACCCTTTTACTTGTGCTGCAACTTCTTCTGCGAAGTTGTCCTGTCGTTTTTCAAGACCTTCACCAAGCTCGTATCGTACAAAACGGCGAACAACGATGTTTTCACCAATTTTGGCAATAACATCCTTCAAGTAATCCCCAACAGTGATGTCAGGATTTTTAACAAAAGGCTGCTCAAGAAGGCAATTTTCTGCAAACCATTTTTTTATTTGCCCCTCAACGATTTTTTCAATCATTTCAGGTTTTTTTCCAGATTCTTTGTTCTTGCCGATGAGGACTTCGCGTTCACGATTTACCATTTCAGCAGGGACATCGGCAGATGATACAGACACAGGATTGGCTGCAGCAATGTGAAGCGCAATGTCGCGTACGAATGCGCGAAATGCCTCGTTACGGGCGACGAAATCTGTTTCTGAGTTAACCTCGAGTAATACGCCGATTCGACCTTCACCGTGAATGTATGCTTCAATCACACCTTCTGAAGCCAATCGTCCTGTTTTCTTTGCTGCAGAACTGAGGCCTTTTTTTCTCAACCAATCAACGGCTTGTTCAAAGTTGGCACCACATTCTTCGAGTGCTTTTTTGCAATCAAGCATTCCCGCATTTGTTTTATCACGTAGCTCTTTTACCATTGCGGCAGTAATAGCCATACAAATCCCCTCTCGTTTTCGAAAAATAAAAAGGCACCGGGGTTCCGATGCCTTAGGAAGTTATTCTAGTTATTGTCTTCTTTTGAAGCGACCGCTTCTTCAAGTTCTTGCGCGATTTCAACTTCGTCAGCCATGCCTGCTGCAACTAGCTTACGAGTCTTATTTGTTTTAACCACAGCCGGGCCACCTGCTTTTTTAGGACCTTTTTCTGTGCGCTCTCTTTTTTGTGCTGGAGCGGCTTCTGCTGCGGCATCTTTGTCGTTGTCAGATGCTTTATCAGTTTTTTCACGAAGCTTTTGTTCGTAAATTTTTGCTCCTTCAAGGAAGGCTTCAGCAACTAGGTTCGAGAACAATTTGATTGAACGAATCGCATCATCATTTCCTGGAATTGGGTAATCAATCAACTCAGGATCTACGTTTGTGTCCGCAATACCGACCACTGGTATACCAAGGCGTTTTGCTTCTGCTACGGCAATGTGTTCTTTATTAAGATCAACAACAAACATAACTGACGGGGCCTCTTTCATGGTTTTGATACCGTCGAGATAGTCAGTTAGGCGAAGCGACTCTTTTTCGATTCCAGCGCGTTCTTTTTTTGAGAAAAGCTCAAGCTCGCCCTTTTCACGCATTTGCTCAATTTTTTTAAGACGATCAATACTTGCTTTGATTGTTGTGAAGTTGGTTAGCATTCCGCCCAACCAGCGCTTAGTAACATAGTACTGGTTACATTTTTGAGCCGACTCTTGGATTGGTTCTACAGCTTGTTTTTTGGTTCCAACAAAAATAGCTTTTCCACCCTCTGCGGCAACTGACTTTACGAAATCTGCGGCAGCTTTAGCCGCTTCAACGGTTTTTTGAAGATCGATAATGTGAATACCACCACGCGCTGTGAACACGTAAGGCTTCATTTTTGGATTCCATCGCTGAGTTTGGTGTCCGAAGTGAACGCCCGCGTCCAACATCTCTTTCATAGTAATTTGGGCCATTTGGCTCCCCCTTTTTTCTGGTTTTTCCGCCCCTTCGATCGGCCATGCGGTGCTCCGTCGCATAACCACCCTCTTACGAGGACCAGTGGAGTTCGAAAGGTGTGACATTAGTTTGAGCTAGGTTGGTTTAACATGCTGTCGTACAAATGGGCAACTTTTTTTAGGTAAATTTGAGGGAGAGACGCTGCTGCTCACCTGAGTGGTCAGCGGAGAATTGAGACAAATTTGCTTCAATTCAATAAGAATCCAGCTTCCGTTAAGACTGGTTAAATGTTTAATCTGAAACCAGCTTGAGAAATTCCTGGACCTCATGGCCTTCACATTAAGGTCACAGGATTTTGCAAAGCGAGTATCAAAGGGTTAATAGAAGAAGCAACAAAATCAAATCTAGTGAGCAGAAATCTCGCTGGCTTCTTCAGTTGTGTGATTTGTCAGTTCGGCAGAGGCCAGCTCGGAGGGTTGTATGCCGATGATCGAAGAGAGTACAATTTGGCATTGAGCCAATTGTCCCCAGAGATTTCTTTCTGATGCAAAAAAGCCACTTGTAACCCAAAGGTTATCGAGTTTTGGCCATTTTAGTTCAGCAGCGAGTGGAGCGCCAACTTCGCCATGACTATCTGGATTTACCACGATTTTTTCAAATTTTATGGAATCCAATGCTGTTTCATAGGCTCTTTTGATCTGCCGCTTAATTTTTTTAAGTAATGCTGCCGTTGTTTCATTGTCATCGGTTTGAGTACTCGGAACGAAAGTTGTCCATTGAGAACGTTGTAATTCAGCTCCGTCGATAGTTTGGGATGGATGAAAAACTCCTACACATGGCTCGTCCTGTCCCCCTCGAAGTAAATGAACGGCAGATGTATCAGAGACCTTGTGTCCGTGTACGAGATCCAGGTTGAGGGAAGTCCAGTAATGACCCTTTGCGAGTTTTTGCTTGAGGCGTGTGGGCACATGGGTTTCCGGAAGTAGTCGTGTGAGTTGTCGTGGATTAGCACAAAAAATGTACTCTCTCGCCGAAATTCGTTTGTTTCCGTTAATGATAATTTCGATAACAAAGCTGTCGTCTACTTGCATCTTAGTAACATGGGATAGAGTGAGAAGGTCCCCCGTAAAGCTCTGCTTGAGCCACTGCACCCAATCGTGGGGCTCTGAGGAGAGTTTGTAGCGGTGGCTTGGGGTGAAGAAATTTAACTCAGCAGCTGATTCTGGAGTGGGGTCACCATAGCTGACAAAGGGTTCGAAGCGTCCGTTGTCAAAAGTTAGCGGAGGCACTTCCTCCTCTTGAAAATCTAGAGTGTCATTCAATATCTTTTTCAACCACGGCAAAACACTTTCACTGAGTTCAGTTTTTGGATAAAAACAAAGGCCCTGCCCTATGACTCCAAAGGGTGTATTTTGGCATTTGTGAGTTCCGCCCACATTCTCTTGCGCCTCAATCAGTGCGACTTTTCGGCCAGTTTCTTCAAGTTGATGCGCAATGATCAAGCCTGATAAGCCTGAGCCAATAACAATAGAATCGTATTCGTGTACCTTGGTGCTTTTTATCTGTGCCATGTTTTTACCTTTGTACAAGACGAGCGCGTGATTCAAGGGATTTTTTGACAACGCATCTCGCTATGGCTCGAAGGAGGACTCGTGTGAGGGGCTTAGCCCATTGGTTGCGGTCTAAAGTTTTCGCAATCGAAGGTGAAATCCTATAGTAAGAGACTATAAAGGCACGTCCCAGTTGAGACTTGCGAAGACTCTCATCACGAAATCTACAAAGAGAGATAACTGTTGGACTCTGATAGCCGCTGAATGCAGCTGTGGCGATGAAACATCGGGGACGGAGTGCATTCGATTTGCGCAAAAAAATCTCGTATGCTTCAGAATTTTTTGCAGCCTTGAGTTGCTTTTCTGCTTGGCGAATAAGATTTGGGTAAACCGGAGTGAATCTTGCAAAATCAGCAAGTTTTTCGGCTGCTTTCATTTGTCGTTCGCGATATCGGGGACTCGAGTCATAAATGCGCAAAAGATCCCAATAAACAGAGGCCAAAATGGTGAGCTCTTTTTTTTGGGCCTCGTCTTTGAACATCTCGGATGTCAGCTCTCCCGAGGATTTTTCAAAGACGATTTCGATGCTTCTTAAATATTTCTCGAACGAGACAGCGGCATCCGAATAATTTTTCTCAGCAAGAAGTTGTCGCCCCTGTTTGACGAAACCGATTCGGTTTTTCCATAGCATGATTCTGTTTTGTTCTTTTGCCTCTTGTTCGGCGCGAAGTTTTGCGCCTTGGGACATAGATTTATTTGCGTTTCTGAGACAGGACTCGCAAAGAAAATCTGGAGCATCTTCGATTGCGCCAGTTTCTTTGAGTCGCAGTTTGGTGCCAACATCAAGATGAATGAGCTCAGATTTATTTTCACCACAATTCGGACAATTGGGTGGTTTTTCAACGGACTTCAGCATGATCGATTTTTCTCTCCGATAGATACTAATGGTAGGCCTAAAAATGGCGATCGAAAAGAGAAATTCTTGAGGTTATTTTGTTAAAGTAAATTTATAGCGTCAATGTCAATTGATACTTTTACGGCAGGAGGAAGGAAAGATTGATCACCAATTGTTTGCCTACAAAACTGATTTATGAGGTGGCCATTGGGACCTTTGACGAGCATTTGATAACGATTCATTCCGCGAAGCCTCGTTAGTGGAGCCGGAGCTGGTCCAAGTACTTCTATGGTTTGAAAATTTTCAAACTTTTCTTTCAACAGATCTGACCGATGTCGTAACTTTTGGCTGGCCGATTCAACCCTGTTTAAATCTAACCCCTGAATTTTGAAAAGTGCGAGGCGACTTACTGGAGGGTAAGAGAGAGCTCGACGAAAGCCGAGTTCATATTCTGCAAATCCATGATAATCGTGTTTTTGGGAAAATTGGATGCTGGGATGATCGGGATTGTAGGTTTGAATGATGACTCGGCCAGCTCGATCACTGAGGTGACGTCCAGCTCGTCCGGTTACTTGGGTGAGAAGTTGAAAACTTCTTTCAGATGCTCTGAAGTCTGGAAGATTGAAAGCGACATCCGCGAGAACCAATCCAACGACCGTGAGTTTTGGAAAATCTAGGCCTTTGGCAATCATTTGGGTTCCAACAATGAAATCAGTTTCTCCCTGCTCAATGGTTTCTATTGCTCGCTCGAGATCTTCGCGATTTGCAACTTCATCTCGATCCATTCTAATCACACGACATCTTGGAAACAGTTTTTTGAGATCGTTTTCAATAAGTTCGGTACCGACACCGATTGCTTTTGGTTCTCCGGTTTTGCACTCTTTGCATTTTTCTTTTAATGTTTCGTGAAAGTCGCAATAGTGACACAAAAGATTCGACTTTCCGTGAAGTGTGAGGGTGACTGCACAATTTGGACATTCAGGAGTTTTTCCGCAAGATGTGCACGTCACTGACTGTGCGACGCCTCGGCGATTGAGAAACAATGCAGATTGTTCGTTGCGATCAATGTTCTCGGAAAGTGCCAAATAAAGAGTTTCACTGAGCCAAAATGGAAGGGTCTGATCGAGCGAACCTTTGCGACTCTCACGTTCAGTGCGTAAGTCGACAACTTCTACTGTAGGGAGAGCCCGATCCTCTACACGTTTTTTCATTTCGTGGAGTTCGAACTTTTTTTCAAGACAGTTTTGCCATGTTTCTAGGCTGGGCGTTGCTGAACCGAGAAGTACGGGACAGTTTAACGATTTACCAAGCATAATTGCCGAATCTCTGGCGTGATATCTTAGGGATTCATCTTGTTTGAAGCTGGGCTCGTGTTCTTCGTCTAAAATAATTAAGCCAAGATTTTTTGACGGGCAAAATAATGCCGAACGAGCCCCGATAAGAATCTGTTTTTCTCCATCTGCGAATGCCCACCATTGATTTGTTTTTTCGCGAGGAGTGAGATGTGAATGGATGACGGCAACTTTTTGGCCGAATCTCTCGGAGAATCTGTGGATCAACTGGGGAGTCAGTGAAATTTCAGGAACAAGCACCAGACCCTGTTGGCCCTTTGCCAGAGTTTGCTCAAGAAGTTGAATATACACTTCAGTTTTTCCAGATCCGGTGACCCCATGGAGGAGATGGGTTGCAAATCCGGTTTTGGCCGAAATATCTGCAATAACACGGATCTGGTCACCTGTTAAATCCCGATGGCCGGAACTGTATTCGGTATCTTTAACAATTGCTGATTTGCGAGTTGCGCGCCCACTTTTTTTCTTAAGTGGTGGGAAAGCCAGTTCGAAGACCATGCCGATTGGGTAAATATAATATCTCGAGAGCCACTCAAACCAACTCATATAATTTTCTGGAATTGTAGGTCTATCGGTGTCGAGAGAGGTAATGGATTTGAGTTTGAATTCACTAGGCTCCGAGGTGGGGCCAATAGCCACCCCTGCGACCTTGCGGCCGCCGAGTGGAACAATGACGGCTTGACCTCGCTTAAGACACATTTCCGCCGGCTTGATATAGGTCAGCGGTGCATCGATTGGAGCCGCAACCGCGACCTTCCAGGTCTCTTGCATTAACGAAACCTCGAGTAAAACTCCCTGATGGTAGGATGCTCCGGCAGTTTGTTTGCATTTTTTTGATTGCTTATCACCGAGGTATTGAAGATTTGTGCCGCAGAACTTCCAGCAATCGAGTGTACACCAAGTGTTCTAATCACAATCGTATTGTTATCCCACGAAATGGTCTTTTCTTTTGGGATTCGAAGTCCTAGAGGGCCTGACATATATTGATCGACGGAAATTTCAGCCTGGCTCATTAGTCGAATTCTTCGCCATAGAAATGAATCTTGCTCGACGAAAAACGCGGGCAAATTTTTGTCAGAGGTAGGCGGACTCGGCTCCCCAAAGGCCCAGGTCACGACACCACCTGTTCGCGCGAGTCTGACAAAATTTTCTGATTGTCTTTTGTTGGGAGTTACACTTTTTCGATCTTTATCTAAATTGGCAGGTAAAATTTTATTTAGGATCAAAAAATCGACAAGATTTTGTGGGCTTCTTATAAAACCAATTTGCTCTGTAAAATCGCTTGGAAGTGCTGCAGTTTTGACTTGGCCAGGTGACTCGAGAAATATCTTTTTTTGTCCTCTGTAAAGAGCATCAAAGTGAAAGCCGTCCGAACCACCCTTTGCTGACGACATTGATACTCGCAAAATGTCTCCGCCATCGATCCACCATCGTTCTTTTAGGGTCAGTGATTCTTTGTCGAGTTGAATTTGAAGCTCTTGATCAATTTGATAAATACCCTTCCCACTGTTTGCAGTAAGTCTGTTGAAAATCATTTTTGAGCTGGGGATATAGGCAAAACCAGAGGTACTGACGGTAAAACCTATGAGCAAAATAAAAAATTTGATCACGACAACCTCTTACTGAGTTCGATTATGTATTCTTTAAATTTGGTGCCGAGATCTGGGTGCTCAAGGCCGAGTTCGATATTGGCCTGAAGAAATCCAAACTTGTCTCCGGCATCGAATCGTCGCGAAGAAAATTTTGTTGCAATAAGTCCATCGTTTTTGGCCAGCTCGATCATTGCATCGGTCAATTGTATCTCGCCATTCTTGCCTGGCTTGGTATTTTTTAGATAGTCGAAAATTTTGGGATCGAACACATAGCGACCGGGCATGGCCCATCGGCTGCTGGTCTCAGATGCGCTTGGCTTTTCCATCAATTTTGAAACTCGAAATTGTTTTTCGGAAATTGGGGTGCCCTCGATGATTCCATATTTTGAAACCTCAGAATCTGAAACTGGCATGATAGCCACTCCAGACATTTTGTTTTCAGAATAGGTAATGGCGAGATCTTCGGTAACTGTGCGCTCTCCTGGGCCAGCACACATGATTTCGTCTCCAAGAAGAACAGCAAACGGCTCATTGCCAATAATTGGATGTCCACAAAGAACGGCATGCCCGAGACCCAAAGCCTGTTTTTGACGTACGCTGATTATATTCGCAAGCTTTTGAATATGTAGGAGCTGTTCTAGCCAAGCTATTTTACCTTGCTTGACGAGGGTGTCTTGCAGTTCATAGGAGCAGTCGAAAAAATCTTCGATTGCAGTTTTGTGGCGACCAGCAATTAAGACAATGTCTTCGATTCCTGCGCGGACGGCCTCCTCAACGATGAAGAGAATAATGGGCTTATCGATGATCGGTAACATCTCTTTGGGAACTGTTTTGGTTGCAGGTAGAAATCGGGTGCCAAGTCCCGCTGCTGGAATGACGGCTTTTCTGATTTTTTTCATCCTATAAAAAAGCCACATGTCAGATGGCCTTGACAAGGTTAAGTGTTTCAATCTGATACGAGTGGTCATAGAGTTTGGAACAGCATTTGCCAAAAACGCCAGCAGTGTTTCACTTTGAGAGGCCTAGGCGACCTCTATAGGAATCTTTTAAAAATACAAAAGAAACGCTCAAAATGATCCGATACGAATTAAGACGGATGAGGTGTTGACCTATGAATTCAATACGACAAATGCGTGCGTTTTTTGGAGTCCTAATCTTAGGTCTAGTTGTAGTTGGCTTTCAAAATTGCTCGCAAAAGATGGCAAGAAACTCTGGTGGCCTCGAAAGTGTCGCGAACAAAGTAGACTATGCCTATGATGCCTCACTTGATCAGTTGGCCTACATGTCATGCAACGAGCTGGGCAGTGGCTACGACCCAGAGGTTTATTTTACCTTTCGTGGAGGGGCGTATCGCTCAGGCGGAGTGATGGTGAAGGCAAACTATCTGACCGAAATTGGAAAGCGGTCTCTTGAGGACAAAATTCAAATTTTGAATTTGAGCCCAGCACATGGTTCCACAGTTTTTCAGCTGGCCCTTCGTGATCAAGCTGATTTTAATTCTCCGTATGTTTCCTCTGGACAAGGTGTTTTGGGCAAGGACTTCACGAACCTTTATCGAACTATAGCGAGCTCTGATTCTTACGAAATTGACAAATGGCTGGTGGAGAACCCCGACAAAACAGTTCGCTACAGTCCAAGCGTTTCTGTACGAGGCGATCGTTTTGAAGGGTCCTTGCTTTTTGGCGAGAGTGCTATTCTTGGAAATGACGTGCGAAATTTTTTAACTAGCAGAGGGATTCTGGCTCTGACGTCCGTTGAAAAAGGGAGTTTGCCAAGATCACCTGAAAGTCTTGGAGATGGATCTGCGGCCGTGGGATCTTCGCGGTCCTCGGTCTATGGCCGGGGGATGTATGTCAAATTTCGCCAACCAACAGTTACGGGTGTGAATGCTCAGTATCCCACCTATGCGTTAGATACAGTGAGTGAATTCAATATGCTGGATCGTAAAGACCAATCCTACAATAAAGGATGGCGATGCCCAGCTTCATTGCAACTTAAAATTGTTCGTCCAGCGGATGCAAAAGGGAGCGATGGCCTTAACTCAGCGGCCTGCAACCGTGGCATTGATGCCATTGGTGATAAAAAAACGAATCTTATTCGAAAAAGTTTAAGAACTGAGGATTGGTTTCTTGATTTGGCGAACCGGTGTGTAGTTCCTAAGAAGCCGACCGCAGGTCGGAGCTGTTATGGAGAGGCTGGGGTGAAGGTCAATTATAATGTGACCCAAACTTGTAGTCCATTTGCAGTGGTACCCGATAGCAACGGCAATGCCTCCGTCCCCTTCAGCTGTAGTCACTTTGTGAGTATTTGTTGCCGAGTTGGTGACGCCGATTGTGATTCTCTTCAGTAAGAATCAGTCAACCATAGGTTGACCAACGTTGTTCTTTGTCTCCATCATTGAGACATGAATAAAATTCTTGTTTTAGCTAGCGTATTTTTGGGTTCAATTGTCTGGAATTTGCCGTCAGGGTTTGCTCAGTCATTTTTGGGTGCTGAGACAGTTTCTTTGGGGGAAGCGGGTGTTGCTGCGGTTTCGGGTGCAGACTCGGCCTTCTTAAATCCGGCGACATTTGGATTCTTTCAAAAAAGCGCAATGAGTTTTGCGTTTGGTGCCGGCACTCATCCGGTCACCGGTTCAAAGCGTGAATATGCTGCCGCCCTGGTTGATGGAGATCTGGAGAAGCCCTTTCAGGGCGGGCTCGCCTTCTCTCAGTCTACGGTTGAGGTGTCGGAGACTTCAAAATACACGTTAAAAGATTTCGTCTTTGGCTTAGGTCATCGTTCTAGTGAACAACTCAGTTATGGTGTTTCAATTCATCGAGCGATGTTTGATCAACAAATTGGAGATGAAGGTCATTATGGGCAGACCAATGCGGGGCTCGGCGTTCTTTGGGTTCCAAATGAGCATCTAGGGATCGCCGCTGTGGCCAACAATATTATTTCTGGACAACGTCGAGATGTTCTAGCGGCGGCAAAATTGATTCCGACCTATGTAATTGGCACTCATGCGATTCTATCGGATTTTTTTAGAGTACGGTTTGATTTAAAAAAACAAGACCGCGATAGCTTGTCACGCTGGAATTATGGCTTGGGAGTGGAGAGCTTTTTCCGACCCGAGATGGTCTTTCGAGTGGGTTGGGCCGGATTGGAGACTCAAAATCAATCCAAGTTGACCCTTGGCGTTGCTTTCAAGGGGCCGAGGTTGAGTCTCGATTATTCGTTCGACAAGGATGTTCGGGTCGAGGGTGGAACTCGCCATTTGATTGACATCTGGTTGCCCCTTTGATACCCATAGCTTTCTGCTTAAAATTTATGCGTTGAGGGTGTTATGGCTTCAAAAACAAAAAGAACTGAAACAATTCGTCGAAACAAACGTGCTGCAGCTGGGTCTAAGCGAAAAGCTGCATTAAGAACAAAAGGCAGCACAAAGTCTGCTAAAGAACTTTTCGGCGATAAATAGAATTATTTAAAAGCTGATTTTTTAAAAACGCTGCGGTTAGCAATCTGATTGGCAACTTACTTTTCAGATTTTTAATTGCAGCGTTTTTTTATTCCCTTTTTAGCTTCCCTGGAATTTCTTCGGCTTCCCCGTGCAGATTAAATGTGAAGGTTTTTCTGATCCATCCCTGCTGTCCTGGAAGGTATTTGTATTTTTTAAAAGCGTTCGCAGCGGAGCTGTTGAGGCTTGCCGAAGGGTTTCTTTTCAGAAACCGAATTTCGCTCAGGCTTCCATCCTCCTCAACCTTCGCCAGAAACACCACCGTCCCCTCTCTGTTGGCCAGTCTATCTTGAACGGGATAATGGGGAATTTGATTGCCGTCGGCCTCAATGAGATCGTCTCCGTCCCGCACTATACCTACGGGGCCCGCAGCGGCAGACGCAGTTCCGAGAGCCTCTCCGCTTCCCTTGGCTTGATTACGATTGGCCTGTTGGTCACTTTGGTCGTCGTCCTCGTTTGATGGGTTGGATGTTGTGGGTTTCGTCGCTCGTTGACTGCTGGATGGACCTGTCTTGCGTGCCGATTCATCGGCTTGTGCGCGAAAAGCAGCAAGGGCTTCTGTTTCGGAATTGTCAGTCTCTTCTCTTGGTGACTCTGGAGTCTCATCTGCTTTTTCAAGTCTTGGAATTTCAGAAGAGCTGTCGGCCAAAACCGATTTTATCTTTTCGTCTTCTGTGGCCAGGAGAGGCGCATGTTTGTCTTTGCCGGGCTGAGATTTATTTGGAGGAATTTTTGTTTTGGTAGATTCCTTTGCCTGAGCAGTTTTGTTGGGGAGTTTCTTGTTGGAATTTTCGGGTTGTGTGGTCGGTTTTGAAGCGACAGGTAGGTCTAATTTTTCGCTCTCTTTTTGAACCTCCATTGGCGTAGCAGCAGAAATGGTTGCCGACGGAATTGCGGTCGAATCGGGTTCTTTGGGCGCAGACGATATTGCGGGCTCACTCGTAGGGGGTGTCGCGGACAACGTATCGCCAGCGTCTCCGGAATTTAGATTTGTATCGAGATCCAGAACCATCGAAGTTCCGCCAGAGGCAGACGAGCCATCGTTCAACTGCTGAACAGAAATCTTATTAGCAAGAGAAGAAATAATGAGCATACTGGCTCCAGCTAGTGAGTGCAGGACTAATGAAAGTGCGACAAATCTATAGATTTTCTTTTTGTGATTGGGTTTTTGTAGATCGGTATTCATACTCTCTCCCCTTGCCATCTTTTGGTATTGGCCCTTTACCAAAGGCGCCGGTGATTTTACCATAGCGGTGGGTGGACTGAATGAAAAAGCTCAACGCCATGTAAACATGGGAGATTCGTCAATATCCTAGACAGGTTGGTTTAGAGCCGAATGCTTGAATTAAAATTAAATAAACACTGAAGGTAGTCTCACTGACGGCTGGGCGCCCGCCCGACTCTCTCGGGGAGCATATCTTTGCTTTTAGAAGTAACGAAGTACTGAGGCGTAGAATTTTCTCTG
The DNA here is from genome assembly GCA_964405465.1 of uncultured Bdellovibrionales bacterium. Classification (GTDB taxonomy): domain Bacteria; phylum Bdellovibrionota; class Bdellovibrionia; order Bdellovibrionales; family JAMPXM01; genus CAYONZ01. Next base: position 106,400 of record CAYONZ010000003.1, on the reverse strand, counting down.
AGGATCTGGATATCCAATAGAAAGTTCTTTAGGTGTATTGAAAACATTAAGCACACCAGTTTTGATCTCCCAGTTCATAAAACCAGAGGTTCGGAGATTGAGATCAAAGGTGTTCCAGTCTTTGAGTTGAACAATTGAGTTTGAAATATAATCGCGATCAAAAAATTTTCTCCAAAGCGTTTCTTTTGCTTCGATCACTATGGGACCCAATTGTTGGGCCACTGTCACAATCACCTGATCTTCGGGCGTTAGGGTGAGTGGTTGATGCAAATTGAGAGTTTCACCATAAGTTTTTGCGTAGGCAAAGCCTATTGTGGTGACGTGATATCGATAGCCAACCGAAAAATCACAACCGTAACTTTGTGCCAAGCCAGAGTTGATTTTCGTGTTTAGTCCTGGAGAAATTGATTGGTTTGAAAATAACTCTTCAAATTTTGTGTAGAAAGCACTTGCTTCTGCGAGGACTTGAGTTTCTTCATAACCTTTTGGATCGGAATCGAGACTGTAGCCAATCTCATATTGAATTGACTGTTCGGGGTTGAGAGTTGCATTGCCTCGATAATAACTGGTTTGTGCGTATTTATCTGAAAGCGAGGCTGGCCGCATTCCCTGCGAGACACTTGCCCATTTTTTTATTCCACCATTTTCCTGTCGTGCCATGAGTGAAGTTACAAAGGCTGAGTGTTTTGCAAGCCAGCGGTAGCCTGGTTGAAGTGTGAATTTTGAGTTGGGAGAATAAATCAAAATTTGTCCAAATTCAGCTTCGTCGTCGATGTATCGATCGTTGCTCAGATAGCTTGCCTTGAAATCTTGATGATTAAAATCGATTAAAGTCTGCAGCTCGGTTTGGTTGCTGAGTTCAATCCTGTGATTCAATGAAGCCGAACTTCGACTTGAGTTGGAACGGGCTTCGGATGCGGTATCTGGATCAGACATGGTTTCGGTAAAGGCTGAAGATAGGCGTACGTTTATCTCGGCGCGATCAGACACTGCGGTTTGAGCATTTACGGCACCAAGCGCAACCCAAGTGTTGTTTTCAGAAGGCGAGATAGCATCGACAGGACCAGGTGCCGTAAAAATCTTTTGTGCTAATATTGCGTCTTCTTGAAGAGTTAACGATCCATACTTTTGTTTACCCCACACGGTGTACCTTTGTGTGTAGCTGTCATTGTGGAATCGTCTACCAGAAATATTTTTTGATGGAGAATCAAATTTAAAATAACCAGGATCGAATTGGTTAAAGACTGTAACCATCATTTTTTTATCTGGAGTTTCACCTACGCTGAATGGAATGACTCCAAAAACTTGCCGCTCTCCTACCGCCATCGAGCTATCAGCGGCCTCGATGCGAATGGCTGGCCGTTCAAAAACTCGAGTGCGATAATGTACAGCTCCACCCATGGCTGCTGAACCAAAAAATACTGAAGCCGGTCCCTTGAAAACACGCATTTCTCCAACGACTTCGTCTGGCAAAAGCAGAGATGGAACACCAAAGCCGTCAGCAAAATTCAACGGAATATCATTGTATATACCAAGTACCCGGTTGGCTTGGGAGGAGCCTCGAATTGAAATGAGCGCAGACCCTTGTTCACGGGCGTGTACCCCAGGGATAGCGCTCAGCCGATCTGCCAGAGTGGTGTTCTCAGAATTTAAGGAGTCATATTGAAAAGATTTAGAATCCCAAACTCCAGAATTAAGGGAAAATGATTTTAAAGGGGTTGCTTCAATTATGACAGTGGGTTGTTCACTGACTTGAGCAAACAAAGTTAATGGAAGCAGAATGAGAGATGTAATTAGTAGTTTCACAGAATCTTGTTTAGCTCTCATTTTTGTTGCCGACAAGTTCTTCGGGGACATGACCATCAGAAATAGCTTGAGCGAGCCGCAGGTGGTCGGGGTGTCCAATTATGTTCTTCATCTCCTGTTCCGAAAGAGGTTCCGGCTGTGCGATTCTTTCTTTTTTGGTTTCAAGAATTTTTTTATAATTTTGTTCAATTATTTGCTTGGTGATTTTTCCGGAGCTGATGGCCTCGTGCAACCCCTCAAGTGCTAGTCTAGGGCTTTCAGGTTCGTTGCAATAAAGAAGAATATTGGCGCCGGCAGAAATGGCTTGAATGGCAATGGCCTTTTTGTCGTAGTTGCTGGTAAGAGCTTTCATGTCGAGATCGTCAGTAATAATCAAATTTCGGTACTTGAGATTTTGCCTGGCAATCTCCACAAATTTCGGAGAAAGTGTCGCAGGCCACACGGGATCAATTTTGGGATACTTGATGTGTGCGAACATCAAAAAGTCGAGTTTGGTGCGTAGCGCTTTTCTGAAGGGTATCAGTTCAACAGCATCGAGTTCTTCTAGAGATTTTTCTTCTATGGGAAGTTCAAAGTGACTGTCGACAATGGTGTTTCCATGGCCAGGAAAGTGTTTGATACACGGAATGACATCGGCTTTGATAAATCCTCTTGCCATCGCAGACGCAATTCGAGCGACGACTTCGGGATCTGAGCCGAAGGAGCGATCGCCTATCGCTGTGTTTGTTGGATTGGTTAAAATGTCAGCGCATGGAGCGAAATCTAAATTAATGCCTACAGCTTTGAGCTCAGTACCAATGACATTGCCGACCTTAAAGGCAACGGAAGTAGAATCCAGAGCGCCTATTTTTTGCATTGCTGGCCAAACCGTGAAAGGTGATTTGAGACGTGCCACTCTGCCACCTTCTTGATCGACTCCAATAAATAAAGGCTGTTTATCTGGCATTTTAAATCTAAGGGATTGAATCTCTGCGCAAAGGTTGCGCACTTGTTCAGGGTTTGCAATGTTTCTAGAGAAGAGCACAACTCCACCGATATTGTTTCTAATTATAAACTCGGTTTCCTCTTTTTGGAGCGAGTGACCTGATATGCCGATGATGAGTTGCTGTCCGACCTGATGTTGCACAAAGACCTCGAAGTATTAGTTAAAAGAGAAAAAGGCCCGATCAGAGGTTTGTTTTAGGTGAAGCTTTCGCCACAGGTATTTTGATCTCTGAAAAATGCCCTAAGTAATTTCATCATGGCGAAAGAAAATGCGCAACTTAGGATGGCAAATTGTTTTTGATTTTGGGCGCGCATTTTTTTGTCATCGACTATGGTCGAGTCTGGTGATTGTGATCGAGTCGTGAATTTTTATTGCTCTCCCTTGCCCAACAATGAAGTGGGCTTTCGTGTTTTATATGAATTATTGAGCAGTCTTGATGTCAGGTTTTTTAAGTGAGTGATCAATTTGATTGTTCGAAATATCGGAGGAGACATTTCAGTCAGTTGTTTTTTCTAAAGTGTCTAATTGATAGCTATTGTTTTTCGCGCAAATTGGCTGTGGATTCGCGATGAACTATTTTCAGATTTGTTTACAAATATATCGAGGGGTAAAAATTTGGTTCGAAATATCAATACTTTGTAGGGCGATGAACAAATTGAAAATGCAAAACTTCAATTTCTGGAAGTGCGGCACGCGAATTGCCTAATAGATCTGTGAGGGTGAGTTGTGTCCCGCCATAGTTTTGCTAATTTGATGAGAATTGGGTTAGCAAATTTGTGGTCGAGAGAAGTGGTGAGGGTCTCTTCTTCGGGACACAACGTATTTTTACATGTCTTTATTGAGGGGAAGCAATATGGAGACAATCGTTGAGCGTCTGAATAGAGTCTTAGGGGGAATGTTCAAAATCAGTTTTGAATTTGCTGAAATTGAAGATTTGCGTGGGTCAACTGACTGGCGCATTGCTGATATTACGGTATTCTCTGAGTCGAATCGGACCTATCCGGCCTATCTGGTGAATCAAAGTACCAAACAATTTGGCTTTCCAGTTTGTCGGCGGGGTGAAATTGAGGGCTTGGCGATCGTGACTGGAATCCAAGAAAATGATGTCGATGTATTGGATACGGTTACAAAAGTTTCGGACTTACTTGGATTTGTTTTGAATGATCTTAGCGAATTGCAAAGCAGGGCCCGGGACCTGAGGAGTATTGAGTCTGTGTTAGAAAAACAGATTTCTTCTCCGAATGTAATTTCAATGACAGAGGCTCCACGAAAATCTGAAGTTTTACAGTTGGACTCATGGATGGATACGTTGTTCGATGTGGAAAGCGATGAGAAGATCGATCCAATCTGTCTTGAACCAATGTTGATACATTGTGATTCGGAATTTCCAGTTCAAAGGCTGGCGCTTGAGATTCATCATCTCTCGAATCGAATTGCATTTGTGAGTTCACGAGACTTGAGCGCTGATGTGTTTGCAGCACCTGAGAACTTATCTGAGTTAGGAATGATGACAGTTTTCATTCCAAATATTGAGGAGCTCTCGCTTGGGCAACAAAATGTAATTGCACGGTTTTTGGCTTCTCCTGTTCAGGCAGATTCGACGCAAATAATTGCGTCGACCAGTGTTAGTCCTGAAAAGTTGTGTGATGAGGGTCGCTTGAGTCAAAATCTTTTGGCGAAAATTCGTGTGAAGAGTCTCGAGATGAGATCAAAGGGTGAGAGTACGTCGGCATTGGTGTCTGCGGCTCTAAGGTTGATGAATGAGGACTCTCCGCAGAGACCGTTGGCTGCGACCATTGATTTTGAAAAATTTCGTTCAAAGCGTGACTTAAGTTATGTCCATTGAAGGCGTCGAGATTCGCGCGTCACGATCAGGACCTAAGGCGTAGGTGATTTGCCTTTCGCGATTATTTTTGCGAGCATGAAAACTTCAGGCCGAGAGTGTGTTTTTCGAGACACAGTCATTGCATCGAACTGAGGGAGTTGAGTCATGGTCGAAAGTTTGCCAATATATTCAGAGTTTGTGCGAGCGAGTCTGAAGTTAAAAGATGTGACGATTCATCCACTTGCCGGTGATGCTTCAAATAGAAAATATTTTCGCGCGATTGCGGGCGATGAAACTTGGGTGTTGATGGCCTGGGACCCGTTTGAAGACAATGGTCGATATCCGTTTTTGAATGTGCGCGATCATTTTGCCAAGCATGATGTGCGTGTTCCTCAGGTGATTGCTAAAGATCCGGCCCGAGGATTAGTGTTGCTCGAGGATTTGGGTGATTTAACCCTAGAGAGAAAATTTTGGGAGAGTCAAAATCAACAGTTGGTGCTTCCCTATTATAAACAAGCCGTTGATGAGTTAATCAAAATACACTACCCGGCAACGTTTGATCGTTCGGACTGCGTGGCGTTTGGAATCGCATTTGATACAGAAAAACTTTTGTGGGAAATGAATTATGGTCGCGATCACCTAATTGTGGGTCTTTCTCAGGTGAAGTTGACTAGTGTTGAAGCGAAGGCATTGGATCGTGTATTTCTTAAAATTTGCCAGACGCTAGATGCAGAAACAAAGTTTATTGCTCATCGAGATTACCACTCTCGCAACGTGATGCTGAAGCTCGGTAAGCTAAGGGTAATTGATTTTCAGGATGCACGCATGGGCGCAGTTCAGTATGATTTGGTCAGTCTGCTGCGGGATTCTTATGTGAATTTGGATGAACAAATGTGCGAGGCTTTGTTGGGATATTATCTTGAGCGCCGATCGGAGTTTAAGTCGGTTGGTCATTTGATGGATGTGTCTCGTGAAAAGTTCAATCACATTTTTGAAATGCAAACCGTGCAAAGGTGTTTTAAAGCCTGCGGAAGTTTTTCGAGTTTTTATTGCTTGCGGCAAGACACAAGGTATTTGAAGTACATTCATCAAACTTTGCAGACGGTGAAAAAGAGTCTTGAGAAATTCTCTGAGTTTGCGGAATTCAATGCGGTACTTTCTGATTACGGTATCTATGATCGAAAGTTTGATGACCTATGAAGGCCATGATTTTGGCTGCGGGATTGGGCACGCGTCTGAGACCATTGACTGATAGGTGGCCGAAGCCAGCGATTCCATTTTTAAATGTTCCATTGTTTTTTTATAGCTATGAATTGATGCGTGAGGTGGGTTTGACGGAAGTGGTGGTGAATATTCATCATCTGCCTGAGCAAATCGTGGAACTCTGTCGGATTGTGGATAACTCTGTGCAAATTTCAAATGAGGCAGCACAAATTTTGGGAAGCGGAGGAGCTGTTTGGAAGGCGCGGGAGTGGCTTGAAGGTGAAGAAAATTTTTTGCTTGCGAATGGTGACGAGGTCATTTTGCCACGTCAGTCACGATGTCTGTCTCGGTTGGTGGAGAGGCATCGGGAGACTGGTGCTTTGGCAACACTTTTGGTTATGCGACATCATGAGGTCGGAGCCAAATTTGGTGGGGTTTGGTGTGATGGGGAGCATCGGGTTCTTGGCTTCGGAAAATGTCCTCCGGCTGGGGACGGTGCTTTGGGGGACGGAGTCTCGGTGGGTTTGCACTATGTTGGTGTGATGTGTTTGAGTTCGCGGATATTTCGTTACCTACCTGATGGCGAGAGTAATATTTTGTATGATGGGGTGATGGCCGGAATTCGGAATGGGGAAAAAGTTTTGGCGTTCGAAGAGGAGTTGGATTGGTTTGAAACTGGAAATCCGACTGATTTTTTGCATGCTTCGCGGGTGTGTTTGCAGCAGTTTGTGTGGCCACCGCACCCGGCGTTGAGCGCAGTATTTCGTCGGCATTGGAGTGTGGATAAACACCCGATTGCAGGGAAACCTAAGGGGACGGAGCTCGGGGGTTTGGCAGGCGATTCTGGGGCGGATTTGGTGGTGGCTGCACTTCAAAATACCCCGCAAAATCAACCAATTAAAAGACTATTTCGAGGGGACGGAGCCCGCATTTCGGCATCCGCTCAATTTAACGAAAATGCCGCTGTGGTAGTCGGTAATGCGGCCGAAATCTGTGATGGTGTAGTTGTCGGAGGAGAGTGCGTATTGGGGCCGAACAGTTTTGTTGGTCCTGGTGCTCGAATTAAAAATGTGATTCTCATGCCAGGCGCAAACATCGCGTCCGGTGCCGTGGTCGTAGATCGAATTGTGATGCCAAAGTAGTTTTTGGTTCTTGCCCGTGAGCTCTTTTGGAAGAGCCACCGGCATCGGTGGCTCCGTCCCCAAAATTAGGGACTGGTATTAAATGAATTTTGTTTGGTTTTTTCTTGGTAAGTTCTTGTGATCATTTGAAAAATATTGTCTCCCTGTACGCCTATCGACTCTCCTGATTTAAGTTTTTTAGACAGCCCTGCGACAGAAGCTGGAGCACGCTTTCCGCCTGCGCCACCCGCACCATAATTTGGATCAAATCCAGCGCCTCCGTCCCCGCCGATGCCGCCACCACGACCGCCGCCACCGATTGAGCCTCCTCCGCCGCCGAATGACAGATCTTTGCCTTTGGCAGCCGCTGCGCCCACAAGTGGAGTTGTTGCCGCAGGGTCAGCTCCGTTGCCCGTCATTGAGTTTCCAAAGCCCGAACCGAGGCCTGCGCCTCCTCCCGCTCCTAGGCCTCCGCCGGAGCCACCCGCGGATCCACCTGCGCCGTATCCTCGAGACCCAAAGGCCGACGGTTTGATCGAGTTGCCTCCGTCCCCACCGGCACCTGGATTGGGGCCGTTGGGCAAGGTGTGACCTGCGCCGCCGGTGCCCTCACCAGTTGGGCCTGTTGGACCGGCTACACCGGTGCAAGTCGTGCCCGCCGGACAAGTGTCTTCAACCGGAATTTCAGGGATTGGAGTGTTATCAAGGTCTGCCATACTCGGGAAGTCCGAAGCAAAATCGAAATCCGGTCGTGACCCCTTGAGCTCAGTCAGAGCTTTATAGACCTGGTCGGCCCCGTCAGAGAATTGATTGCATGGATGCTTACTGCGATACCATCTGAGAGCCAGAAAAAACGGAGCACACATCCCCATCGTGAGTGCAGTACAGCGCTGAACGAATCTGAGTTTACTAGCATAATCATCTCGGCAGTGGTCATATTTGCCTTGAAGCTCATGGTACTGCGCTGTCAATTTGTCTACCGAGCTTTGATAAGCGTCCATGGTTTCATTGAATTGCTTCTTCTTGGCAGCAGCGGCCGCCGCCGCTTCGGCAGCACGTGCCGCAGCTTCTTTTTGTTTTTCGCTCTGTACAACTGATGTGGCCGGGGCTTTCACCGGGGTGGGACTAACTCCGCCGCCACCTCCAGTTTCAGCATTTGCACTTAACGGAAAACCGGAGAGAAGCAGACTCACGACAACAGCAATCCTGGCACTACGAGCTGCCAAGCCTGCCTTTGAGAATCCTGAAGCTGTCGCCAAGGGAGGGTGCGCCGAGAAAACAGATTTTTTTTGATTCACTGGTTTCATTGCGGTCCTCACTTCATCATTTCAGGTTGTTTTTTCTGATACGAGATCGAAAGTTTTTGCCACAAACTCGGGCCATGCGATCCGGTGACTCCGTCTTTCACGGCGAGCCCCGCTGGACCGCGATTTTTCTTGGGCAAATACTTTGCTAAATTCATGTCTTTTTTCGGCCCGAAACCAAGCATACTTCCAACGCGTGAAAGAAATCCACCGCCTCCGCCGTAGCCATACGAACCGTTACCTGTTCCTACTCCACCTAGGATGGACTGATTGCCTGCGTTCGGATCCCCAGCGGCTGCATTCGGAGACATGGGGCCGCCACTGCCGCCGCCACCGAGGCCGCCTCCCGCACCCGGGTTAGCTGCTCCTGCGTAGGTGAATGGATCATTTGGTTTAGCATCAATGATGTTTGCATTCGGATCTGCTGGGTCTCCGTCCCCGAATCCGCCATTGCCTCCAGGTGTGCCGGTTGGGCTGTTGGTGGCAGTAAATCCTGGGGGAGGTGCACCGTTGTTCACCGATTTGCAAAATGCATTGTCCTTGAAAAGCGCATCTTTACACAAACAGGCCATGCTGCTCTTTGCGGGCTCTTTGGTGCAATCATTCGGGTCTGGAGCTGCGGAATCGGCAAGTGTGGTGTCGATGGCAGGAGCTAGAGAGGCACAAACGGCCTTCGATTGCGCCTGTGCTGCTTTTGCCTGTTGCATGGCTTTGACTGCAGTTGCCACTGACAGAGCATAGAAGCCGGCCTTCTTACCCACCATGGCTAAATTGGATTGGCTAACTGAAGCCATGAGATTGGCCGCGGGTGCGCCTGCCCCAGTTGCTGAGGCTGAAGCTGTCTCGGCAGTAATTTGACTTTGAATAGAGAGGTATTGAACTCCAGCGTAGGTTAAAGCTGCGCTACAGGCGCCGGCGTAAACTTTGTTCAAGTTTTCGGTGAACTTGGCTGCTTTTTCCGCCTTATCGCACATTTCACGGGCAGAGCTGTTGCGTCCCTCCCACTCGGTTTTTACTGCGTTCAGATCGGTTTGATTTTTGTTGGTTCGGGCGAATCCGGCACGCATATTTAAATCAGAATAGTTTGGTGCATTAGCACCACTTGCTGAGCCGCCTTTCCATTTATTGACGACCGCCATTGCGCCTCCGGTGACCGCTCCAGAAGCGATTGCACCACCGACACCGCCGATTCCCATAATTGAGGAGAGCCCTCCGAGAGCTGATCCGAGAGGGTCACAAACCATTTGGGTGCGAGTGGCCACTGTTGCAATTTGTGGATCGATATTTGGAAAACCACCAGGTTTAAGTGCAGAGCCCGCAGCCATGAGAGCCGAACCACCTGCCGCAGCAGCGCCGCCGGCTGCACCTGCGGCAGCTGAGCTTCCGTCCCCAGCCATTCCTTCGCGAGTTGGTCCGCCGCCAACAGTTTGGAGACAAGTGTTCAGGTCACTACCCTCAAGACCTTCGCAAGTTCCCGCAATCCGAGGATCCTGTTTGAAATCATCTGAATGTGATTTATAGCAATCTTCTTTGCCTCCATTCACATCACAGCTCCGCACGGCTTGTCCTTTATTGAAGGCCTCGACCGCCTGTTGGGGAGTTAATTCTTTACCATTTGGATCTTTGTAAACTGTGTAGAAGTCGCCTTTATCATTTTGCACATTCGGATTCAGATTTTGTTTGGTGTCGGCATCGGGGACATAGGATGTAGTGTTGCCGTCCGCATCCTTGCCCTGACACATTCCTGAGACAGAATTGTATGTGTGACCTTCGTCGCACGTTGCATTTTTTGCCCCCCCTGGATCAGCGTATCTTTGTTCAGGATCTACAACTTTATCTCCAGCTTTGCTTTTTCCACTGCCTGCCGCTTGTGAGGAATAATTTTCATTCCAACCTTTAAAGTCCTTCCCTGGCGTAAAAACTTCGGAACCATCGGGTCCTATCACTGCTGTTCCGACTGAGTTTTTACTTCCTGCGACCTGACACACAACTTTTTGTTGACCATTCTGCAACGGGTAAGTGACTTGACCTGAACCCGGAAAATGATCTGGACAGTAGGTATCCGCTCCACCCGCCAAAGCCGCAGCACTTGGCCACACGACACTGGCGGAGATTAGGAAAACATAGGTGGTGATTGAAAGTTTTTGTTTTAACATTGCGCCCTCTCTTGAAAGCGGTTTGATAACTTTTCGGAAAATTGGGACCTAGACTTGAAGTGTAACTTGAGAATTTTACTTGGGTATTTGGGGTGTTAGGGACTGGCCAGTTGTTCAAAAGATGAACAGCTCAAAACGAATCTAGAGGCACTGAGTGGTGAGCGTTTGTCAAAAAATAGAACCTGTCATGTTGTTGAACACTTTGCTGAGCGAGAATCCTGGGGAGTGCAAGCAAATAAATATTATTTATGTATCAAAATGAGATTTGCGATCTGTGTTTGAAGACGAAATATGGGGCTAAGTTCAAAGTGCTTAGGTTGTGCCCTTATTTGGTTTGGTTGGTCTGCTAAACAGAATCACTAGGGGTGATTTAATCATTGCCCGTCGTCGAAATAGCCACCGCCATTTCTCCATCTCACACCTTCGGCTCACGCCGTTTTCTTGGGTTCGTGACCGCTGACCAAATATTCAGCCCAAAAGAGCAGCAGTCTTTGCTGCTCACCAAGTGTTTTCAGGGGTCGGTGAATTGAGAATGGCGCCTGAGGTACCAGGGCCGCCGAGACCCTTGTGTTGACCGAGAAGATAGTCGAGTGAAACCAATCTGACAGAATATCCTGTGCGCCCACCGACGACACAATTTCCTGGGTTGGCAAAACGAAAATTATCACCAGGAACAGGCGCCGGCGGTCGCAAAGCACAATTGCCAAAGTTAGAGGGAATCGAATCGTAACTGTTGGGTTCGGTTTGGGCCCAGCTCGTTAGAACCTGTGCAGGGTTGCGGATCATCCAAAAAGCCTTGGCGAGATCGAGAATGGCACTTGCGACTTCAGTTTGATCACGCACTTGGCTGTAGGCTGGAAAACCCTCCCGATGGCCGAGGTCGTAGGGGATCACTTTGAAATCTTCATTGCTTAAATTAATGCGCCCAGTGGCGTTGTATTTTCCGTATGAGTGAAAGTAGCGCGGTTCAATCGAGTAGTACATGACATCAAACAAATCAGGTGCCACTGCCGCTTGTTCGATACGACGAATATTTGGTGGAGGAAGATTTGGCGGAGAAGTTTCGTCAAACGCCAGAAAATCACCTGAGACAGTTCCGGAGTTAAAAAAATGTGCCCACCAAATTGGTTCGAGAACCTGAGAACCTTGCTGTGAAGCTCCTCGAAAAACGGAGAGGGCTTGGTGAGATTTTAAACCTAACTTGTCCCCAGGAAATCGCGAGTAATTCGGAAAAAATCTTGGAGCATCCGGCCCTTGGCGATTCGGAAAACTTCCGTTGAGTGAGCGTGGTACAGCTAGTGGATCGATCTCATCACCGCTGTCACTGTGGTCGGACCCGAGATTCCATTTTGTCTTGTCCCATGGTCCGATGCGACCTCCAAAAGGCATTGCAAACGAGCGAGCAATAAAAACAGGCGAAGTCGATTTTGGTGCAAATGGTTTCGAGGGACTGGTCTTGGCAAAGACTCCCACATAGGCCATGCACCACGGATTTTTTTCGAATCCTCGAATGGCATGAAGTCTGTTGCGGGCAGGAAGCCCGTCAACTAGGTACTGCGAAAGGGCGTTCACGGCATCAAGATTGGTGTGCATGAGGCTTGTGCCCGAAAGTGCTGGAGAGCCCGCCGTGACAGGTAGTGCTCGAAAAAAATAGGAACTCCCTAAGTAACCCTGTGTATACACATGTCGATAAAGCAAAAGGGGATCGATCATAATTTCAGAAAGCCATCTGGGGCTGCCGTCTTGTTCGACCGCACAGTTGGGACTGCCCATGCTATTGAGAATTTTCACGTCAGAGTCGCGAAAAGATTTGAGATTACCAGCGGTCAGATTTTTTTTGATCGTCTTAAGTACACCTTCACGTACGGATTGATTTTCAAGATCAGTGAAATCGTTCGTTGCTGCTGAAAGTTTTTTTGCTAATTGGCGCACAATCATTTTTCTAGAGCCCGCAGCTTCGCGATAGGCCATCATGGAGGTCGCACCAAACCACCAATTGAGATACGAAAATTCTGGAGCTTTGTTGGCGAGCTGAACGGCCAGTGAGTCGACAGCGTTCTTGGCATTTTGCATATCTTGTATAATGCCAAAAACTAAGCTTCCTCCTCCTGCCTGAACTTGAATTTGTGGCAAAGCTGGAGTGGCGCTACCAAGATTGATATTGCAAACATCGTCTGGCGCATCGGGAGGATAGACTTTTTTACTTGAATGCCAAAGTGAATTGGCGATGCAGATCACGGGCTCTTCGGTGTTGGGTATTCCTGCAACCGGAACTTGATTCCATTTGAATCCGGTTTCATTTTCTGGACCAGTGTATCGAGAATTCGACGGGTGAGTCTTGATGTAGGCGGTGCCTCCGCCAGGCATGGTGAGTTGATACCCTTCTCCCATTGTTCCTAAAACGCGATGTCTCCAGGTGAGCAGCTTGTAGTCTTGTCTGATCTGGTAATTGAGATGTGCAATTTCATTGAGTACTTCAGCTTGTTTTGATGCTGCATAATAGGCCCCGAGATCGACGGCATTTTGCAAATTGATTTTGTCATGTACCGAAAGACCGACATTGATGACCATGGCAAAAAAAGCGAAGAGAACTTCGAAAATCAAAACGATGAACAGCGCCATTTGCCCGCGCTGGTTTCGCAAAAAATTGCGCTTTGGTCGAGCTTTCATTCTGATTGCGGTGCCCAAGTTGCAGTCCTCATTTTTGGCTGATAGCCTTAAAAATAGAATCGCAGCTTTAGTGAAGAAGTAGCAAAAGAAAAAAGGAATCCCAACTATGGTCTTGCCTTTCAATTTTCGAAAAATAGTCGTGAACATGGTTTTCGCATTCGTGTTGGTGGCGAACTCTGTGTGTTTCGCGATTGGCGCATCATCTAAGGGCACGGCGGCACTTGCGAACCCTGTGGGGAAACCTTCGATTGAAGACAAACTTCCTCCTAAAAATCTACCACAGAAAAAAAGCTCTGGGGGATCGCCTTCGGCCTCACAGAGCTCCCCTGCTGCGGTTTCGAATCAAAATTCAACACCAAATTCAAAAGAGAATTTGAGTGTTTTGTTTGATGGCTATTCAAAAATATTTTTGGGTGGCGAGCATAAAGGCTTCATCGCACAAAAATATGAATTCGATAAAGTTCGCTCTGAGTTCATTTCGACATACTATCTTAAGTTGGTATTGAATGAAAAAACATTGGTCGAAAGCTTGCGCGCAAGAGCGAACTCTGGACTCTCCCCCATTTCTTACCAGTACATTGAAATCGACGCGGGCAAATCGAAGACGATCGATGCTCAGTTTCATAGTGGCGAGATGACGGCCAAAATCAATGTCGATGGTAAGATTAAAACGGTGCAAAAAAAGGTCCCGAAGGGTTCGTTCTTGAGCACGTTCTTGGTATATTTGATGGTTCAGTCGAAGGATGGAATCAAGACAGGTGTCAACTATACCTACAATGCATTTGCTGAAGAGGATGCCGAGCTTTTAACAGGAAGTGCAAATATCGTTCGCCAGGAGCGCATGGGAAATATCGAAGTATTTCGGGTGCAGAACACATTTAAGAATGTTCGCTTCGAGAGCTGGGTAACAAAACAGGGTGAGGTTTTGGCGACAAACACGCCGCAGGTAGGGATTAAGAGTGAGTTGGTGGCGGACAAGCAAACTGCGACCGGGAATCTGCGAATCAATCCAGATGGCCCCCTCAAGGCGCTGTTCGGAGAAATTCCTTCGGGGACGGAGAACGTGATTGCTCGGGGGGCTCGCCATAGCCAACCATCGCATGACTTGGGCGCCGTGACCTCAGGGGCTGGTTTGAATCAGGGCGCGGACACGATTGGCGGATCGCGCGACCAAGACGGGCTCGCGCCGGACATGAGCGCACCTCGAGCGTCCCACCCCTCAGCTCGCTACGGCGGGGAGTCTGATTCTTTAGGTGGGGGGACGGAGCTCGAGCAGACAACTGGTCAAACAACGGCGAATGACAACTGGCTTGAAGAGAGTGGGACCTCAGCGAGAGCGTCAGATCGGGCCTCCGAGGTCGTGGCGAAGCCCTCCATGGGGGGCGCGGCGGCTAAAGCGATTCCCCCTCGGTCTGCGGATTCGCAGGCTCCGTCGCAGTCTGTGAATTCAGGGGCTCCGTCCCCGTCGGCCAATTCGGGGACGGAGTCCCCGAGTGAAGTGCCGCCTAGTGTTTTGAAGAAGCGGAAGATATTGCAGCAACCGGCGCCTGTGGATCCGGAGACTCCGAAGAAGTCCGGTGTGCCGGGCGGCAAGGGCATGATCTTAAAGCAAGACCCAGAAAGCGGCGCAAGCGAATAAACAAATATGATTTATTTTATAAAACGACTTATTTCGACGATTCCGGTTTTACTAGGGGTGACCACCATCACCTTCATGCTGATTCATTTCGTTCCGGGTGATCCTGTCGATATCATGCTCGGGGATCAGGCCACCGTCGCCGACAAAGCGATTTTACGTCACGAGCTTGGGCTCGACCAGCCATTGGCAGCCCAATATGGTTTGTTTTGGCAAGGGCTTGTGCGATTCGATCTCGGTCGATCATTACAGAGCAAACGCCCTGTTGCCGAAGAAATTCTGGAGCGCATTCCTGCAACTGTCGAGCTCACCTTTGCAGCGATGATCTTGGCGATGTCCATCGGCATTCCCCTAGGAGTTTTCGCTGCGGTAAAAAAACACACGATATTTGACCGAGGGATTATGTTGTGGGGCATGCTGGGGATGTCGACTCCTGGATTTTTTTTGGGTCCAATGCTGATTCTGATTTTTGCCATCAAGCTTGATCTATTGCCAGTTAGTGAGCGGGGAGATTTTTCTCACTTGATACTTCCAGCGCTGACGCTTGCCTCGGGTCTGTCATCAATTTTGATGCAGACGACTCGTGCTTCGATGATCGACGTGGTGAAAGAAGACTATATACGAGTGGCCAAGGCAAAAGGCTTGCGGCCAACAATTTTGTATTTCAAACATGCTCTTGCAAATGCACTGATGCCAGTCATCACTATTGTGGGTCTCCAGTTTGGCGCACTCCTCACGGGTACTGTGATTGTTGAAACGATTTATGATTGGCCCGGAGTGGGAACGCTTTTATTTCAGGCCATTCAACAGCGAAATTATCCACTAGTTCAAGGGTGCACGCTATTCATTGTATGTACCTATGTTTTTGTAAATCTGGTGACAGACTTAGCTTATGCGGTTGCAAATCCTAAGGTGAGGTTGTCGTGAGGCAATTGTCGTTTGTCAAATCTCTGCAACGTCGTGGATTATTCTTTGTCGGTTTGAGCGTGATTTTGTTCATGATTATCATCGCTATTTTGGCGCCATTTGTGGCGCAACAAGACCCAACGCAAATGTCGCTAGCCGATAGATTTCAAGCACCCTCGTCGGAGCATGTGTTTGGTCTCGACCAAAATGGTAGCGATGTTTTTGCTCAGGTTATCTATGGCGCGCGTGTGAGTTTATACGTGTCGTTGGTCGTTGTTTCGATTAGTGTTCTGCTGGGTTTAAGCATTGGTTCTGTTGCCGGATACTTTGGTGGTTGGGTGGACATTTTAATCATGCGGTTTCTTGATATGCTTTATGCATTTCCTGGATTTCTTTTGGCACTGTCACTTGTCGCTGTTCTTGGTCCCTCCATAAATAATTTAATAATTGCCATGTGTGTGACAAGTTGGACAGCCTACGCGCGCTTGGTGCGCGGAGAAATTCTTCATTTGAAAACACGGGACTATGTGGTGGCAGCCCAAGCACTTGGCGCAGGTCATTTACGTATTTTGTGTTTACACATTTGGCCCAATCTCTTGAGTCTTCTTGTCGTGCAAGCGAGTTTCGGAATGGCGGGAGCAATTCTGACAGAATCAGGCCTGAGCTTTCTGGGGCTTGGCGCGCCCTCCAATGTTCCAACCTGGGGTGCGCTTCTCAATGCCGGTCGCAGAGTTTTGATCGAGGCTCCCCACGTCAGTGTCTTTGCCGGTATTGCCATTTTTGTTATGGTTCTTGGATTCAATTTAGTTGCCGACGGACTTCGCGATATTTTAAACCCACGAAGGGTTTAGGGAGTGTATTTAAATTGCGGTTGATACAGGCATCGATGTATCAACCGGCTCATCAAGCTGGTTCTTCAAGCCGAAATATCTACTCCGACTTTTCAAATTTTCTTAGCTTTAAATACTCAACTTTAGCGGGCCATCAAAGCTTCGATCTCATGAATTTCTTTTGGTGCCAGCTTAGTTAGGTTTTCGTATCCGTCTTGAGTCACCACGATATTGTCTTCAATACGAATGCCGATTCCTCTCAGTTCTGCAGGTGCCGAAGTGTCATTTTCAGGAATGTACAAACCAGGTTCTATGGTAAAGCAAACACCTGGTTCAAGTTGCCGTGGCTCTTTGCCAAACATGTATCGACCAGAATCGTGCACGTCCATTCCTAAAAAGTGACTTACACCGTGTGGATAATATTTTTTGAAGGCGAGTGATTTAATAAGTTCGTCTTTGTGGCCAGTTAAAAGCTTCAACTCGATCATTAGTTCCGTTAGGCGGTCAATAGCGGTGTCTTGCAGGTCTTTGAAAGGGAGACCGGGCTTGATCATCTCGATCAAATCTTTTTGAACAGCGAGAACACCTTCGTAAACCTTTTTTTGCGCAACCGAGAATTTGCCATTTACCGGAAAGGTCCTGGTGATGTCGCCAGTATAGTAGTCGTATTCTGCACCAGCATCGATCAAAATAAGCTCACCATCTTTGCAAATTTGATCATTGAAAACGTAATGAAGTGTAGTGGCATTATTGCCTGTCGCGACGATTGTGCCATATCCTTCACGCGAGGCGCATTCGCCAAACATAGCGGCCATCAAGACGCCATGAATCTGTCGTTCATTCACTCCGGGCTTAGTGAATTTCATTGCGGCAACGTGAGCTTTGGCCGAAATTTCTCCTGCTTTGCGAAGCACTTCAATTTCGTAATTCGATTTTATCGAGCGCATCTCTCCAAGGACTTCCCATGAATCATTCATAGGAAGTTGTCCGCGTCCAGAGCGACCATGACTCAAGCGAGTTCGCTCAAGTATCGAAATCATTTTTTGATCAAACCCGTGATCAATTGCCCAGTGATAATAAATGCGATCGCTGTCTTTTAGTAAGCCAACAATTTCTTTATCAAAGTCTGCAATCAAATAACATTTGTTTATTAAAAAATTCTTCGCAACACCTTCTGGACCATAACGAAAACCATCCCAGGTTTCACGTTCCTCGTCTTTCGCACGAACAAACATGATCGACTCTGGAGTCTGTCCTGGGCGGAATACCAAAATTGATTCAGGCTCCTCAAATCCAGTGAGATAAAAAAGATTACTGTCTTGGCGGTAAGAGTGGTGTACATCGTGATTTCGAATGTACTCTGGATGTGAAGGCAAAATCAGAACAGACCCAGGAGATACGTGTTTGGCAAATTCATCACGGCGTTTTTTAAAAATATTCATGTCAAACTTAGGCGTTCTCATCGTTTCTCCTTATCGCAAGGGCAATCACTAGCTAAGTTTTTAGCTGTTTATTGTGGTTGTTTCAAGGTGCATGTCGATTGATTTTGCAAACATTGCGCTTCAAATGGGGCATACAATGAAGAATCACCAATAAATAGGGCTTCCGATACAGAAGCCTCTGCCTTGATTTCCCAATCAGAAACCGTACTGCTGAATAAGTTTGTTAACTGTTTCGCGAGAACCCTTGGCTCCGATTTCAACTAGACTTCTGCGACCATCTAGATCCATCAAAGGATGCTCTGAGGTGTTGATGTTAATCACCGAATTGGCGATTCGCGAACGATTTAGTTCTCTTTTGATTTCTGACCATAAGATTTGCTCGGTCAGGTTCCTATCCTGTCCAGAGCGAATACTAACTTCTCCGCCAAGGACATTGACGAAAACTACATAGTTCACCCCTCGTGTTTTTAAATATGTAGCGGCCTCCTCAATTGCTGCAGGAGAGGCGATCCAGCCAGAGTTGTCTTTAAAGTAAGGTGGAAAGGCCATGCAATTGATCATGGCTTCTTTCATTCCTCCGCGATTCACCCATATCATTTTTTCGGAGGTAAAAGAGTAAGTGGGACATGCAAAATCAATTCGATTCCGCTCAAACAGTTGGCCATTGAAGACTGTATCAAAAAAATCTTTCATCGAATTGATCGACGAAGGTTTGACGGTTGAGCTCAGCAAGCCACCACTTGGTAGATCATCTTCTTTGAGCTTCAAAGTCTTCCACTCAACTTCATTCGCTTGGCCTTGAATCGCGTAGAGGCCTGCCATCAATGCGCCCCACTCTAAACCTACAATCGACTGAATCGGAATTCGCGCTCGAGCAAATTCTTTCAGCACTCCGATATGGGCATAGGTTTTCATGAGCCCCGGTCCGAGAATGAGTCCGACTGTAGGCGCCTTTTTTTTCAAAAATGTTTCAGTACTAGGGGTGGCCTCTGCGGGTGGAGGGGTTGGAGTGGCAGGTATCGTAGGAGTCTCTATTTTAGGTGTTTGCGCCTGAGGTGTCGATACAGTTTCACTGGTACCTGACCCACCTTGGGAATTCTTTACCGGCGAACTTTTTGTTGGAGTTTCGCGTTCATGTTGAACGTCTGAGCGCCGTTGAAGCCCCTGGCATGAGGTCAATATTGAAATCAGAATCGGTATACAAACTAAAAAATGTCTATTGATCTGAGCCTTACATTTCTGACGAGAAAAAAACGCATTAGATGTTTTCATATTAAAACGGTACTCGGCTCGCCCACTAGAAGCAACTTGAAAGGTATTTCTAATGAGAAGACTGCAAGTGATTAAAATTCCGAGATGGTGAATAGCGAAATAGATACTGAGGAACTGGTTCGTACATTTTTAATTTTTTCATTGGAGTCGCCCACAAGTTCTCTATTTTGAATTCAGTTGGCAAGTCAACTGAGGATGCCCTTGAGATTTTAGTGAGTGTTCTCATGCCCACAAAGAAATCTTTTGGTCAAGAGCCACTGCTCGGAAATCTTTGTGCCCAAACAAAGAATTCGCGATTGCCGTCACCGCCCGCAATTGGACTTGCAAAATAGTCTCGAATCGCAAAGCCGAGCTGACCTAGATGTTCCCGAATTTTTTGTTCTACCTCCGCAAATAGTCGTTCATTTTTTACGATACCATTTTTGGCCAAACCATCAGGTCCAACTTCAAACTGAGGTTTAACAAGTGCCAAAAGATGCCCTTCCCTTTTAAGCAGAGGCAAGACACTTGCAAGAATGTGAGTCAGCGAAATGAATGAAACATCTATGACGATTAAATCGAAGAGTTCTTGATTGGTAAAACAAAGAATTTCTGTCGGTTCAATCTTGCGTGCATTGATGCCTTCTAAAAGTGTGATGTGGGGATTGTTTTGCAACAAAGGTGAAAGCTGTTTGTGTCCAACATCAATACCCACAATGGCTCTTGCTCCCGAGCGTAGGAGGCAGTCAGAAAATCCTCCAGTTGAAATGCCGACATCGAGACATAAAAAGTTCTGAACGCTGATCTTTGTGCGATTGAGCGCCCCTTTGAGTTTAATACCACCCCTTGAGACAAATTCCTCTTCTTCCGACGGAACAATTTCAACCGTCGTGCCAACTTCAATTTTTTGACTGGCTTTGGTGATTGCTTTGCGGACCCCGTTTTCTGTGACAAGCACGCGTCCAGCATCTATAAGGTGCTGGGCAGCCGTTCGTGATTGGGCCAGATTTAGGTCTACTAAATAAACATCAATGCGCTTCATTTCTTTCGTTGTAAATTGTATTCTGCCAATTCTCGGAGTGGATTTGCGAGAGCGGACCATCCCGAAATAGACTCAAGAAGTTGTGTGGTCAGTTCATTTAAATAAGATTTAGTTTGTTCGAGGCCCATCAACACAGGATAACTTCCTGGCTCAGGCTTTTCTGGATTGAAATCTAAAATATCATCAGCTACTTGAAACGCGAGTCCCAGATTTTGTGAGTAGCTTTTGATTTGTTCGACCTGAGCTTCAGAGGCAAAGCATAGATGTGCGGCTCCAACAGCCGCGACAGAAATCAAGGCACCTGTTTTTAAGCGATGCATGACTTCGAGCTCATCTAGAGTCACTGAAACTTTTTTGGAATTCAAATCAATCTCTTGACCGCCAACCATTCCATCGAAGCCTGAGGCTTCTGCCAACAAAAACACGAGTTGCGTGGCTATTTGTGGTTCTTGGTGATAGGCGCGGGCTAGCATTCGAAAAGCTTCCGTAAGAAGTGCATCTCCAGCTAGAAGTGCTGTGGCGTCACCATAGACTTTATGATTGGTGGGAAGTCCCCGTCGATAGTCATCATTGTCCATGACCGGGAGATCATCGTGAATTAACGAATAGGTGTGAATACATTCAACGGCTGCAGCAAATGGCAACACGCGTTCTGCAGAATATCCCAAAGCCTCGGCGACTAACATTGCGAGTGTCGGGCGAAACCGCTTGCCCTCTTGTAAAAGGCTGTAGCGCATAGCCTCTCGGAGCCTTGCTTGAGCATGGGGTAACTGTTGCCCAGTTGGAGCAAAATAGGCATCGAGAAAACGAGTTGCTGTCGCAGCTTTGTTTTGCATGAGATCTGAAAATGTCGTCACAGAATTAATCTCCACTTGTCCCCGCTATTCCTCTGGTGAAAATTCTTTGGTTACGGCTTTCCCGTTGGTGTCGACACTTAGGAGCATGCGCACCTTTTGTTCAGCTTCGTTTAGTTCGGCGTTGCAATCACGAGACAGTTTCACGCCTTCTTCAAAGAGTTTAAGTGAGTCGTCGAGCGACAAATCGCCGGTCTCCATGCGTGCGACAATTTCTTCAAGTCTGTTTAAGCGTTTTTCAAAGTCCATATTACTCCAATACTTTTTTGGTATTCAAAACTGTTTTCACTTCGGCTTCAATGCGTCCGACCGCAAACTGAACATCTAAAATTTGCCCTGGGGCCAATTGCTCGACATCTTTAATCACTTCGCCATTATGGGTGACAAAAGAATAGCCTCTTGCCACAACCCGAAGCGGGCTGAGCGAATCAAGCAGAGCACTCATTCGGCCTAGCTTCAGACCCTGTCTTTGCAAAATGCTACGTGTAGAAGAGTTTATTCGCAAATTTAGGCTTTCGACTTTTTGTCTTTGTGAATCAACCCGATGCTGGGGCGAACCGAGCTTTTCTACCAGCAATTCAACTAAATTTCGTTGATCTTGAAAATACCGGTAGACAGCGGCTTCAAGTCTTTGTGACAGTTCATCTGATCGAATCGAGGCATCTTGAATTCGTCTTTGTGGATCTACCAGTCGTCGAGAAACTAAATTTACATGTTGTTGTATACGAGTAAAGAGCGTGCGCATATTCTGCCTGAGGCGTTTCTGAATATCGAGAATGCGAATCTGCAAATCCCCTGCATTTTTCACCACTAGCTCGGCCGCTGCAGAAGGAGTGGGAGCGCGTAAGTCGGCAACAAAGTCTGCGATCGTAAAATCAACTTCATGACCTACGGCAGACACGGTGGGAATTTTGGAGGCGGCAATCGCACGTGCCACGCGTTCGTCATTAAATGCCCAAAGGTCTTCAATCGAGCCGCCTCCCCGACCGACAATCATGACATCGACATCAGAGAGACGATTGGCCATCTGAATTGCCGTTACAATTTCTGCAGGGGCCTGATCGCCTTGCACCTTTGTTGGAATCACTGTGATTTGAGCTCCACGAAAGCGTCGGCCCAAAACATTGAGCATATCGCGAATGGCTGCTCCTGTGGGTGAAGTTACGATGGCGATGTGTTTAGGGAGTTGCGGCAATGGCCTTTTGCGATCGGGACTAAACAAGCCTTCTTTAGCCAATTGTGCTTTGAGCTGTTCAAATGCTTTTTGCAACGCCCCGGCTCCAACAGGTTCCATCGTCTCGCAAAAAATCTGATAGCTGCCTCTGGGTTCATAAACACTAATACGACCTCGAACTAAAACCTCCATGCCGTCTTGCGGTTTATATTTCAATTGCGAGTTGAAACCGCGAAACATCACGGCGCTAATCTGCGCTTTGCTGTCTTTGAGACTAAAATAAAAATGGCCTGAAGTATGAGGTTTGAAATTTGAAATCTCCCCTTGAACCCAGACTAATTTGAATTTTCCTTCAAGAAGGTCTTTCACTCCGCGATTGAGGTCCGAGATCGAAAGAATCGTCGGCGCGGGTGGTTCTTCGTTAAGCGAAAAATCAACTTTGATCTCTTTTTCTGCTGAGCCTGTGGTTTCCATTTTCAATGGTTGTGCGGTCTTTTGGGATACATTGAGAGCACGCTTTTCATCATTTGAGATCTCAGTATTTTCGACGTTCAACTTTTTTGTGCGAGTCTTTTTTGCGGACGCGTTTACGGGTTCGGTTTTATTTGCATCGACAACAACGTCTGCCGATGGCGCCGAAGTCTCGGCGGGTGTCGAGAGAAGCAGATTTTCCCAGGAGAGTTGATCTTTTGACATTGGCCAAGAAGCTAACTTTTGCCTGGTGAGCAGTCAACCAATTAACCTTGCTTCGACCTGTCTAAAACTTTGCAAGGGCTTAGGGAGAGTCTTTGATTGGCACTCTAGTTTAGCCAAAGATTCTGTAAGACCCAGAGTGCTCCAGCCCAAAGACAAAAAAGCCCCAGGGGCTTGTGTGCAATAAAACGTTGCCAGGTTTCATGAGGCATCCGGGTTTCGCCGAGTTCCAGCAGTTTTGGCGACGAGTGAACAAAAACCATCAGAGCGCCGTAGGCGAGCACAAAATATGGAAAAATCAAATCATATTTTTCGTAATTCATTATATCTCATTCGGTAAATAAATTTTGTTTCTGCACAGGACAAAGCTCCGGAATTGTCTCAACGAGCCATTATCGCGGGGTCTTCACTTGGAGTGCGGCGAGTTGTTTGGTAGGATGATTTTAGGTTTCTGTGGCATACGAAGATAAAAGAAACCCTACAAGTAAAAGATTTGGGGGCTGTCCCTGGTGATGGTGAGCAAGCTCGGCCTGCGGGATCCGAGAAGCCTAAAGTTGCTAACATGGCCACCCACCTTAAAATACATGGGTTTCTGGATCTCGTGCCTGCCACAGGGCCTTTTTTTATTTTCTTCACCAGTATTCGGTTTGGCGTTCTGCCTTGAAAAAATTCAATACCTTGATCAGTTTTATTTTTGAAAATCGAAATACCTTTAGCTGCCACAATGCCTCGTTCACGAAATCTCTGTCGTATGGTTTCTATGAAGCGGAATTCGAAGAAATTTGGGCGGGAAGACGGTCGGGGGGGCCTGCGAGAAAGGGGGACGGAGCTCGAAGATTCGAGCTCCGTCCCCCTGCTCAGACTTAGGTCTAAAGGATTCAAATCTAGGGCGAAAAATTGACTCAAAACAAGACGTTAGTCGGCCTGGCCGTTTTTTGGCACCCCAATTGCTGCTACTCTATTCAAACACTGGGGGAATCAATGAGACGAAGAACACTGCCCAAAATTTTTACATCTGGCATTTACCTAAGCGCATCTTTTGTTGCCCTCGCGGCAGTGCTTACCACTTCGGTGCAGAGCCAAGCTAAGTCCACTTGTTCTGCAAGTGACTATGAACTCGTTGGAAACAATAATAGGCTGCGATTGAAGCAAACGAGTACTGGTGTATGTTTTGAGGATAAATCCAAAGAGGAACAGATTAAGGCCCAACTTAGTCGCGGGAATCCGGCCGCACCCGCCGCCTCCAGAGCTCCAGCTCCAAGAGCCACAGCACGCGGCGCTGCTCGGCCCGCCGCAGCTACGAAGCCAGCCGCTGCTCCAGCTGCGGCAGCGAACCAGCCCCCCGCTGCAGCCGCCGCCAAGCCCGCCGCCGTGCCCGCAGAAGCAGATGCAAAACCAGCTGCACCTGCTGCCGACCTGAGTCTTACTACAGGCGGCGTGGCTCCTCGCTCGAATACTCCCCAAGATGAGCGTCAGGGTTTGGTCGATTATGCAAAAGAGCGTTCTTGCGAAGCCCTGCGTGACAAAGTCGCCTCCGCCGATCAAGAGCTTTCAAAAGCCTGCCGGGGTATTGGCAAACAGGCCGAGTGTTATGCAAAAGCCGAGGCCTGCACCGCTGGTGACGAGAGGACCAAGGAGGAGTTTCAGATTGACCAAGAAGAAGGTGAATACAAATTAATGGGTATGCTCGGAAAGGACATTCTAAAAGGGAGTGCACAGTGCACAGAGCTCTTCAAGAACACCTGCCCACTTTTAGCAGCAGAAAAATCGGCCCACAATCGAGAGGTCGCCGACAAGGCACTCAAGCGTCGTGAGTCTCTAGAGGACAAAGTGCAAGAGATGCAGGAATCTATCGAAAAGAAAACCAAAGAGCTCACCGAAAAAATGGAGGAAGCACAAAAAGATCTAGAGAAAGCCGATGAGCAGATTTCGGCTTTAGATGAGTCGTGGAGTCAGTTGTTAGATAAAACAAAAGTGGATACTTCCTCGGAACTATTTAAGGCATCGAAAGCAATCGCCGATAGCGATGAAAATCAAATCCAACGAAACCAATTGTTGACCAGTATCAATAACAAAATTACCCAAAAACAAAATCAGATTCGCCAACAGTGCGTCGATGAAAAAGATGCCTACATCAAGGCAAAGAGAGCCAGTGTTGCAAAGGCAAAATCTGGATTGAATGGAATTTCTTCGGGCACCAAAAGAATCAATGATGGCGCAAACTATAAATACCGTGAATGTTTAAGAGTTGCTCAAATGAGGGAGATCGACCCAATGATGGCGGATCTTTCAAGCGCACAAAATGAAGATAAAACGAGAGCAACCAAAGAGAAGCAGTCCAGAGCTGAATTTCTGAGTCAAATTCAAAACGACCAAGAGCTGACAAGGCAACGATTGACAAAGGCTTTTGAAAAATATCAAAGAGACTCTGAGAAGCTCAAAACCAACCAGGCAAAGGCGCAACAAAAATTGATTCAAGCGCAGATGCAAATGCAACCAGGGGGGCCGTTGACAGTGCTTCAACAAAAATTGGAGCAAAAATCTAAAGAACTCGAGGAAGCAAAGAAAAACGAAACTCTTGCGGAAACAAGAGCACAATGTGGAGAGTCTGTGCAGGGCAAGTTGACCGGCAGAAAAGATGATCAATCGGTCGGCGATATCCCTGAGGCCTATGGCAATCTGTCCAGTGCTTGTTTAGATTTGATTTCGAATTCGAGCTGTAATTCTGTGGTGGTTAAAGATGGTAGAAACGGTCGCGATGGTAAAGCAGTGGAACCTGCTGTCGAAGTGACAGGCCGCTGTGCGTTTGTCTCAAGAACCGCCGAGTTTCAATCGCAGTTGAAGGCTAAGTACGGAGGAGGGTCTACTCCTGTTCTAAAAGCGCAAACTAATAGCAGTAAAAGATAGGACTCATACTTTGATGATTATGTGAGCATTGCCTCATCCCTGGTCTTCGTCTGCTGAGATCATGGAAAGGCTGTCGACAGATCTCTTGGCCCAATTTTTCTGGACATCCGAAGGCCTGTCGATCGCTGGTGTTGACTGTGATGGCAGGTCTTTAGTCTGGATCGTTGGGGCGAGCGGGTTACGACACAGGCAACCTTTGAAAGCCTCGTTTTCTCCAGGTACAATGTCAGAGCAAACAGAACAAAAATACATTAGGTTGAAATAAAAAAATACAAGACGATGTCGTGCTGATTCTCGCGAAAAATTCTGTAGATGAATTGCAGACGACAATGAGAATTTACCAACCTGTTTGATTATTTTTTGTGTTTGCCTGTAGATTGAACTAAATGCACTGACTGAACACCTTGGGAGAATTGGCATCGATGAGTTTCAAAAAATTAATTGCGATCGGCTTGGCCGTGGGGCTTTTGGGGCTTGCTGCCATAGCATTGGTTTTGGTTTCTATCGAAAAGTCTTTACCACAGATCATGAAAATTGAAGACTATAAACCGCTGCTCGTTTCGGAAGTCTATGCGCGAGGTGGAGAAAAATTCGAAGAGTTTGCGCACGAAAAGCGCACGCTTGTTGCCTATGATAAAATTCCTCGAAAATTGATTGATGCATTTTTAGCTGCCGAAGATGACCAGTTCTTTAAGCACAGAGGCATCAACTACTTTGCGA
Source organism: uncultured Bdellovibrionales bacterium (assembly GCA_964405465.1). GTDB lineage: Bacteria > Bdellovibrionota > Bdellovibrionia > Bdellovibrionales > JAMPXM01 > CAYONZ01. The sequence goes on along the minus strand of CAYONZ010000003.1, from coordinate 79,875 downwards.
TATTGCGGGCAACACTTGCGAATTTGCGAGCTGGGCACACTGTTCAAGGTGGGTCGACGATCACCCAGCAGGTTGCAAAGTCATTGTTTTTGTCTCCAGATAGAAACATCATACGAAAAATTCGCGAAGCTATGTTGGCCTACAAACTTGAGGAACATCTTTCGAAAGAAGACATTCTTTATCTGTATGTAAATCAAATATATTTAGGGGCGGGCGCATACGGTGTGGCCGCTGCTGCCGATTCCTATTTTCGAAAAACAGTGGATCAACTGACTTTGGCTGAGATGGCGATGCTCGCCGGCCTGCCTCCGGCTCCAGGCCTATATTCCCCATCAAACGAAACAGCCTTAAATAAACAGCGTGATAAAAAAGAAATGGTTTTACCTAAGCAAAGGCAACGGTTTGTGTTAAACCGCATGGCATCGTTGGGAATGATCACTCCTGAAGAGGCACAAAAAGCGATAAATGAACCGATAAAAGTTTGGATTTCTCGAGACTTCAAAAACGTTGGAGCTTGTTATGGTGAGGCGGTTCGACAGCTCTTGGTGAAGGAGCTTGGTGAAGAGCAAGTTCTTGAAAACGGTTTGAGAATATACACGGGGATGGATTACAAGGCTCAGCAGGAGGCGCAAAAAGATGTGCGCGAGGGATTGCGCGAGGTGGATAAGCGCCAGGGGTATCGTGGCCCGATCGCACACTACGAGAGCCAAACTGAGATTGACCAGTTGTTAATTAAATCACGTCGACTTTTACGCGTAGAAAAAAATCCGACAATGATTTTACCTGGGGATGGAATGCTTCCTCCAGAACCAGAGTTGAAAGCAACTCACACGACCGATAAACAAGGAAACATCGTTAGTAATTTACCCGAATATATTTCTAAGGGAAAAGTATTTGAGGCCGTGGTGACCAAAGTGGATGACACACTTGGTTTGGTATACGTGGTATTTGCTGATGGCCAGGGGCTTCTTGATATTAGTGAAATGGGTTGGGCGCGAAAGCCCGACCCTAGCACTCCTTTTGATAAGGCGGCTCCAATTAAAAAGCCATCGACTGCGGTTAAAGCTGGTGATGTAATTTTAGTCAAAGCGACTGGAGATAAGTTTTTCTCTAACCGCTTGAATAAACTCATGGCTGAAATCAAGAAAACAAGCGCGAGTGTTTCTCCTCCTTTTGTTGATCAGTATGCACATCTGACGCTTGATCAGGATCCGGTTGTTCAGGGGGCATTTGTTTCGGTGGACAATAAAACACAAGAACTGATTGCTATGGTTGGTGGTTATGAGTGTGACCGTGGGTTTAATCGTGCAATTCAAGCTAAGCGACAAACAGGCTCCTCATTCAAATCGATTGTCTATGCCTCGGCTTTGGATAAGGGGTTTACGGGTGCGACACAAGTTGTGGATGCACCGATAGTGTACAAAGAAAAAGATGCGACAGCGGATGAGGGGCAGGATACCGAAACCAAAGTGTGGAAGCCGCACAATTACACCAACAAATTTAATGGTGATATTTTATTTCGGACAGCACTAGCTCGATCGTTAAACATTCCAACGGTTAAAATCTTGGAAGAGATTGGTGTGGATTGGGCAATAGAGTATTGCCGCCGTCTGGGAATCTTTAGTCCATTGAACAAAGATTTGTCGCTTGGTTTGGGATCAAGTGGAGTGACACTTTATGAAATGACACGTGTGTTTTCCGAGTTTGCTCGATTGGGTAGGCGGGTAAAGCCTATTATTATCACAAAAGTCGAAGACAGATTTGGAAAGGTGTTGGTAGATGCGACCTCACTCGACAAACGCTTTGCGGATGAACTCGAGGCCTTCGAGAAGAAATACGATGATAAGCAGAAAGAGCTCTATGGGGACGGAGCCAAGTCGGAACCACCGCAGAATCCCGCAAATTCTCCAGGCTCTGTTGCCGGTTCGAATGGGGACGGAGTCGCGGCAGTTGGTGGCGCAGTAGCACCGACAAACACCCCTGAAGTTCCTCCAGAAACGAAAAAGAAAACTCCAAATATTTATTTTGCAGATCCCGAGCAAATGATCAGTTCGCAAACCGCTTATTTGATCACCAATCTTTTGACGGCCACGATCAACGACGAAGGGGGTACAGCTGCACGAGCTAAAGCTCTTGGGCGTCCGGCAGCCGGCAAAACCGGCACTACCAATGGATACTATGATACTTGGTTTATTGGATTCACTCCACAGATCACATCTGGAGTTTGGGTCGGATTTGATCAAGAAAAAACCATGGGAGCAGGAGAAGCAGGCGGTCGAACGGCACTGCCGATTTGGCTTGAATACATGAAGTTAATGCATGAGAATGTGGCTCCAACAAACTTTTCGGTGCCTTCTGGGATAGTGTTCGCAAATATAGATGCACGGACTGGAAAGCTGGCTTCGTCTTCAAGCTCTGATGTTTTTCACCAGGCTTTTCTTTTGGGCACGGAACCCAAAGAGATGAGTGGATCTGAAACTCACAAAGACGAATCTGATTTTTATAAAGAGGATTTAACCGAATGAAGAAGATTCGCCTTTGGGGAATCAAGCAAAACAACTTAAAGAATATTGAAGTTGAAATTCCCTTAGGCTCCTTCACTGTGATTTGTGGGCCAAGTGGTTCGGGTAAAAGTTCCTTGGCGTTCGAGACTCTTTATGCTGAAGGTCAGCGTCGATATATAGAATCCCTTTCGACCTATGCCCGGCAATTTATTTACAAAGCTCCGAAACCGGACATTGAGGGCATCGAGAATATTCCTCCAGCAATCGCGATTGAGCAAAAAAATTCGGTTCGCACGAGTCGATCAACGGTGGGTACGTCTACGGAGGTTGTGGAGTTTTTGCGATTGTTGTTTGAAAAAGTCGGAAAGGCGCATTGCCCGACTTACGGTTTTTCGGTCAAGAGCGAGTCAGTGACCGAGGCCACTCGTATTACCCTGGGGACGGTGCTCGGTAAACGAGGCTATGTGTTGGCTCCTGTTTTGAGGAAGGGGAGAGTCGGGGATGGAGCTCGCTTGCAAGCATTGTTAATAAAAGAGGGATTCACCAAAATCTATTTGCACGGACAATCCGAAGGTATTGTTGCCGTCGGAAAAGAGCGGCCCAAGGTTAGCTTGCCTGCCAAAAAAAAATCATCAAGAGAGACTTCAAAAGCTGAAAAGAAAATATCAGAAGCGAATGGGGACGGAGTTCAGGGATTTGGATTTCCCAAATGCGTGTCGCCAGATGAACTCAAAGTGGTTGGCCAAATAATAGAACTTCGTCCGAAAGAAAATGTTATTCCGGACGAAGACTTCTTTCTAGTTATCGATCGCATGGCCTTTAAAAACGAGGATGAAGGGAGACTCAGCGATTCAATTTCTCAGGCCTATCAAGCTTCGACCAAGTTCAACGCTGAACTTGCCGGGGGACGGGCCACGATTTTAACGATCGAAGGTAGAGAATTGAAATTCAGTGAGGAAAACTCCTGCTCTGTTTGTGGATTTACCTTTCCAAATGTCTCGAGCCAACTATTTAGCTTCAATAGTCCAATTGGGGCTTGCAGCAAATGCAATGGTTTTGGAAACATTCTCACACTCGATGAATCCAAGATAATTCCCAATCCTGCTCTGACTCTCGCCGAGGGAGCAATTCATCCCTTTACAATGCCGAGCGCAAGTTATGAGAGAAAAGTGTTGGCTTCGTTTTGTAAACGCGAAGGCATAGACATGCACACTCCATGGAGTGAGTTGTCTCCAGAAATTCGGCAAAAGATTTGGGCTGGAGATGAAAAATACTATGGTGTGAATGGTATGTTTGAGTACCTCGAGGGAAAGAAATATAAAATGCACGTCCGTGTATTTTTATCAAGATACAAGAGCCCCTTTACATGTCCCGATTGCGGGGGATCGCGCTTAAAGCCCGAAAGCAAATTCATTAAAGTGAATGGATATACAATTCAGCAACTGACAGCACTTCCGTTGGGAGTTTTGCGAGAAACGGTGGACTCTTTTCGACTGTCTGATGCAGATTTTGAAATCGCTGGGGAAATTTTTAAACAGCTTAAATCTCGGTTGAAATTTTTGTGTGATGTTGGTGTCGAGTATTTGTCGTTGGATAGGGAAACAAGAACTCTTTCCGGAGGAGAGTATCAACGATTGAACCTTGCGAAACAATTGGGAATGGGACTTTCGCAAACCCTTTATGTGTTGGATGAACCTACGGTAGGTTTGCACCCTCGTGACAACGACCGATTGATTGGAATTTTGAAGGAGCTTAATTCGATCGGCAACACGTTGGTTGTTGTCGAGCACGATCCTGAAGTGATTAAGAGCAGCGACTATTTGTTGGAGATGGGTCCTGGTTCGGGCATCTACGGTGGAGAAGTCGTTTATCACGGTTTGACAGCGGGGCTATACGGATCTGAAAAGTCGGTGACGGCTCCGTATTTACTTAAGACTAAACATGACTCAAAATTGAGCCGAAGATTGGTGGACTTTTCCAAATACAAGAGTGTGTTGAAGTTGACCGGTTGTAGGGGGCACAATCTTAAGGGAGTTACGGCAACGTTTCCATTGCGTAGGATGGTGACGGTAACTGGAGTGAGCGGCTCTGGGAAATCGACCTTGGTTGCCAAGACCTTGTATCCTATTTTGGCCCAACATTTAAGAGTGGAGTATTTGCCTATTCAACCCTATGAGAGCGTTGAGGGCCTGGAGCAAATTAAATCAGTGTTATTCATTGATCAGTCTCCGATAGGGAAGTCGGCCCGGAGTAACCCTGTAACCTATCTAAAAATCTATGACGCCATTCGATCGTTAATGGCTTCCACCACTGAAGCAAAACTACGTGGATACTCCCCCGGCACCTTCAGTTTGAATGTCGATGGGGGACGGTGCTCGGTTTGTAAGGGCTTGGGTTTTGAGTTGATTGATATGATGTTTATGGATGACGTCAGGTTGGTTTGTGAGGCATGTGAGGGAAGAAAGTTTCGTGCAGAGGTTTTGGATATTAAATATAAAGGGAAAAATATCACAGATATTTTAGATATGACTGTGGCCGAGGCAATGGATTTTTTTATGGCATTCCCAAATATCCGAAAGCCACTTACGTTTCTCCGAGAGGTCGGACTTGATTACATTAAGCTCGGCCAGAGTGCGAGCACATTGAGTGGTGGAGAATCACAAAGACTTAAAATTGCCAGGGAATTTGTGGGAAGTTCTCAAAATTCCACGTTGTATATTCTCGATGAGCCGACGACCGGATTGCATTTTCGAGAGGTCGAAATGTTGCTCAATGTATTGAACAAGCTGGTGGACGGCGGGGGAAGTGTTATTTTGGTCGAGCACAATCTTGAGGTCATCAGAGCATCGGATTTTGTGATCGATCTCGGGCCAGAGGCTGGGGACGGAGGCGGGAGGATTGTGGCCCAAGGATCTCCTGATGACATAATCGAAAATGAAGAGAGTTTAACTGGCCGATATTTGCGTGAATATTGTTGCGGCCCAGAAGTAATGGGCAAGGGAAAGAGATCATTATGATTCAAGCATTCAATAGGTTGAAACCATTTCTTCGAATGTATAAAGGCAAGTTTATTTTCGTTATAGTAATAGGTCTGGTTATTAGCGGATGTTCCTTGGGCTTACAGAAATTGTCGGAACTATTGATGAAGGACGTGCTTGAACAGCACAACATGCAGATTGGGAAATGGATTCCATACTCGTTTCCAGTACTTTTCTTCATTCAGGGCATTTCGAGATATGCTCATTCGAATATTATGCGTCTTACGGCAGAAAAAATCATGGCGAAGATTCGGGAAGAGCTTGTCGATCGATTTCTGCGATTGAATCTGACTTTTCATAATCGGTTTGAATCGGGTTCAGGAGGTTTGATGAGTCGAACACTGAATGACACACAAGTTATGCAAGAGGGGTTATTCTGGCTTGCTGATTTTATCAAGGAGCCTATTACGGCGATCGGCCTATTGGCGCAAATGTTGTATTTGGATTGGCGTTTGACCTTGGGAACCTTAGCATTTTTGCCTGTTATTGTGTTGTTGGTTCGAAGTGTAACTAAGAGTTTGCGGAAATATGGTGGATTGAATCGTGAAACTGCAGCCAAGGTTACTGGAACTCTTAAGGAAACACTTGATGGGGTTCGGGTGATCCAGTCTTTTAATTTGGAGGAGCGGCAGCGTGAGCGTTTTGCCAAAGAAACCGATGAGTATATTTCAACGCGAAGAAAGATCATTCGAAGGGAAGAAGCGGTTAGTCCGGTAAACGAATTCACGGCTTCGATAGCAGTGGCTGTGATTGCCGCTATAACGATTGAGCGAACTATGAGGGGGGAGTCCTCGGTTGGGCAATTGACATCGTTTATTGTGGGGGCGGGTTTGATTCAAATGCCTATCAAACGAATTCAGGATGCAGTTGTTCGAATTCAGCAGGCTGTGGTTGCTTCAGAAAGAATCTTTTCGATTCTTGAGGACCAGAGCGAGGTGCCACAGAGTTTGGCACCGAAGGACTTTCCTGAAAATTGGGAAAAAATTGAGTTCCGTGATGTGAGTTTTGCGTATGGATCCACGACTGTGCTGAAGAATGTGAGTTTTTCGATTCGTAGGGGCGAAGTCATTGCGCTTGTTGGGGAGAGTGGAAGTGGGAAGTCCACGATTGTAAATTTGCTTGAAAGATTTTTTGATCCCTCGCACGGTGAAATCCTGATTGATGATGTGCTGATACAGAATATTAGCCTGAAGGACCTGCGCAGAAATATTGCATTGGTTACCCAGGACGTATTTCTGTTCCGCGACACCATTGAGCAGAACATCCGTGCCGGAAACTTGTCTGCTTCGGGAACGGGGACGGAGTCCGTGGTGGAAGCGGCCAAACTCGCAAATGCACATGCATTCATCGAAAAAATGCCTGAGGGCTATAACAGTAGTGTCGGCGAAAGGGGGGGGCTTCTGTCTGGAGGAGAAAAGCAAAGAGTCAGTATTGCTCGAGCGATATTTAAAGACGCACCAATTCTGATTCTAGATGAAGCGACGAGTGCCCTTGATTCTGTGAGTGAACTGGAAGTTCAAAAGGGACTCAATCGCCTGATGGAGGGAAGGACTGCATTTGTAATTGCACACCGTTTGTCTACGATCTTTAATGCAGACCGAATTCTTGTGATGAAAAAAGGTGAACTTGTAGAAATAGGCACTCATCAACAACTTTTAGATAGACGTGGAGAATATTTTAATTTCTATCAACTTCAAATGCATCAGGATGATCGGTGAATTAGGTGTTAGCTGGTGTTGCCTGTTGAACTGACGGCTATGATTTTCTTTCGAATACTTTTCATTTGGCATTCAATCCAGATTGTGTCGCCTATATATTTTTTTAAAAATAGAAACTTTGTTGCGCATTTCTTTTCTCGGTTCAAATATGCGGCAAAGAGTGCTCTGTATTTTCGTTGACGTTCTTTTGGGTTTTTGCCAAGTCTTAAATACCAATCCGGAATCGTTAGTAGCTTCGATAATCGGTCTTTTATCCCGAACGCAAAAAACTTGTAACTATTGAATGAAAAAAAACGTAGTTGGTTTAGTGAACAAAGGCCAGCTCGCAGTGGGTTCGCCTCTATATAGAAATGAACCCTCATTTGATGTTCAGAGTTTTGAAGCAGTGAGGTTTGTGGTCGCCCCATAGCGACTTTTCCGCAGCGACTGTTTTTCCTATTGTATTTGGCTCCGAAGATACCATGGCTGTATCGCATGTGGTTTGAAAGTGTCGTTGATGAATTGCAGAAATCTATGAGTTGGTGGCAATGATTTCCCATCAAACAAAATGCATTTATGCGAACACTGTTTTGGTAGCTCGACTTTCTTTTTAAAGACCTTTCTAGGGATTCTAGATACAGCTTCTTTGCCTCCGGAGAATTTAGATAGAATTCTTTGTTATGACAACGCCAATACATGTGGACGGCGGCAGAGTCTAGGTGGAGGTGTTTGGATCGGGCAATTCTCATGTTCCGAGTTGATGCAAAAACACGAGCTCAAGCGATGAACAATTATAGGGGGAGAGAGGAGTGAAGATCCTGTTTTCGACCAAATTAAGTAGAATTTCGCCACAAAGGCGGACATGTTGAAATTTAGAACATGTCAGATCGAGCTTCAAAACCCAAGTATTTTGGCGAGTTACAGGAAAAGCGTCAAAAGTTTTGAGAGATTATTAAAGCCGACCAAAAAATTGACGATAAGTCAGGTGTGGCAACTAAATCATAGACTTTTATCCGTGGCGATTAGCAACGGAGGGAAAAGAGGGACGGAGTTATGATCAATTGGGATGAATTTGAACATATACATGTAATTAAAAAGTTGAAGCACATACTCGGAGCTTGGTGGAATATTGAGCTTCTATTTACGGATGAGCGGGGTCACCTAAGAAACTTTGACCGAAGTAAATTGGCGGCAAATCCTGCTGTTACAGCATTCCTTCAAAAGGACTCCGCGATTGATAATCTTGCTGAATCCGTAGCCAAATCGGTTGAGGATCTGCGGTTGTCACAGAATCGTTATTCGATTCGTAAATGGGATTTAGCTGGTTTTGATATCGCTGTCTGCCCAATTACAATTGACAATGAGATGATGGGGACGGTGGTCGCTTTGGGTTTTTTCAAAGACAACGTCGCCTCAGCTCGAATTCCTGAAATTCGCGAGCGTTTGGCCGCTTTTGGAGCCACCGCAGATTTGATCGATCAGGGAGTATCCAAAATTAGATATCTTGACGATGCTGAACGTGAGCACTTTTTGGAAGTGGTGGATTTGGTATCGCAAGAGGTGGTGACACTTCATGTGGAAATCACAAGCAGAGAAGATCGAATACGTGAGCTAAATAAGGAGCTCGGAAGCCGATACAAATACGACAATATGATTGGAAAATCCAAACCAATGCAGAGTCTGTACTCACTCTTGGACAAAATTAAGACGGCAGACAGCACGGTTCTCATTCAGGGTGAAAACGGAACTGGTAAAGAGTTGATTGCTAAAGCGATTCACTACAACTCTCTTCGTAAAGACAAGCCATTTTACCCAGCCAACTGTTCAGCCTTTAATGATAATCTTTTGGAATCTGAACTGTTTGGTCATGTGAAGGGATCATTTACTGGTGCGAGTCGTGATAAAAAGGGATTGTTCGAAATGTCGGACAAAGGCACTTTCTTCCTCGATGAGATTGGGGACACATCTCCATCGATGCAAGTGAAGCTTCTGCGAGTTTTGCAAGAGGGAACTTTCATGCCAGTCGGAGCGACTGAAACACGAAAGGTTGATGTTCGAATTATTGCAGCGACCAATCGTAATTTAAAAGAGATGGTGGAAAACGGAACTTTTAGGGAAGATCTCTATTATCGATTGAATGTAATTAACATCCGGGTACCGCCATTGAGGGAGCGTAAAGAGGACATTCCGATTTTAGCCGAGTTCTTTTTGACAAGATCTGCTGAAAAGGGAGGGCCCAAAAAAATTCTCACCAAACGAGCACTTGAGAAGCTATACGACTATCCCTGGCCGGGAAACGTACGAGAGCTTCAAAACGAGATGGAGCGTCTGGTGGTTTTATCGGGTGTTGAGAATAAGGTGACGGCAGATATGCTGAGCCCAAAGATTATTGAAATTGCAGAAAAGAGCAAAGTTCAGGGGGCTCGGGTTCATGGAAAACTAAAGGATGCGTTGGAAGACCTGGAGCGTGAATTGATTAAGGACGGACTGCGACGTACGGGTTGGAACAAGTCAAAACTGGCGAAAGAACTTGGAATTAGTCGAGCGGGTCTAATCATGAAAGTGGAAAAATATAATCTGGATAAGCGCCGATTAATGAAGCCATAATCTTTGGCTCCGTCCCCGGCAGGCAAAGACTTAGTATGTCCCGAGTTAGTTGGCTCGGGATTTTTTTTGTCGAGGCATTTGAGGGGAATTTACTTTATCGAAAGGCGTGTCTGTGCCAGTGGTTTTTAAGGGCTGCGTCCCAGAGCTGAATCTCCTCAAGATAGAGTGGACTTGGGGCTTCATTGGTTAATGGCTCCGGTTGGGAGCGAATGGCCAAGCAGGGACCCTCGGAGAGCTCGAGAAGTGCGATATCACCGAGTGTGTTGCCAGAACAGAAAAGGGGACGGACCCCGCCAGTTGCATTCAATAGAGCGGTGGCCTTTCCTTGTCTCCAGGTAATGGGTTCAACTGGTGCGCTTGAAACAAGTCCGTTCTCAATGTTTGTACACACTCCCAAAACCTCATCAAAACTAAATCCCAAAAGTGCCGCTGCAGGTTCTACAGCCCATTTCACGGAAGCGGTAACAACAAATATCTTAAATTCGAGTTTTCTTAAAAATTCTATTAATTGTCGTTGTGACTCAAAGATCGAAATTGATTGCCGATCAATTGCGCTTTTGGCCCAACCTCGAACCTGTTGTAATGAAAATCCAGCGTTGATGGTTGCTAACCAGGTGTAGGCAAGAGGAGGATATTGTTTTTTTAACTCGCGATAATGCTTCCATGGATCTGCTGGAAGCGCAAGGCCACAGTTTTCAATTTGGAATTCAAAAAAATTCTCTCCAATATCTGAATCCCACAGTGTTCCGTCGGCATCAAAGGCGGCAAAGCGTAAGCTCTGGGGGACGGAGCTACATTTTTTTTCGATTTCAATCATAAGATTTGCCAAAAATTCCGGATTTGGCCCGATGAGGGGTTTTTTCGAGGATTGTATGGTCATGCGAACCTCCGTGACTGTCGCATAGGTATGAAATAATAGAATAAACTAATCTATCAGGTGTCAAAAATGCTTTGCAAGCTCTGAGAAAATGTCAAATGAGGGGGGATTTGTGGATATTGATTTTAGCGTTTCATCATTGAACGATGTAGATTCTGTTTATAACTATGCGAGGGAGCAATTCAATAATCTTGAAAAAAATGAAGAAAAAAGAATCTTTGCTTCGTGGGAAGCGAGTTGGAGGCGAGAATCGCTGGAGTATTACCTTCCTCTAGGTTGGAGTTTTCTGGCTCGGGAGCAATCGCAGGTAACCGGATTTTTTTTAGGTCAACCCGTGCTTTTTTTTAGGCAGCAAACTCAAACATTGTGGGTGGAGCAAATGATGTTTGATTCTGCTGGAATTCGGGATGCATTAATTGGAATTGCGATCAAAGTAGCTCGAGAAAAAAACTTTCAGCGTGTTTTGTTTTTTGATCCCTCGCCCTCAGTCCAAGAAGGGCTTGTTTCTTGGCCAGCAGAGTTGCGTCATGATAAGATTTGGGAGGTTCGCACATCTAAGTCATGAGGGTGGTTATGAAAAAATCGATGGAGTTTTCGGCAGACACACGCACATCCAATCTCGAAAAGCTTCCGGCAGAGATTTTTGATTTACTGGTGATCGGCGGTGGAATTACTGGAGCAGGCGTTGCGAGGGACGCAGCCTCTCGTGGAATGCGAGTTGCCCTGGTTGAAATGCAGGACTTTGCTCAGGGGACAAGCTCTAGATCAAGTAAGTTGATTCATGGTGGGATACGTTATTTGGAGAATCTTGAGTTTCACCTGGTGTTTGAGGCTCTTTCGGAGCGGCGTAATCTTTTTGAAATAGCACCGCACCTTGTTCACCCACTGCGATTTATGCTTCCGCTGTATAAAGGTGGCCGCGTGGGAATGGGGAAGATGGGGTTGGGAATGTGGTTATACGATGCGCTTTCGATGTTTGAGGCGCCGGAGCTTCATGAACGATTGACTTCTCAAGAGGCACTACAGCGTGCTCCTTTGTTGCAGCCAAAGGAAATGTTGGGGGCTTTTGAGTATTCGGATGCATACATGGATGATGACCGACTGGTGATTGAGACGCTGAGATCGGCTTCGAAGTTGGGAGCAATCTGTGTAAATTTCTGTGAAGCGAAGTCAGCGGTTTTTAGTGATGGGGTGGTCCGAGGAGTGGGCTGTATTGATCGGCTAACGGGACGTGAGTTTTTGGTTCAGGCACGGCATGTAGTTGGAACGACGGGGCCATGGACAGATCGGACAGCGATAGATCTTTTGAAAACTTGGAGGAGGGTGCTCCGTCCCTCAAAGGGTGTCCACCTGACACTTGATCGGCGGAGGTTACCACTTGAACGGGCGGTCGTAATGGCTACAGAATCCGATAAGCGGATTGTATTTGGAATTCCGAGACATGAGATGATCATAATCGGAACAACAGATACAGATTTTTCTGGAGATCCGGGGCTGGTGGGAACTACGGAAGAGGATGTTGGGTATTTGCTAAGGGTGGTTGAAAAGTATTTTCCTGGAGCCCGGTTAACTGAAGACGATTTGATTGCGAGTTATGCTGGGGTCCGTCCCCTGGTGGATGATGGCGCATCTACCGAAAGTAAGACGAGTCGAGAACACTTGATTCACCGGGATCCCCGAGGAATTACATTTGTGGCTGGAGGCAAATATACAACTTACAGATTAATGTCGAAACATGCCGTTGAAGTCGCGTTAGAAGCATTTCCGATTGAAGATCAGGTGCGATTTCGATTTAGCGAGACGCTGAGTCCACTCAATTCGGAGATCACGCCTGAGAGTCTTCGCCAAAGTAAGATGCTTGCAACTGAAGTGGGGACGGAGTCGCAAATCTCTGGGCATGTGGTGGAAGCATTAGTTGAGCGTCACGGACCAGAAGCTTTTGCCTTACTGGAGTCGCTGTCAAAATCAGCAGTAAGGCACGAAAATTCAGAGGATGTCGAAGCCCAGATTTGGGTTGCTGAGGCGGAATTTGCAGTACGCAACACTATGTGTCTGAGGCTGTTGGATTTTTATACACGGAGAAGTCCGTTGTTTTTGGCGAGAAAGGATCATGGTGTCCGACATTTGGAGCGATTGTCGATGGAATTCGCACTGAGATTGAGATGGACCGAAGAGCGACGTCAGCAGGAAATGCAAAGTGTGCGGGACTTCATTGCGAATGAGTTAAAGTGGAAAAGGCAGTCGGTATCCTGAAGAACTAAATTTTTAAATAGGGTTTTGCCGAAGCTCCGTCCCCTCGGAGCACCGCCGTCCCCACGGAGCACCGGTGATCTGCAATCCGGAAGGACAAGGTCGTTGGGATACCTAGCCCATTGTACTCATGGGCGAAAAGAATGGATCTGGCCGTTGGTCTTTCGATTTTGGACTTTTCGAAAAAACTTTTTTCTAGCTAACTTATCGTATTGACTCTTTTTTTATGCTTAGCCTACATTTATGTATAGGCGTGTTGAAAAATATTTTTTTAGAAATGTGCCTGATTAAAATAAAGATTTCGTTTCACGCAACTCGTGCATTTTGTTGCAGACGTTAACCTCCAAAGAAGCAGAGAAAAAATGGGATTTAAAGAAAAACTATCTGATTATTTTTCAAACGATATTGCGATCGATTTAGGTACAGCGAACACATTGGTATATGCAAAAGGGCGAGGGATAATTCTTGACGAGCCATCGGTAGTAGCAGTTCAGAAAAATTTTCGAGGTGTGGCAAACCGAGTGCTCGCAGTTGGAAAAGAAGCAAAGGAAATGCTTGGAAGAACTCCCGGTTCGATAGTGGCGATACGACCAATTAAAGATGGGGTAATTGCCGATTTTGAAGTCACTCAATCGATGCTGAAATATTTTATTTCAAAATCAACAGAGGGCAAAAAGAGCTTTATTCGTCCTCGAATTATCATTTGCGTTCCGTACGGAATTACTCAGGTAGAAAAACGTGCGGTAAAAGACTCGGCCTATTCGGCTGGCGCTCGTGAGGTTTATTTGATTGAGGAACCTATGGCAGCAGCAATTGGGGCCGGGTTGCCTATAACTGAGCCTACAGGAAGTATGGTTGTTGACATGGGTGGTGGAACCACTGGTGTGGCTGTTATTTCATTGGGTGGGATTGTATACTGTAAGTCTATCAAGGTGGCTGGAGACAAATTTGACGAAGCCATTGTTAACTATGTTCGTCGTCAATTCAATCTTGCGATCGGTGAGCAATCTGCCGAAAAGATTAAAATTAAAATTGGGAACGCCTATCCTTTTGAAGAAGAACGCGTGATGGAAATCAAGGGTCGCGATCTAGTTGCTGGTGCGCCAAAGACGATTGAAATCACGAGCTCTCAGGTGAACGATGCGCTTATGGATCCACTTAGTGAGGTGGTTGATGCTGTTCGAACAGCGCTTGAGAAAACGCCTCCAGAATTGGCCTCTGACATCGTCGATAACGGCATCGTGCTTACAGGTGGAGGGGCGCTGTTGGCCAATTTTGATGTTTTGCTTCGAGAGCGCACCGGACTACCGGTGACCATTGCAGAAGATCCTTTAACTTGTGTCGTTTTGGGTTCTGGCAAGGTTCTTGATCAGCTTGGTCTTCTAAAACAACTTTGTGTGGACTAAATAATGTTGAGCGAGAAACAGGTGCGAGAAATAGCACTGTTTTTTTTGTTTTCGCTTCCAAATGAACAATTGGCATTGGTGAGCACTGAGCACGTGATTGCGAGGGCGAAAGCCAAGGATGTGGATAGTTCAAATTCGCATGAAGATTTTTTGAATATGGTTTTGCCTCTTTGTGTTTCGGAGTGGCGATATGCATTTCGCCATCTTCCTAAAGATAAAACGACCTGGGTCTTTTCGAATCAATTGCGGGCAGTTGTTGATCTAGCCAGTTGGTTGAAATTTTTGAAAACTAATTCAGATAGTGAAATTTTGGCAGTTGCGCTGAAAGTGCGTTTTGAGCTCAGTGATCGCCGTCTCGGAGAGTTGCTCAAGGTGACTGAGGGAACTGCCCAATATCGGTTGGGGAAAGCCTACCGCACATTGGGCTTAGACATATTGGCGAAAAGTGTATGAGTGAAGTCAGCGGAATTGAAGTCAAATTCAGGAGACGTTTTCCAAGGAAGATGTCCACTTTTTTGTGCCAAGAGATGATGTACGATTATGTTCTGGGGCGGCTGGATCAAGAGCGGCGCAAGGACCTGGAGAAATACCTAGAGACCGATCCTGTTGCGCAAAGAAGTTTTCGTGCAATTCAATCCGGCCTTCAATACTGTCATTCTTTGCAAGAAGTCTCCGTGGATGAGCAGCTGATTGTACGTCTAGGTGAGGCGGAGAGCGTTGCTTCGATCACTAGACGATATATGAAGTGGATGAATTGGCCTGATACATTGAGATGGTCGGTCGTTGGATTGGCGATTTCTTTTTCAGTTGCGGGCGTTGTGGCGGTGATCCCTTGGGAGAAGATTGATTTCATCAAAGGACGGCCAACTCTGCCAAGTAATGTTTTGATTGTCGCGGACATTCCTAGCCCTAAACCCGATGAGGCATCAGAGGTGTCGGCGGGATCAGATACTGAGGATGTTGGGGACGAAGGCGATGTAGCCGATGCTTCGGAATCGAGTGGGGATTTTGATGAAGGGCCATCTGCACCAGTGGCTCCAGCTAAGATTTCGACCAATGGAGCACTACCTTCTGCTGCTCAGATCAGCAGTGCACTTAATGACGGCAACCACGTCAAAAAACCTTCGTCAGGTGAGGGTCCGTCCCCTGCGGTGGGGTCGGGAAATGTAAGTCATGGGCAAGCATTGACCTCCGCCGGAGTTTCAGCTGGGCCAACGGATGCACCGAGAAAATCGCAGGGCTATGTACTTCGTGCCTTTATGACACTTCAGAATGTTTCTGATGTTACGCCTGAGATTAGGCAGCTGATTCAAGATCTGGGTGGAGAAAAAGCGGGTGAGGTGGAGCTGGGGTGGAAAAAAGGAAATGGCAGTTATTTCCACTTTTCACTTCCAGAAAAAAATGATGCCGAATTCGTGAACAAGCTAAAAGTCTATGGTCCAGTCCGAATTTCTAAGGATCCACATCCAAGAATAATGCCTCCGGGCTTAGTTCGTTATATCCTGTGGATAGATTCTGGAACTAATTCCAGTCAATAAACAATATGAGTTTATGAAGAAAAATGCATCTCGAACACCAAAGCGTTCGCTCCGAACCATTCTGGTTTTATGGTTTTTGTTGCTTTCCATTGTGCCGCTCGCATTTTTAACTGGATTTTCAGTTATGAAATATGAGGAAGCCATAGACAACGAAATGGTGCAGCGTCTTCGGCTAAACGTAAGGGAATTCGAAGAATTTATTCAGGAGTACAAAAAATACTTGAGCGTGCGCCAACAAAAGCATCAACAGGACACGGCATTGGTTTATAACTTAACGGCCAATTCCGTGTCGATGGCAAAAAATGTTTTAGCGTCCTCGATACGAAACAGTTTAGTCACGAAAGCCTCTTTGTTTAATCAATCTGGACGAATGATTGCCACTTTAACTCCAGAGAATCTTACGAATTCCAAAGATGATCGAAGTTTAGAGGAGTTTGAAATATTCTTGAACGCTGCAGACTTGGCAGAGCTTACAAACAAGTCAGAAATTTTTGTGTTGGAATCTGGAGAAAATTCGAATGCGATGAATCTTATCTGTCTTGCAAAATTGAAGTCACGCTCTGGCAAAACGGTTGGATACATTGAAGAGACGATTACGCTTTCGCAGACTTTTCTTGAGGGATTGAAGAAGAGATACAACAATTTAGAATTCATTCTATTCGATAGCAAAGGAAAAGTGGTGAATTCGAGTCACTCTGATTTTAGGGAATATCCAAAAGACTATTTTGCAAAATCGATTTTGGGAAGCGCCGAAACCTTCTTTGAGTTAACGTTAAGAGATGAGCCTTTTGGCTTTATCATTGCTCCGATTGATTGGGGCGGATCGCGCTTTTTAATTGGACTTGGAACTTCAAAACAGCGAGCTCGAAAGGTTCTGAATTCTGTTAATTATGCATTTTTCTCGGTGTCGGGCGCGATTTTTGTATTGTTGATTTTATCGAGCTTTTTGATTGCTCGGCAAATTCTTAGACCACTGAATGATTTGGTTTGGGCTATTCAGAGAACTGGTGATCGTGAGGGAGCGATAGAGGTGCCAGTTACTTCGGACACTGAGTTGGGGATTTTGGCTGAGAGTTTTAATGAAATGTCTCAGCGCGTGGTGGACGCTAAGACCGACCTGCAGAAAAAGGTGGATGAGCTCGAACGAGCCTATGCCGAACTTAAAGAGACTCAATCTAGATTGGTGCATTCGGCGAAAATGGCAAGTTTAGGCCAGCTTGTGGCAGGGGTTGCGCATGAATTGAATAATCCAATAGGATTTATTTATAGTAATATGTCACATCTGCGCGAATATTCGCTTGAGTACCAAAAGCTGATTCAGGCTGCCGAGCAAGGGCCTGAGGCACTGGCTAAAGCTAAAGAGGAATGTGATTTTGAATACATGCAAAAGGATCTTCCTCGATTGATTCAATCTTGTGAGGACGGGGCTCGTCGAACGAAAGACATAGTGGTGGGATTAAGAAATTTTTCGCGCCTTGACGAAGGCAAGTTCAAGAAAATGAACATCAATGAGAGTTTAGATCAGACGATCCGCCTACTTTCGGGGGAGTTTAAGGGACAAGTTGAATTGCACACAGAGTTTACGGAAGTTCCTGAAGTGGAGTGTCAGGCGGGCCACATAAATCAGGTGTTTGTGAATATCATTTCGAATGCGGTGCAATCAATTCAAGGCAAGGGCGATGTGTTTATAAGAACCAGAGTGGGGCCTCAGGGCGCCACGGGGCCAACGGTGGAAATTTCAATTCGAGACACTGGCCATGGAATAGACAGAGACACTCTCGAGAGAATTTTCGATCCATTTTTCACGACCAAAGCGGTAGGCGAGGGGACGGGGCTCGGGCTGAGCATCTCGTATGGCATCGTTAAAAAGCACGGTGGAGAAATTCGGGTATCATCAGAGGTAGGCAAGGGGACGGAGTTCACCATCGTATTGCCGGTTAATCGGGTGGATCATTTGTAGGATAAGGATTTAATTCTGAAATTTTTTAAAAAATAGCAAATTTCTATTCAACAAAATCGCAGGAACTCCGATGACGACTTAAGCCTTGGCATAACAGCCAAGAGTCTCAAAATGAGATGGAGAGTCATGAGTCGTCCGAAAAACAAAGCCCAACTCAAGAGAAAAAAAGAGGAGAGTCCTCTGCCGTTTCTTTTTTCAGTGGTTTTGTTCGCTTCGGCGGCACTTTTAATTTGGGAAACAAACCATCCGGTTGAGTCGGTGAGGGTACTTCGAATCGATGCCGCTCGGTCGGGCTCCGTCCCCACAAACTCCGTCCCCGAAAATTCTGATCGATCAAAAGATGGAGGCTCGCGCTCCATTACTTCTCAAGACTCTAGCCTCCCAGTGCTTTCGACTTCTCCTTACACCAAGTCAGAGCGATATAGGGACGAACTTGCAAGTCAGCTCAATTCACAACGCCTTCACAGTTACTATTTGAATAAAAAGATAGAGAGTGGGGCTGTGGTGAGTCCCTCACAACCAGACAGAATTTTAAATGGATCTAACTTAGATTCCTACAGAGTCAAAAACGGAAACGGTGAGCCTGTGCTGCGGCCAACTCCTGACTTCTATCCTGATCAGGAGATACTCAATGCACTTCGACAACAAAAGAGCGAAGCGGAGCAGAAGAGACAAGCTGAAATGGCAAACGCCCGCCAGGCGGATCTCCAGCATCAAGAGGAGCAACAATACATTGATGAATTCATCGAGAACGCTCGGCGTGATGGTGTCGAAGTCAGTGTAGACCAAAATTTCAATGTGAAAACACGCTCAATAAATTCTGTTGGCGAAAGTGAGCCAATGAAATCTAACCGTGGGACCGCTCGTTGAGCGAAAGACTGTTGTAATGTTCTGGAAAATCAATCCAACCAGAATCAGCTAAACTTGTAAAACCACTTTTGGTAACAATCAAATGATCAACCAGAGGTATCTGCAAAATTCCACCTGCCTTTACAAGATTCCGAGTCACAATCAAATCAAGGCTCGATGGTTTGAGGTCATCGCTGGGATGATTGTGTGCAACGATCAAGCTGGAAGCCTGGTAAATACAAGCAAATCGAAACACTTCACGTGGGTGAACTTGGCATGAATCAACTGTTCCTCTAAAAATCATTTTTGCTCGAATGATCTCTTTTGATGGATTTAGAGCAACAGCCCAAAACTCTTCAACCCGCTTGCTTCTCAATTTTTTCAAGTATTCACCAGCGTGCGCTGCGCAGTATATATGCATAGAAAAACTCTCCCGCAAAAATCTAGACTATTGTCCTGCAATACTGTGTTCATGGCCCTTTTGATCCAAATGGGGAATAGAGTTTCACGACTCCGAAATCCGATTCTATTGCTGACGACTTGCTCGGCTTCGGACCCTGTGGTTATGATATTACATCCAACCAAACAGGAGATAAAAATGAAATTGAAATCGTTTGCAGTGGCATTGCTTGGATTCGCAATTGTTCCAATGCTGGTATCATGTGGTCCAAAGGCATTTGTAAAGGGTGAATACGACGATGTGGAAAAAGAAAACAATTTAGACGATCGTTGGTCAGAAACAGACATGCAAAAAGTTGTGCAAGAACTTGTTGCGAGCATGATGCAGTCTGCGGCCATTACTCAAGCAAAACACCCTCCTATTGTGATGGTGACCAAGTTACAAAACAAGACTGACGAAATCATTGATACCCAAAGCATTATGGATATGGTTCGAGTTGAATTGTCACGTACCGGGAAAGTTGTATTTGTGGACAAGGAAGCACGCGAAGACGTAGCAGAAGAATACAACTATCAAAATTCAGGAATGGTCAGCAATGAATCAAAGAAGGGACCCGGAGGCCAGGTTGGAGCAGACTACATAGTTAACGGCCGTTTGGATTCAATAGTTAAAGAAGTTGGTAAGGACAAAACTGTTTACTACAAAGTGACTTTGAATCTGAGTAATCTTAAGACAAATTTGAATGCTTGGACCGACTACAAGCAGCTTCGTAAGAAATACAAAAAACGTTCTATTGGTCTTTAAATAAAATATATTTAAAACGAGGTCGCGATGATATTTGGTTTGCTAGTTAGAAAATGGCAACGGTGGATGATAGCAATATTAAGTGTCGCGGTCCTCGTGAGTTGTGCTTCTTATCAAACAAAAGTGAATGTTGCTCGCGATGAACTTGCTCGTCGCCAACCTGAAAAGGCAGTTGAATATTTGACGCCGTTGGCAGCTCAAGAGGGAAATGATCAGTTGATTTATCTGCTAGATCTTGCAACGTCTTTGCAAGAGGCCGGTCGATATAAGGAAAGTGCCAAATATTTTTCGTTAGCCGAAAAAATTGCCGATATTCAAGACTATCATAGTGTTTCCAAGATCACGGCGTCGCTGATTCTTTCTGAAGAAATGAAGCAATATAAGGGTGATGACTATGAGAAGGTACTTATACATGGCGTGAACGTATTCAACTATCTCAACATGAATGAACTCGACAATGCGTTGACGGTTGTTAGGCGATTGAACAACATGCTTTATAAATTTAAATATGAAGCCAAGAAAGACTACGAACAAAATCCATTTGCTTTCTATCTCAGCGCAATTTTGTTCGAAGCCTCTAAGGATTGGGATAGTGCTTATATTGAATACAAGAAGGCGTTTGAGGTAGCTCCAAACTATTCTCCACTTAAAGAGGATTTGATTCGGGCTGCTATCAAAGCCCATCGATCGGACGATGCCCGGGACTGGCAAAAAAGATTTCCAGAAATCAAAATCAAGCCGGAGTGGAAAGATCCCTCCTATGGTGAGATTGTACTTGTTTACCAGCAGGGTTGGGGGCCCCGTAAGGGTCCAAGGCCAGATGCTCCAAGGTATCCACAACTAAACCCCGTGTACTCATATACCCAATTCGCCAAACTCATTATTGGGGAACAGTCTCTGGTCACACAAAGTATATTTAGCGTCCAAGATGTTGCGATCAAGACTCTTAACAATGATTATGCGGCACTGGTGGCGGGGCGAGTTGCAGGCGTTGTTGCAAAGGCTGTTGTGGCTGATCAAATTCGGCAAAAAAATGAGGCCCTTGGGCAGCTTGCTTGGATTGCCATGAATGCCATGGATAGGGCAGATGTTCGCCAATGGTCGACCCTACCCCAGTCATTTCAATTTGCACGAATGCAACTGAAGCCAGGAAAATACAAGGTCAAGGTTTTAGGCCTAAATGTCTCTGGTTCGGAGAGCGGCGAGGAAATGCAAGAGAGGGAGATTGAGGTTCGAGCAGGAAAGAAGACTTTTGTAACCTGGAGATCGGTCAAATAAAAAAGCCAGCATTTCTGCTGGCTCAGATTTTCAACTTTGTGGTTTAGTTTTTAGTTATTCAAACTTTTGTTTGAGTTCGGAAGACTTGGAGTTTCTTCATCCACAAATTTCGCTCCAGTGCCAGCAAGTTCGGCACTTTCTGCCGCAGCCTTAGCAACTCGATTTTCAAGCGATTGCTTGAGATCATCGAATGAAGCTTTCTCTTGAGTCTTCTCCTGAATCACAGGTCGAGGAATTTCAAATTTTTGGTAGTCTTTAGGAAATGCACCCAATTTTGCAAGATAGCTAGAAATGCTACCGTTGGCATTTTGGATAATTTCGCGAAGAGTAAAAAGAGGAGCATATTGAGATGCCTTCTTTTCTGCTTCGAAAATAATCTGGGTGAGTGTTGCAGCTGTGATGTCATTTTTAGTTTTATTGTCGATGACCATCACGTCCTCATTGGTACGAATCATCTTTGCAATATCATCGAGCGTAACATAACAGCTCTGTTGAGTGTCATATAACTTTCGATTTTGATAACGCTTGATGATTTTCGTTTTTGAGTTTGGTTTTGCTGAGTCTTGGATTTGGTTGATCACTTTGCCTCCAATTTGGAAGTTGCTGTTTTTAATTTTCCGAGGAGATTCGGGCTGTTAATCCCTACTTCTCTAGGCTTCCAACTTCCGTTCCCTTGAGCCTACCCCTTTTTCGGGCCGACAATATTCCGGGCCGCCACCCCTTGTCAAGCTGCCTAGATAATGAGAATTAAAAAAAAACGATTTACTAATTATTACCATTGGGCCGTCGTCCTATAGCGATGTGACGCGTCAAAAATGACGAATGGTTAAATCCAAAATATTTCTATCAAGTTTAGTTCAATCCTAGCCGAACGGTGGTGTGAGACCAAAGGCTAGGAGGATCGGGTGCCAAATAATATTGATAAAAATCAAGTAATTAAAACATCCGACCTTTTAATTGTCTCATTTGCTGTCTCAGTTAGTGTGGGATTGGTTACCTATATCGCGGCGGACGCAGCTAGGGATGATCGGAATTATTTGGCGGCCTCAGAAACTGAGGTTCTGGCCCGCCAATTGGCTGACAGAGACTTTAAGATTGAAAATCTACCCGTAAGCTTGGCCCCAAATGACCGAGGGGACGGAGCTGGAGGGCGAGCACCAGCCTCAATTGGGGTGGCAGATGGAGGGACGGACATCACCATTCTAGCCGAAGGGGAGCTTGCCAAGGATCCATGGGGAGTACCCTACCATTACCTAATTACCTCCCCCATAAACGGTCGGCGCCAAATCATGGTGTGGACCGCGGGGCCTAATAGAACATCTGATTTGGTGCCAAACGAGCTTCTTCACGTGCAGAAGCCCGGGTTGGTGCATTTAGGAAAAGACGATGTTGCCTATGTGGTCTGGGAGAAGTCTAGCAGACCTTAAGTGTGTGGTTGCAATTCCGAAAAAGAGACACAGGCCTACTTTGGCCACAGAAAGGGACTCTATGCCCGTGTCTCAGCGCAATCTCAACCTAACTCGCGATACGTTCAGAGTAATCACCTTCAGCGCATCGTTAGTGGTGCTTGTTTCCTGTTCAAGTTTTAAGAAACAAGATGAATTTGGATCTGAGGCCAGGTTTCGTGAATCGGCCAGTGATGTGACAAGCTGGGCGCCAGAGGGGATGTCTCCTCCAAAGGAAAATGCTGAGGTCGTAACGATTGATCCGATGTACATGCGCACCAATGCAGACTATCATTTTAGTTTGGGTGAAGCCTATCGTTTAGAGGCAAACTCTGCAAAGGCGCTGGAGGAGTATAAATTAACACTTCTCTATGATACTCAATCTGCAATAGTGCGTCTGAGATTGGCTTCTGAGTATATTAAACAAGGTTTAGTTAGCGAATCGATTGCCCAGGCCAAAGTGGCAAAAGACCTCGAACCACAAAAGACAGAACCAAGGTTGCTTTTGGGTGGCATATACTCGTCGTTAAAGATGTATGACGAAGCCTTAAATGAGTACAAAGAGATTCTTAAAATTCAACCGGATGACAATGATGTGACACTTTTTATGGGTGCGTTGTATGCTGAACAGAAAAAATACACTGAGGCCGGAAAGTGTTTCGAGACTCTTGCTGCTCCTGGCGGGAGATCTGCATATCTCGCTCATTACTACTTGGGTCGAATTTTGCTCGAAGAAAACAAACAAAAAAATACTCTCAAGGCACAAAAACACTTCGAAAAAAGTGTGGAATTGAAGCCACGCTTTGCAGATGCTGCGCTCGCACTTGGAGATTTACTAATTTCTCAGGACCGAACTCGCGATGCCATTCAGTTTTTTGCGAAATACCAAGAGAAAAATGGTCCCGATACAGGCGTGGCAGAAGTGCTTGCTAAGCTCTATATTGGAGTCGGTGAGCTTGAAAAGGCCCTTGGCCAATACGAGATTCTGGAGGCATCTGATTCGGAAAACCTAGAGGCAAAGCTGAGTATTGCAAAAATCTACATTGATCAAAGGGCATTCTCTAAAGCAATTGTGAAGCTCGAAGAAATTCTTGGGAGAGCACCATATTCTGACAAAATCCGGTATTACTTAGGCGCGGTTTATGAAGAAGTTAAAGATTATAAAAATGCGATCACTCAGTTCCTGCAGATTCCTGTGGCAAGTTCGTACTATGAAGATTCTGTCATTCATGCGGCCTACCTTTTTAAATTAATAGACGACTATCCCAAGGCGATTGCCACGGTTGAAAATGGAATAAAAATGAAGGATAGCTATCCACAGTTTTATGCTTTGTACGCGGGATTTTTAGATGATCTGAAAGAGTACGATAGGGCTCATTCGGTTTTGCAACAGGCCGTACAGAAATTTCCGAAAAATGCTCAACTTCATTTTTATATTGGATCAATAAATGAAAAACTCGGCCATCTAGATCAAACCGAAGTTGCAATGAAAAAGGTTTTGGAGATAGATGAAAATCATGTTCAAGCAATGAATTATTTGGCCTATGCCTATGCGGAACAAGGAAAGTCTCTTGAGGAAGCGGAAAGAATGGCCCGCAAGGCCTTGGATTTAAAACCGCAGGACGGTTATGTGATGGATACTTTGGGATGGGTACTTTACAAGCAAGGGAAGATCGAAGAGGCTATTCGTAAGCTAGAAGCTGCGCAGAAGGTTGAGCCCAAAGAAAGTATTATTGCGGAACACTTAGGCGATGCATACTTTAAGATGCAACTTTCTGACAAAGCGAAGAAGATGTATCAGAGAGCAACTGAGATAGAGAAAAATGCAGACAACTTACAAAAAATTAGACAGAAAATTGTTTCGATCGATCAGCAAATTCAAAAGGTGGAGCGACGTCCAGCTTCGTCTCCTTAATGAAGTGACTCAGGATCTTGTTTTAAGAATTGCCTTCCTTTGTATTATTTTACCGACGGTTTCATGCCAAAGTACAGGTGTCAGACCGTCTATGGCAAACAGACCTGTTCAAGGATTTACATCAGGTAAATTTCAGGCAAAGGGCGAAGTAAAAGATAAAATCAAAAACAAAAGCTATCATCTCTCGCTCGATTTGATCGCAGCGAAGCCCGATCGCATGCGAGTGAACGTATTTTCCTATTTTGGAAATCACATCGCCAGTTTTGCGATGAAGGCGGGCCAAATCAAATATATTTTAGTTACCGAAAAGCGTTACATTTCCGCACCAGCAACAGAAAAAGCATTTCATGATCTCTTACGAATTTCACTTGAGCCGTCGTTGGTTCTGAACGTTCTATTTGACGATTCGTTGCCAAAAGACTGGAAGTGCGAAAATGATAAAAATGGATTTCCAGTTATATGTCGGAATGCTCGATCGGGCGCTTCGGTACAGTGGCAGGAACGATCTGCAGAAAAGAGAGTCATCATTTTTGATAACTCCGATTCTTCGTTGAGTTTGGTATTGCGTCCAGAGAAGCTAGACTATGCGGTCGATGCAAAAGAGTTCGAACTGAATAAGCCGTCAGGTTTTCAAGAATAGAAGTGTTTTCAATAATGCTTTTCATTCACTGCAAAATTTTTTAAAATACTTTTTGAAGGTTATACTTGGAGAAAGGTCTCGAT
The DNA here is from genome assembly GCA_964405465.1 of uncultured Bdellovibrionales bacterium. Lineage (GTDB taxonomy): Bacteria > Bdellovibrionota > Bdellovibrionia > Bdellovibrionales > JAMPXM01 > CAYONZ01. The sequence continues at coordinate 54,584 of CAYONZ010000003.1, read as the reverse complement.
CATGTCCAGTGGTCTCTAAGCGATATGCGATTTGTATCGGCCTTAACCTCCGGATAAATCAAAGTCCTGCTCATCAGTTAAAAAGCCTGAATGGAAATGAGATTCTAGTCTTTGGTCTAGTGACTAATCTAAATACTGTCTCTGCGCTCGACCTCGGTAGTGTTACTAATGAAAAGAATTAAAAAGAATTAATGCATTTTTTCACCGGGACTCGGCATAATCTAAGGAAGAGTCGATTATCCCATGGTTGGGAGGGGTCGACGTCACAACAAGGAGAAGCGTGTGGCAAGTTCATCAGGGATTGATTTAAATGCGGTACTACGGGAGTGGCAGGGTAATCAAAAATTTCGTGATCTCACCTGGTCAGGCACCTTCAACGACTATCTAAATTTGGTTAAAGAAAATCCAAAAGTAACCCGCAATGCGTATCAACGTATGTATGACATGATCATTGAGAAGGGAACTTCTGAGTACACTGATTTCAAGAAAAAAATTGTACGTTACCGTTTTTTTGAAGATGAGGAAAACGACGGCAAAGATGCAGTTTTCGGAGTCGACATTTCACTGATGAAGCTGGTGAATGTTTTGCGATCAGCGGCCCTTGGCTACGGAACAGAAAAACGTGTCATCCTTTTGCACGGACCTGTTGGCAGTGCAAAGTCGACGATTTGCCGCCTTCTCAAGCGAGGCCTAGAGGCTTATGCGAAGACTGAACAAGGCGCATTATTCACGTTTGAATGGGTCGATGAGAAAAATGAACTGGGCGGATTGATCGGCAAAGACGTGAAAGTCTATGAAAGTCCTATGCACGAAGAACCTCTTTTGCTTCTTCCAGAGGACCTTCGCGCAAAAGTCATTGACGAATTGAACCGTGGCAATAAGTCAGAATTTCGTATCAGTGTCGAAGGTGAACTCAGTCCTCCGAGTCGCTATATTTTCAGAGCACTGATGGAGCGGTACCATGGTGACGTTGGTAAAGTTCTATCGCATATACGTGTTAAAAGACTGATTTTGAGTGAAGCTGACCGAATTGGAATAGGTACGTTTCAACCAAAAGACGAAAAGAACCAAGACAGCACCGAACTAACAGGCGATATCAATTATCGCAAAATTGCAGAGTACGGTTCAGACTCTGACCCTCGCGCATTCAATTTTGATGGCGAGTTTAATGTCGCAAATCGCGGTATGATTGAGTTCGTAGAAGTGTTGAAACTTGATGTGGCATTTCTTTATGATCTTTTGGGAGCATCACAAGAGCATCGTGTTAAGCCAAAAAAGTTCGCACAAACACATATTGATGAAGTGATCATCGGTCACACGAATGAGCCCGAGTATCGCCGATTACAAGACAATGAATTCATGGAAGCGCTTCGTGATCGAACTGTAAAAATTGATATTCCTTACATTACGAAGCTTCGCCATGAATCTGCGATATATAAAAAAGATTTTAATAGTAGGAAGCTTCGGGGGATCAGTATCGCGCCACACACAATTGAGATGGCAGCAATGTGGGCGATTTTAACCCGACTTGAAAAGCCCAAGAAGGCAAATCTCACTCGTTTACAAAAGCTCAAACTCTACGATGGAAAGACACTTCCGAATTTCACCGAAGACAACGTTCGGGAGCTTCGTAAAGAAACCCAACGTGAGGGGTTAGATGGTATTTCTCCGCGTTATGTTCAAGACAAGCTTTCAAATGCTTTGGTAAATGCCCAACAAAATAACCGAGGGTCGGTGAATCCATTTATGATTCTTAACGAGCTTGAGGCGGGACTTCGACATCACTCCTTACTTTCGAACGATGAAATGAAAACTGATTTTCGTGATTTAATTTCTATTGTAAAGCAAGAGTACGAAGAGATAATTAAGGGTGAAGTACAAAGGGCAATTAGCGCCGATGATGGAGCACTTCAACGTTTGTGTGCAAACTACATTGATAATGTGAAGGCTTATACACAAAAGGCAAAAGTTCGAAATCAGTTTACTGGTCAAGACGAGGAACCAGATGAGAGACTTATGCGTGCCATCGAAGAAAAAATCGAGATTCCAGAGTCTAGAAAAGATGACTTTAGGACTGAGATTATGAATTACATTGGTGCCTTGTCTTTGGATGGAAAGAAATTTGATTATAAGACAAATGAACGTTTACATAAAGCTTTAGAGCTTAAGTTATTTGAAGATCAAAAAGACAGCATCAAGATCACGACTCTTGTCACGAACGCAATTGACAAAGCAACTCAAGAGAAAATTGATATTGTTAAGACGAGACTCATCAAAGACTTTGGTTACGATGAAATTTCTGCGACAGACGTCTTGCAATATGTGGCCAGTATTTTCGCTAGAGGGGATGTAAAGAATAAATAATGGGAATACGCGAAGACCATAGTCGATTCAAAGATATTATTCGTGGACGTATTAAGGAAAACTTTAAAAAATACGTAACTCACGGAGAGATGATTGGAAAACGGGAGAATGATTTTGTTAAAATCCCGGTTCCCTATATCGATATTCCGCGATTCAAGTATGGCTCGAAACAAAGAGGTGGGGTTGGTCAAGGGAATGGTCAGCCAGGCGATTCGATGGACGGCCAACCAGCAGAGGGATCTGGTGAAGCGGGCGATCAAGCCGGGCAGCACGAGATCGAAGCTACTCTGACCATTGAAGAATTGGCAGATATTTTAGGTGAGGAACTTGCACTTCCGAATATTCAACCCAAGGGGCGGCCTCGCCAAGAGGTCATTAAAACAAAATACAGTGGCATAGCACCTGTGGGTCCCGAAGGGCTGAGACATTTTAAATCTTCCTATAAGCGCGCGTTGAAGCGTTATATTTCAAGTGGAGTCTACAATCCCGAGTCTCCGACAATAATTCCCATTCGTCCTGATTTTCGGTATCGAAGTTTTCGTCAAGTTGTTCAGCCCCAAGCAAATGCTGTGGTGATTTATATGATGGACGTTTCGGGATCAATGGGCGATGAACAAAAAGAAATTGTTCGCCTTGAGAGCTTTTGGATCAATGCCTGGTTGAAGCGTCACTACAAAGGCCTGGAGACCCGATTTATTATTCATGATGCCTCTGCCAAAGAAGTAGATGAGAAGACGTTTTTTAGTACAAGTGAATCGGGTGGAACATTGATTAGTTCCGCATACAAGCTATGTCAAAAAATGATTGAAGACGATTACAATCCGCGAGATTGGAACATCTATCCCTTTCATTTCAGCGATGGTGACAACTGGAGCGGGGAAGACACGCGTCTTTGCGTTCGCATGCTTAAGGAATTCTTTTTGCCAAATGTGAATATGTTTGGTTATGGCCAGGTGGAAAGTAAGTATGGTAGCGGGCAGTTTTTGAAAGACCTAGAACGTGAGTTCCCCAATGATGATCGTTTGACCATCAGTCGAATAGAAAATCGCGACAAAATTTTGAATTCGATTAAAGATTTTCTCGGTAAAGGAAAGTAAGGAGAACCATGGCAAATCTAACTCCTGAACTTGAAAAATGGAGACAGAAAATTCTCAAGGTTGCCGAGAGCTATAATCTAGATTGTTTTGAAACCATCTTTGAAGTGATCACTTATGACCAAATAAATCAGTTTGCGGCGTTCGGCGGTTTTCCGGTTCGCTATCCACACTGGCGTTTTGGAATGGAGTACGAGCAACTTTCCAAAAGCTATGAATATGGATTGTCAAAAATATATGAAATGGTAGTGAATACCGATCCTTGCTATGCCTATTTGATGGAAGGCAATCGCATGGTTGATCAAAAGTTGGTGATGGCTCATGTGTATGGGCATTGCGATTTTTTCAAAAATAACCAATGGTTCGCTCCAACTAATCGCAAGATGATGGATGAGATGGCCAATCATGCGACACGTATTCGAAGATACATCGATCGTTATGGAGTTGAAGAGGTTGAAGCATTTGTCGATCGTTGTTTAAGTTTAGAGAACTTAATTGATCGGTATAGCCCTTATATCAAAAAGAAGTCAGAAAAACAGGTTGTAGATGAGGCTCGAGACCAAGACGGGGCTTTTTTACTTAGGGTTGACCGTGAATACATGGATGATTATATAAATCCTCCAGATTTCATTCTCGATCAAAAAAAGCGAGCATTTGAAGAAGAGCAGAGACGTTCTAAGTTTCCGAGTACCCCTCAGCGTGATATCCTTGGCTTCCTGATGCATTTTGCTCCTTTAAAAAATTGGCAGCAGGATATCTTGTCAATTATTCGTGATGAGGCATATTACTTTGCTCCTCAAGGCATGACCAAAATAATGAATGAAGGATGGGCTTCATATTGGCATAGCAAAATTATGACCAGCCATATTTTGAGTGATAGTGAAATCATTGATTTTGCTGATGCTCATAGCGGAACAATGGCAATGTCTCCCGGAGGGTTCAATCCTTATAAAATAGGAATTGAGCTTTTTAAAGAAATTGAAGATCGATGGAATCGCGGACAGTTTGGGAAAGAATGGGACGAATGCGATGATATTCAAGAGCGCTTAAACTGGGACAAAAAACTTGGTCTCGGTAGAGAAAAAATATTTGAGATTCGTCGAAACTACAACGACGTCACATTTATTGATCAGTTTTTGACTGAAGATTTTTGTGTCCGAAATAAAATGTTCGTATACAAATTTAATAAGAAAACAGGGAAATACGAAATTGACACTAAGGACTTTCAGCTGATCAAAAAACAATTTTTGTTTCAGCTCACAAATTTCGGGCAACCCATCATTCATGTTGAAGATGCCAACTTTGAAAATCGAGGCGAACTATTGCTGACCCATATGTTCGAAGGAGTTGAAATGCAACCTGATTATATGCATGAGACTCTAAAGAACCTTCAAGCGATTTGGCAAAGACCCGTCAACTTGGCCACGGTTATTGAGGGGCAGGGCAAGTTGGTGCGTTGTGATGGACGCGAAATTAAAGAATATAATTTGCAACCCGCTCCCGATTCTGAACAAGGCTAGGCAGCTTGATTTTGCCATCTAGTGCCTGCAGCTTGTTTCTGTAACTTTCACTCGTGCCTTCTGCACATAGTGAGGGCTCACCCTAGATTTTCAATTGCAATTTTGTCTGTTGAGACTTTGTGGGAAGTTAAATAGACTTTGTCCATGAGCGAATATGCTAAATACAATCTGGCTTTGAATCTTATTTTGACCACTCTCGTTTTCTTCCTGGTATCAGCCTGTTCAACAATTGAGATTTCAACAAACTATACTCGTGCGACAGGTGACGAGTTTGTAAAAGCTGACTGTGATGAAGGAATGGGAAATCAAGCACTGACATACCAATCGCATGAGGTGGCTTTTGTGGTGACAGTTCCTATGAGATCGACCGCAATGATGTTTGGCCCGCCATTGCTGCCTTTAATTCCTGTGTCACGAGGGTGGGATGTGGCAGTCGATCGAGTAGAAGTGCGAGTTGATTTCTTCAATAAAGGTGTTGCGGAAGTTATGGTGAATTTTCAGAATTGGGCAATTCAATTTGATGATCTTTCTTTTCAGGATGGTCCCAATAGAATTTATGATCTCACAAAATCAGAGTATCAACTGACGGCAGAGCAGGGAGAAATTGCTTTACCTCCAGGTAAAAGTTCTTATCTGCTGGAGTTTCGCGTGCGCCCGATTTTGCAGAAACCAGAGAGTCTTCGGCTGTACCTAGGCGAGCTTACGGTTGGGGCTAAGAAATTATCTGAGCAAAGTGCACATTTTGAAATTGAAAAAACCACGGGATATCGGCCGTTGGTTTTTATTCGAGGTTCCTCCGCATGCGTGGATTTTGGAGAAAACCTTTTAAAGAAAGCTTCAATGTAGTCGACTCTCTTAAATCTAATGCAGGTAAAAGTTGCGTTGTTGAACACATTGTTTTGGTCGATTGCTAATCAATATGTCTATGCCGAGGCGTCCGGCCTGTGTGCATGTTGCTCCCCAGAGCTCGAAGAAACTACTTAGGTGCCATACATCTTCGGTGACAAGTTTGTGTGCATTGTGGATTCTATTAATCATCTCAGTGGTGCGTGTGTTTTTATCGACCTCAATAATTAGCAATGCTGAATCGTTGAGTTCAAGTGCCCAATCTAGATCTTTGCTGTCGTGAATGGCGTAGAGAAGTCCAACTTCAGAATCGAGACTGCGCGCGATTCTGTATTTTTCTCGATCGTCCTGGGTTTGAAAATAGACCCAGTTGTGTGCCTGGTACTTTTTTATCAGTTCAAGTGCGGGCGCAATCACTTGTGTTTCCTTAAATTCAGCATCAATCACAATACTTCCCTGGGACCATTGCAGAACTTCTTCGAAGGTGGGGACTTTCTCTTTGGTGGTATAGAAATGACAGTGCTTTTGAATATAGGCTGCAGTATATGAGTCTACCGAATGAAAGCAGTTCGTCCAAACCCCCATTTTTTCGTCGTGAAAGACCATGGGGATGCCGTCTTTGCTCAGACGGAGATCCATCTCTACAATTTCCGCTCCTACATTTTTGTTATAAATAAAGTTTTTGATGGTATTGGGTTGGTGACGAAAGAGTCCGCCTTGGTGACCTCCGACAGTGAATCCTGAGAGTCGTTCGCGTAAGGTCCCAACATTGTTCTCAGCAAAGCACACTGTGGCTGAAAATGAGAAGAGAAACAAAATAGAAAAGATGAAAGGGAAACGACCACGCCATAACATAGGTAAAGCCTCTTGATGCAAATATGTTTGATGGCTTTTCGGAGAAATTTGATCGAATCTTGTTGGCAGTTGATTGAGCTTTTGGCGAGCTCGACTTTTATTGGACGAAGGTCGCGAAATCGCAGCGCGAAAAATCGTTTCTGAAAATTTTAGGAGCACACGCCTTGTTGATATTCAGGACCACTTGGGTCAAAGGGGAATAAAAAAGGGAGCGTAAAGCTCCCTTTGCTCAGGCGAGGATCTGTTAATCTATTCGTCGTCCTCTTCTTCGTCTTCGTCGTCTTCTTCTTCATCGTCTTCGATCGCATCGAGATCAAGATCGGATTCATCATTTGGTTCAATTTTGATGAGCCACCCTTCTCCAAAAGGATCTTCAAGAATTAGCTCTGGATTGTCGACCACGGCTTGATTGATTTCAGCGACTTTTCCATCGATTGGGGAATAAATGTTGAGCGGGCCCTCTTCGGTTTCGATCTCACCACATATTTCATCAGCAGAGACATCTTCTTTTTCATTCGGCAGACTCACTGAGGTTATCTCTGTGATTTCTTCAAGACCGTCTTCATTGATTCCAATGACCATGCAGCCATCCTCAACGAGAAGCCAGTGATTGCCCATAAATGTTTTGAGTTCATCTTGTGACATGAAAAATCCTTTGGTTGTGACAAGAGATAAGTCACTGCGATTGCGAATTCTTGTCAAGTCTTGCACTAAATTTGAAGTTGAAAGAAGCGGTTCGTCGTTGATGGTGTCGACGTTTTAGCAAAAAAAAGGGGCCAATGGCCCCTTTTCGGATCACGTTCGAATCTAATTAAAGATCGAAGTACAAATAGAACTCGTATGGCGATGGTCGTTGTTGAAGCGGAATGACTTCGCGTTCATACTTGTAGTCCAACCATGTTTGGATGAGGTCTTCAGAGAAAACATCACCTTTACGTAGGAACTCGCTGTTTTTCTGCAAACTTTCGAGAGCCTTATCAAGAGTTGCTGGTACTGATGGCACATTTGCCAACTCTTGAGGGGACAAACCATAGATGTCTTTGTCTAGAGGGTCTCCAGGATGAATTTTGTTTTGAATGCCATCGATGCCGGCCATCAACAATGCAGCTAAGCAAAGGTAGATGTTGGCACTTGGGTCTGGAGTACGGAACTCGATACGTTTTGCTTTTGGATTTGTTCCAGTGTTTGGAATACGAATCGCAGCTGAACGGTTACGATAGCTATAGGCTAAGCGAACAGGAGCTTCAAACCCAGGAACCAAACGCTTGTATGAGTTGGTGGTTGGATTGGTAATTGCGCACATAGCATGAGCGTGTTTCAAAATACCGCCAATGAAATAAAGTGCTGTCTCAGAAAGGCCAGCATACTTGTCTCCGGCAAAAAGCGGCTGACCGTTCTTCCACAAAGACATGTGGCAATGCATACCAGAACCATTGTCACCAAAAATTGGTTTTGGCATGAAAGTCGCTGCTTTTCCATGTCGGCGAGCTACGTTTTTCACGATGTACTTAAACCACATCATTCGGTCGCCAGTCTCAAGAATCGAATCAAACTTGAAGTTGATTTCGCCTTGGCCTGCAGTTGCAACCTCATGATGTTGTCTTTCGACTTCGATTCCCATTTTTTCGAGTTCTAGGCAAATTTCAGTTCGCATATCGTGATGAGTGTCGGAAGGAAGTGCAGGGAAATATCCTTCTTTGTGGCGTGGCTTGTAGCCCAAATTTTTTCCTTCGTCGCGGCCTGAATTCCAAGTCGCCTCATCTGAATCGATTTGATAAAAACCACCGTATGCTGTTTGGTCATACTGTATATTGTCGAAAATAAAAAATTCAGCTTCTGGGCCGAAGTAAGCCGTGTCCGCAATGCCTGTAGACTTCAAATAAGCCAAAGCTTTTTTTACGATTTGACGTGGATCTCTGTTGTACGGCTCGCCAGTTTCGGGAACATGCACATCGCAGAGAAGTGAAAGAGTAGGAACTTCCATAAATGGGTCCATCTTTGCCGTCTTTGGATCGGGCTTCACCATCATGTCAGACTCATGAATGCTTCTCCATCCGCGAATTGAGCTGCCGTCGAACATCAATCCAGTTTCAAAGATACCAGTATTGAGTTGTGAAACAGGGATCGTGAAATGTTGCCACATTCCCGGAAGGTCGATGAATTTCAGATCGACCATTTGCGCGCCGTTTTTCTTCGCGTAATCAATGACTTCTTGTGGGGTCAAGGTCTTCTCCTTTTTAAGAGTGTTTGTTATTAAATTGCATCTTCATTTCGTTCGCCCGTTCGAATGCGCACAACGCTTTCAATAGGAGTCACAAAAATTTTTCCATCACCAATTTTACCCGTTCTTGCCGCACTAATAATTGCATCGATTGCGGGTTCAACGATGCCGTCATTTACAACGATCTCAATTTTTACTTTCGGAAGAAAATCGACAACGTATTCGGCGCCCTTATAAATCTCGGTGCGACCTTTCTGCCGACCGAAGCCACGAATTTCGGTGACGGAAATACCTTCGACTCCTACTTCTGTTAGGGCCTCTACGACATCGTCGAGTTTGAAAGGTTTGATGATCGCTTCGATTTTTTTCATTTCTTGGTTTCCAAATATAATCAAAAAAATGGGGGAGTCAAACATGTGACTCCGCGAAATCACAAAGATTTTCTAGATCAAATACTCAGACAAAAACAAAATTTGTTGAGTGGCTCCGTCCCCGCAGACCGAGATGCATTTTTAAAGTCAAGGCGAAGATTGAAAATAGGGCGACGCCCTTGACTGTTGCGGATTGGAGACAGTTTTGTTATGAGTGATTCTTCAAATTGAAGGCTTGCCGTGGGGGGACGCTTCGACTTTCAAGCTAGGATGCGAGATCGCGAAGACGTGCAAGGGCAAGAAAAAGACAGATCAGACAATTAAGTCGGAGTGACCACATGGCCAGGTGCTTTGTGGGCGTTCTTTAGCGTAAGCGGGGGATTATGCGCGATTCATTGTTCGTCTACGGTTCTTTTTCTGAGGGAATGGTTCATTTTTCTAAAATCAAAGATCAAATTGTTGAGAGGCGACCAGCCTTTGCATTCGGTTCGGTTTATCGATTGCCCGTAGGGTATCCAGTTTTCATTCAAGAGGGAGTTGGTCGCATTGAGGGCGAATTTGTACGGCTGGAGCGTCCAGAGATCATTTTTGCGATGCTTGATGAAATGCATGGGGTCTGTGCCTATGATCCCGAAAAGAGCTTATTTAATCGCGTGGAGCTCACTGTTGAAGTCGAATTTTCTGGCTTGAACGAAGGAGAGAAAGCTTGGGTTTACTGTTTCAACCCGATGAAGCTCACCAGGGGTGCTGTGCGGATTGTTGATGGCAACTGGAAAAGGGCCCTAAAAGAGTCTCCCCCGATTGTTGCTAAGTTAACTGAAAAGCAAAGAACCTATATTCAAAGACTTGGCTCATCTACCGGAAGGGAGATCGTCCCGATTGATCTTGGCTTGTACCGCGAGCTATTGAATCTAGAAATGGTGGTCGATAAAGGTAGGCGCTTGGCTTTGACTTCTTTAGGGCAAGAGGTCTATCGATATCTTTAGAGAGAACCCTCTAGGGTCCACCGCCATTTTGGGTGGCTTTTAGATTTTTTGGTACGAGGTAAATTCATGAGTTCAGCAATTCCTGCAGCGAATTGGGTGCCGACATGTCGAGTGGTATTGGTTGAACCCTTGATTCCAGATAATACCGGAAACATTGGGCGCACTTGTGTTGGAACGGAATCGGAGCTGCATCTTGTGGGGCCATTGGGATTCGAAATTGATGAAAAACGTGTCAAACGAGCCGGCTTAGACTATTGGCCCCATCTCCATATGAAGTACCATAATAATTTTCAAGATTGGCAAAAGTCGGTGGGCGACTCCAATCGTATTTTTTATGTCGAAACCTCAGCCGAGCAGAGTCTTTTTGACGTGAATTTTCAAGCTGGGGATTGGCTTGTCTTTGGAAAAGAGACAAGTGGCCTAGACAAAAGGCTCATCGAGCAAAATGCAGCGAATTCAGTGTACATTCCAATGTTTGGTCCAACACGAAGTTTGAATCTTTCAAATGCTGTTGCCATTGCAGTATTTGAGCTGATTCGGCAGACACGCTTTACTTCAAGCCCAAGAGTTCGCTAAACTTATTCAGATATTTGGAAGAGTTATCTTGTGAAGATGGCTGTCTGCATCTTGACCCTTTAGAGGGATGCGTTACCGTCATAGAGTCATGAGATGCGACCGAGTTTGCGTCTCCAAACCAAGTTGAATTGGAAGAGGACACAACACAAATTTTCGCCAACCTATTTGCAAAGGGACACGACACCGCCATGCTCAATCAAGTTTTAGCAAAAATATTTGGTACTCACCATGCACGTGAGATGAAAAGACTTCAGCCGATCGTTGATCTTATCAATAGCTATGAGCCTGCTATGAAAACTCTTAGCGACGACCAATTGCGAGCGAAGACGATCGAATTTCGTGAACGATTAGCAAAAGGTGAATCGCTAAACGATTTGTTGCCTGAAGCATTTGCGGTTTGTCGCGAGGGCAGTTGTCGCGCTCTTGGTATGAGGCACTATGATGTGCAGCTCATTGGAGGAATGGTTTTACATCGAGGGTCAGTTGCAGAGATGCGCACCGGTGAAGGAAAGACTCTGGTTGCGACGTTACCGCTTTATTTAAATGCTCTCGAAGGCAAGGGCGCGCACTTAGTTACCGTGAATGATTACCTCGCTAAACGCGATGCTGAATGGATGGGGCGGCTTTACGGTTTTCTTGGTCTAACGACAGGTGTGATTGTTCCCAATCAGAGTGATACAGAAAAAAAAGAAGCTTATATGTGTGACATTAGTTACGCGACGAACAATGAGCTTGGCTTTGATTATCTTCGCGACAACATGAAATTTGATTTGGCTGACTACTGTCAAAGGCCGCTACATTTTGCAATTGTCGACGAGTGCGATTCAATATTGATTGATGAGGCTCGTACACCATTAATTATTTCTGGTCCTGCAGAAGACAGCATAGATAAGTATGCAATTGTAAACGCCATAATTCCGCATCTCAAAAAAGAAGAACATTTCACAATGGAAGAAAAAACTCGTCAGGTTTCGTTAACTGAAGAGGGCAACCACAAATGTGAAGAGCTTTTAGGTGTCGACAATTTGTATGATCCGCAACACATCGGATTTATGCATCATATTTACCAGGCCTTGAAGGCTCATCACCTGTATCACCGTGATGTGGATTACATGGTGTCAGGTGATGAAATTGTGATTGTGGATGAGTTTACTGGAAGACTTATGGAGGGTCGTCGCTGGAGCGATGGACTTCACCAGGCTGTTGAGGCCAAAGAGAAAGTCAAAATTAAAAATGAAAATCAAACGCTCGCCACAATCACCTTCCAGAATTATTTCAGGATGTATAAAAAACTTGCGGGAATGACTGGTACTGCTGATACCGAGGCTGTTGAGTTAAAGAAAATCTACAACTTAGATGTCACGGTTATTCCGACAAACCGACCAATTCAGCGTATTGACCATCAAGACGTTGTTTATAAAAATGAAACTGCAAAATTTAATGCGATAGTTAACGACATCAAAGAAAAACAAAAAAATGGTCAGCCGATATTGGTTGGTACGGTAAGCATTGAAAAATCAGAAGCCTTGAGCAGACATCTGCAGAAGTTTAATATTCCTCACAACGTGTTGAATGCAAAACATCACGAAAAAGAAGCTGATATTGTGGCCCAGGCAGGTCGGTTTGGTGCGGTAACAATCGCTACGAATATGGCAGGTCGGGGAACAGATATCATGCTAGGGGGAAACCCAGAAGCACTGGCCCGAAAAGAAATTGCAGATGAGTCGAAACCAGAGTTTGAGGCTGTTTTGGCAAAGTATAAAGCACAGTGTGAAGCCGAGAAGAGCAAAGTCCAAAGTGCAGGTGGATTATACATTGTGGGGACCGAACGTCATGAGTCTCGCCGAATTGACAATCAGCTGCGGGGCCGTTCGGGACGTCAGGGTGATCCAGGAGAGTCGCGCTTTTTCTTATCGTTGGATGATGATCTGATGAGAAAATTCAATGGCGAGCGGGTTCAAAAAATCATGACAATGATGAATGTGCCAGATGATGAGCCGATCGTCGCGGGCATGGTGACTCGAACAATCGAAGGGGCGCAACGAAGGGTTGAAGGTCATAACTTTGATATTCGTAAACATCTTCTAGATTTTGATGATGTGATGAACCGGCAACGGCAACTCGTATACAGTCTTCGTCGTGATGTGCTTTTGGGAGCTGATATTGGCACTATCGTTTCTGAAATGATGGGAGAAGTGACTAGTCGTATATTAGATACCTATGCAGATGAACGGCAAAAACCAGATCAGTGGAATTTGTCTGGTCTTGATGGTGCACTGACGAGCTATTTTGGCGTTTCATTGAATTTCGCTAACAACCCGCCGGCGAATGTGGATGATTTAAATCAGAAGGTTGTTGCTGCAATTCGTGAAGCCTTTGAAAAGCAGAAGGCCACTTTGGGCCAATATCTTCCACAAGTTCAGAAAATGATTCTTCTTCAGGCTATAGACCAGCGTTGGAAAGAGCATTTACAGAAATTGGATCAAGTTCGAGATTGGATTAATTTGCGTGCCTATGCCCAAAAGGATCCATTGAACGAATACAAGAAAGAAGCTTACTCCGCGTTTGAAGAGATGAACAATCTGATGAAGGCGGACACGGTTGAAAAACTCATGAAGATTCAGTTGGTTCCTCAAATGGAGGAAGCATTACAAGACGCTCTCGAAGAGAGTGAGCCCACATTGGATCGAGTTAAACTTTCTGGCCCATCTGAACCTACTGGTGAAATCGATGAAGAGGCGAGTCGAGCTGCACAAGAGGCCTTAGAGGCACTAAGACCAAAGCAAAAACAAAAGTTGGTTTTTTCAAATGGTGGCTCCGACTCAGAACCAAAAATTTCTCGAGCCGATCGCCGTAAGATGGAGAGAGACAAAAAAAAGAAGACATTTTAAAAGGGAGTTTCTAAGTGTCTCAGGACTCGACCAATCAATCACAGAAGGGTGAATGTCCCAAGTGCAAAGGGGCATTGAGTGGAGGATTGGTCGCCAGTTGCTTGAAGTGTGGCTCGGTGTGGACAATAGACTCAATGGGAAATGCTGTTCCCCCACTTGAAGTTGCAGTTACAGATGTTCAGGTTTCAGAGGTTGTGCAACCTGTGTACAACGCAGATGAGTATCAAGGAATTCAATTTGCATCGGCAGAGCAAATGGCAGAAGAGAAGGCCATCGAGAATTCGAGGCTGGCCTCTCTCGCTCATGAAAACCCCGAAGTGGATGCGAAAAATGATTTCGTCTCGGCAGAGGTTGGGCTGGCTGGTGGTTCAGTTTTCGATTCGCTGAATTCGACGGAGCCTCCTGTTTCGATGCCATTTCTTGATTCTACTGAGGGTCTTCCTTCCGAATTTCCAGTGGTTCATGATGCGATTGTGTTGGCTGAGGTGGGTGAAGAAGAACCAAATTTAGAAAACATCCAGTTGCAGGAGGGAGCGAATGGGGACCCTTCAGGATTAGTTGAAACTAACCTCGACCAAAATCTAGATATTACAGAATATGCAAACTCAGAGATTTCCCAGGCGAAAGACGGGCAATACTTGTTTCGGGTGTGGATTACAGGAATCGACACTAAAGAAGTACGCTCAGCTTTACGAGAAGAAATGAGTGACAGCCGTTTTCAATGGGACGTGGAAGAAATTATGGCGAGTATCAAATCGGGACGTTTGCAGATTTCTAACTTGTCTCCAGTGAAGGCTTCGATTTTGATTAATCGAATCAAACGGCTGCCGCTACAAATAAGATGGGAACAAGATGAGATTACACAAATGGGTGTTGTCTAAAAAAGTTTCGTGCTTCCGAATGGTTTTAATGGCAGCTTGCACGATTTTTTCAGTTGGTGTACGGGCAGGTGACTGGAGCGGACACCTCAATCATTTGCGATCTTCTGAATCGCGAATTCATGCACTTGAGGCTGACATTAATCATCTTATTGAAAGTAAGCATCACGCCAAGGGTGCAGAGCTAAACGGAATTCTTGCCGAAATTGCATCCAAATACAGAGACCTGAAGGCGGCAGTAAAAGAGCGTGAACAAGAAATTACCCATGTTCGATATCAGCATCCAGAAAAAGGCGACAACGAAAAAAGAAAGTACACTCGCTATCAGATGAAGACTCTTGAACAGTTTGAAGAGGACTTGAGTCTTGAGGGAAAACTGGATCGATTGAAGTATAAGGTGCGGTCACAGTTTCAGGTTCCTGTTGCTGAAAAGAAATCTGAGGTGGATGACGGCCATGATCGCAGTCCGACGTCAGTTCAGCCAGAAGATGAGCAAATTGTATTGAGAAAATAGTCAGGGTAGGCGCTCAATTTTTCTCTTAGTTTTCACCGTAAATTTCATTGAGAGCTTTTGCTTTTCTAAATTGCATTTCATTTTGAAACTTCATTTCTGCGGCCATTGCGCTGAGATGATTTTGTAGATTTATATTGTCTTGTTCTTCTGCTGAAATTCTTGGTGGAATCGGACCGCCGATGTATACGACCTGGCCATTAAAAAAGTGAATTTCACGAGTGATCGTTGCATGATTGCTACGATCTCGAATGATATAGCTCCACTCATCTTTTTCGTTTTTAAAACGCGTTCTATCTGGAGATCCGGCTTTAGCGAGAACCTCCTGCTTGTTCATGCCTTCGCGAATTTTATCAATTTCTGAAAGTGGCGAACTAGCACAAGCGGCCAAAAATAAAACTAGGAGGATATGGGCACCAGCAATAACGATTTTGGCTATATGTTTAATGAGCATATGGACTCCTTAATTTTGACCGCAGGGTGAAGCCATGAGTAAGGGCGTGCCCCTAATTGGCAAACCACCTTCACCGGATCGAAGACACTTCTTCATTCATGTCGCAATTTTTATGCCGACTCCTTTGAGTAATTGTTGACCCAGTACTTACCTTCAAACTCAATCAGTGGAATTCAAGCGACCATAAATCGAGATCGAAGGTCCAATTCTAGGGGGACGGAGCTCACTTTTTAGGAGTGGAATTTCGGGCAGGATGTTACCATGAAACACCAGCAAATTCGGCTATTTAGATGTGGCAAACTTTTTTGCATAATGGGCTGTAAATGAGCCCAATCAATCTGGATTTGTGAGTTTTCGTTTCAAAATTTTTCCGCTGTCGCCTTTCGGCAGTTCACTCAAAAAGACCACAGATTTAGGTATTTTAAACTTTGCTAAATGGGCCCCACAATAATCTAGGATTTCTTGCTCGGACATTTTTGCATCGGCATTGAGTGCAATATAGGCTCTTCCTACCTCTCCCCATTTTTCGTCCTTGATGCCGACAACAGCCACTTCGCGAATTTTGGGGTGAGCTGACAAAATCTGTTCGATCTCGACCGGGTAAACGTTCTCGCCGCCACTTTTATACATGTCCTTTTTTCTACCGGCCACATAGAAGTATCCGTCCCCATCAAAACGCACCAGATCTCCCGTGTGGAGCCAACCGTCTTTAATCGTATCAGAGGTGGCTTTCGCATTTTGCCAGTAGCCTTGCATGCACACTGGACCTCGCAATACGAGTTCTCCAATTTCATTAGGACCCAGAGCCCTATTGTCGTTATCGACAACTTTCACATCGATGTAAAAATTTGGAAAACCAATAGACCCAATCTTGCGAATAGAGTCTTCTTCATTCAGAGAAAAAACATTAGGCCCGAACTCAGTTAAGCCATAACCCTGGCGAATTGGAATGCCCTTGTTCTGCCATGCCTTGATCAGGTCAACTGACATTGGCTCTCCGCCCACAATTGCATATCGAATGGATGAGAGATTGGCCGAAGTAAATTCTGGAGTGTGATACATGAGATCCATTGTTGTCGGGACTCCAAACAAAATTGTCGCCCGAAATTTTTCGCTGAGTTTTAGAATCTGGCGTGGGTCAAATTTTTTCACAAAGATTGTTTTTGCTCCACGGTGCAAAAATGGAGTCAAAAGAACGTTCCATCCACCGGTATGAAAGAACGGCAAAAATCCCACAGTAACATCGCTCTGGTTTAAGTTTAATCTAAGCGTGGTATTTACCGAATTCCAAAACAACATGGAGTGAGTGATGAGTGCGCCTTTTGGTGCGCCAGTAGTACCTGAGGTATAGATAATCATGCATGGGTCTTCGAACTCAGCTCGCATTTCGATTTCCCAGGTTTTATTGGCTTTGTTGTGAACTGAGCTGTCTGATGAAAACTTGTCAAAGACATGTTTCAAAAACCCAATCAAGCCATCCGCAGTATCAAATAGCCATTGCTGCTTTGGCTTCGCCTCAGAGCTACATGCCATGATAGTTTCTTGGTATGAATTTTGGTAGATTAAAAGTTTTGCGCCGCTGTCACTAAGGATATGATCAATTTCTCTTGAGGTAAGTCGAAAATTGACCGGAACAAGAATTGCCCCAAGCCGTTGAGCCGCAAAAAAGAGTGGGACAAACTCCCACTCATTTGTAGACAAAACTGCAATTCGATCACCTTTTTTAATATCAAAAGTCTGCGCAAGATGGTTGGCGAGCTCGGTGCTTAATTTGTAAAGCATGCCGTAAGAAACCTCTTTCAAGGTCTCTCCACACATGAGTGCGATTGAACTTGGTGCATATCGAGACCAACGTTTTAACCAGTCGACTTCAAGGTGTGCCATGTCTTTCTCCTCTTGGCTGAACAAAAGAACTTATGTGTCGTAACCCCATCGCATTGCCATCGCGGCCATGGTCATTCCGCCGCCAGAGCCGAGCACCATAATGAGATCGCCCTTTTTAAATTTGTGCTGGCGAGCCGCATCTGCAAGGCACATAGGAATACATGCGCTGCCTGTGTAACCATAGCGATCCATTACGTTGTGAGCTTTCTCTCGGGGAACTTTCAAGGCCTCGAGGGTTTCCCAAATGCTTGCGATATTAATTTGAGTAAAAACAAAATGGTTAACATCAGCTGCTTTTACACCGATTCGATCAAGGATCAAGTTGGTGAGGCGGGGCCAATGAATACCATTTGTTTCAGGAGGAACTCTTTTCGTGAACTGTAGCAGGTGCTGTTTCTTCTCCATGCTGGCCGCACAAATCGGCGTTCTGGTTCCTCCAGCGTAAATACCCATGTAGTCGTAGTACACGCCCTCGGTGTAAAGCTGAGAAGCCAAAACACCCAGCTTCGGATCTTCAGTGCGGCTCACGACAGCTGCACCAGCGCCGTCGGCAAAGACGCTTGTTACTTTGTAATCATCCCAATCAAAGTATTTGGTCATACCGTAGGCACCGACCACCAAGATGTTATTATAGCGTGAGTCTGAAGTGATGTACTTACTTGCAACATCAAGTGCAGTTACAAACCCTGCACAAGCCGTATTCAAATCGAAAGATCCAGCTTTTTCGGCACCTAGTTTGTATGTCACTACAGCAGCCGTAGAGGGCGAAATATAGTCCGGCGTATCTGTCGCAACAATAATGAGATCAAGGTCTTTGGCGGTGATTTTGGCGTTCTTCATTGCTTCTTCAGCTGCTGGCAGAATCAAATCAGAAGTAGCCTGGTCTTCACTCATGAAATGGCGTTCAAAAATATTTCGTGAATTTACCAAGAAGCTAGTCATGTCCCTGTTGTATTTTTTGTCGAAGAAGTCATTCTTAACGACATTCTCTGGTGCGTACATTCCTGTTCCGATAATTACTGCATGTGACATTCAAAATCCTTTCTTGATCTCAAAATGAATTTCAATTGGCTGAAGTGTGACTAAACAAAAAACGGTCAACTAATGAAACGAAGAGCTTGGGATCTTCTACATTCAACGAATGTCCATGCTCATGAATCAATTCAAAACGAGCATTGGGCAAAAGGTCCGCGAGCCTCTGAGACGCCTCAACTGGTAAAACCCAGTCATGTTCTCCGTGTAAAATTAAAATCGGCTGTTTGATCTCTGCTAACAAATGCAAGTAATTGATGTTCTTCAGCGTGCTGGGAACTCCAGAGTAAACAAGTGGATGTGCTGTAAACGCATCGTCTAAGAGTTCCTGAAAAAATGTCGATTGTTGATCGACACCGTGAATGGTTGCTGCCATGACTTGACCACAAAATTCTCGACTATCAGGGAGGCGCCTAAACGCTTCTAGGCGTTCCTCTGGGAACGGCACGCCTCCAGGAAAAACTGGATCAAGAAGCACCGCTGCTTTAAAGATTTCGGGAGCCTGTTGAAGCGCCAGTAGGCCTATCAGGCCTCCTGCTGAATGAGCAACAATTCGAACATTTTGAAGTCCAAGTTCTTTGGCTAAATGCACGTAGTCTTTGGCTAAAAGATGCGGTTGAAATTCTTCAACCGATTGAGGGCCAGAACTTTTGCCACATCCACGCCATTCAGCGCAAATAAATCGACCTGTGGAGCTCTTATTGGCTTGCGCCTTCCAGATTTTAAAAGACGGTTCCCACCATCGATTGGAAGCCAAATTTCCGTGAATGAAAAGCGTATCATGAACACCCATATTAGAATGAGTGTCGTAATTCATTTGAAAATCTGGCCAGGAGGTACGCGCCACCAACTACTCCGAAAAAACGTTGATATTGGTACCAGAGTTTGTGTAGGCGGTTCCATAGATAGGAACACCGTAGAAAGTTTGGCCACCAGAAATTTTTGGATTTCCTTTAATGATTTGCTTTACCCAAGCGGCTGAGTATCCAGGAATAGCTTCTGGCATTCGGTGCTCAGAGGCCGCGATATAAATGCGACTTGCTTTCTTTTCAGCGGGCACAATACTCCAGAATTCTTCCAGCATTTGCAGTGGGACATACTGATCTTGCATGGCTACCATCAGATGAACGGAGGAGTCGGGAAGAGATTTGACCACGGTACTTGCGTAAAACTTGCGAATTCCCTGCGTTAGGCGGAAGACTCCCTCGAGAAAGTAGGGATGAGTCAGGACAACGGGCTCAGCTGAGGGGAACATACTGTAAACAGAAAGATGCAGGTAGTAGTCGTAAATCTCATCATCACTCAAATTGAGAAATGGATTCAACATACGTGCTTCAGCAACCTGCGAACGAATAATATTATCAAGCGGAGTAAGAGGAGCAACGAAAGGCGCCATCAAAATCGTTGATTTCACTAATTCTGGGTATTGTGCTGAAAATGCCGTCGCAATACCGCCGCCATATGAAAGTCCACAAATCACTAGTTTTTGACCATCAAGCTTAAGTGAATGAAGCAGATTGCGAAAATCCAAGAGCTGTTGGTTAAACTCGATTCGATCTCGTATTGGGCCATCATGGATAATGGTTTTGCCTTGGCCTCTAAAATCAAATCTCAAAATTCCGAGGCCATTTCCTTTGAGTTGATTGACGAAAGAGTCCCAAGATGAAGTGCTGTAGGTCAAGCCATTGATCAAAACTACCGTTGGCATTCCAGGTGTGGCTACAAGATGATCGACAAAAAGGGTTTGTTTTGAAGAAACCGGAACAAAGCCAGTAAACCGCGACTGTTCGGCTGCAAGTGAAAATGTCGAAAACAAAAGAACGGATAAGGCGAAACACAACGCTTTGATCTTTTTCATTTTCACTTCCCCTCGAAAGAAAATTAACAATGCTTTAAACGCATTTTAAAACCTGGCTTGAAATGCCACATTTATGGGCTACTTTTCCCGAGCGTTGAATGAAATCAAAAACCAACAACATTCGTTGCTCGGCAGAAAGCAGAATCGTTAGCAGACCAATCCACCATCAACACTGATCACTGTTCCCGTGATATAACTTGCGTCTTCAGAAGCAAGAAACAGGCAGGCATTCGCAATGTCCTGAGGTTTTCCCCAGCGCCCAACAGGAATTTTTTGTTCAACAGCATCGCGAGCTTCTTTAGGCATCGCTTCAACCATCGGAGTCATTGTGAATCCCGGCGCAATCGCATTTACGGTGAATCCCTTGCGGCTCAACTCACGGGACCAGGTTTTAGTGAATCCAACGACTCCAGCTTTTGCAGCAACATAATTTGTTTGGCCGAAATTGCCATAGAGGGCCACGATACTAGCGATATTAATGATGCGCTTGTTGTTGTTTGCTGGGTTGAATTTTTCTAGTGTCGACTTTGTAACATAAAAAACACCATTCAAATTCGTGTTAATTACCGCGAGGTAATCTTCTTCTGTCATTTTGACGAGGGATTTGTCGCGAGTAATTCCGGCGTTGTTTACAATTACGTCTACGGCCCAAGGCAACTTGTTGGCAGCCTCAGTTGTCGAGGTCATTTTGGAAACATCAACTTGTTGGAAAGACACTTTACCTGAAAAAGCAGAAAGATCTTTCTTTGCTTGATCTAGTGTGTCTGTTGAGTAATCCCAAACCATCACGTTTGCACCGGCCTCAAGGAACTGTTTTGTGATCTCGAGACCGATTCCACGAGCACCACCAGTTACGACTACATTTTTATTTGTGAAATTATATTTTATATTCATGTGTGCAAGCTATACAGGTGTGGTTTAGGTCGGTCAATTTTGTAGTTGAAATAGTCTAAAATAAATTGCGCAAGGCAGGGCGATGAGGGGCGACGCACAAAGTCTCGTCAGATTTTTTGGATTATGCCTGGGATCTGAGCAATGTCATAAGCCTTATCAAGACTTCTAAAAAATCTTGAAAAATGAATATTCTTGATTTGACCCACCGAAAATGCGATTTATTTTCTATTGGCTATAAATAAGATTTGATTGAACCGTCGCAAACAAAATTTGTTTGGTGCGTCGGCATGCTCAGTATTTGAGGAGTGTTTTCATGAGTGTAAACATGGACGACCACAACAGAGGTGGCTTGATCGCTTTCACTTTTTCAATGGTCGCAACGATTGTTTTTTTTGTTGTGCTTCTGTTTGGATTTTCGGAGGTTGATTTAAAAGAGGTCAAGATACCTGACAATCTCGGACCAGCGGCGGGGGCGACGCCTGAGGCATCAAAGGTGGTTGACGTGGCTGGAATAAAAGAGCCTTGGCTGACTAGTGAAGATATGGTGGCTCATGGTAAAAAAGTTTATGCTACAAATTGCGCCATGTGCCACGGTGCTGGTGGCAAGGGTGATGGAGCCGCAGCTGCGACATTGGTCCCAAAACCTCGTGATCTTGTCGCGGGACAGTGGAAGCGCGGGGGATCAACTCTTGAGCTTTTTGAAACTGTAACGAAGGGGTTCTCAACAATGCCAGCCTGGGGTCAATTGTCTACAGTTGATCGTTTGGCGGTTGTTCATTTTATTCGTTCGATTACAGAGAACAAGGTCGCAGACGATGATGCAAAATTGAAACAAATGGGGCCGGGTTTAAAATAATGTACGAACTTTTTTCGAAGTTTCATTTTAGATTTTTGACCGTGGCGACTGCAGTTCTTTTGGCCTTGCCATTGTCTGTCGACGCTGCGGGATTGGGTGCTCGCGAGGGTGTGGCCAATGAAACTCCGAAAGAACTGCTTGGAATCGGAATTGATGAGCACCTTGGTGCACCGATAGATTTAAATTTGCGCTTCAAAGATGAAAATGGATTGTCGGTGAAGCTTGGCGATTATTTTAAGGGCGAGCCTGTCATTTTGAGCTTGGCCTACTATTCATGCCCAAATCTTTGCAATATGCACCTCAATGGGATGAAAGATGTTTTCAAAAAAATGGATTGGGTGTTGGGTGAAAAATTTAAGCACATCATCGTAAGCATCGACCCAAAAGAAACTCCTGAGCTGGCGCTGGCCAAAAAGAAAAACTATCTGGAGTCCTATGGCCGAGCAGATGGTTCGCGGGGCTGGGTGTTTTTGACTGGAGATGAAGCGCAGATTCAAGCGCTCGCTAAGCAAGTGGGTTTTGGTTATCGATGGGATGAGGCTGAAAAACAATATGCACATGCAGCTGCGGCTTATGTTTTGACTCCTGCAGGTAAAATTTCGCGATATCTATATGGCATCGACTTTCAGCCGCAGACGGTGAAGCTAGCTTTGCTTGAAGCGTCGAATGGCAAGATTGGGAACATCATAGATAAGTTTACGTTATTTTGTTTTCATTATGATCCGAAGGCCAATAAATACACCTTGGCCGCGGTGAATATTATGAAGGCTGGAGGGGCTTTGGCTGTGCTTGTGATGGCCGGTTTTATGGCGCCTTTTTGGATGCGGCAACGAAGAGATAAAAAGGTTTAAGGAGAAAGAACGCTATGTCCTGGTTATCGAGAGCAAATGCTAGTTTTTTCATGCCTCCACAGGCGACTGAAATTGCGGCTCAAGTCGACAAGATCTATAACTTCTTGTTGGTGGCGAGCTTGATTTCATTCGTATTGATGATTGGTGGAATGATTTACTTTGTCTTCAAGTATAAGCGTCAGTCGGCAAACGACAAGACGGCATACATCACCCATAGTCATGTGCTTGAGTTTGCTTGGAGCTTTATTCCGTTTTTGATCTTTATGTTTACCTTTGGGTGGGGATGGTACATCTACCATCAGATGCGAACTTTTCCAGAAGATGCACTAGAGGTTCAAGTATTTGCAAAAAAATGGGACTGGCGATTTGTTTATAAGAGCGGAAAAGAGATTGTTTCTAGCGTAGATGCTGAAAACAAAAAAGTTCCTTCGACGCTTGTTGTGCCTGTTAACAGAGCTGTGAAATTGATCATGGCTTCTGAAAAAATCAATGCAGCAGGAACTGATCCTAACGATAGACCTGTCATCCATAGCTTTTGGATTCCAGCTTTTCGAACTAAACAGGATGTTGTGCCTGGTCGTTACACAGCGCTTTGGTTTAAGGCTGATAAAGAGGGATTGTACAACGTTTTCTGCACTGAATTTTGTGGTGGCGGTCACTCTGCAATGCGCGGTCTAATTAAAGTTGTGAGTGATGCTGAGTATTCAAAATTTTTGACCGAAGAGGCGGGCGCAGGAATGTCCCTGGTTGAACAGGGCAAACAGATTTATGCATCAAAAGCATGTATCGGTTGTCATAGTCTTGACGGAACTAAAATGGTTGGACCTTCGTTCAAGGGAATTTGGGGCAAAATGGAGGAACTCGCAGATGGATCGACAGTTAAAGTTGATGAAAACTATATTCGCGAGTCTTTGATGGCGCCATCTGCAAAAGTGGTGAAGGGTTTCAACCCAGTGATGCCTCCGTTTGCAGGGCAATTACAGGATTCGGAAGTTAACGCAGTTATTGAATTTATTAAATCAGTTAAATAGGGAGTGTGAACATGGCGGGCTCTACGACTGCACATGGAAGTTTGAATTATCTAAATCACGAAAAAGGTTTGTGGTCGTGGCTGACTACGCTCGATCACAAACGCATTGGAATCATGTACTTCATTACAGTGATGCTATTCTTCCTAATTGGTGGAATTGCTGCGTTGTTGATTCGTACAGAGTTGATAGCATCTGGGCCAACGATTGTTGGTCCTGAGGTCTACAATCGATTGATGACCTATCATGGTGCGATAATGGTTTTCTTGGTTATTATTCCAGGCATTCCGGCTTTTTTGGGCAATTTCTTTTTACCAATGCAAATTGGCGCTAAAGATGTCGCATTTCCGCGTTTGAATCTTCTGAGTTGGTATTGTCTCCTGGGCGGTGCTGCATTGGCAGTGGGTTCATTGTTCTTGGGTGGTGCAGACACTGGTTGGACGTTCTACACTCCTTACAGTATTCAGACCCGTCCTGCAGTCATCATGATGGTTGCTGGTGGTTTTGTTGCAGGTTTTTCTTCTATTTTGACGGGACTGAATTTCATAGCAACCACTCATTGGTTGCGTGCCCCGGGAATGACGATGAATCGGATTCCACTGTTTGTATGGGCGCTTTATTCGACTGCCATTTTGCAGGTGTTGGCAACTCCAGTGTTGGGTATAACCTTAGTACTTTTGGCGATGGAGAACATTTTCAATATTGGTTTCTTTGATCCGTCGCTTGGGGGCGATCCGGTGTTGTTCCAGCACTTCTTTTGGTTCTATTCGCATCCGGCTGTGTACATCATGATTCTGCCTGCGTTTGGAGTCATCAGCGAACTGATCGCGGCGTTTTCACGTAAAACAATTTTTGGTTATACGGCGATTGCATACTCAAGTTTGGCAATTGCAGGTGTGAGCTTTTTTGTTTGGGGTCACCACATGTTTGTGAGTGGTCAATCTGAAGTTGCAGGTCTCGTGTTTTCATTTTTGACCATGTTGGTGGGTGTCCCTACGGCGATCAAAATGTTTAACTGGATTGCGACTTTATATAAATCATCGATCAATATGGCGGCTCCAATGCTTTTTGCTTTGGGTTTCATGTTCTTATTTTTGATCGGTGGGGTAACTGGAATCATGTTAGCGACTACAGCGATCGATGTGCATTTTCATGACACTTATTTTGTAGTGGCGCACTTTCACTATGTGATGGTGGGTGGAACTCTGATGGCCATTATGGGTGGAATTTACTACTGGTTTCCGAAGATGTTCGGCAAAATGGTTAATGATGCGATGGCGCGTATCTCATTCGTATTCATTTTCATTGGTTTCAACGTGACATTCTTTCCGCAGTTTATTCTGGGTGCCAAAGGAATGCCTCGTCGGTATTTTGATTACTTACCACAGTTTGAACCGCTCAATAGAGTTTCCACAATTGGTTCCTATATGATTGGTATTGGATTTGTGATCGGAGCGATCACAGTTATTCATGGCTTATTGAAGGGTGAGAAAGCGTCTTCTAATCCATGGGGTGCAAAGACCCTGGAGTGGCAGACGGCATCTCCTCCTCCACATGAGAACTTTTTAGAAACCCCTATCGTTACGGCAGGTCCTTATGAGTACCGTTAAAACAGCAGGCACACATCATCATCCCGCTCACCATTTTAAAGATGCTGAGCATGAGTATCTTACCAGCAAAGAGGGCGTTTGGCTTTTTCTTGTCACTGAGATTCTTATGTTCGGTGGGTTGTTCGTCGCATATGCGATTTTTCATCATTTGTATCCAGACTTGTTCAAGGCGGGCGCTGCGTTTTTGGATTGGAAGCTCGGTGCCGTGAACACAATTGTGTTGTTGACCAGCTCGCTGACAATGGCTTTAGGAATTCATTACTGCCAGGTGAAGGACCAAAGTAAAGCTGTCATGAATTTGGCGATCACTATTGTTTGTGGTTTCATTTTCATGGCGATTAAGGCTTATGAATACCAACATAAAATTCATGAAGGTTTACTGCCCGGATCTTGGTTTCATTACACCGGTGAGGGAAATGTTCACAACCTTGGTCTTTATTTTTCATTCTATTTTATGATGACTGGCCTACATGGATTTCACGTTTTAATTGGAATGGGTTTAATCACTTGGGTTTTGATTCGTGCAAAACGTGGGGAATTTGGACCAGACTATTACACTCCGGTTGAAGGCGTGGGTCTGTTTTGGCATTTGGTGGATTTGATTTGGATTTATCTCTTCCCACTTTTGTATTTGGTCTCTTAAGGAAAGGTGAAAGAAATGGCTGGCAATTCACACTCAGAAGAACATCACATTATTTCACTCGCAACCTATCAGAAGATTTTTTCCATTCTGATTGGGCTGACAGTTGTGACTGTAGCGGCATCACGAATTGATTTTGGTGCATTGAATACTGTTATAGCGTTTGCCATTGCAACGGTGAAGGCCTCGCTTGTTTTGGGATATTTCATGCATTTGAAATATGATAACAAAATGAATCGAGTGATCATTGGCTCTGGGGTGTTCTTTTTAATTTTGCTCTGGATTTTTTGCGTATTGGATATTCTTACTCGCATTGGTCAGCATAGCGTTCTTTAATTTGAGCGTTCTCATGGATGAGCCTCTATTTTATCGCGAATACCACAGTGTTCGCTCACCCGTGGATGGGTTTTTACGGGAGAACTATGAGGCTCTTTTTAGATCTCACTAAGTCTGGAATTGTCACGTTTGTTTTGATCGGCGGTTTTGCGGGCTATGCCTTGAGTCGTGATTTACAAATGGGATGGGATTGGACTCATTTAATCATCACACTTTTGAGTCTATATTTTCTTTCGTCTGGTAGTTTTGCTCTCAATCAGGCGCAAGAGTGGGAAGTCGATAAAAAAATGCCAAGAACCGAGAATCGTCCGATTCCGGCAGGACATATTTCAGTTGGTCAGGCTTATTTTCTTGGTATTGGTTTCGTGGTGATTGGTCTTTTCTTTGGTTTTCTGGTCAATCAGACTGTCGCACTTCTTGGGCTTGCCACAGTGGTACTTTACAATTTGCTCTACACTTTGTTTTGGAAGAAGAGATGGACGTTTGGAGCAGTTCCTGGAGCTATTCCTGGGGCTATGCCGGTGATGATTGGATATGCGGCTAACAATCATGAAATTTGGAATGCCAATTGTGTTTATGCATTTTTGATTATGTTTTTGTGGCAAATGCCACATTTTTGGTCTCTGGCTATTCGGTTTAAAGATGACTACAACAGTGGTGGTATTCCGGTTTTACCTACACAAGTCGGTACTGCTGCGACAAAGTATCATATGGGACTTTATATGTTTCCCTATGTGGCTCTCGCATTGGCATCTCCATTGTTTACCTCAGTTTATTTGCTATATATTTTTTTGGTGATTCCGCTTTCATTTAAAATCATGTTTGAGTTTTTAAAGTTTTTTAAAACTCAGGGTGGGGATAAGTGGTTGCCATTTTTTTTATGGACCAATCTCAGCGTGTTGATCTTCTTGTTGGCTCCTGTTCTTGATAAATGGCTACTTTCGCTTGTGAGTGTTGGGACCACATAACAGGAGAATCATGACACGGTTTTTGAAATTTCAAAAAGTACTTCTCGGAATGATATTTTCGTTGATGGCGCTCGGAACAGGAGTGCGTGCAATGAAGGCTGGTTTGGCTTGTCCAGATTGGCCGCTTTGCTTTGGGCAAGTGATTCCAGACTTTCATGTGGGGGTTTACTTCGAGTTCATTCATCGAGCAGACGCGGGTTTAATAGGTCTTTTGTATGTTGGTGGATTTTTCTTTTTAATGCGAAGAAAAGATGTCGATCGGTCTGCTAGACGAATGGCTTGGTTAGGTTTGGTTCTGCTTTTGGCTCAGATTTTGGCCGGTGGAATGACAGTTTTGCATTTGCTTAAGCCTGTTGTAGTCACCACGCACCTGGCATTGGCGACCCTATTTTTGCTCACGAATATTTGGATGTATTGGAGCCTTAAGCCTGAGGTAGAAGATTCAGCCTACTACCCATCAGGTTGGTACGCTCTCTTTGCGTCGTTGATTCCGTACATAGTGTTTGCGCAGATGATGCTGGGAGGGTTGGTGGCTTCAACCTATTCGGCAATGGCTTGTGTTGATTTTCCGATGTGCAATGGACAGTTTATTCCGACTTTATCTGGACCTATTGGGCTGCAGGTTATGCATAGGTTGGGAGCCTACACGGTTGCGGTTCTTGTGGGTTTATTTTTTTGGTTAACACGTCTCTGGGCAGGAAAGCGTTGGATGACGAACCAAATGAAGAGACAAGCGCTTTTGATGTTTGTTGCGGTTCTTGTGCAAATTGCAGTAGGTGCTGCCAATGTGTTGATGTTGATTCCAGCTTGGTTAACAGTTCTTCACTTGGTGGTGGCTACAACACTTCTTTTGCTGAGTGTACGAATGTCGTTTTTGGTTCGATGGTTGAGTGCCTCCGAAGAAAATGAATCCATCGAAGATGGATTGATCACCACCTAAACTTTTTTAGTTAAGTTCAGGCATATCGCCGACTTTGCATCCGAGTTTAATATTTTTTTGAAGTTGTTATGAAGTTTCACGGACATCTTTAGGCAAAGTGAAAGTCAGAGTCTGATAATACTCATTTTGGTCCAAGTATAAATCAAATTTATATTGTTGATTGGCTAACGTTTCTTTACCATTTTAATTCAGCAACATTCTTATCATGGAGGAAATTGATGAAGAAGGTAGAGTATTGGTCATGCGCAATTATTGCGACAGGCCTACTTGGTGTAGCAAATGCGTTTGCTGGACCAGAAGCAATAGACAAGTGGCTGAGTGAGTTTTCACCAAGCACATTGTCGAAAGAAGAGCAGAAAAAGGAGTTGGCCTGGTTTGCAAAAGCCGCTGAACCTTTTAAGGGAAAAACAATACGAGTAGCTTCAGAGCAACTCACCACGCACAACTACGAGCGTGATAAACTGGCTAAGGCCTTTGAGGAAATCACTGGAATTCACGTGATTCACGCCACGATCCCTGAAGGGAAGTTGGTTGACAACGTGATGTCTGATCTCGCGGGAAACAAACCTGCATTTGATGGTTATGTAAACGATAGCGATCTCATCGGTACCCACATGCGATATGGTAAAACAGTTGTGCTTTCTGATTTTATGGAAGGCGACGGCAAAGACGTTACATCTCCGACACTTGATTTGAAAGATTTTATTGGTTTGAGTTTTACATCTGGTCCAGATGGCAAACTTTATCAATTACCCGATCAACAGTTTGCAAACTTGTATTGGTTCCGTGCAGATTGGTTTGATCGAGAAGATTTCAAAAAGAAATTCAAAGAAATTTACGGGTATGAGCTTGGGGTACCGGTCAACTGGTCAGCATACGAAGACATCGCGGAGTTCTTTTCGGTTCACGTAAAAGAAATCGACGGTAAAAAAGTATACGGACACATGGACTACGGCCGTAAAGATCCATCTCTTGGATGGAGATTTACTGATGCTTGGTTGTCAATGGCTGGTGAAGGAAGCGTTGGAATTCCAAACGGAAAGCCGATTGATGAGTGGGGAATTCGAGCAGAAGAATGCGTACCTAAGGGTGCATCAGTAGCTCGTGGAGGCGGAACGAATAGTCCTGCCGCGGTTTATGGTGTTACTAAGTACATCGATTGGTTGAAGAAATTTGCTCCACCTGAAGCTATTAAAATGGACTTTGGTCAAGCAGGTCCTGTGCCAAGCAATGGCTCAATTGCTCAACAGATTTTTTGGTATACAGCTTTTACTGCAGATATGACGAAGCCTGGATTACCAATCAACAATGCAGATGGATCTCCTAAGTGGAGAATGGCTCCATCACCTCACGGTCCATATTGGGAAGAGGGAATGCAACGGGGTTATCAGGACGTGGGAGCATGGACGATCTTGAAGACAGTGCCTGCCGATATTCAAAAAATGGTTTGGTTGTATGCACAGTTCACAACTGCAAAAACTGTTTCTTTGAAAAAATCAATTGTGGGATTGACCTTTATTCGTGAGTCAGACATTCGCTCTGAGGCCATGACGAAAATGGCTCCGAAGCTTGGAGGTTTGATCGAATTCTATAGAAGTCCAGCCCGTGTTTCATGGACTCCGACAGGAACCAACGTTCCTAATTACGCTAGTCTTGCGCGTCTATGGTGGATCAATATTGGTGATGCGGTTCTTGGTACTTTGACTCCGCAAGGAGCGATGGACAAGTTGGCAACTGAAATTGAAGACGCTATGGAAAAAGACAAAGGTATGATGAAGACTTGTGCGACAGCATTGAATGAAAAGAAAAGTGCTGATGCATGGTTGGGTCAGCCGAATGGACCAAAGAAAAAACTCGACAATGAAAAACCAAAAGGTGAGACAGTTTCTTACAAACAATTGTTAAAGAGCTGGACTGACTCGAAAAAATAGTTTCAAGTTGAAGTAGGGCCAAATCTAAAAAATTTGGCACTAGGTTTTAGCTGTGAAATTTTTGATCTAGTAATCAACAAGTGTGACATCACAAGGAGTTTTTAATGAAAATGCGTTTTATGTTTGGTTTGGGAGCTGTGTTGGCTCTTTCGGTAGCTTCTCAAGCTCATGCTGAGCTGGAGTACGGTGGATACTTTCGTTCTGGTACTGGGTTCAACTCATTGGGTGGTAAACAAAAATGTTTTACCAATACAGGAACTTCGGGAAATGAATTTCGTTTAGGTAACGAATGTGGATCTTATGGTGAAGCAAGCTTTACTTACAACTTCGCAAAGGGCAAAGCAAAAGAGTCATTCTTTAAAGCAGTGACTACATTTGCATATATTCCTGCAGCAAATACTTTCTATGAAGGAACAAGTGGTAATCCGCAACCTATCGAAATTTATGTTGAAGGCGGCTATGTTGATGGATTGCCATTTACATTCTGGGCTGGAAAACGGTTCTATCGCGCGAGCGACATTCACATGGATGACTTTCGCTACTATGTAAACATGAACGGTAACGGTGGCGGCTTAGGTTCTTTGAACTTGGGTTTTGCTGATCTTGCTGTGGCTGTTTTACAGGAGACAACGACTAAAACTGGTACTCCAGATTACACCAACACAACAATCGGAGCTCCTTCAAAACAAGCTCTCGATTTGCAACTTTCGAACATGCTTTCTGGAAATCTTGAAGCATGGTTAGCTGTTGCGCAAGTGAACCCAGCGGCAACATCGACTGGTTCAAGTGTTGATCAGCAGAGTGGCTTAGGAGTTGGTGCGCGCTACTCAATGAAGTTTGACAAATTGGATAACAAATTTGTTGTGATGTATGGAAATGGCGTGATGGAAAATCTTAAAATGGATATTTCTGATAGCTATATTACCAACACTAAAGACGTCGTAAAGAAATACGCACGAACAAGAGTTGCGGATGTACTTTCTGGTTCAATCACAAACAGTTTGGATCTTGAAGCAGCTTTGGTCTATGAAACGACTTCAAATGTAGCGGCCGATAGCAAGTCTACATCTTGGACAAGTTTCGGACTTCGCCCGACTTATTTCTTTTCGGACAATGTGAGCTGGGTATTTGAAGCTGGTATGTCATCTTACAAAGATGACAATGCAAGCAAAACTTATTCACTTACACGTCTCACAACTGGACCACAGATTTCATTCAAACGCGGTCAGTATGCTCGACCAGTAGTTCGCGCCTATGTGACAAACACTAGCTGGAATGATGACTTTAAGTCGACTTTGTCGTCTGATTTGGCTTATTCAGACAAAAAGAGCGCAACCAATTTTGGCGTTCAAGCTGAAGTTTGGTTTTAAGCTCCATTTGCTCTCGTAAAAACATTTCTATTTGCTAGTTGTAAGTCTGGGGTGGGTCGTGCCACCCCAGATATCTTGAAAACGCGAACCCTACTTTGCATGCCATCCATTCTCAGCCAAGTCTCAATCTGACTCTTCCTGCTTCGAATTAGTCATTCAAATTGAGTTTTCGGAACATTGTTAAGGTCTCAGCACTTTTGTCCGAAACTATACCGTAAGTGCGAATTCATGCGGAGGAACTGATGAACTGGATTCGAAACGCTTCCCTTTTGCGAAAGCTGTTGTTAGCAACCAATGTGATAGGAACTGTTCTGTTGGGTTCGTTAGGAACGCTGACTATCATTGACTCAAAAATGCAGGCTGAAAAGGCTTTGGCAATGAAGATGGCAGTTTTGATTCATTCTTTGAACGTCAGTTCTCGGACCGCAATCTGGAACATGGACGTTGCTGAGCTAACAGACCTTGTCACCAATACAGTAAAAGATCCTGATATTAACTCGGTGGTTTTTCGCGATAAGGATGGCAAGCCATATACCGAAGTAGCTGGAAAGAAAACGGATCAACCAGAGGGCATGGTAAAAGAAGAGATCTTGGACAAAACTGGTGGCAAACTCGGATGGGTTGAGATGACCTACAATTTCAAATCTGTCAATGAAGTGGTGGCCGCGAACACAAGAATGAATCTTATTGCCATATTTGCTATTCTGACGATGTTTAGTGTTTTGATGTATCTAATTTTACGTCGCATCACCAATGGCTTCACATCTGTGGTTGATGCACTTCGTGGAACCGTGTCGTCGACAACGACTTCAAGTGTTGACGTCAACAGCGCATCACAGAAACTTTCATCAGCAGCAGCTGAACAGGCTTCTTCTATTCAGGAGGCGGTCGCTACGCTCAATCAGATTTCGGCTATGGTTTCTAAAAGTGTTGAAAGCGCACGCCTGTCTAGCACGAGAGCAGAGAGTAGTCATCAAGTGGCTGAAGAAGGCAAAGTAGCAATCCAGGATATGATGGGCGCGATGGACGAAATTAACAAAAGCAATCAGAACGTAATCGACACGATCAAGCGTTCGAACGACAAAATTCAGGGCATCGTAGCCGTGATCACAGAGATTTCAAATAAGACAAATGTGATTAACGATATTGTGTTTCAAACTAAGCTCTTGTCTTTCAATGCTTCGGTTGAAGCTGCGCGAGCAGGTGAACATGGAAAAGGCTTTGCTGTCGTTGCAGAAGAAGTGGGAAGTCTGGCCGCCATGAGCGGAAACGCAGCCCGTGAAATTGGTACCATGTTAAAAGACAGTATCGAAAAAGTTCAAAACATTGTGACCGAGACCCGGCAGGGCGTTGATGTATTGATTGAATCAGGCCAAGGAAAGATTGAAGCCGGTGTATCGATTGCCCGTCGCTGTGGCGAAGTCTTTGAGGAAGTCTTGGTGAACGTGGCCGAAGTGAAGTCTATGATGAACGAGATTGCCTCGGCATCAGAAGAGCAGGCAACTGGCGTGAATAACGTCTCGGCAGCGATGCACGAGCTTGATCAAGCAACACAATCTAACTCCAATACAGCACATGAAACAGCAACCTACTCAGCGACTCTGGCTGCACAAGCTCAGCAATTGGAATCGGTTGTTCACCAGCTCGAGACTCGAGTTTTTGGTTCGAGAGTATTGCAACCAACCCTTAAAACAAGAGCTTCAAAGAGTGCAGGCAAAAAGAATTCGAATGTGGTGCCTCTTGGAAAGCAAGTGTCTAAGAGAACAAAATCCGAAAAGTCGAATTCAAACGAACTTTCGAAAGAGGGTAAGTCTGCCGAGAGTGCCAAGTTACCTTCTACAATTGAGGTTAGCACTCCAGAAAAAAAGGCAGTGGGTATGAGCGAAATTCCCGACGGAAAAGACTCGAGATTTGAAGACCTCTAGCAGAGGTCTGTTTCTAATTATGGCACCACACGCCTAAGGTCTTCTGGGGTATCTGGTTGAACATCAGGTGCGGCGTTCTGGAAGGCTTCTAGTTGATTGCAATTCTTGACTATCCTGGAAAGAGTAGTGAATTCTTCGATCTCAACACCAAAACGATAGCCAGTGGTCACTTGTGGCACCAGAAACACATCTGCTGCTGTCACCTCGTGACCGAAACAATAATTTCCTGCCGTTTTAGTTAGAATGTTTTCAAGGGCCCTGTAGCCCTTGCGTATCCAAAGTGCTGACCACAAGTTTTTCTCTTCCTGAGAAATTTTGTACCGACGCTCGAGTTCCTGCAAAACGCTAAGATTTTGAAGTGGCTGAATCCCGCTATTAATAACTTCACAAACTTGAATGACGTGGGCCCTTTGGTAAAAGTCTTTGGGAAACAATGGGGGTTCAGGTACAACCGCATCGAGGTAATTGACAATCGCCATTGATTGACCAAGAGCACGGCCTTTATGTATCAAGGTTGGCACCTGCTGCGATGGATTCAGTTCGCCGTAGGATTCTGCGTTTTGCTCGCCGCCGTTATTGATCAAGTGTACAGCGCGGTATTCGTAATTGATATTTTTCAAATTGAGAACGATGCGAACTCTATGCGAGGCAGAACTACGAAAGTAATTGTAAAGCACAAATTCTGGCATCAGGGTCTCCTGCTGGTTGATTTTTAGAATGCCTTTGTCAATCCTGGGCGAGTCGTTGCTGAAAAGCAATTGTGAATGCGATATTTCTGACAAGCTGAAAACTCTAAAGCCCAAGAGGTCTCGGAGTGAAGGGGGTAGCAATATTCAAACAGGGCAAAATTCCGACAGTATGTTGTGCTGCAATAAATACTCAATTGGATAATGAGTCGTCCTGGTTTAGAATTTTAGCGTTGTCAACTGGCGCTACTGGCAGCAGGTATTGACGAATGGATCAGTCGGAGGGAGCCGGTGCATAAATACTGTTTTCTGAATTTGCACCGAACTTTCCTAACATTAGAGAAACAAGAGAAGGCGAGACCGACAAGCCGAAGCTGGAAATTTGAAAACGATAATTTGAAGCTGACGTTCTGAAATTAAAGATTTGAAACGCATAGTCTGCAGTTTATGTTCTGAAATTAAGGAATTGAAACTGGTGTTTTGAAACCAAGGGTCTGAAACTGATCTGAGATTGACCTGAGACTGATAGGAGACGCAATGAAACTGGGTACACTTCGAGATTCAAAAAACAGAGATGGAGTATTGGTCGTTGTTAGCGAAGACAATCATCGAGCCGTCAAAGCCACCGAGGTCGCGAGCAGTTTGCGTGAGGCAGTCGAAAACTGGAGAGAATGCCAACCCAAACTGGAGAATCTATATTTGAAGCTCAATCGCAATGAATGCAGTGGCTCATTTGCCGTTGATGAAAAGAAATTCCATTCTCCTTTGCCTCGTACTTTTCAGTGGGCGGATGGTTCAGCATTTATTCATCATATCAAATTGGTTCGAAAGGCTCGCAATGCTCCTTTACCAGAGACATTGCTGACGGTTCCATTAATGTATCAAGGTGGCGGTGATGATTTTTTGGCGCCGAATGATCCGATTCCACAGCTCGATTTTCGTCATGGCACAGACATGGAGGGCGAAGTTGGCGTCATAGTTGCTGATGTTCCTATGGGCATTTCCGCAGAAGAAGCTCTCAAAAAAATATTATTGGTTGTGATCATAAATGATGTTTCGTTGCGTGGGTTGATTCCTGAAGAACTAGCGCAGGGTTTTGGCTTTTTTCAAAGCAAACCCTCCTCGGCGTTTGCGCCATTTGCTGTAACGCTCGATGAGCTGGGAGGGGCATGGCGTGAGGGGAGAGTTCATCTTCCATTGAAGGTGCAATTTAATGGTGGATTTTTTGGTAATGCGGATGCTGGACATATGCATTTTCATTTTGGCCAGCTCATAGCGCATGCGGCGCGAACTCGAAACCTCAGGGCGGGTACAATTATTGGCAGCGGAACGGTTTCTAATGAAGACGAAACCCGAGGCAGCAGTTGTTTGGCTGAAAAGCGAATGTTGGAACAAATCAACACTGGGGTGATTGTTACTCCATTTATGAAGGTGGGAGATCGAGTGCGCATCGAGATGCACGGCCCAGAAGGTGTTAGTTTGTTTGGGGCAATCGACCAGACCGTTGAACAGGCATACCCTGCCAAATGAAGAGGTGAGGCAAGACAGAAGGATCTCATAAAAATTTGGAGTGGTGAGAAGTAAAATGGAGAAGGGTTTAGGCGAGTATCGAAATCTATTGGATAAAGTTTCATCGAAGTTCGATGAAATCATGCAAAGAAATCCTCAACATTTTTCATGTGGTTCAGGTTGCCATTCTTGCTGTGTACCTGGTCTAAGTGTCTTTCGAATAGAATTCGAAAATATTGTAAATGCACTAAATACTCAGCCCGAACTTGCGGAAAGGGTCCGCAGGCTCATCGGCGGGAAAAATTTTTCATCCGATCGCTGTGCAATGTTGGATCCGCAAGGCCGCTGTTCGATCTACGAAGTGCGACCATTGATTTGTCGCAGTCATGGTGCTCCGATTTTTTCGAAGATGGCAGGTGAATTTGAAACGACACCTGTGCTAGACGTGTGCCCTTTGAATTTTTCAAAAATAGAAAAGTTGAACTCTTTAAGTCCGAATGATTTTATAAATATCGACATTTTAAATCAGCTTTTGGTTTTGCTGAACAAGCAATATGAAAATGGACGGCGTTTCAATCTGATTCCTGAGACTTTAGTGGCGGCAATGAAGTCAAAAAACAGATTTGTTTAGAGAATTGGAGTCCAGGTGATTGAAGTAAATGGTCTTTGCAAATCATTTAGAGTGAGCCAGAAAGAACCTGGATTGAGCGGTTCATTCAAAGGAATCTTCTCTCGAAAATGGCTTGAGAAGACCGCACTCGACCAAGTTAGTCTCAAGGTGGGTGCGGGAGAAATTCTTGGCTTGGTTGGAGCAAACGGCGCGGGAAAAACGACACTGGTAAAAATATTGTCGGGCATAGTGCATCCTTCGTCGGGTTCAGTGTCCGTCATGGGCTTTGTGCCGTGGGAGCGTGACAACGAATTTAGACGGCAAGTTTCGTTAATAATGGGGCAGAAGGCGCAACTTTGGTGGGATCTTCCCGCAGAAGATGGATTTCTTCTGCTCAAAGAAATTTATCAATTGTCAGACGCAAAGTTCAGACAGGCTCATGACTATTTAGTTGAAACACTTGGTGTGCAGGATCAGTTGAAAACTCAGCTGCGCCGTCTGTCTTTGGGTGAACGCATGAAAATGGAGCTCATCGCTGCTCTACTGCACTCACCGCGTGTTGTGTTCTTAGATGAACCAACAATCGGCCTTGATTTAACGGCGCAAAAGGCGATCCGTGAATTCATTTTGCAGTATCGTCGAGAACATCGACCGGCGATGATTTTGACGTCGCATTACATGGACGATATTGAGAAGCTTTGTGAGCGTATAGTGATTTTACGCGATGGCGGTGTTGTCTATGACGGTGCCATTCATGAGCTTACCGATTCGGGGCCTCGTCAAAAAGTTCTTGAATTTGAATTTGAAGAAAATCATTTAGATTGTTCAAAATTAGCCATTGAGATTGGCGATCAAGCTTCGATATTGAGCTGTGAAAAAGAGAAATTGAAATTGCGGGTGACTCGCGAAAAGGTATCCGAAGTTGCTGCTAAGGTGATGGCCAGATTTCAAGTTCGAGATTTAGTGGTGACTGAACCTGACTTAGGAGAAATCATCGAAAAAATTATGCGAAAGCGTGGTGGGTGATGTTGCCACGCTGGTTATTGCCCGTGATGGGACAAGAATTGAAACAGGCATTTTCATATCGTGCTGATTTTTGGATTCAGTTTTTTGCCGTCGTGTTTTCTCAGTTTTTAGTTGCCTATTTTTTGTGGAAATCTGTTTTCCTTATGCAGAGTGAAACTCACATTGGCGGATTCACTTTTGAGGCCTTGATGCTTTATTATATGTTGGCGCCTTTGGTTGACCGATGTGTTCGAGGCTTTGATAACTTTCAACTCTCAGCTGAAATCTATGATGGAAGTTTAAATCGGTATTTGATTTATCCCATCCCATTTTTTGCGTATCGATATGCTTCCTATTTCGGCAAATTGGGTATGGCATTGTTTCAACTTTTTGTCGGTGTTCTTCTTTATTTTTTGGTATTCGGCTTTCCGAGTGAAATCAACTTTTCGATTCAGGGGATTTTGCAGGCCATGATATTGGGATTGGGCTCTGGTGTTGTGATGTTTCTTATGGGATCAATTTTGGAGATGGTTGCGTTTTGGGCTGATAATGTTTGGTCATTGATGGTGATGTTGCGAATGTTGGTCAGTCTTGTCGGAGGGGCATTGGTACCGCTCGAGATGTTTCCGCAGTTGGTGCGTGATGTATTGGGTTGGACGGTATTTCCGTATGTGGTTTCTGTTCCTGTGCGATTGATTATGGGCATTGCCGGATGGGCTGATTTTCAGAGGGGTATGTTGGTCGTTTTTGTTTGGGGGATTGGTCTCTATTTTGTTGCCCGATTGGTTTGGCGCAAAGGCCTATTGAAATATTCAGGGGTGGGAATTTAGTGTTGCGATATTGGAGACTCTATTTAAATTTTTTGCAGTTTTCTTTCGGGAGATCGATCGAATTTCGCTTCGATTTCTTTTTTCGAATTTTTATGGATCTGATTTATTATGTGGTTAACATCGCTTTTTTTAAGATTGTGCTTTTGCATACAAGGGCATTGGGTGGATGGTCGGGACCACAGATGATGATTTTTGTTTCGGGTTATCTTTTGATCGACGCAATTGGTATGACGCTGTATTCGAATGGGATGTATATGTTCCCAACCCTGGTGAATCGAGGCGATCTTGATTATTATTTGCTGCGCCCTGTTTCGACACTGTTCTTTGTGAGTTTTCGTGATTTTGCCTGGAATTCATTTGTGAATATTCTAATCACGATAGGGATCATGATTTGGTCTTTTGTGAATGCTCCGTTTTCCTATGGTTATCTTGAGATAATGGGGTACTTGATTTGTTTAATCATGGGCTCGATGTTGTTTTATTTAACCAGAGTATTGTCTGTGACCGCGGTCTTTTGGCTGCACTCGGTGAAGGGTATTGAAGTTATCTTTTATAATTTGAATCGCTTCATGGAGAGGCCAGATCGGATATTTCGCGGGCCACTCCGTTTGGTTTTAACAACAATAATACCGTACTCTCTAATGGCTTCGTTTCCAGCGCGATTTTTGTTAGAGCACGACTATATGATACTTACCTATATTGGGGTCGTGCTGTTCTGCTATTTTGTCTTTACGATGTGGGTTTGGCGTGCGGGCCTCAGGAGCTATTCTTCTGCTTCGTCGTGATCAATTCTAATCTTCATTAATTTGCTGAGAAGATTTTTGGATACCTGATCACCCTATTGAAATCGAATAGGGTGATCAATTCAGGAAATCCAAAACACTTAGGTGTACCTTGTTGCTCTGAAAGGATGCGGATCAAATGTGTGGGAGGATCGAGTCACTAAATCGGCAACCAATCTTCCCGATCCAGGAGCAGACTGCAGGCCCAGCATTTGATGGCCGGCCGCAATCAACAAGTTGTTAATTTTCGGAGCGAAGTCTATGACCGGCACTCCATCAGGTGTGCAAGGTCTTAGGCCTCTCCAAATTTCTTCAATTTTGGGCTCAGCAGGAACATTCATGAACTCCCTTGCTCCATTGATAATGGCGCGGACTCTCCTTGTCGTAACGCCGAAGTCCTGATTCACCAGCTCAAGTGTTCCAGCTAAGCGAACGGTATTCTCACGTGGCGTGACCGCAATCTTTTTTTCTACCAACATGATTGGAGTTTTAGGTGCAGGGTCGAATGGTTTTACAATCAGTGCATATCCTTTGCCGCCAAGAATTGGAATATTGAGTCCAATTTGTTTAGCAATAGACTCGCTCCAAGATCCAGTCGCTAAGACGACGGTGTCGGCCTCAATTAATCCTTGTGTCGTATAAACAGATTTTATTTTTCCGGCCTCGATGTTGAAGTGAAACGCCTCGTGAAATGGTAAAAACTGGGCGCCAAGTTCCTGTGCTGCCTTTGCTAAAGTCTTTACTATAGCAAGCGGCTCGGCATGGGCCTCTGTTGGAAAGTAGACGCCGCCCTTGAGAGATCCAGTGAGTGCCGGTTCAAATTGACGAATTTCTTCTGGAGACATTTGCCTTCCAGGAACTCCATGTTCAGCAACTAAATTCATTTCGGTTAAGGCCGCATCGACGCCTTCATCGGATTGGCCAACCATGAGTAGGCCTCTTTCATGCAATTGGGTCTGTCCTTGAAATTTCCGGTCGAGATCTTTATAGGCTTGAAGACTGTAATTGGAAATCCCAACCAGGGCTTTAACTGCTGTTTCTGCCTGCTTTTGGTTCATTGCAAAAAGAAAGTGGGTGAGCCATCGCAAAAGTAAAAGGCTTGGCTCGGGTTTGATGTAAAGTGGACTTTCTGGATTGAGCAACCACTTTGCGGATTTAAACAACATCCCTGGCATTGGGAGCGGCATTGCAAAGCATGGTGTGAGCCAGCCCGCATTTCCATAAGAGCATCCAGCGCCAATGTCACCTTTGTCGATGATCGTGGCTTTGATGCCTTTTTGTGCAAGTTCATAGGCTGCGGCCATGCCTACGACTCCTCCACCAATAATGAGAACGTCTGTCTTTAGCTTTGCTTCAGTTTTAAGAGTAATTTTCATGCAAGTATCTTAGAGGGCTTGGTCTTCAATCGCAAGTGAACTTTCGGT
This sequence comes from uncultured Bdellovibrionales bacterium, assembly GCA_964405465.1. Lineage (GTDB taxonomy): Bacteria > Bdellovibrionota > Bdellovibrionia > Bdellovibrionales > JAMPXM01 > CAYONZ01. The sequence continues at coordinate 14,048 of CAYONZ010000003.1, read as the reverse complement.
AAGGATCAGGTTCGGTGCGATTGGAACAAAAGGGTTTCGAAAAGGTGAAAAAAGATTTCTTGATTGTTCAAAAAGTGGACACCAGAAAAACTAGACTCCAAGTTTTTTTAGAAGTGCATCGATATCACCTTGAGCCAATGTATCGGCGGCAGTGGGAGCCACACCTGTTGTCTTAATTGTGATTTGATCGAACTGTTTTGCAAGCCATCGAAGTCGATCAAGAAAAGTGTCTGAGAGCTTTTGCTTCACATCGAGAAGTTCTTTGTTTTGTAGCTCCTCAACCATTTCGCTTAAGACTTCTGTGGCATCCTGAAGAAAGGCAATCACGACATTGTAGAGAGCTTCATTGTCGGAGATCTTCGCGCATTTGTAACTTACGAGTTTACAGATTTCACCATAATCAGCGATCTGTTGAAGCATCTTACCAGCTTCACAAAAGTCCACTAGATTTTTTGCTGTTCCCATAATGCGATCGACAAGTTGCCCGTAGGTTTCCAAATTCTTCACCTGAGAATAATTGCCCTCGATCTCCTCAAGGAGAGAAGTAAGTTGACCGATGAGATCTCGCGATTCAGACTGGAATTCTAATACTATTTCATCCACATCATGAGTCTACCTGAAAGGAAGGATAAATAGCAATGTCATACGTACCGATACGGACCAGCACACTTCGAGGAGATCAAAAAATATCTTTCGACATCTTTTTGTTACTTAATGAGAAGTTCATTCCATATATCAGAACTGGGGACAGTTTTGAGGGTGGAAGGTTGACAAAATTGAAAGAGAAAAAGGTCAAGAAACTGTATATCACTCCGGGTGACGAAGCTAAGTACCGTGAGTATATTCAAAAAAATATTGAAATGGCATATGATCCGAAATCCAATCAAGCGTTGGAGAATAGGGCGTCAGTCATTCAGGGGCACCAGCAATCAAATACTGAGGCCGTGATGGAAAACCCAAAGGACGAGGTCGCTTACAACACTGCTAAAGATGGGTCCTCCAAGTTGGCCGATTTTATTATGCGGGAAGAAGCTTCTCTGAAGGCCGTTTTGGCGCTAGAAAATACCGACCAAAATCTAGCTGCACACGGAGTGACGGTTTCTTCAATTGCGGTCGGAATTGCGAAACGAATTGGTTATGTTGATCCCAAAAATTTGCAATTTTTGGTTCTTGGTGGGTTGATGCATGATCTCGGACACTATTACAATGGTTTGAATATAGCTCGTTCGATTGCTGATTTTACCCCTGAAGAGCTTGCGAAGTATAAAGCTCATCCTCATGAAGCAGCTGAAATGGTTCGCGAGTTAAAACACTTTGACCAAAATGTGATTCAAATCATTGCGGAGCATGAGGAGTGCATTGATGGCAGTGGTTTTCCGTTAAAGCTAGTTGAGAAAAAAATAAATCCGATGTCAGTGATGGTCGGTCTAGCAAATGCCTACGATCGGATGGTGTCTTTTGAAAAGACTCCTTCTAAGGATGCGATTAAGCGCCTGGTCGTGGAAAAGATCGGTCGTTATCCATTAGCTCAGATAAACGCTATGAAAGCTATCGTGAAGGAGCTGACAGGAGGTTGAGATTTCAACCTCTCGTTAGGTTAGAAAAAAGAAAAGGCTGCCTTAGGCGGCCTTTGTTTTTTTGGCGAAGGCGCCGTATTTGGCGTCGATGTGAAGGATATGGGCTGAAAGCCATAGCTTCAAAAAATCAAAAAAATCTTTAGTCAATGGGCCAGAGCCAGTGGCGTAGTTTTCACGATGCGTAGTGAGCTTCTTTAGAAGATCTTTGTGAATCGCTTTGTGTTGATCTGACTCAGGGAATTTCAATGAATCAAAATATTTTTCTTCGTGCTCGAAGTGAGAAATAGTGTACTTTGCTAGCTCATCGATGCATTTTAAGATTTCAACTTTTGTTGCTTTTCTATCGTGGGCCTCATGCAAACGATTCATTAGATCAATAATTTTTTGGTGCTCAGAGTTCATGTTTTGAACGCCGATGTCATATTTTGCATCCCATTTAAAAAAAGACATTCGATCTCCTTGTGTTTTCAGTTCAGCGAAATGGATTCTTCAAAATCCCTTCTTGCTTGGTTCGCCTCCCTTATCGGAGGTATTGAATGAAAATAACATCGGTGATTGTTAAATGATTGTAGGCCAAACAACCCAAGAGTTTCACGGTGAGAATAGGTTGCGATCACAATATGTCGAGAATTCTTCATGCCCTGGTTATTCAGGGAGTTATCCGTGGTCAAGACCGCAGTCTCAACTTAAGTCGAGGCAGTTAACATATCGCGATCGAGGTAAAGGTAAGTGACATTTTGACCGATTTATTTTTCAAGATAGGAAAATTCAATGCACGAGTTGTTAGTGGTCGGATTAGTTTCAGGTCTGTGTTTTGTGGTGGCGATGAGTGCCGTGGCCTATCTCTATTTTCTCGATCGTGAACCCAAAACTCTAGAACAATGGGTTGCAAGGCATGCAGAAGTTCTAAATTCATTTCATACTATGATTTGGGCAATGAGCATTGATCGTCGTGCTGTGTTTTTTAATCAAGCGTGGTATGAATTTCGCGGGAGATCCCCTGAACAAGAGTTGGCTCAGGGATGGCTCGAGGGATTTCATGAAGAAGATCGTGAAAGACTTCTGCCGGTACTCCTTCAGGGCATTGCAAATCGACATGGTTATACGATGGAGCATAGAATTCGGGATGCGCAGGGAAATTTTCGTTGGGTGGTTTCGAGTGCCGAGCCTTGTTTTGATCACAATGGTACATTTTGGGGTTTTATAGGTAATACTCACGATGTAAACGATGAAAAAATTCATCAACGTGACTTGCAGACTTTGGCGTCAATTGTCGGTGATTCCGAAGATGCTATAATTACCTTGGATCTCAATGGCAAAATTAAAAGTTGGAATTTTGGAGCGACCAAGATTTATGGCTATTCCGAGGACGAAGCCGTGGGCCAAATCATTTTTGAGTTGCTTGGTTATAACCAAAAAGATCGAACCTACGAATCAAATTTGTTAGACTGTTTGAACGCCGATATTCCAGTGAATGTGTTTGAAGCTGTTCGTTGGGCCAAGAGTGGGAACGAAGTGTGGGTGTCAGTGTGCCTTTCGGCTATTCGTGATGCAGAGGGTGAGCTTATCGCGATTTCAAATATTACCCGCGATGTGACGCAAAAAAGAAAGACAGAAGAACAATTGCGCATTAGCGAAGCTAAATATCGCAATATTACAGAGACTATAAATGAAGGTATTCTGAGTTTGGATCGTGAAAGTAAAACGACGTACGTAAATCCTCACTTGGCAGAGATATTTGGTTTTCAACAGGGTGAAATGTTAAATAAGCACATCGATCAGTTTATCTTTAAAGAAGACTACTACGATGTTTTTTCGTATTTTGATCGGGCACAACACAGTGATGCCGGGATAAGAGAGTTGCGCCTTAAGGGCAACGGCAATGAGTCGGTGTGGGCCCTGGTTTCTGCGCGTCCAATGTTGGATGAAAATGGTCGCAAGGTAGGTTTGATTGCGGGCGTGACTGACATCACAGACAGAAGAAAGTCTGAGGAGGAGGCACGTAGGCTCTATGAAATGATTCAGGCCTCACCTGACCTTTATGCGACATTTAGCTCCGACTTTAAGCCTATGTTTTTGAGTAAGCCGACCGTAGAGAAATTTGGTTGGACCACTGAGTTCGAGAGAATTCATGATTTTTTTGGAGCTTCTTTTCAAGACATGTTAGAGGGTGACATTTTTGATTACGCCAAAAAACATGGAGTCTGGGAAGGCAATGTCCAGCTCAAAAATCTTTTTGATTGGACTGAGTTTCCGGCGCGATGTGCGCTCATGGTTCAAAAAAATCCAAATGGAACAGTGAAGAACTATGCTTTGGTTGCACAAGATTTGACCGAGCAGCAGCGTGCAGCCAGTGAAATTGAAAGACAAAGAGCGAAATTTGTGGCTTCAAGCCGGATGGCTTCATTGGGGGAAATGGCAGCGGGACTCGCACATGAAGTAAACAATCCCCTGGCAATCATTCAGGGTTTTGCAAGGCAGTTAGAGCGTGACATCTCAAAGGACCGATTTGATCGTGATCGCTGGATCAAAGCGATCAGCAACATACTTTTGACAACTGATCGAATTGCAAAAATCGTATCAGGACTGCGGACTTTTGCTCGAGTGGGTGACACTGACCCATTAGATACAGTACCAGTGGCACAAATTGTGAAAGATTCAACCGCACTCTATCTGAGCAAATTGATCGATAATGGTGTTCGAGTTGAAATCGCAGAAATTCCAGAGGATCTTCTTCTGGAGTGTCGTTCAACGCAAATTTCACAAGTTCTTCTAAATTTGTTTAGCAACTCTTTTGATGCTATTGCAGAAAAGGAAGATAAGTGGATTCGTCTTGAGTGCGAGAGCGATGGCGAAACTCTTTGTATTCGCCTGGTGGACAGTGGCGACAGAATCCCTGACGAAGTTGCTGAAAAACTCATGCAACCGTTTTTCACAACGAAAGAAGTTGGCAAAGGAACGGGTTTAGGCCTGAGTGTGTCTGCTGGAGTCATACGCGGGCACGGCGGAACCTTTATCTTCGATCGCAGTGCTGTGAACACCACGTTTGTAATAAAAATTCCGTTGAGGCAGACTCTTACCACAAAGATTGAGGAAGCAGCTTAGTGTTGTTCTCCTCTCCTCTCCCAAAAGACGGACCACTTCCATTTTTTTTGAGTCAGGTTTATCTCTCCCTTGAAAAAATGGCATGATATTTCTTTTTCGGCAATTTAAGCCGCATCTCTTGAGTTTCTGGCTGCGCAGATATTGAAATGATTTAGGTCATTGAGAATTTGACCATTGAGAGTCTTTGAGGAAGTGGCATTCTGAAGTTGATCGATTTGCTTTTAGGGTCTCAGTGAGTTGCAAAAATTGGCTGCGCCATTTAATTGGTCGCACATTCTCACCACGACGAAATTTTCCTTTAAGTGGCGAGCGCCCATTAGCTTTAGCAAGGTTGTTTGAAGGAAGGATGCAGTAGGTGTTGCAAAGGCTGACAGTTTTCGGAGGGGTTGTTATTGCCTCTTGCCCGATTACGAATAATGAAACGATATGGACAGCAATTAGTATGGATCAATGCGAGATAGACAGGAGAATCACTTTGAATCTGCCGAGCTGGTCATACCCTGGGCACGGTTTTGGGCAGAGTGACTTCTGGCGAGACTCGTTGGTTGTATCCAGGAGGGCAGATCACGCAGCATCAGTGTCTTGATGTTCTTCGGTATCGCCTTCATCGGACTCGGAAATCTCTTCTGCTACGTTCTTTTTAAATCGAAGGCTCTTGAAGACTTCCTTCATGCTGGCTTTTTGTCCTTCAACAGTTACGATCAAGTCGTCAACCATATTACGAAGTCCATCGACCTGCGCTTTTAATTCATCAGCGGCGGTTGCAGAGAGCTTTGAGTTGGCCGTATTTTGTTGTGCCACATCGTCGATTTGGTTCAACGCTTGGTTGATACCCTGAACGCCAATTGATTGTTCGTTTGAGGCTGTCGAAATTGCGACAATCATTTTTCTAAGCTCTTGTGCATCGGCCACGATTTGATCGAAAACCTTTTCAAATTCTTTTGAAATTTTGGTACCAGCCTCAATTTTTTCGTTTCCGTGTCTTACGAATTTATCGATTCGATCTCGGGTATTTTTCACAACCGAGTCAACTCTCTTGATACTAGTCTCGAGAATCTGTGAAATCTCTTGGGCTGCGGCTCCACTCATCTGGGCCAGGTTTCCAACCTCTTCTGCAACTACTGAAAATCCCTTTCCATGTTCGCCTGCTCGAGCAGCCTCGACAGATGCGTTAAAGGACAAGAGCTTTGTTTGGAATACGATATCATTGATCACTTTTGTTTTATTGCCGATCTCAGAAATTACCTGAGCAATTCCTGAAACTTCTTTGTTACTCAATTCAATTTGATCAGTGATCTCACGATTGGCTTTACCGATTTCATCGATGGCGAAAAGCATGCGCTCTACAGTTTGGCGGCCAAGTTCTAAAACCTTTTCTGAGTTCAATGTGTACTGTTCTGAATTTTTGGCGTTGGCAGCGTTCATATCGACCATTGCACTGACCTCGTCAATAGTCGCCACAGTTTCCTGCAGCGCCTCGGCCTGGGAAATTCCGCTTTCAAGTAAACCTTTGCTTGAATTTGAAATTTGCTCAGAGGCTCCGGCGACAACATCTGCCCCTGATGCCAACTTGGAGGCGACTTCGCGAAGGTTTCGTGAAAGCGCAATGCTGATATAGATCTGAACAAGTGCCACCAACACTATTCCTCCGCCAAGGCTGAGGAGGATGTATCGTAACGCCATTTTCATTCCCTGGTCGATGTTATTGGTTTCGACCTCAGCAGCTTCTTTAGCCTTCACGACCAGAGCCTCAGTAGATTTTAAGTATGCTTCTAGTGCAGGAATATATTCTGTGGAGTAGACAGCCAGGGACTCTTTGGGCTTTCCTTCATTGTTGAGCTTTAAGATTTTGGACTCAGCAGGTTTTAGTTGTTTCTCGTCAATTTCGGTTAACTTGTCGGCAAGCTCGAAGAGCTCTAGATTCGTTGCTTTAAGTCGCATTTCATCCATTGCCTTATTGAGTTGCTCGGTAGCAGTCGCTTTATCGGTAAGTGCTTTTGTTTGGGTTGGATCAAGCATGTATCGGCCCATGTGATTTGAAATGTCGGTTGCGAACACCTGAGCTTTTTGTGCGTAAACCACAATAGTCCATGTGTCTCTTAGTTGTGAAGTACTGTTACTTAATGAGCGAAATGAAATCAGTCCTACCAGCACACCAACGAGCATGAGCGGAATCAGTGGTAAGGATGATTTCCTAAGTATTGATAGTCTCATTGAGGCTCCTTGACGTTTGCGAAAATTTCAAATCTCTATAGGTCTTTTCGGTCTCAAAACCTTCTGGCTAAAGGATATTACAAAAACATGAATTGGATTAAATGCAAAAGAATCGGGATCTTAGCCTGGAAATTATGGAGATTCAGTGAGAGCAATTCCACACTAAAGGTCCTGATCTGTGAGAAATATTTAGCAAATGATAAGTGTTGTTCTGAAAGGTCTAGGTCTAAGTGGACTTATTAAGTTTTGATTGTCTCATTACGAGAATTTATGTTGAGCTGTTAGAGCATAAACTGGAAACCATCTTGGAGGACAACATGAAGATATTCCTTCTGACCGCGACATTGTTTGTTTGCGTGTCGTCCTTTGCCGGTAAAATAGATACCGTAAAGGACACAGTGAAGAATTCGTGCAAGCTGGAGCTCGATGATTCGACGGCTCTGGAGCTTGTGAAAAAAGCATATCTAACCTGCACACCTGGGTCAGATGTTGAGGTTAAAGGTTGTAAAATAAAGTGTTTGAAAGAGAACGCTGGGGCCGTTGTCGGTGGATAATCAAACAAATATTAAACGTAGAAATCAATTTAACTTTAGCAACATAGGAGTGCTTCATATGAACAAAAAGTTTTTAGTTGCAATTCTTGGCTTAGCGTTCGCGACAGGCGCACAAGCTTCAAGTAAGAGCATAGAGGATCGAGTGTCAGAACTCGAAGCGAATCAGATGCTGAACACCTTCAAGTTCAGTGGAACATTTATCAATCGTATGGACTTCATTGATAAGAAAGTTCAAGATGCAGACTGCTCGACGGCTGGATCTGGAAACAATTCTTGTGACAACTTGAAGTATGATCGCATGCGCTTGATGTTAAATATCAATGCTGATGTCAATGATCACCTGCAGTTCTACTCGACACTCATGGCTTCAAAAACATGGAACTTGTTTTACAAGCAAGGGGTTGAGTTAAACAATTCAGCAACTGCCAACTGGTATTCTGATCTTGGAACTGTGTACAATGGAACAAGCCAAGGTGTGGATTTAGAAAAGGCGTACTTTGATTATTCGATGAAAGCTCTTCCGGTAGTGGTGTCTTTGGGACGATTGCCTACTATTCAGGGTTCACCAACGCATCTTTGGGATGGTAAAGCTCGTTTGGGAACTTATCCTAAGCTTGCTTACAGTTCAGTTCTTGATGGAGCGGCTGTTACCTACAAAGCCTTGAATAGTGAATCCAACAAATTGGCACTTCGTGTGATTTATACACCTTGGGCGGCTCGAAACTTTTACTCTACACAGAGAACAGTTTATGGAACAGCAGCAATGGGATACAGCACAGGTCCAACAGAAACCGACAACTATACATTCATGTTGGATTATACCAATCGTGGACCAATGTGGGATGAGTTGAACTTTATCGTACAGCACATGGAAATGAATTCATGGAAACTTGGAAACATTGATGTGAACTCTAATGGTTCTGCTTTGACTTTGTACTCGAGCATTGATGTACAAAAATATGCAATTTCAAGCGCGAGCCTTGAGATCAACAACTTGGCACACCTAGGTTTTGATATCGGTCTTTCATCAGTTCTGGTTCACATCAAAGCTGAAGGTTGTTTGGTTCCAAATTCTGCATTGAACTGTTCGAGCCCTTATGCAAAAGGGTTCTATGATGATTCGACTTCTGGGACTGATACCTCAGGTGTTGTTTACTTGGCATCACTTCGCTACCATGTTCCAGTTTCTATGTTGAACAGTCCGTTTGTCGGCGTTGAATATCAGCAGGGCAATCGTTTTGCTTCGCAAATCGATTTCAGCCGTGAAGATTTGACTTCTTTTTACTCAAACCGTGGAAATGGATATCATGTTTACTATGCACAGCCAGTTGACGACAACTTGACTGTTCGTGTGGGTTATATGAACCAAAACCAACAGTATAGCACTTCATTCTACGGCTTGGCTGGCGAAGACAAGCGCAACTACAAAGTTGGATACTTGAATGCGAGACTTGATTTCTAAGAGGGCAGAGGGAGTGGCTTGCCACTCCTTTTAAGGCAATTAACTTTATTTTGGTGGAGTGAAAATGAAAAATCTGATGATGGTTTTAGCACTAACACTGATTGCTTTGCCCTCTTTCGCAGGAAAAGTTGAGACTGTAAAAGAGACGGTTAAGAAAGCATGCAGTAAAGATCTCGATGATAAAGCGGCCCTTGACGCGGTTAAGAAGGCATTTCTTAGCTGTACACCAGGATCGGAAGTTGAAATCGATGGTTGCAAGATCAAATGTTTGAAAGAAAACGCGGGAGCAGTTGTCGGGGGATGATCTCTTTCGATATCGGCACGAAGCATGCGAAAGCTTTTCGCGAAAAAGGCTCGAGTTGCTCGAGCTTTTTTATTTTCAGAATTTAATTAAATTTTTTAAGTAAACCTTATCTAAGATTTTGGAATAGTTGCGGTGGGTTTGAGTTTGTTAATCTCCCGCATCCATGTTTCAATCTGAGCATCATTTAAAAACTCAATTTCTACGCCACAACCACTTGGTAGATCCGGTTGTGATTGGGTTCTAGCCCACCTTACGTATCCTTTTCCGGAAAATTCAAGACACGCATCTGAATTGAACAAAATTTTAAACTCGATTGTCTGTCCAGGTTTCGGTATTCCTTTGTCGACTTTGAGAAAAAATCCTCCTTGCCCAATATTAAACAAATGGCTTGAGATAGAAGAGGCCAGATCCGGAAGCTTGAGCTCAATATTGAGATCCACTTTAATTCTATCTGATTTGCGTGCCCACTTTTGTTCTTGGTTAAGAGTGGCATTGGCGAGTTCCCTCTCCAGCTGGTCAAAATCAATCGGTTTTTGCAACAAAGCCTGTGCGCCAAGTTCATGAGCATCTTCCGTGTTGATATCGGCATATCCGGTGACGAGTAACACAATTGGCATCTTGGTGTTGAGGCCTTTGACGGCTTTGAGTAACTGAATGCCGTCCCCATTGGGCATACGAATGTCCGAAATCACGATATCGATTGGATTGTTTTTTACAATCTCGAGCGCGAGTTTACCATTCTCTGCTTCGAAAACTTCACCTTCGCGAAAACGAATTTCATCTTTGATCATTTCGCGAATAAGTTCTTCGTCATCGACGACTAGTACGCGTTTTCCTTTGAGTGAACTCGGCTCATTCATGCTGCCACCTTCTGTTGTTGCTTCCGTGGTAAACGAATCACATATTTGACGTGTGGTTCATGCGGTCCAACTACTAATAACCCTAAGTGCCTCGATACGATTTCGTTTGCCACACTTAGGGCGTTGGGAACATCGGTCTTTTCGTCACTTGCCAACGAATTGATCGTTCCCCCGCATGTTAACACTATATCAACATAATCTGTTTGTGACAAAGTTTCGATTTGCACCCATTTGTGGCTTTCAGATTTCACGACATCAAAAAGAAAGAAGAGCACATTCAGAATGGCCTGCGAAATCTGTATCGGTCGGCACTCTATCGATGTGTCTTCATTTGAGAAAACGCGAAGTTCAACTCCATTGTTCTTAAATCGGATCTGACACATGGTAAGAGCTTGCTCCATTACCACTGACAAAGTGGAATTTTCCATAAAGTCGTCATCAGCAGACCGAGCAAAATTCTTGAGAGTTTTGATGACTGCAGAAATGCGGTTTCCCATTTTTTCTATCTTCTCGGCGCCGTCAAAAATCATTGATAAATCCGGGGCTGGTTTTTGAGCTTCTCTTTTTACCTGACTTGCCTTGCCGAGCACCACTGCCAATGGATTGTTGATTTCATGAGCAACTCCACCAGCCATTTCGCCTAGTCCCGCAAGTTTGGCATAGGTTAAAATTTTGGTTTTGAGTTGTTCTATGTCTGCCTTCGAGTCGTTGCTAGGATGTTGAGAATTAGCATCAACACTACGATCACTCGTAGCGGCCTCAAGTCCAGCGGGGTTGAGTATCAACACGAAGCCATTGATGTGGCCGGTTGAATCGAGCAGGGGCGCTGACGTTAAAGCGACTATGACGGTGTGCCCATCTTTGTGGACGAACTTCCAGAGCTTCTCATTGTGGTCGATGTCTGCCGACCAATCAATGAGTTGATTCCAAATAGATCTTGAGTCATCCATTTTTTCTTTTAGATCTGCACTCAATATAGAACTCAGTTCTGTTGGTTCAATAAGGTCCACAAAAAAGAGCGAGTGATCCTCAGGGTCTTTGGAGTGGCCCAGGAGTCTTTCCGCTGCAACATTTATTGAAACCACTTCACCATTTGGATCTGTGGTTATGACGCTCAATCCAGCTGTGTCGACAATGGCTCGCTGCAATTCAGTGACGTGTTGAATATGATCTGATGTTAAAGCCTCTTGAGTGATGTCCTTGAGAAGACCGACAGTTCGGATTTTTCCTGTAAATTGATCGGTCAATCTATTGCCGATAATTTTTAGCCAATGATAGCTTCCATCGAAGTGGCGGTACCGAAATTCATGTTCGAATTGAAAATTTCTTTTGTCTAAATAACTTTCAAGTTCTTTGGCGAGTCCTGCTTTGTCATCGGGGTGAACCAACTCCAAAAACTTCTCTTTGCTACTGGGCAATTGGGATTTTTCATAGCCTAAAAAGAGTGTTGGAACGTGTTCATAGCGAATGATGTCGCGAAACTGGCTCCATTCCCACACAGCATACTCTGACACTTCAAGTGCCATCATGAGTTTCTTTTGGCTAATTATAGACTCTTCCTGTAGTTTCTTTTGCCAGGTGATATCTTGGATCGTGCCGATTATTGTTTTGGGTTTGCCATCGACCTTAAAATGTATGGGCTTGGCAGCCAAGAAGACATATTTTATTTCGTTTGTTTCGGATCTAATTCGATGCTCATAAAATACCTCATTGCCAGACAATACATGATTGAGGCTCTCGAGCAGCTGCCCGCGGTCATCTGGGTGACAGCGTTCGAGATAGTCGCGAAAATTCATTCTAGAGTTTGGTTTAATTTCGAGAAGTTCGTAAAAAAGGTCTGTTGAAATGCCTTCGAGCGTCTCTGCATCTAAAGACCAGCTCGCAATCCGAGCTACTTCTTGCGATTGGACCAACAACTGTGACATTCTTTGGATCTCATCATGGGTGTGGCGCATCTCAGAAATGTCTTGGGCAATTCCACGAATGCCAATCACAGTACCGTCGGCCCCAAGCAGAGCCTGACCATGTTGGAGAATCCATTTTATTTTTGTAGAGTTGCAGTGCCACCGAAACTCAGTGCGAAAGCCAGATTGAATTTTCGAGGCCAATGACTGAATTTCAATGACTCGTTCACAATCTTCAGAGTGAACTCTCTTGAAGAAGGTGGCACTTTCATGGGTGCTTGTTTGTGTCTCAAGCTCGAGTATTTGTAACAGTTCTTTAGAAAACCAAATCTTTTTTGTGACGAGGTTTAATTCCCACTCACCGAATTTTCCGAGCTTTCGGTTTTCCATATAGCGGCTTTTTTCGTACTCAAATTGTTTTTCAATTCGCATGATTTCAGAAACATCCTGCCAAATTGTGAGTATCGTGCCATTTTCTTGAAATACAAATTTGGCTTTCGCTAAAATCGGCTCGCCGTTTAATTTCTGTAGGCGCAAGCGGAATTGTGCCGGAAGACCGGCATCTGTTTTTGCCTTTTGGGTCAGAATTGAAGTGAGAAACTTTCGATCTGAATCGCACAACAGCTGTGAAATATTTTGGTTCTCAATCTTGTCGATGGGCATTCCGGTTTTGGTTGCCCAATTGTCATTCGCCGAAATGACTCGGCCTGTGGCGTCTAGAAGTGCCACCAAATCGTCAGTGTGTTGAATCGCCAATGCAGTTAAATTACTTTTCATATTCATTCCGTAAAGGACTGATCGGAATGACTGATCTTGATCTTTATTCGACTAGACTCAAAACTCAGTCCCAATGAAGACGCGTAACAATTACTTGAATTTCAGTCAGGCTCTTTGTCTGGTTTATGCGGCTTTCTTTGAGTTGGTTCTGTTGTTTTTTCTTGCATTGCTGTCTCGCTGTTTCGATTTTCTCACGGCATCTAGCGAAATGACATTTGAATCGTGATTTTTCATTTTACGAATTAGGTTTTGGTTGAGTTCGTGGAAATATAATTCTTCGTGATCATATCCGGTCCGAGACTTTTTCAACATACGTTCTCCTTGTCTTGTGTCATCAGTTTCTCATGCGACTTTGGTCTAGGGGATTAAGATTCTATGTAAGTTGTGTAACAAACGAACACTTGTTCGCTGGATCTCTTTCAGATTTTATGTAAATTGGTTTTATTTAGAGACAGTTCTCAACTGAGCGATTGTTTCAAATTGAGACAAGAAGTACTATTAAATAAAAGTTTCGGTTGAAACCGAGTCCCATACGGGTGAGGCACAGCCAGGCTCTATTTGTCGAAAAAGAGGTAATCGCGGAACGCGAACAAAAAGGAGAAATGCATGATGCAAAGAGGGGTTTTCGCAGGGTTGGTTGCAACGCTGGTTGTGGTGTCTTCGCTAGGGGCACATGGTGTAGAAGATACTGTCATAGATTACGGAAAATATGTCTATGGCAACCAAGATCAAAGCCTACAGATTAAGAGCGGCCCGTACTCCAAAGGTACGACATTAGCAAAAACAGGATCATGGCAAACTAACGAACAGCTTAAAAAGCCACTGCTTGTCGATGTCTCTCGCACCTACAATCCGAGCGGTGATGCCTCGAAAACAGTGACTCAGTATGTTCAAGTTTTCGAATCGGTCGGTGGTAACCCAGGTGAAATTGTACAGTACCGCAAACTTGGTGGCAAAAATGTGGTCGAAGAATTTTCTCATTTACAAGTGGGTCAGGACTGGAAAATTTCTGCAGCGACCAAGTGTCGAAGTTCTGATGTGAAAATTTGCACGTCCGTAAACACGAGTCTGTGCAATGATTTAAAAGCAAAATTGGGATTGGGCACGATGGATCAATTGGCCGAGGTCGCAAACAAGTGCGGGGCTGTGAATTCTGCTGTTGAGGCACTTTGGAAATCGACATCTCCGGATATTGTTTATGGTTTGGATGCTGAGACGGAGGGGGCAAACCTGCGGTTTGAAAAACTGGTCGATCAGAAAAACCTCGGGACAGCAAAATACACTTTAAAAG
>CAYONZ010000002.1:39441-168297 GCA_964405465.1 uncultured Bdellovibrionales bacterium | reverse complement strand
TCGATTTGTTTCAAATTGGTAGGCTCATGCGCTCCGAACTACCGCCCGCACTCCACTATGTTAGAAAAATATTTCTAAAGCCCTCCACGGCTTCCCCGCCAGGCACTATGACAAAAACAGTATCAATATCATAGTTATTAAATTCAGGAATAAAACCATCAGTTAGTACAATTGTACCACTCACCTTTAATTCGCTAGCGGCATTAAATCCAAATTGAAGATCTGTTCCCCCGCCACCAGAAAGTGTTAAATGGGAAAACTTAAAATCATCTTTGGTTTGAATTCTGAAATTTTCTTGTACATCACCGCCAACTATCCATAAATTTGGGCATATTGTACGAATTTTTTTAATTTCAGCAATTACCTTATCTAAAAGTTCATCATGCCACATTGAACCTGATGTATCCATCACGATTAAGAGATTATTCGTATCTATAATTTTCTTCGCATTTCCTCGAATTTGATTTGGATATTTACGATTTAGTCTGGTCCAACTTCTTTGACGACTTTTTTTAATTGTCTCAAGAGCAAAATTCCTAAGTAAAGTAGAATAATCTACTTTACTTTCTTGTAGAATTTCATTTACAGCTTTCAAAAGAAACCCTGGCATATCCCCAGGCCCCTTTCCCATCCTTGCCAGTTCAGTCACTGCTTTAATCACAGCTCGATTAATTTGATTTTTCAATAGAACTCCGTTTTTTTCATCCCTAACTAACCACCTATTAATTGGCACAAAGTTTTGCAAGTAAAAATCTGTTTCATCGATGGTTGTAAAGAAATCTAAATCTTCTAAATGTTTTTTGTCTTGAATTATTGGCCACAATTCATAAACGCTAGAGTGTTCAATACATTGACTGTTAAAATCATGAAGACCTTTTAGGCATGTTGGTGTTAGTAAATTTCCAAAAACAGGGTGTCCCTTTGCGTAAGTTTTAGGGTTTGCTTTAATATCTGAAATACTTTGATTGATTATTAGATCACAAGCCAAATGAAAGCTATGCCCCTCTTCCATCCTTTTTTGATGTTGATGTGGAAGTAATGTATGAATTAACAAATGTTCTAAAATAATTTTAATTTCTTCTACGTTAGCACTACTAAGAGTTCTAGGGTTCAATAAGATGCATAATAAACCAGTGTTTTGATCTATTCCCAAAGCACAATGCTGGTTCAAATCACCTCTAAAGACTTTAGGTATTCGCTTTAACATCATAAAGTAAAATGGCCGCTCTTCAATTATCTGAATTAAAGCCGCACCGACAAGCTTCTCAAGACGCTGTTGCGCGTTTTGCATATAGCACCTCCGCAAGTCGTGTGTTTTTTAGAAAATACTGACCGAAATAAACTGAATATTTGCTGCCCCTGATTTTTTCAAACAATGCTATCCGATGCTCATCTTGGGTTAGCATTAAAAACTCGATTACGGCTGAAACTTCATCTGGGTTTAGTTTGGTGTTTTTTTCCGCACTCACTGTTATAAACTTGTAAATTTGATCAATTAGAGAAAGTAATACATCTTGTCTATTCCCATTGTCGGTTAAAAAACTGTAAACCCTTGGATCTTTTTCTAAGACATTTTTAATTGTTGGTATAAAACCACTTTCAAGAACTCCGATAATGTGTGTTGCTGAATGAGAGCCAAGCTCAATAGAGATGTTTCTATAAAAAATTGGATTTTTTATGTCATTAATTCCAATAGTTGACCGCATGGCATATTCAAAACTTCTTGGAGAACACCCCTGCCCGTCAAATGAAATAAAATCGGGAAAATAATCCAAAAATTTAAGCAGTATGTGATTTGAATATTTCTTTTCAAGAAATTTAATCAAGTCTGGAACATTGCCGGTTACTTTTACCGTTGCAATTCGGTCCTGAAGAGCTAAATCAAACTCATTTACTTTATAACGGCTACCATCCCCTGCTGATTCTGGATTGCCTGCCAATATTATCATCCATGACTTGCCAATTTCATGCCCGTTAACACATCGATCTTCTAATAACGTAAGCATACCCGATTGAATGTCTGGATCAACACGATTAGCCTCATCAAGGAATAGTATTCCTAAACCCTCTTTAGGCAAAAAACTAGGTCGCGCATAAACAGTATTTCCGTTTTCATCAATACGAGGAAGACCCATAAAATCTGGACGCTCACAAAACTGTAAATTTAATACTTGGCATTGAACTGGTTCTTTTATTGCCTGAGATACAGCTTCAGCTACTTGACGAACAAGTTGTGATTTCCCGATACCTGCATGTCCCTCAAGATAGATTGACCTAAGACGATTTTCTGGATTCTTTAATTCAAACAAATATCTTTCTACTAAGATGTCCTTTAATGCAGGCAATGCAAGTTCAATATACTCTGCGATTTTCAAAAGCTCCTCCAACCTGGAATAAAATATTCCGTCTTTGGCATATAATTTAACTTTTGAGAGTGACATTTAGGGTCATTACTCTGCCTTTGAATCAAAATGAGACACTGACCCCAAATGACATTAGCCCAGAATAATCTTAATTAAGCAGGAGGGTTCTTTATGGAATTTATCTTTTTATTATTCATTTTTTTTTCTAATAACATTTATGCATTACAAAAACCTCTTTGGACTTTCAAATCGCCAACAGATACTGCGAAGACTTTATACTTTGTAGGCCGCTCAATTGTAAAGATGATGGATGACCACGTTGGCATTATTTTTGATGGTGCTATTTTGGATGGCACCCGTGCCATCATTAGTGCCACCACTTGTGCCATCGCCAAAATCCCAGAGATAACTTACGATGGAGCGAGTGAGCAGGAGAAATAGGGAGGCGATTGCGACGACGCGGTAACGGATATTTTTCTATTGAATCGCTGCGCTCCGAAGCTATATTTAGGCCTTGTTTTAAATAGAAGGAGTGCCGACAAATGAACCAAATTCTGATCGGGATGATTGTATTTCTAATCATGCAAGGCGCTCAGGCCGTAGATCTTGGATTGCCACTTGAACTTGAAACTCAATCGAATAGTGGCCAATTCCAATTGGGTGTTACCTATTCTTATGAGCCAGACCTCGTCGGTGATAAGTTTAATTTATCTTGGAGTATTTTGTTTGGAAGTAAAATTACCTATCAGGAATTGTCTAATATACCAGATCAAATTAAGTGGAACATCTATAACGAAAAAACCAAAACGTTCTTAGATGATTGGTCGAATAGACCAATGGCTTCAAAAAATGTAATCAAGCAAGGATCTCTATACTTAAAAGATGATCTAGCCAAATTTACAATTGCCAATCAAGCCTTTGTCTCGATTATTTTTGGAACCACGAATGGTGAGCCTCTCTTCAATCTCAATATTGGACAACTGTGCAGAACCAACCCAACCTATTTTAATAATTTAACCGATCGTTCAAAAAAATGTGAAGCCACGACAATTGCTGATATTGAGTCCGCACAAAAATCTTTTTGTCATGACTCATCGGAGGAACTCAGCTTATTCGTCCGCGAAGGAACACTGACCTGTGAATTTGCTCAAAAAATCTTTTTAAATAAAGGATGTGGCAAATTTGATTGCCACTAGATGGACTGCCACTAATTGGTTTGGGATTTAACTGAACTATAATGTGATCCAGGAGTGTTTGAATGCTGAATTCTCGTTTTCTGTTGAGTTGCCTTTTAGTTTCCATTGTAGGCGTTCTTTCTTTAAGCTCTGGCTGTGTGAAGAAAAGTGAAAGCCCCTCTGATACTCCGGCGCCGAGGAGAACCAAGAAAGTCATGACTTCCGAGGCACTTGATCTTTTCGAAACAAGGCGGCCTTTTTGGAGTCTCGTGAAGAAGAGTTTGTTTCGCCATAACCGATTCTATTCGCTTGTTTTCACAAAAGACTCTGTAGAGGCAAAGCTTCAGTCCTCTCTCGTTATGCATTCACCGTCTGGCAGAGAAATGGCATTCGACCAATTGCCAGCAGAATATACCCTCATTGATTTTGACGTCACTTCTAGCGGACATGTGATTCAACTTGCATTTAGTAAAGTCGGCCAAAAAGAAGGCTTTGTACTCAAAGAATTAGCTATTTTTGTCGATTCAAAAAAAGCCTTTATCTTCGCTGACACCAAACAAAATTCAGCGAAAAGATATAATGAAAATGGCGAAGCTGAATTGGCCATGCCTTTTGACTCAAACCATACCTATTTCCTTACTTCATCACCGCTCACGCAGTTCGCAAGATTGCAGGCCACCGACCAAAAGATATTTATTTCAGCGACCGGTACCTTTGGATTTAAAACTTTTGTTTTCAACTACAACGGCCAAGAAGTTGCACAAACTGAACTATTGCCGCAGACAGTTTTCAACACAGTGCTGGTCGACCGAACGGCTCCGTATATGCACTTGGTTGGTCACCAATTGATAACAGCCATCACCACAACTCGTGACGACAGTCTGATATATGAAAAACACTTTGGCATTAATCTCGATTGGCGCGGCCCTGAGTTTCAGGCTGTTGTGCAATCGTTTAATCTCTCTTTAGAAAATCGTTTGGTACAACTAGAGAAAAGCGTTGAAAATTTTTTTATCGAGGGCGTCGAAGCAACCGGAAATGAAATCGCAGTTTTTGGTAGTTCAGGCGGACCAGGAAATCGAAAGGCGTTGGTGGTCTTGTTGCGAGCGAGTCTTGATGAGTTCGCTCGCTCTGAATTTACTCTAACGAATGAATCGACTCTCACAAGTGCGGCTTATAATGGCAAGCAATGGATAGTGGCGGGAAGTACAGGTTCGGTTCAGGCTCAAACTGCAAGCGTGGTCGAGCCTGGGGATGCGTTTGTTTGTGCAATTGAGCCGGATGGTTCAACAAAAACTCTGGTAAGATTTGGCACAGATCGAAATGACCAAGTGAGCTCTTTGCTTGTCACCGATTCGGAAATTTACCTATCGGGAATTTTGAATGGCCCAATTACCCACACGGCAGACGCGGACTCAAGTCTTGGTTATCAAGAATGGTTTATAGGAAAATTGAAATCACCTTCCCCTGCGGTCTCAAAGACTACATGGCGGGATCATAATCGCCACTTAGAATAAATGCGCTTTTGCCGAATTCAAGATTCAGTGATCATTCTATTACGTTTTTTTGGTGAGACTTCTATACTCAACAGAAGCTAGCCTGCGACAAAAGATCTCATTGCAGCAACACCTCAACTGAGACCGAAGGTAAAAACCGATTGCACCCTCACTAGTGAACACCATCTGATATTGAAAACATCCTACTTAGGCGACAGATTGCAGCTCACCTATATAAGACATTTGAAAAAAAAGTTTTTCAGCAGGATGATCTCCTTGAAAGAGGAGGTCATTATGGATCGCTTTGCTATGAATTTTAAAAACAAAGTTTGTTTTGTAACCGGAGCTTCGTCAGGGATCGGGCGTGCCACAGCCCTTGCGTTCGCAAAACTAGGAGCAAAGGTAGCCTGTGTCGACATCAACACAAGCGGCGGAAAAGAAACAACGGCATTGATCGAACGGAGCGGAGGACAAAGTCTTTTTATCAAATGCGATGTTTCAAAATCAATAGAGGTGCAAGCCGCAATTGCCACCACAATTGATAAATTTGGAGCAATTGACGTTGCTTTCAACAATGCGGGCACCGAGGGCCACCCGGCCCCAACAGGAGACTCCAAAGAAGAAAATTGGGATCAAGTGCTCAATGTAAATCTGAAAGGAATTTGGCTGTGCATGAAATATCAGATCAACCAAATGTTGAAGCAAGGTCATGGGTCTATTGTGAACTGTGCCTCAATCGCTGGTGTGGTGGGGTTTCAAAATAGTTCAGCATATGTTGCAAGCAAACACGGAGTCATCGGAATCACCAAAACGGCAGCTCTTGAATATGCAAAGTCCAATATTCGAGTGAACGCTGTTTGCCCCGGAGTTATTCAAACAGAAATGATCGAACGATTCGTTCAGGGCAACGAACTCGCACGAACACAGCTGACTGCCGGAGAACCCATTGGACGCTTAGGAGAACCAGATGAGATCGCCAGTGCCGTCTTATGGCTCAGCTCTGACGGAGCCTCATTTGTAACAGGCCACGCACTCACCGTCGATGGCGGCTGGGTTGCTCAGTAGTATGGGAGTGAAAAGACAGAAATCTCTCCAACATTTAGGTGATAAACCTAATCACTAACAATTGATGAACAACTTGGTGCTTGGCTGTCACCGCGAACAATATTTGCGCGGTGACGAATTATTTTTTCAGACAGCCCTTGATAATTGAGGCCCAAGATCCATTTTTCAAACACATGATCATAGACCTGAATTCCGTGTCGTCCAAGTTCGGAGTCCAGTTCACTTCGAAAAATAGATTTGAGACCAGAGTAGCCTAACGAATAATATCCAAGACGTTCTAGTTCCAGGCCAAGTCCAAAAAGAAATCCTCCCTCAAAATAATTTTCGAGACTCTGTTGTATGGCTTTTTGATGAAACACCAGATGATAGTCAATCTCTTCGCTGCTCAGGTAGGGTAAATCAGCTGGCATGGCCCGACCGGTCTGACGGCGATAGGCGAGAGCAATATTGAAACCGCCAAAATCTCTAAAATAAAAGTCTCCATCCGGCATGCCTTGGACATCGAGACCCAACAATAAATTCTGCGAATGCGCCTCAATAGCAACCCCCTCTTTTAAGACCATTTCAACCCATAGACGAGCAAAAGGTTGCAAAATTTTAGTTCGAACAAACTCTTTGGGGCTCTCACCTTGCGAGGAGAGCATTTTCTCAATTGGCGAAATATGATCCTTCGGGCTTTGGGTGTAGAGTGCAAAAAGCGGAATTAAAGATTCTTCACCAGATTGAATTTCCTCGGAGATGAATCTCAAAATCATACCACCGCGTTCAAAACCCTTAGGAATTGTTCCAAAAAATTCGGGAAAATATTTAAACTGCCGGGGCAAGTTCGTTTTTGACGCGTCCAAGATTTTCGACACCCCAACACTTCGAGCCACCTCACCTGCAGGAATTGTTCTAACAACACCACCGATCTCGCGATCGAGCGAAAGCTTGCCGAAAAAGACAAAACTGGGGTTCTGAGGTAACCACATAAGCAAGGTTCGAGAAGAAGCAGTTGCTGTGGCAAAAAAATCTGGCCCTCGCACTTCACTCAATAAAAAATCTCGATAGAATTCCTCCGACTCAGGATGGACAATAAACAAGACTTTCTTCTTGGCGCCGTCTTTTTTCCACAACTTAATTGGGAACTTTTTTACATATCCAGGAACATCGAATGTATTCATTCTATCTGAGGAAACCCAGAAAGACTTAACCAAAAAAACTTGACCCTTCTCAGGGGAATATTCTGGAGACTGATGGTTGTCCAGCGAAGCCAAACGGTCCGAGTCATTTAGGCGATTCACAAACATTTGCTCGTACCCCCTCAAAACTTCGATGGCAGGTGGGATCGCCCAACTATCAAACTGAATTCCAAAACACAAAAAGAGGAAAAGGGCAATTCGAACTATTGTCGGAGTTTTCGACAGGTTTACATTTTTCGCCACTTAGGCCACCTTGTTTAAATATCCAAGAACTTAATCAACTCAAGAACCATTGCAAAATCCAAATCACGTGCCACATTACCCAGCGAATCGAACCATAGTTATGACAGCACAATGACGTCGAAGACCTTCCTACTTTCCAGCCAATCTCCCATCACTCTTGACCTCAAGCAAGGTTGAGATCAAGATGGAGACATGGTTGAAATAAAAAGTGGTACACGCTTGGGTTTCTCGTTACTCGTCCTACAGATTCCTTACATTTTGGCCTTTGGGTCATCAGGTACCAGCAACGCCTGGACGGCTCAAAATGCGGCACTCGCCGCACAAAAAACGGCATCATCACATCCGAAATGTTTGGAAATAGCGCCGTTCTATTGGGAAATTGGAGATCGAGATCAGGTTCTTGCATCAGGGTCCATCGAGGGAAAACGCGCTCGAGATTCAGTGAAACGCTCGACTGAATTTGGAATTGCCTCGGCATCAAAGTGGATTTTTGCTGCCTATGTTTTAGAAAAGCAAAAGGGAAAGATTGATCCCGAAACTAAACAGTTTCTGACGATGTCGTCAGGCTACGATCACCTCAAAACTCTCTCCTGTGTTTTTTCTTCGACGGTAAAAGGATGTTTTGATCGGCGAGAAAATTCGAAATTCTCCAAAGAAGATAAAGGATTTTTCTTTTACAACGGAGGACACTTTCAAAAGTGGGGAGTCGACCATGGCATGGCAGACATGACGAAAGAAGATCTCAGCAAAGAGTATCAATCACAATTAGGCAAAGACTTGCCCCTCGAATTTGGCGGCACCCAGCTTGCTGGAGGCATCAAAACTTCTGCGCAAACCTATGCTCTGTTTTTACAGAAAGTGCTCAAAGGAAATCTTCGAATAAAAGAATTTTTGGGAAAAGACGCCATCTGCACCCTGCCGGCACAATGCCCTTCGAGCCGCTCTAGTCCGATTCCACTAGACTGGCATTACTCTTATGGCCACTGGATCGAAGACGACTCCGAAAAAGGAGACGGGAGCTTCAGCAGTGCAGGACTCTTTGGCTTCTATCCGTGGATAGATCACAACAAAAAATTCTACGGGCTGATCTCCCGCCACAAAACCCCGAGCTTTGGCGACGAGATCGGATCGGGTCTTGGATCCGCGCAATGCGGACATCTGATCCGAAGGTCCTTTTTACTCGCCCAACCTCAACTCTGAACACATTCATGCCCCTGCCTTAAGACCACTTTCGTTTCACGTTGTGATTGCTCAACATACATGAACAGGTGACCATACGATTATGCGACGGCAAAGACTTGCTCCAACCGTCTGTCTAAAGCTGGAACCGAAAGATTTTTTCCCCAGACTCCGTTCACTTTAAACAGATTGAATTTCTCACTCAAAACATCAGTCGTGTTCTCCTGATGACCCGTATAGAATATCACTGGCGTCGCTTGGCCACCCGACAAAGTGTGTTCACCTTCACGTAAAACGCCGGCACCTGACAGCCCTGGCATCACCATATCCAAGAACAACATATCAAACTTCTGCTCTTTCAATGCACCCAACGCCTCAAATCCATTATCAACAAAAAGTACTTCAACTCGACGATGCGCCAACGCAGCCAAGAGTGGTGCTGTTGAAACCTTGTCATCATCAGCAACCAACACTCTCCAGGCTTTTGGACCCTGAAGTTTTTTGAAGACACTCCAAACGATATACACCCCTGGAGAAATTGCTAATCCTCCAACCAATATGAATGGAATTGCAACGATCACCATCCACGGAATCGCTACAAGAACCGACATAAGTAATACCAATGTTCCTCCCATAAGTTTGTCCACTATACCCCCCTTTTCTGATTTTAAACCATCCATGTAAATCATGTCAGTGAACCTCCTCCTTATTTAAAAGAATCTCAAACATTTAAATTTGCAATACACTCTTGCAGTTGCGCCACAAACTTAGGAGAAAGATCAACGATCTCACTCATCACTTGATCGCAACTCTCAATATCATTCGCCTTCGCATCTTCCTCTATCTCTTGACAGAGTTTTGCCAGCAACGGCGAGCCCGTTGCATTGAAGCTGCCCTTAAGTTGATGCGAAAAATACAGAATATCCTCGACATTATTGGAGTGAATTGCATCCACCAACTTCACTAGCCGACCATCAAGAGTATCCATCATCCTCTGGGCACAACTAACAAATATGTCCTCAGCCCCAGGGTAGCCATCCCCTCCATAATACTCGTCAATGACCGACTCATTGAACAGAAGCTCGTTGGGTAAAAGAGTCGAAGTGTTTTTCAACTCAATATCACTTAATTCTGTTTCATAGTAGTAGCGCATACTGCCTCCTCTGTATGTTGTGATAAAATGTTAGCACCGACTATTGAAGGCCAAATGATTGAAAAAACAAGATACCTTGAACTCAATTTGAAAGACTTCTTGAGTCTGCGTTTTGTGCTGGTTTTTGTTGTGAAAGCATTGGGGATTCAACAAATCTATAACCTTCTCCCTGCACTGACTTAATATATTCTCCATATTCTCCAAGCTTCTTTCGCAACGTATAGACATGGGTATCGATAGTTCGATCGGTCACATGTACATCGCTGCCCCAAATCTGATCGAGAATCTGTTCTCTTGAAAAAATGTTTCCAGGCCTCTTGGCGAAAAGGCAAAGCAACCGAAATTCAATAGGAGATAAATGTATTGTCTTGTTGATACTTTTTATAAGAACCGAAAACTTATTAACTTCCAAAACGAATGGACCGACAAAAACATTTTCCTCAGTTCCGCTCTCGATGGTCTGTCGCTTAAGCTTTGACTCAACTCTTGCTCGCAGTTCCAAGAGATTAAATGGCTTTGTCATGTAGTCATCTGCACCAATCGAAAATGCACTTATCTTTGACGAAATATCGGACTTCGAACTCAACACAAAAACTGCGGTTTTGTGTTGTTCAGCACTTTCTCGAACTCGAGAAAGAACATCCAAACCATCACCATCTGGCAAAACCAAATCTAAAATGATGAGATCAAATGCTTGATTCTGCATCTGCCTTAGGGCATCCGACACAGAAGTGGCGACAATTATTTGGACTCGCAACGCTGCCAAAGCATTCGTTACGACTGAACTGATTTCTAATGAGTCTTCAACTACTAATATTTTTTGCATATGTTGCAATTAAGGTGATTCATTTTTTTTGTCAAATTTTAAAATAAACCTGATGTGTTTATATAGAGACATTTTTTGCAAGGTTTTGTTCTTACACAATTTATATTTAGAATACACTTCTTCAGCTACACTCAAGAAATAGCTAGAATATTTTTGAAACCTTGCAATTTTCGTATATGCATCTCATGAAGGTTCAACTCTGATGCTCGGCAAGATCAGCACACAAATCTTAACACCAGGTCAACAGTTCAAATGTTGCTCAAATGTTGCCTAAACAGAAATCATTGATTTTTGTGCCATACTTTTTGGCGAGCAAGGTTCACCAAGTCAGATGTCAGACTAATTAAAAGTGGACGATGTATTGGCTTACTCAAGAACTCATCGAACCCAAGCTGAACACAACGAGCTCGCTCTTCAGAAAGACCATGTGCAGTCAGTGCCACTACGGGCTTTGTCCATCCCAACTGGCGAAGTCGCTTCAGCGCTTCATAGCCATCTACTTTAGGCATTTGAATATCCATCAAGACTATATCATATCTCTGACAAATATCGCCCGACTCCTCAGCCGCCATGGCCATGGAAACGCCCTCTTCACCATCGTTAGCAATATCAACAGTGGCATTTTCAAGAGTCAGAAATTTCTTAATCAAAATTTGATTATCCACAAAATCCTCTACCAATAGGATATGAATGCCATCCAACGCTTTCGATCTTATCACTTTCTGCTCTTGATTCAATTTTTCGAACAACACGTCTCCCCCACACTGAATTCGTTCAGACTTCATTTTTCTGCTGATATTGTTGTGTATCAGTTTTTGAAAGGCTGCACCGAAATTTTTTGAAATTCAAATATTCTTGATAGTGAACTGACAACGTTTGCACAACTAAACAAATTCTGTTGTCAAAAGATAAAATCATAGACATTCGCAAGATGTACAAGTTACGACAGCAGTAAATGAAATCAATAAAAAGTAAATGGAACAATATTTCGATCGCCAATAAACTTTACTTTATTGTTGGGTGTATGGCGACGTTGATCATCGGCGAACTATTGGTCGTTCTATTGGCAATGAACACATTGACTGCGGCACGTGCTTTTGTTGCCGGAGAAGGCCTTTGGTCAAAGGCACAAAAAAATGCCGTAATTAGCTTACAACATTACGGTTCCACTCACGATCCTAAATATTTTATTGCTGCCGAAAACTATTTGAAAATTCCAGAAGGCGACCATATAGCCAGAATCGAACTTACCAATCCGAATCCAGATCTCGAGCTCGCCAAAGAGGGATTTCGCCAGGGACAGATTCCCGAGCGTGACATTGAGCCGATGTTTGCACTCATTCGTCGCTTTCACCGTAGCCATTTTGTCAAAGATGCACTCGCCATATGGGCACAGGGTGATAGCTATCTTCTCATACTCCAGACTGTCGCGAAAGAACTGCATCAGTCGATCAATACAAGTGACAAAGTGAGAGAACGATTTGCTCTCAATGAAATTCAAAAAATCAATGTCGAACTCACTCGCATAGAAAGTGAATTCTCAACACAACTTGGGGGAATTTCGCACTGGCTTGAAGACACACTATTGGTTCTTCTTACAATCGCGGTGCTCGCTGTAGAAGCATTTGGATTGACGCTCACCATGTTCACAATAAAATCGATATCAAGGAGACTTAAAGACGTGAACCAATCGACTGAACGAATAGGCAACGGCGACTTTGCAATTTCCTTAAACATGACTGAGTCGAAAGACGAAATTGGCAGATTGGCAAATTCGATTGCCTTGATGGGCAAGATGTTAAAGCTGTCCTACGCTGACCTCGAAGAACGTGTTCGAGCGAGAACGAATGAACTATCACAGTCACGAGACCAGCTAGACATTATATTGAGAGGAATCTCCGATGGCATTACAGTATTGGATACAAATGGAAATTTCGTTTTCGCCAACCAGGCCGCAGCAAGTATGTGCGGCTACGATTCAGTGGAAGAATTTGTTAAGACTCCACATGGAGAGGTTTTGAAACAGGTTGAGATTTCAAGCGAGGCTGACCAACCATACCCTCTTGACGAGTTACCTTCAAAGATGGCACTCGCGGGCCGAACAGATGCACCAGAAGTTGTACTTCAAGTCAAAGTCAAGAGAACCGGGCAAAAGAAGTGGTTTATCGTCACCGCCACTCCAATATTTAACGATGCCAGAAAAACTAATTTGGTCGTAACTATTTTTAAAGACTTCACTGAATACAAACGTGGTGAAGAGGCAGTAAAATTTCTTGATCTAGCAAACAAGACGCTCTCTTCATCGTTAGACTACGAAGTGACACTGCAAAACCTTTCAAATCTGATCGTGCCACACCTTGCTGATTGGTGCTTCATCAATATTGTCGAAGACAAAAATAGGCCCCCCCGAAGCCTTGCTATTGCACACAAAGATCGGGAAAAGATAAATCGGGCAAAAGAGATTTCAGAGAAATATCCTCCAATCTGGAACGCAAACTTTGGATCCGCTAGTGTCTTGCGAAACGGAAAATCTGAACTCTATACCCAGGTTTCTGACGATTTCTTAGAACATGTGGCTCAGTCACCCGATCACCTCAATCTCTTGCGGCAAGTAGGAATTCGTTCAATCATGATTGTTCCGCTTATCTCGAGAGGAAAAGCATTTGCCACCATGTCTTTGATAAGTGCGGAGTCGAATAGAATTTATCTGCGTCAAGATCTACATTTCGTCGAGGACTTGGCATTGCGAGCAAGTGTGGCCATCGACAACGCCCTTCTTTACAAAAATGTTCAAACTGCAGTCAAAGCACGTGATGAATTTCTCTCGATTGCTTCTCATGAACTGAAAACCCCACTCACTTCGCTCAGTCTACAGATGCAGATGACTCGTCAAAGTATCGTTCCGAGAGAAAATAGAATGCCTACCTGTGAAAAGCTGGCCTCGGTATTTGACATTATGGACAAGCAAATGACTCGACTCACTCGTCTTGTCGAAGACCTTCTTGACGTAGCAAGAATTCGATCGGGAAATTTGAGTTTTGAATTTGAGACAATCAATCTCACAGAGCTCGTCAACGAAATGATGAGTCGTTTCTCGAGTCAACTCATTAAGGTCAATTGCAGCCTCAAACTCGATTTGCAAAAGGACGTCATCGGAGTGTTTGACCGAGGACGAATAGAACAGATCGTAGAAAATCTCATGGGCAATGCCATCAAGTATGCGCCTGGAAGTGAAATCACCGTCACTGTTCAATCATCAAACGAAAGCATTATTCTGGCCATACAAGATTCTGGTCCAGGAATTCCTCTCGATAGACAGAAAAAAATATTTGATCGATTTGAAAGAGCCAATTCGTCCAAGGCAGTAAATGGCTTGGGCCTAGGACTATTTATAGTGAAGGAAGTGGTTAAAGCCCATCATGGTGAGGTTTATTTGGAAAGCGAACCCGGCAAAGGTTCAAAATTCATCGTTGAACTTCCAGCCTACGCAAGTAACTTTAAAAAGGAGAGACCTCTCGATGCCAATGCCTAAAAAAATTCTGTTAATTGAAGATGATGAAGTCATTGCAAGTTTGCTCAAGGAACTTTTGGAGAGTGCAAACTATGAGGTCGAGGTCGCTGCCGACGGGCAAGATGCACTCACACAACTAGTGACGCGCAAAACACCTGCCCCCTCTTTGATACTTCTAGATCTCATGATGCCCAAAATGGATGGTTTTCAATTCATGACTGCCTTAAGTCATAACGAAAATTTCAATAAAATTCCGGTCATTGCCATGTCGGCCGATAGCCAGATCAAAGAAAAGCTGCGAAACACTATGGCTTCGACTTATATAAAAAAGCCACTCAAGATATCAGCTCTTCTCGAAGTGGTGCGCGAATATTCTATGTGACGAAAATCAGAATTAAGATCAAAATAAGTGAAAAACATAGGAGTGAGGCGCAATGAAAGAAAAAATTCCATTTTTCACAAGAATTCTTCTCGGATTGATCTATTTTATTTTCGGTCTCAACGGCTTATTTAACTTTTTGCCAATGACCCCTCCACCAATGCCTGAGAATGCCATCGCGTTTTCTATGGGCCTTATGAAGTCAGGCTACTTCTTTCCGGTTTTAAAGGTGACCGAATCCTTATGCGGTCTTTTGCTCTTATCTGGATTTGCTGTACCACTGGCGCTCGTCATACTTGCGCCAATCACATTACAAATATTTCTTTTTCATTCAATTCTTACACCTGGCGTGCAGAACATTCTACTTCCCGCAGTCATGGTTATTCTCCATCTGGTTTCAGCAACTCGGTACAAAGAAATTTACGCTCCGCTATTTCGACGTGGGTAGTGCTATTCAAATTCGTGCAAAGAATTTGTACGAAAGGCTCCCGTACAGAACGCTCCCATTAAGAACTCTCAAAGAACTCTCTTAGAGAAATTCGGGGAAAAATTCGGGGAAAAATTCGGGGAAAAATTCAAGGAGAAATTCTAACAGAAATTCTTAGAGATTTACCCAACACGTGTGCTCGACCGAGCACACGTGCTTTTTTGGAAATATTTTATGCATTTTTGTTTCGCGCAAGTTCGGCAATGAGATCCGTCTGTAGCTCTTGAATCTCAAGAAGGCGACGCCATTGGTGTGAGGCCAATTGATCGAGTCGAGCTTTCAGATGCCGAATCTCAAGTTCTGCCTTCAAATTGACCTTGTAGTCAAGTTCAGCACGAAGTCGATCTTTGGACTCTTGGCGATTTTGACTCATCATGATCACCGGAGCCTGAAGGGCTGCCACGCAAGACAAAACCAAATTCAATAAAATATATGGATATGGATCAAAGCTCGCACCAAAGAATGCAAAAGAATTAAAAATAATCCAGAGAACCAGCACAGCCATGAAAATGGAAATAAATTTCCAACTTCCTCCAAATTCGGCAATTCGATCCGACATACGTTCACCAAAAGTAAGATCTTGTTCAAATTCACGGTTCAAGTTTTCAGCGATCACCTCGTGATCGCGTAAACTAGTGACGACCTCATTTTCAAGATCGGTAATTTCTCCTAAATCATGCCGTAAGGCCTCTCGAACAAACAGTGCCCGAAAATGGTTTAAGTCTCTTGCGCAAATCGAAGAATGAACTTGCCAGTCCGGAACATGAGTCTTGATTAGGTCGATCAAATAATCATTCACAACACCACTTGGGGTCAACTCGTCTACGGCGAACTCTTTTTTACATACAGAACAGATCTCTTTCTTCATCAAGGCCTCCGATGGCTAAGAATCGCATCAAGTCTAATGCTTCCTAGATTACTTGTGACGATCTAGGAACGCAACCAATGGCTAGATCGAGATCTTTATCGCCATCGGCACGCCCATCAAACACCGACCTTGCCTGGACTTGCGATCACCTGAACCAGAAATTTAAAATAGAAAATGAGTGAAATTCCAATTTTGATTTTCGAACATTAACCCAAGCAAAGAGCAAATGGGATTCAAATGAACAATATGAAAAAGACTTCTCTCAGCAGAACTCCTTCCGCCACACCTCGCGCACGTTTCAGTCTCTCCGAGATTAAAGCTCTGCGATCACTTATCCTCGGATTGGGCATTTTGTTCTTTGAACATCAAAGCCAAGCACAGTCCGAAGTGGTGCAAGTCACCTTTCCTGAAACCGCGTTGAACATGAAGGTCTGGACGCCTCTTTCTTGGGAGGCCGCACGCCCTGAGGGTATTAACTGGTCTTTGTTTAGCTTCGAGGTACTCGAACAAAAAGCGCCTGCCCTATTAAACGAAGCTCGAGACATTGAAAACTTTTGTCCGAAATATTCTCAGCTCACAGCTGAGCAACGCCTAAACACGATGGGACAACTTATTTCGGCCATGACTAAATTTGAAAGTGGCTACAATCCGCTATCTCGAATGAAAGAAGATCTTGGGACCGACCCAATCACTCGGCAACAGGTTCGCAGCGAAGGGCTTTTGCAGCTCAGCTATCAAGACACACTTCAATACAAATTCTGTGAATTCGATTGGACTCGCGACAAAAATCTACGTGAGGATGACCCGCAAAAGACAATTCTTGATCCCTTTCGCAACCTCAGCTGCGGAATTCAAATACTAAATGCACAAGTTCAAAAATACCATGCGCTTGTTATTTCGAAAGGCGCCTATTGGTCCGTTTTGAAATCGAATTCCAAATATAATAAAATAAAACAAATTCAAAAAATGGTCAGATCACTGCCATTTTGTGGTTGATCGAAAAAACTCGAAAAATAGCTTACACTAATGAAAGCTTGATTCGTTTCGCATCAGCAAAGCTCATTTCAAAAACCACCTGAGGTTTAAATGTAGACGAGTTCAACTGCTTTTGAATTGCGAGCAAATCGATTTGTTTTTCATGAATCACCGCCAAAACATCATCCGGAATCAATGAAGAAAAATCTTGAGCAGATTGAGCGGGCATTATTATTTTAGCCTTTGTTTCGCCGTTTTCAAACACCTCGACCACAAAATTCTTTGCCTCTACCCTTAACGTGTCTTCATTTTTTTGAAGATCATTGGCCCGAACCAGACTGGGATCTTCGGGGACATTTTGAAGAACTTCGATAAGCAAAGGCCGTAAGGCCGTTTTCACCTCAAAGTTTTTGAGGTAATACAATAGCCCCTGAAAAACTCGGATCACGAAGATAAATGAGGCCGGCCCCGAGGTGCGGAGTGCCCATTTATTTTCCCTTAATAAATGATTTAAACGCTCAGAGCGATTCCACTTTTCATAATCGTATGGCTCGGCACTCAGGAGCGGCTCGAGTAGAATTTTTAGAGCTTCAAACAACTGTGATCGCAGTGGCGCAAGCTGCAAAGAATCAAACCCAAGTTCCCTGAGATCATTCAGGTAATCGTGCCGTTCATCCTCTCGCAATAGGCCACGAAGAAGACTCACCAAAGCCTGTCGCTCCTTTGGCTGAATTGATTTTACGCAACCAAAATCGTAGGCGAGCAAACAAACCTTATTTATCTCTTTTGCCGATACGCCGCCCCCATATTCTGACAAACGACGATCGCGTAAAAAGAAGCGAAAGTTTCCTGGGTGAGGATCCGCGTGAAATACCGACTTTATCAAAAGACCCGTCAAGAAAAAGCGAGTCACGAGTAAAATAGCCTCATGGCTATAAGTAAATAAAAAGGATTTGCCCAAATTTTCCCAGTCGCTCTTAGCCTCTGCCACCGACAAGCCTTGTCGAAGAACAGTCACCAAAACACGAGGAGTGCAAAGCTTTGCCACTGGCATTGGAATTTCTAAACCATCAAAGTCCCGATACTCATCGTGAAACCTTTCAATATTGTGGGCTTCGTTCTGAAAGTCGAGCTCCTGTTTGAGTGTGGTCAGAAGTTGCTCTCGGTAACCATCTAACTTAAA
This sequence comes from uncultured Bdellovibrionales bacterium, assembly GCA_964405465.1. Taxonomy (GTDB): domain Bacteria; phylum Bdellovibrionota; class Bdellovibrionia; order Bdellovibrionales; family JAMPXM01; genus CAYONZ01. The sequence goes on along the minus strand of CAYONZ010000002.1, from coordinate 150,213 downwards.
GGCTTTCACTCTTGCTGTCGGCACATCAATCCAGCCAAGAGCCTGCAGGTCATCTTCCACGCACTCCAACAGACCTGGAAACTGAATCTTAACTGCTATTTCATTTTGATCGAAAACCGCCCTGTGCACTTGCGACAGCGAGGCGATTGCAATAGGCTCGGCACTCATCGTATCGAGAACACGCTGCACTTGTTCCCCCCCTAAGTGCCCCCATTCTTTACGCAAAATTTCTTGAATTGAGGAAAAATCAATTCCAACATCCGAACTCAAGGCCAGGTTTGTCCAAGCACCTTCACGATCTGTTGCGGTTTCTTTCAATGAAAGAATTTGTCCAATTTTTTGTGGCAGGCCCCTAAGTTCACCCAAGGTTTCAGCTATATATTGATCAGATTTTTTTGCGGCAATGGCCGCCATTAAACCTGCCAGTTTCATTTTTCGCTTTAGCCCAAGGGGAACAGACGCCGTCTTGCTTTGCCTCTTTGCATTGTTTGCGGCAGTTAGATTTTCTGTAGATTTTTTTGGCCTTTTATCTGCCACAATGGCCCCATTCTTTTACCTGGTTGCTCGCGATGCTCAGACCAAAATCATCTCATTTGCTCAATCAACAGCAAGTAAAAAAAAAAGGCGTCACTCGACGCCTTGGTTCCAGACTTCCTAGCAACTTCGAAATCAGTTTGCGATCTGAACCGGAATCTCAATTTGGTAAGGGCGGGCATCAATTGAAAAATTCAAGCGAACGATCCAATCCCCAGGCATAACAAAATATGCTTTCTCGACTCTGATTTTTGTTTTATCTATTGGCACTATCGTCACCGGACGTGACCCATGCCCCATGTCTGGCATCCACAAAACGACTTTCCAATCTTTCACTTCAACATCACCATTCACCATCACATGTGCCATAAATTTAGCTTCTGTGGATGAGTCCATCGGAGTCAAAAATCCCAGGTGAGCGCAAACCGTATCATTCTCAACACAAACTGTTGCCGAATGCTTGTGCGAATTTGGAGGAGCCGCTTCGGCAGAGACAACGGACGAAGCTCCACTCGACGCCTTAGCCTGGTGACGCTCACAACTCTGACTAGGTGCTGACCACACGATGGCCAATAGCGAAAGAATAAATGCCGTTGTTAGATTTGATGTGCGACTCAATTTCATGATGCCTCCGTTTTCATGCTTAGGTTTAAATGTGCTGATTTTCGAGTCATCGTAACGGAGATTGCAAACGATGCTCAACTGGTATTTTCACTATATTGCCAAATCTATGATCTGCATCACGAAGATTCACGAATTCAGGAGGGAGTTCTGCCCTCGAACTCAACCTGGATCTCAGTTTCCTTCAATTTTCGAAACAGACGAATACGGTCGAAGATCGGATACCAGTCAAAAAGAATCAGCTCTAAAGGTTTCCACATCGACACCCATCCAAATATCACAATTCCCTCTCGCAGTGTCGAACCATAAATTTCAGAATCAAAGCGCTTGGCCCATTGAGCGAGAATCAGGCAAGAGGTCAAAATAACTAAACCGACAAGCAAAAAAATTTGCGCCATACGAATGATTTTACCAAACTGATTTCTCTTCAAATCTATTTGATATTCAAAATAGCTTTTCATAGCCTCGACAATAGATTCTGCTTTGATATCACCAGCACGACTGGCGATGTAAATCTGAATTCGCATCGGATCGCCAAGTGGAATTTCATCAGCCGAGGAAATCAAATAGTCGGTAAAATCATCATCGAGATCTCGAGCACGAAACGGAGCAGGATCTCTTGAATCAAAAAGCTGAAGTGCTTCATTGACACGAATTTCAATTGTCTCGATTCCATTGATCTTGCGATACCGCTGTGTGGTCGATTTAAACATAGACTTTTATGGTAGAAGAGCTCGAGTAAAAAGGCAAACGACCTTCAGTCTGAATTCAATTTAACCGGAAACACTTCAATCGAGAGCTGCACCTGATTTCCAAGACCATAAAAATAATGTCCAGGGCGAGAAAGCTGCCTTAGCACCAAAAACATACGCAGTCGCGCCCTTACAAAAATAGAACTGTCTTTGGCTAGCAAAATATTCTCTTGAGCGACATGCACCAGCCACTTGCGCTGGTCCTGATCTAGTCGCAGTTCTTTATGCGCTGCTAGTTGCTCCAAAATAATCTCGACGTTTGGCTCCTCCATGAAACCAAAATTGACAGAAACACTTGTCACCGTTCCATGCGTTTCAGATTTTTGAAAACTGCGAATATCGTAACGGCGCTCGTGCACAAACGGGGTTTTTTGATGGACCACTTCTAAAAAAATTAAATGTCTAGGCCAATGGCCGTAACGCTGCAAAAACATCAGCAAAAGTGCTGGGGCAGGCTCCTCGCGACTCACCAAGGGTTTCGGAACCATCAAAAGTACATTCTTTTCAAGAAATGAACTAGCCCCCTCCTTACTTTGCAAGACCTCTCCAAGGGTACGAGTGCTCATTGCAGCGTAGGCAGCAAAGGTGGCCTTGCGTCCCCAACGCCAAACAGCCATCACTAAAAACACGCCTAAGCCGATCGCAATGGGCACAACTCCGCCGTGCAGAAATTTGACCGAACTTGCACCCACAAAAACCAAGTCGATCAGAGCCAGACTTCCAAATAAGGCGCATGTCAAATACCAAGGCCAGCGCCAAATCAATCTAGCCACTTCATGCATTGAAATCGAAGTAGAGAGCATAACTGCAGAAAGGCCAAGCCCATACAATGCCGCCAATCGCGAACTCGACGAAAAGACCAAGACCAAAAGGATAGTGCCGAGGAACAAAAGCCAGTTGACCATGGGGGAATAGATCTGCCCATGATGCCGATGGTGCGTATGAATAATGCGATGACGGGGAAACAATCCCAATGCGGTGGCCTGAGAAAGTAAGGAGTACGCCCCCGAGATGAGTGCTTGCGAAGCAATCGCAGCAGCCGCACTCGCCAAAATAACCATGGGAAAAATAAAGGCATGTGGAACCAGGCTAAAAAAAAGACTCCGCATTTGCACCTGCTGACCAGACAAAAGAAATGCCGCCTGTCCAAAGTAGTTTAAAATGAGCGCCGGGTAGACCACAAAAAACCAACCACGCGAAATCGCCCGTCGACCAAAATGCCCCATATCAGCATAAAGCGATTCACAGCCAGTGACCGCCAAAATGACTCCTCCCAAGACAAGTAAAACCGTCTTGAAACTTGAGTTAAGTAAAAACGAAAATCCCAAGACGGGATTCAACGCGCGAAAAACATCTGGAGCACGAACCACCTGGCGAAATCCAAAAATCGCGATCACCAAAAACCAAAGTAAAATGATCGGACCAAAATATCGGCCCACTTTCGCCGTGCCCTGTTTTTGAATAAAGAATAGCGTCGACAAAATCACAATCGCAATGGGAACAATGTAACTCTCGATTTGTGGAGCCACGATCTTCAATCCCTCAACTGCCGACAAGACACTGATCGCAGGCGTAATGACCCCCTCACTCAACAAAAAGCCAGCCGCCAAGATCAACATCCATAAAAACAAACGCCGACCTTGCTTTTTATAGTTGTAAAGCAATCCATAGAGAGCAAAGACCCCGCCCTCACTGTCATAGTCCGCTCGCAAAACAAATAAAATGTATTTAATTAACACTATTAAGGTCAAAGCCCAAAACACCAAAGAGGCACACCCTAAAACAGAAGCCTGATTGACCTCCAGACCTTGTCGAGAAAAAAAGATTTCATTAAGTGCGTAGAGCGGAGATGTTCCAATGTCACCGAAGGCCACTCCCAACGCGCCCAAGGTCATAGCACCTGGCCCTTGTGCGCTTCGCGTGCGCAACGCAAATTCCGAAAGGTGTGAACGAAAATCATTGAGTGTTTTGCGCATAGAACTCCAAATTGCTAAACCCTTGCGAGCACCGTGACCGTCTGTTAGCCTTAAACAAGTACACCCAACATCTTGAGGAGAAGACAGCTGTGGCGATGGTTCTTGTTGTTGATGATGATACCGAAATCGTGAACTTGATCAAAACCTTTTTAATGACTGGGCAAGGTCATCAGGTCATGTCTGCGGCCAACCCGTTTGATGCGTTTGAGCTGCTCGATAAATATCGATTCTCTCTCGCCATTGTAGATGTCAACATGCCTCATCAATCTGGTTTTGAATTTGTTGAGCAACTCCGCCGCTCTCTCCGAAATCGCCACCTCCCTGTCGTCTTTTTAACAGCTCGAAGTGAACGCAAAGACATCGAACGTGCGCGGAAACTCGACATTCACGGGTATATGATTAAGCCGATCAAAAAAGAGCCCTTCATCGAAAAAATCGGTGAAATCTTGGGCCGTGTTCCCGCCACCCCAAGCTATGATGCGGTCGAAGTCATCAAAGACAATCTGCAAGGCCAACTCGTGATCACCTACGCCATGCAAATCGAAACAATTAGTGAAGTCTTTATGACCGTGCTAACCCCGCATGATATCGGTGACCTTGAAGGCAATCATGAAAAACAAATAGAGCTCCAATCCAACGTTTGGGCCCACCTCGGGATCTCCCCTACCGGCTTTAAAATCTCTGGTAAACACTGGGCCGATGAGTTCAAGAAATGGCGCTATACGTTGACCTATCTAAAACTCTCCCCAGAGGACCTCGATAAACTTAAGAAGTGGGTCGAGAAAAAAAATCTAAGCTAGGATATATCCTCACTTTTGGTGAGGCCTCTCTAGGCCGGCCCCACAAGCCCCTCCTTAGGACAATTTGTCACATGAAAAACCTAATTCGCTCGTTGCCAGCCAGAATTTAGCTCGCTATGACTTTAAGTGAAAAGGGAGGGGACTATGAGAATTATCACAATCATAACATCACTATTTTTGGGAACCATCTTGGCTTCAAGTGCCAAAGCACAGTCGAAAGGCCTTTGCACAGATCCACTGCGACAGCCTGAAGTCTGTCTTCGCATGCAGAACATGCGGGCCACAGTGAATCTTCTAGATGCACAACGTGAGCTTATGCAAGTTAACTATCCTTATTTTGCTTCAATCTCTGGAGCTCTCGTCGAAAATGTTGAGAACATCATTCAGAAAATTAAAATGAACCGCCCAGAGCATGTCGATGGTTTGAAAGGTGTTGAGAAATACGCCCAAGAAATGGGAGCTTTCGCACAAAATCAAGATCCTCAAACTTTGGTGGCTGCAAACCTAATCCGCACTCAGTGCATGAATTGCCACAGCTCCACAGCCCCTGCGAGTGGAATCAACTGGGATGAGGTTTTCAAACACGATTGGGATTCTACGGTCAAGCGCTGCAATCTACCTGGAAGAAATCCGTATGTTTGCAAAAGCATGAATGGAATGTTGACGGCCTATGGTTACATTCTCACTTCATACAATGCTGGCATTCAAGACTTCGCCATGACAGAAAAAACTGCGAGTGAAATCGTTCGCATTTTGACAGACCTAAAGAACAACAACCTTTTACATTTTGCCGAGGCTTATCGCAACGACGCTGAGCTTGAGGCTCGGGAAATCGTGAAAGCCGCCCAGGCAAAAGATCCAGATGTCTTCGGGAGAGCAGTTTACCTTCCTCAGCTGTGCATGAAGTGCCACGATAATAATGGCGTGCACTTGCCCAAACTCATGCAGCCGACAAAGGCTAAACTCTGGTTTCGCCAGAATCTTGTAAAATAAATTTAAAATAACTTGAGTGAGCCCTCCGTTTGAGGGCTCTTTTTTTTTGAACTCTGGCCTTTTCCTATGATAGGGTCGGCCCATGATTCATATTTCAGGTATTTCAAAACATTACGGAAACAAAGTTCTATATCGCAACGGAACTTTTCAAATCAACCCAGGGGAAAAAATCGCGCTTGTTGGCCCAAATGGAGCCGGCAAAACGACTATTTTTCGCATGATCACTGGTGAGGAGCGGCCTGATGAGGGCCGCATCTCTAAGCCCGAGCGCACCGTGGTCGGCTATTTTTCACAAAACATCGAAGGAATGAAAGGCCGGTCAGCCCTCGAGGAGGTTAAGACTGCAGTGGCTCGAGTTCCAGCCATTCAGAAACGTTTAGCTGAACTCGATTTGCAATTGGTCGAAGTTCTTGAAGAAGATGAAATGACAAAACTTCTTGAAGAGTATGGAGAGCTTCAGTCGGAGTTTGAGCGCCTCGGAGGATATGATCTTGAATCGAGAGCCGCCGAAATTTTAACGGGCTTGGGCATAGGCCCTGAGGACTATCATCGGCCCACCGAAAGCTTTAGTGGCGGCTGGAAGATGCGTATTGCTCTTGCAAAAATCTTGGCTCTCAACCCAGATGTCTTATTGATGGATGAGCCGACCAACCACCTTGATCTTGAGTCGATCATTTGGCTGGAACAATGGCTGGTCAACTTTAAAGGCTCGCTCCTAATGACGAGCCACGATCGTGATTTTTTAAACCGAATTTGTTCAAAAACTGTAGAGGTCGCCAATCAAACAATTACTGTTTATGGCGGAAACTACGATTTCTATGAGCGTGAACGCGCAGTCCGCCTTGAACAGCTCATTGCCGCCGCCAGACGCCAAGATGAAATGCTTGCCAAAGAAGAAGAGTTTATTGCTCGCTTCGCAGCTAGAGCCTCGCATGCGGCTCAAGTGCAATCACGAGTAAAGAAAATCGACAAAATCGAACGAATTGAAATTCCCCAAGATGAAAAAGTGATGACATTCGAATGGCCGGTGCCTCCTCGAGGAGGAGAAGAGGTCTTAAAAATTCAAGACCTCGGAAAAATATGGACCACTGCCGAGGGAAAAGAAAAACTTGTATTTAAAAATGCCAATGCCCTGGTGAAACGACTGGATAGAGTCGCTGTTGTTGGCGTAAACGGTGCTGGTAAATCCACACTTCTCAAAATCGTGACCGGTCAAACGGACAAATCAGAAGGGCAAAGTGTGATTGGTGCCAGTATTGAGGTTGGGTACTTTTCACAGAATTCACTCGATGTACTCAATCCGGACAATACTGTTTTCGAAGAGGTGCACTCAAGAATTCCGCAAGCTTCGATCGGTACAGTAAGGGCTCTCTTAGGCGCATTTAAGTTTTCTGGGGATGAAGTTGAAAAAAAGGTTTCGATCCTTTCAGGTGGCGAAAAAAGTCGTGTTGTCTTGGCCACGATTCTCGCTCGGCCTGTTAACTTTTTAGTTTTGGACGAACCTACGAACCATCTCGATATTTTGTCTCGAGAGGTTTTGCTTGAAGCAATTAAAAATTTTCCTGGAACGGTAATGATTGTCAGCCATGATCGGCACTTTTTGCGAGAGATCACCACTCGGGTTTTTGAATTGGATAAAAATCAATTGCGAGTCACTGATGGCACTTGGGATTACTATCTTGAGAAAAAGGCGCAACTTTCATAATGAATTTGATTCTGTTTTCTGCAGATGAGCTCAGTGATGACGGGCTCCTCACTTTAACGGACCGGAGGTTTGATCACTTACAAAAAGTGATCAAACCCCAAGCTGGAGATCGACTTCGGGTGGGTCAAATAGGGGGCCTCAAAGGCTCGGCAGAGCTTTTAGAGAAACAACCTAGATCAATGACACTTAGGCCACTGCTCGAGACTCCCCCGCCTCCCAAGCTGGAATTAGAACTGGCAATCGCGTTGCCAAGGCCCAAAGTTTTGTCGCGACTTCTCTCGCAGATCACTTCGATGGGAGTTCGACGTGTTCACATTTTTCATAGTTACCGGGTAGAAAAAAGTTTTTGGGCCTCGCCGCACCTTGCTCCCCAGCATATTCGTCATTGCCTTCAGCATGGACTCGAACAAAGCGAAGACACCATATTCCCTGAGGTGGTGTTACATCGTTATTTTAAACCTTTTGTCGAAGACCACTTGCCGAATCTCCTCGTTGATCACACCGCCTGGGTCGCACATCCTGACGCTCACGAGAAAATTGAACTCAGTAACGCTGTTAAACATTTTTTATTTATTGGGCCTGAAGGTGGTTTCATCGATTACGAGATTGCCAAATTGGAATCTTTGGGAGTTCGGTGTGGACACTGGGGAACCCGTCCTCTCTCTGTTGAAACTGCGACGATTGCTTTGCTCGCACTCTACATCTGAGGTTTGCAAATTGATCGGGAAGATCAAATCTCAAGTCCCAACCCCTGTGGCATTGAAACTGAACTGTCTAATGTTTTGACACAACTCCGCATAGCACCGTTTCGAATGAGATAATTCTAGGCCTTGTCCTCAATTGGTCTGAAATAGCTTCGATCTGGTATTCTATGTCTACACTTTAGTGATTCTGTGCCAAATTGGGGTTCACCTGCCTCTTATGCGAAGTCCCACTCCTACTCGAGACTCTATAGACGAATATCTTGCGGCTGACAGCCACCAAGCATTGCAAGTTTGGCCTCAATTTTGAAGTCCAATTGACTGACCAAACTTGTATATATGGGCCAATTCACTCAGTCCACATTCACAAGTATGGGTCCAAAATCTACCTCGGTCGATGGAGAATTAGCTGTGCGTATGAACCGATTGAAACTCAAACCAAGTGCATTGCAGCCTGGTAAATCGCAAAAGAGAGGCGTTCGGCATCTAGCCACTTCAACCGCATTCGTACTTTGCTCACTATTGATTTGCGTGCACAGCATGGCTGCGGAAACAAAAAAATTCTGTGATTCGATTGTACCAGAGACAATTGCAGAGACAATAAAGCCATCTGATTTCAGCAGGGAATTTCTCGATCCGGTGGGGGTTCTTGAAAACCTGATGAGCCTTAAGCAAAAAAGTGCAACACATGCATTTCAGCGCCAAGTGCTGCGGTTTGAAAAATCTGAGGCCAATGGACTGAGAAGTTTTTTGCATCAACCAACCTCCTATGCTTACCGAGATGCGATTTTTGTTGAGCGCCCGTATATCTCGGAAGTTGACTTCTATATCAATGCTCGAAATGAAATTTTGAAACTTTTAAAACTCACGCAACAAAAAATTAGTGACCGACAAGGTAAAATAACTGATGCCATAGATCTTCTCGAAATGAAGGTCAAACCAATGATTGTCATGATGACCACACTGATTCACACAAGACAATCTGCTATCGACTCAACAGATGAACATGCAAGAGAAGTCGCTCACCTACAAACATTGACCGTCAAGGATTTCTTGCCACTGCCTCGAACAGAGGCCAGTGATCTCCAATATCTTATTCTCAGCCGCCATGTCCAAAATGAGATTATTGAAAAGGACAACTCAGAAGCCGAACTTGCTGTGTTGAGTTCACTTGAACGTCGTACCCCTGACCAGTCGCTTCGGCTCGAGGCACTTCAGAAAGAATTGAACCAACGCAAAATCGATTTGTTCATTCGTCTCACGATGCTTGATCAAGCCCACAGAGTATATTTTGACGAATCAGTTCGCGACATCGCAGGAGAAGTCAAGACCGTTGGTCTTAGTCTCGCCGTTGGCTACCAAAAGACGCGTGAGTTGAAGCATCCAGATCCGCGCTTTTCGCCACTTGCCAAGAAACTACCCCAACAAACTCTCTTGGATTATTTGGTCAGCCAGATTCTTGTAAGACCGCCCATGAAAACCCAAGTGCAAAAACGGGAGCTGCATTGAGATCAAAAATTTTTCCGCACAGACAGTCTTTGGTATTTTTAAGCCTTGCGATCAATGTGCTTTTCTTTTTTTATTTTCCTAAGGCAGTGGCCACCGATGGCCCAAGCGAAAATGTTAAAATTGAATATCATAATCACCAGAGCTGCAGGGATTTAGTTGCGAACCCTTCGGAAAAACAGTTTCTAGCCGAGATCGGCATGAAGAGTCCGGCTGTCGATTATCTGATGGACTATGTTTCGATCGTTGCCAAAGAATCTTCAGGTCAGCTCTCGCCAGAAACGCAGCTTGCTCTGCGCGAAAAAATACCACACCAAGCGCAATGGCTTTTAAATGCAGCCTATCTCAATTTTCTTATAGAAAAAAAACAACCCCAGGCGCAAATACAGCCTGATTCGAGTTCCTCTTCAATCATCGATAGAGATCTTGAAACACGAACGCACTTGCTGATGCGGCTTCTCGCATTTGACACTCTGGTATTGAGTATGAAATTTCGATTTGATCAACAACACCGATTGTTACTTGAAAAGATTGTAAAGCGAAGGTTGCAGCCTTCTGATCTCATCGGACTCGATTACGAACAGAGTGCTCAACTTCAATACATCATTCTCACATTCGCTTTGATGGATACTATGGCGAAGATTGACCGTGCAACTCTTGAGTTAACAGGCAATCTGAGACAAAGATCTGCTCATGATCTGCCATCAAAAACTTGGGAGCTGTCGTCTAAAGATTCAAACCTTCAGGCTCTCTATCGGCAATATCAGATATTGCTCACTCTAATTGATCAAATTCAACAGCTGAAAATTGATGTCGAAAAAACCAATCGGCCCATGAGTTTCACCATGGCAACTAGCGGTGGATTTTTAATTGCGAAGAGGTTGATCCCAGAACTTAACCGTTTTTTTTCATTAAAGGATTTCTTGCAATTTAACTATTTGATACAAGAATCCCCGCCAGGCACATATGCCCACTAACTGTCTTGCCAAAATAAAATCAATTTATTTGTTTTTATCACTGTTCAGCTTTTCTTAAGTGCTTCATTTGCAAAATGAACGATGCGTTTTGTTCCTTCGCTCAATGCCTTTTCACTTGTGGCAAAACTCATGCGCAAGTAATGATCTTCTCCGAATGGAGCTCCAGGAACCAAACCGACTCCGGCCTCGGTTAAAAGCTTTTCACAAATCAGATCCACAGGAATCGAGGTTTGCTTGAGGCGAAAAAACACATAGAACGCGCCGCCTGGGGAAACCCAATCAAGATTACTCGACTTACGAAGCTCCCCTTCAACCAAAGCCAATCGTCGTTCAAAAATTTCAACTTGTTGTGAAAGATCCGGTTTGTTTTTTAAAACAGAGGTCGCCGCGGCCTGGGCGAGTGTATTGATATTTGAAGAAACCTGACCTTGAATGGTATTCATGGCCTTAATTAAACTCGGATGAGCCACCGCCCATCCAATACGCCATCCCGTAAGCGCCGCCCCTTTTGAGAGACCGTTAATGGTAATAGTTCTCTCGGCAAGCTCGGGACAGGCCTCGACAAACGAAGCAAAAACATGAGGGCGAAGCACGATCTTTTCGTAAATTTCATCACTAACAATTAGAAAATCTTTTGTGGCATTTTGCAAAATCACTTCTCCAAGAGCTGCGAGTTCAGACTTGGTATAAACAATTCCCGCAGGATTTGAGGGCGAATTAAGAATCAGCGCTCTTGCCTTGGGATGTTTTCGGAGATTCGCAAGAAGTAAATCAGGTGTCAGTTTAAAACCTGCTTCACGAAGCGTGCGCATCTCAACACAGACTCCATCGGCCATCTTTACCATTTCAGGATAACTGACCCAGAACGGCGACGGCACGAGAACTTCATCTCCCGGATCTAGTATAGCCATAAAGGCATTATACAAAGCTTGTTTGCCACCATTACAAATAATCACATTATTCACTTGCCATGGCTTGATCTGCGGATGCAACGCAGAGGTCGTCTGTGCCACCAATTCACGCAACTCTTTAGTTCCAGCGACATCCGTATATTTCCACAAACCTTTTTTCAAGGCCTCTTCGACAGCCTCGATAGCACATGCTGGAGGTCCGAAATCAGGCTCTCCTGCAGTGAGATTGACAATGTCTCGCCCCTGAGCAATGAGCTCTCGAGTGAGCGTGCCCATACGAATGGTTGCACTTTCGGCAATTCTGTTCAGTCGCGATGCTAATTTCATTTCAACCTCGAGTTAGTGTTTCTAAGACATCATAAAAATTCGGATACGATGTCATCACGGCATCAATACCCATGATCTCAGTTTCGCCATCGGCGATCAAACCCGCAATTGAAAATGACATGGCAATGCGGTGATCTAAATAGGTTTCGATTTTTGCACCCTTGAGCTTTTGCTTTCCTTTTATAGCCATTCCGTCTTGAAAGGTTTCAAGCTCCACACCCATAGCGCGAAGATTTCTTGCCACGGCTTCAATGCGATCACTCTCTTTGACCCGAAGTTCTTCGGCACCACGAATTTCAGTGACACCTTCGGCTTGAGTTGCCAACACGGCTAAAATCGGAACTTCGTCAATCAACGACGGAATTTCTTCGGCCGTAACTTTCACACCATGAAGCGGAGAATGAAACACTCGAATATTGCCAATTGGTTCTGGTTTTTCGGCTGTTATTTCGTACTCAATTCTTGCACCCATTCGTTCGAGCACCTTGATAAAACCAGTTCGCGTCGGATTCAATGACACGTTCATGATTTCGACCTCAGCACCTGGAACCATGCAGGCTGCGGCCAACCAAAATGCAGCCGAAGATGGATCTCCAGGAACCTGAACAACAGCTGCCGTAAGCTTTTCGTCACCCGTAATAGAAATCGACTGAGGAGTCACATCGAGATGCACCCCAAAATGTGGAAGCATTCGTTCTGTATGATCACGACTGCCGATCTCCCCAGTAAGTGTTGTTCGCCCATCAGCATAGAGACCCGCTAAAAGAAGTGAGGTCTTCACCTGGGCACTAGAAATTTTCAATTCATATTGAATGGCCTTTAGTTTCTTTTGCGGCAAAACCGTCAACGGCGCAAAATTTTGATTGGTGAGTTCAAATTCTGCTCCCATCAAACGCAAAGGCTCGGCCACTCTCTTCATTGGCCTCTTGATTAACGAAGCGTCACCTGTAAGTGTCGCCCGCAAACCTTGACCCGATAAAAAACCCATCAGAAGTCGCATTGTCGTTCCAGAATTTCCACAATCCAACACGGTAGCTGGGGTCTTCAAACCATGCTTACCTCGCCCTTTCACCACCGTTCGTTTTGCATCTCCAGAAATCTCAACGCCCATGGCTCGCAAACAATTTTGTGTGGAGTGTACATCTCCACTATCTAGTAGATTTAGAGCAACGGTTTCGCCATCGGCAATCGCTCCAAAGATCATGGCTCGATGAGAAATAGATTTATCTCCAGGAACAGTGGCTCGCCCTTTTAGGCGAGACACTTTAGAAATCTTTTTTTGCATGTATGCCTCGCTTTTATTTGGACTACTTTTTTCGATTGTCGATGATCTTTAGATCCATCACTTGACCGATCTTCATACATCGGTCCACAAGGCCAGAAAATTCATCTGGAGTTAGTGCCTGAGGGCCGTCACACAAAGCTTTTGCAGCTTCGTCATGTACATCGACCAAAATGGAATGAGCTCCAACAGCAAGACTCGCCAATGCCATTGGAATCACATTGTCTTTTCGACCAGAGCCATGACTTGGATCCACGACCACTGGCAAATGAGTTAAGGCCTTCACAACAGGAATTGCACCAAGATCAATCACGTTTCGCGTGTATCGAGCATCAAACGAACGAATGCCTCTCTCACACAACATCACCTGGTGATTGCCACCAGCAAGTACGTACTCAGCTGCCAACAACCATTCATCAATTGTCGCAGACATTCCACGTTTCACCATGACAGGCTTATCGAGTTTACCGACTTCGCGCAAAAGTGAAAAGTTCTGCATATTGCGAGTTCCGATTTGAATGATGTCACCATACTTATAAACAAGGTCTAAACTCTTCATATCAAGTGCCTCGGTGATCACTGGTAATCCTGTTTCCTGACTTACATCACGTAAAATTTTGAGACCATCTTCACCCATGCCATGAAATGCATACGGAGATGTTCTTGGTTTAAATGCGCCACCACGGAGAACTGAAGCCCCAGCTTTTTTTACTGCTCTTGCGATACGGAAAGTTTGGTCGGCACTTTCAACAGCGCAGGGTCCGCCCATTATGACAAAGTGGCCTGGGCCAAAGGTCACTCCGCGAACTGTGACAAAGCTATCTTCTTTTTTAAAATCTCGGCTCGCCAAACGAAATGGCGACCCAACGCGAATCACATCTTCAACACCTTCAAGCTGCCGAAAAAGATTTGGGTCAATTTTGGTGTCATCACCCAAAACATTGATTGTAACTTTAAATTGGCCTTTCAACATTATTGGTTCACAACTAAATTTTTCAACATTAAGCTTCACTTGATCCAGCTGGGCTGGCGTGTGCTCTTTCTTCATGACAATTAACATTTTAGACTCCTCTGGTTTCAAGACACTCGATCTTTTTTAAAATCTTTAGCTTTAGCAAAATCATTTTCAAACTGCCCGCTCACTAATTTGGCTTGCAGTGTTCGCAGAACATTTACAAAATGATCAATGGCTTCATTCATTTCGTCACTGTTTGAAAGCGCAATATCTTTCCACATTTCATAGTTCGAAACCGCTAGGCGGGTCATATCTTTCAACGCTGGCCCATGCACCAACGGGAGGTCTGATTTGGCCTGAAACTCTGCAACAGCCAAGGTCAATGCCGTAGAGATCATCTGTGGCAAATGACTCGTGTTCGCGAGAATTGCGTCGTGATCCTCAGGAGACATGACCATTGGGTTGGCACCCAAAGCACGAACAAAAGACTCAGCATAACGTAAATTTGGATTGCCGTTTTCTGCGGTCAACAGAAAGGGTCGATTGAGATAGAGCAACGGATCAGCATTCTCTGCTCCTGGATCAGCTTTGCCCGCAAGAGGATGACCTCCAAAAAAATGCACACTGGAATCGAGGACATGCTTTGCCGTTTCCGCCACTTGCCGTTTGGTGCTCGCCATATCGATGAGAAATTGACCAGGGCGAAATCTTTTAGCATGCTCCTTCAGAAAACCAACCGTTGCTCCTACAGGCAATGCAAGTAAGATCACATCACATGAAAATATTTTTTCAAGATTCTGCGTATGCAAATCCAGACGTTCCGCTATTGAGGAGATCAACTGGGGATCACGATCATAGCCAGCTATATAAAGTCGCGGAAGATTCTTCTTCAAAGCTAAGACAGCTGATCCACCCATCAATCCCAGTCCCACTATCGCAACTCTCTGGTGCATGAGCCATTCTTCTGCCTCAGCTTGGATACGAGCAGAACGTCGCTGCTCTTCCTCCCATTCCCGAAACAGCAGCATCAAATGTCGAAATAGACGTCCCACAATGTCGTTGGACAGAGGCCCATAGTTAAGTCTTTGCATTTTGGAAACGACTGAATTTTCGCGGTCGGGATCGAAGGTCGCAAATCCCTCACGCTCTTTCAAATCAGCCACTTGCTTCACCAGCACAGCGCGCTCATTCATGAGATGTAAGAGATCTCGATTGACCTTATCAATCTGCATTCGCAACTTGTCGAGTTCAGGATGTTTAATCACGTTGTATTTATCGGCTTTGGTTGAAATCGCTTAATCGAATTTAGTTTTGTTTTGCAATTTTGGTCAATCAAAATTGCTTATTTCATTAGACCAACACAAACTGCTTGCTTGAAACATCCTTTGCCAATTGAGTTGCATTTTTTTGTCAAACTTCAGTGCGCCGTTAGAGCAACAACTCCGTTTTATATTGAGACAGACAAGAAGACCGTGATGAAATGCTATTTTCGAATCACTTCAAGCTTTGGCGTTTTTTCTAGCTCAACCAATTCGCATGCCTTTTTGTCACACCTTTCGCCATTCGGAAAATACGAATGCGAAACTGTCTTGGCAACACTGAGCATGAGTCGCTGATCAAAGTTCTTGCAATCCATTCCCGCTAAAACCTGCAAACTTGGATCTATGAAACTCCGATTAAAATTCAAATCAAAAAATTGATTTTTGGGTGCGGCCTCCAGGCTCTGCTTTGTTGAGGAAAGTGTGACACCAAAAAATGGGGCAACTGCACAAGAATCAAACACCAAGTCTCGATTGACCCAGACCTTCATTTCCCGTGGGCAAACAGACGCACAAGAAATCCGAAAGTGTGACTGTGGACCACATGAACTGTGAGTACACTCTGAGGTTGGTTGCGTAGTTTGTGCCGCAAACACAAGAACACTTGAAAATGAAACTGCAATCCACATAAAGAGGGGTATATTTTTTTTCATGACACCACGATATCGAACTTAAACTAAAATGGCAAAGAGATGTACAGACCAAAACCACCATAAGAAAGTGTCGCCAAATACACTAGTTTTCTTTGCATATCTCACGAACAGTCGTGCACTTCGTCAGCTAAAATCTGGACTTTCACCTAAATAGGCAGGCCTTTCAAATTGTCAAAAACTCTTGATCTCAAAACGAAGCAAACATAGTTTATTTAATATTGCTTTCAACAATTTTTGTTTATTCTTAGAGGATGTATCGCTACATATATTGGTACAAATTTCGGATGCCTTCACAGAAATATAAACCGGTGATTTTGGTGACCGGTTGCAGTTCCGGTATTGGACTTGCGCTCGCCAAGCTCCTACAAGAAAGAACCGAGTATCGAGTCGCAATCACCGCACGCGCCAAAAGTGTAGCAACTCTGCAAAACGAGTTTCAAGAGGATGATCGTTTTTGGATCCTGCCTCTTGACGTGACCAACGAAGCCGAACGATCGCAAGTGGTTCAAAAAATTCATGAACGCTGGGGTTCACTCGACATCTTAGTGAACAATGCAGGCATTTGCTACCGATCCGTGTTAGAAGAGATGCTCGACAAAGACGAGCACGTTCAAATGGAAACAAACTACTTCGGCCCAATCAGTCTGATTCGCCATGTCCTTCCTAAAATGAGACAAAAAGGTCGCGGGAAAATCATCAACATCTCCTCAATGTCAGGAATCTTGGCGATGCCAACAATGGCCTCTTACTCGGCTTCAAAGTATGCGCTTGAAGGAGCGACAGAAGCTTTGTGGTATGAAACCAGACCCTTTGGTATTGATGTTTCACTCATTCAACCGGCTTTTGTCCGATCCAAGTCGTTCGAGCGAGTTAAGTTCTCATTGCGCTCACAAATATCGAACACCATGGATAAACCTTACTCTGACATGTACAAACACATGAGCCCTTTCATTTCTAAACTGATGAACCATGGCATGGCGACACCTCAATCCATTGCAGACCTCGTTCTTTGTGTCATTAAAACTCAAAAACCTCCACTTTGGATTCCGGCCTCACTTGACGCCGAACTACTTTACTATCTCAGAAGATTTCTACCGCGACGACTCTTACAGCCAATTCTCTACTCGCTTCTTCCAGGATCTAGCGGATGGTCCAGACGCTTTAGTCGAAAACGCAGAATCCCGAATTTCTTGGTTCGGACTTGGCGCGCCGTTTTTCCGTCAAAAAAGGAGGTCGCATGAAAAAGCCTGTATTGGTGCTCGAGCAGATCGAAGTGCTCAAAAATCTACAACGTGAAACCAATGAGAATATTTTGGCAGAGCTTTTGGGCATATACGAAAAAAGTACGCCGACGCTCATTCGCGAAATTGAAAATGCTGCCCGAATTCAAGATTTTCGCAGCCTCGCTTCGCACGCACACAAACTTAAATCTACTGCTCTTGGACTTGGACTCGGACAAATGAGTGAGCTGTGTCTTTTTCTAGAAATTGAGAGTAACAAAAAATCAACACTTGATTACATGACCTTCGTCACCCAGCTTCTACAGCAATACCAAGAGGGCCTCCTGGAGCTTAAAAAGATCGAGGCCGCCTAATGTCTAGGTTCCGACGTGCGTAAACCAACGCTGAAGGTCCCCTGGTAATTCTCCGATAAGAAACCATGTCTGCAAACTACGCACTCTTTTTTCAAATTTCTCCTGATATGTTTTTAGTGCTCGATATCCAGGGGCATGTCCTTGAGACGAATATTGCTGGAGTGCGGGTGCTCGGCTGGCCACCTTGGCAGATTCGCGGTAAGCACGCGCTCGATTTCATCCACCCGGAGGACCGCGAACGAACTCAATTCGAACTCGACCAACTTTCTATCGGAAACGTCAGTGCAAATTTTGAAACAAGATGCCAACATCGCGATGGAAGATATCGCTGGATCAGCTGGACCGGAGCGACACCTGCAGATCGAAGTTCCATCCTGTTGATTGGACGCGATGTTACTAGTACTAAAGAAAGTTGGCTGCGCGTCGCTCAGCGAGAAAACTTTTTTCACACTTTGGTTGATCAAGTCTCTTCATACATTTTTCACGTCGACACCAAAGGCTCACGTGACTATTCAAATGCAGCATGGCTCAATTTTACAGGCAGGAGCCTTAGCTCAGAACAGGGACAAGGTTGGAGCGAAAATATTCATCCCGCAGATCAACCAACTGTCCTAAAAAACTGGAAGACTGCACTCGATTCCAAAGCGGCGTTTGAACATTGCTACCGGATAAAAAATAAGTTCGGTGACTATCAAGAGGTGCATGAAAAGTGTTCGCCTCATGTTGAGAATTCAATATTCTTGGGCTTTTGGGGACTGGCGACTTCTGCTGGAGCAGAACAATCCCAGTCTCAGTACCTAACCAAACGAACGAATGTTGCCATTCTACATTCAGCCAAAATGGCTTCTCTCGGAGAAATGGCAGGTGGAATTGCACACGAAATCAATAACCCAATTGCCATCATTCAAGGACGTGCACAGCACATGCGAGAACGAATTGAATCTGGCGAACTAAACAGTGATTATTTATTAAAAGGAATTTCTAAAATTGAAGAGGTCACAAACCGAATCATATTTATCATCAAGAGCCTTCGCTCATTTTCACGGAACGCAGAGAAAGATCCATTTTCAGAGGTTCCGCTCCAGCAGATCATCAATGAAACTCTCGAACTTTGCCGCGAACGCTTAAAGAACCACAATGTTGAACTTCGTGTTTCTCCAATTCCCGATATTTCGATTTCATGTCGTGGCCCCCAGATCAGCCAGGTCTTACTCAACCTTTTAAACAACGCACACGACGCAGTTCTTGAGACAGAGTCTCCTTGGATCATGGTGCGAGTCTCCGACCTCGTGGATCAAGTCGAGATCAGTGTCATCGACTCGGGCCATGGAATACCTGCCGAAATCGCTGACAGGATTATGGAACCCTTCTTTACGACCAAAGACATCGGTAAGGGCACGGGACTGGGACTGAGTATTGCTAAGGGTCTAGTGGAAGATCATCGGGGTGAGCTCAAATTAGATCGCAACTCAAGCAACACCCGTTTTGTAGTCATTTTGCCTAAGGTACAGACCACGAAATAAATCTGCTCAAGTCACAATTAAAACTACCTCCCAATCTGACCTGATACGAGCAAAAACTGAAAACACGCAAAAGTTGAGCTTTAAAATGAAATTGGAATTTGAAAATTTACGATGTGGTTTTTTGTTTCATTTCTTTCGATTCCAAAATCCATTAAGATTGCAATCACGTCCCACCAGGTGTGAATAAATATCGACTCTCCCAAACTCCAATTGTTTTTCTGTGTAACAAAGCCCAGATAGTAGCCCATCAAAAACTGTGGCCAGGGCCAACGATTTTGTTTTGAGATATGCGCTGCCGCGAATCCTAAACTTGTCAGTGCATTTGCGCCCCACTCTGACCGCAAACCCTCCTGCGATACTGGTAAAAACCAACCGCGAAAAACCGCTTCTTCCCCCACTCCTGCGCCATAAGAGGCTCCTGCAGAAATTGTCCAATAATCAAAGGCTGGCGTCTCCCAATGTTCCGTATTCGAAAAAGACACCGCAGCCGCCCCGACGGCCAGGAGCGCAGCCAGAGGGACCCAAGTCGTTGGGCGCTCCAGGTATGAAAACTTGAAGGGTGCGACCGCCAACTGCCAAGGTGTCTCCATTTGCTCTGGCAAAAACAGATATTCGCCAACGGATTTTCGTGTGTTCGCTGCCGAAATAAAACTTTGATAACTACTTAAACCCATCGCGGTTTTGTAGGCAGCTTGTCCAAATACGAATTTGGACTCAGCAGTGCGCCAATCGTCTACATCCGCCCTTGTTGAATCCTGTCGCCCTTGGCGCATCAATTTCAATCCCACCAATGCGGTCCCGGCATGAACAATGGCGGATTCATATTGCTCCTCCCAGATTTGATCGAAACCAGGAAGAAGCAAACTAGCAATCGGAGGCCAAAAAGAGTTTCGCACACGTTCTGGCTGCTCGACACGAAATGGAGCACTAAAATCACCGCTCGCGTGACTTTCGTTTGTATAAAATAACGAGCAACACAATTCCGGGAGTAAAAAAAGCAAAATGGATTTTGGGAAAACAACAGGAAATAATTTTTTAATCATGCCCCTACATTAGGAATGGCATGGTCATGCTGACAAGGGAAATATTTCGGCGCTCTGCACGTACTCATCAATCTTCTTCACAAGAGCCTCAATTTTTTGCCAGTCGCCAGCTTTGGCGGACTGTTCAAGTTGCGCTCCGAGTTCACCTAGCTCATCAAAACCGTAGCCTCCGGCATTACCCTTGAGGCGGTGCCCGAGAGTTTGAATTACTGCCAAGTCCTTCCGTTCAATCGCATCACGAAATGCGCCCTGCTCATTTCGACGGTTCTGCAAAAATTGAATCGCTATTTCATAGATGTCTGGATCAATTCCAATCTTTTTCATAACACACTCCGCGCGCCTCTCAGGCTGCCGCTTTTCCCTCTTTGCTAGTTAGTTTTTGAATTGCCTCAAGCAGTACAAGTTTCTTAACCGGCTTAGTCAAATGCATGGTACATCCAACAGATAGACTTTTCTCTTCTTCAGCTTTTAGAGCGTAAGCGGTCAGAGCCACAATTGGAGTCGCGACTTCGTTCGAACGTCGCTCCCAACTTCGAATCTTTTGTGTCGCCGTATAGCCATCCATCACCGGCATTTGCATATCCATCAAAACAATATCAAAACGAGTTTCTCCAGCGGCATAGGCCCCGACGTAGCGATCATACGCCTCTTGACCATTCTCAGCAGTTTCAATTTTATGCGGAGTACTTTTTAGATAAGCTTTGATCAAAGTGCGATTGTCATCACTGTCATCCACCAACAGAATCTTAAGCGATCGATCAAAATTTATACTTGCTGCAGATACGGGCGCAGTATCAGACTTAGAATAATTCACTGTACGGCTCGCTGCATGCGTTAGTGCATTGACCAGTTCTCGCCATTTGATCGGTTTCGTTACCGAATCACTTACGCCCAGGAGCTTCAACCGAGAGGGCACAACAAGACCGGTATCAGAACTGGAAATAACCATATTGAGCTCACGAAAGCGAAGATCACTCTTCACCTTTTCACAAAATTCAACCCCGCTCATTCCTGGCATCAAGTGGTCGACAATCGCAAAATCAAATTTGTGCCCCTGACTCATCTCCTGTTCGAGTATTGCAAATCCCTCTTCGCCCGATTTCGCCTCAACAACCTTTGCTTGTACTCCCATTAATAGTTGCTGCAAAATCAAACGATTCGTCGGGTTGTCATCAACGACTAAAAATCGTTTTTCCGCCAAATCCAAACTTGTCGGAGCAAAGTTTCTGACTGGCAGTTTTTGTTCTTCAAGATTGAGAGTAAAGGAAAACACACTTCCCATGCCTTCTTCACTCTCAATCCAAATCTGCCCACCCATCATTTCAACAAGTTTTTTCGAAACAGCCAAACCAAGACCAGTACCTCCATATTTGCGAGTGATACTCGAATCTGCCTGTACAAAAGGCTGAAACAGCCCGCCAAGTTTCTCCTTCGCCACTCCAATCCCAGTGTCACACACCCTAAACAAAAGGTTTCCTGAATAGGATGATTTGTTCTGTGCCACCTCGACTTTGACTTCACCCTTGGCGGTAAACTTCACAGCATTGCCAACCAGATTCAATAACACTTGTTTAATTCTAACTGGATCACCTTTGACAAAACGTGGGACATCCAAATCAACACTAACATTCAACTCCAAACCCTTTTCGTGTGCACGAACCACGTGAATTTGCACCACATCATCAATCAGTTCTCTCAAGTCTACATCCTGAGCCTCGATCGTCAGTTGACCAGCCTCAACCTTGGAGAGATCAAGTATGTCATTGATAAGCTCAAGCAAGTTTTTACCGGCACGTCGAAATATTTCGACATATTTTCTCTGGTCCTGGTTCAATTCAGTTTCGGCCAGCAAGTCTGCCATTCCAATGATTGCGTTCATTGGTGTACGAATCTCATGGCTCATATTCGCAAGAAAATTTGATTTTGACTCTGACGCTCGAATCGCTGCCTCCGAAGCAGCAACGGCAGCTTCAGTTGCCACCATCAGTTGATCCTCAGCCAATTTCTTCATTGTGACATCTCGTAATGTGATCACGATAGAATCTACGTTGCCGTTTGAATCATGAACTGGACTTAGGATGCAGTCGTAAAAAAATCCAGTCTTCGCGCGAATGGTGTGAGCTGCCAACCGACGATTGGAGGTTTCCAGTATTCGCTTAAAGTCTGCTTCCAGCTCTTGATGTGAACCTCGAAAGAGATCAAAGTCACGCCAACTTTTCCCGATCAGCCGCTCAGACTCCAAACCCTGCTCACTCATTCCACCCTGGCTTGCGAAGGTACATGTCCCAGAGTGATCAAACATAAAGAAAATATCAGGAGAGGCAGAAAGTATTTCAACAAGCGTCTTGAGCTGATCGCGAATCTTGGCCTGAAGCTTTTTATTTTCTTCGCTAGCCAAAACCATTTCAGAAATGTCCTGCATCGAACCGAGATAACCGATAGGAGCCCCTCGATCATCAAACAGTTGAACGGCCTGTGCTGATACCCATATGATTTGACCCTCAAGATTTCGATAGCGAAATTGAAAATTGAAATCCGAAACTCCAGAGATGAATTCATTCCATCGAACCAAAACAGCATTGCGATCTTGAGTGTCCACGCGTTTGGTCCAGCCAAAGCCCATAGCCTCATCGTTGGTTGTTCCCGTGAGTTTTGACCACTTCTCGTTGACGTACACGCATGACCCGCCTAAATCTGTCTGAAAAATTCCCACGGGGGCAATTCTCATGAGAGTCTTCCAGCGATTTTCAGAGTCACGCGCCATTTTTTCTTTGAGTTTTTTCTCGGTCACGTCTTGTACCGCAGCAATAAACCCCTTTAATTCACCACGCAATTGAATCACACGTCCCGACATCCATAAGACATCCCCATTGCGACGTAAGAATCGAAAGTCACGCATATCCAGCTGGGACACAACCCGGACTTCTGCAAGTGAAGTCTTCACACGCAAGATGTCCTCGGGGTACACAGCCTCAAGCCACCCATATCCTTTAGACTCTTCTTCATTGAGCCCCGATAGCTGCGAAAATCGCTCGTTTGTCCAAACACAATGACCTTCAGAATCAAAGTATATGAGCCCGGTTGGGATAATACTCATGACCGAGCCAAAACGTTCCTCTCGCAGCTTCAACACCTGCTTCGAACTCATAATTTCTTGGTCTTGGCTTTGTATACGAATTTGAAAGTCTTCAATCAGCTTTTCAATCAAGTCTTGACGGATACCTAGACGATAGGCGAACGCTACCGAAATAAATGGAAAGATATTTATGATCCATGCATGTGGATCATTTGAAGCAAAAAGTGCTTCCAAAAAACTCTCCGAGCTTTCACTTTGGCGAAGTAGTGCGCCAATTAAGGGAAAACAGGTTCCAAAGGCAATACCATATAAGACAAATCGAAATCGATTAGATCGCTTCCAACTCACAAGATTTTTGGTGTCGATGTGAAATCCAAAGCCCAAGCTTTGACCTCTCTTGCCACAATGGCGTTGTGTTTTTCCCTAATGACCTATCGGATCTTGGCCTAGGAGGGTTAATTACATTTTGCCCGATCTTAGTCTAGTTTTGCGCGCTCACCTTGGGAAATATCGAAATCTTCAAACACCAAAACAAGCTCAATTACCTTCCAGAATTCTAGACAAAAAAATTGGACCTGCGTTCACCCTTGACCAAAGGTCAGGTTCGCTATCCAATAGAGGACAAAGTAATTTTGTTTAACTCACTCGCAAAGGAATGCACATGAGAAGACTTAAAAAATTAAATGCAGCACTGCTGATCGTGCTCTGCAGTTCATTCGCAAACGCAGCCGAGGACGGAATACCTCTTCATGCTTTTGCAGACTTCGTTGGGGGCAACTCCACCGACAACACTCCAACCGAGCAGGCTCTCAAAGGTATGTCGATGGGCAATATCGATTTTTATCTGACACCAGAGTTTCAAGGCCGTTTCAAATCGCTTATTGAGTTCGCCTACGAACCAAGTGCCGACAATGGGGCTATTGGTTTAGATGTGGAACGCTTACAGGTCGGATACACCTTCAACAATTTCACGCTGTGGATGGGACGTTTTCATACTCCATTTGGACAGTGGAACACAGCGTACCATCACGGAGCGCAACTGCAAAACACCATTTATCGTCCTCGCTTCATCGACTTTGAAGACAAAGGTGGAATTATCCCAGCCCACTCCGTTGGAGCTTGGGGTCACGGAACCGAAAAGATCGAAGGTGTGGGTAAGCTTTCATACGATGTCTATTTGACCAATGGTGCACGCATCGTAGGTTATGACCCAACTGCCACTCCAGCAACTGATGGCCACCTCGACTACAATCTTATCAAAAGCGACCATTCCGGAATGGGCGGAGGAAATGTTGCCTTTACTATGACCAACACTCTTCCGGGTTTACAAGTGGGGCTACATACCCTTACCGGTTTTGTTCGCAATTATGCCAGCGACTCTTATGCCTCTGCGGCGGCACGTGCAAATGTAAAAGTGCTGATGACTGGCGGCTATCTGGCGTACGAAAGTGACACATTTCAATTCTTGTCAGAATTCTATAATTTTATGAATAAAGACGTCACCGATGAAACCAATGCGATTGAGCACCGCAGCTGGGCCTATTTTGCGCAGGCTTCTTATGCCATCGACAAAATTGTACCCTATGCCATGTATGAAAAAACAAGTTTCGATTTTGGTGACCCCTACTTCTATTCACAAGGCAATGCAAAGAGCTACGAAAGACAAACCTTGGGTATTCGCTATGACTTTGATCCCCAGGCATGTCTGAAGCTGCAGCATATGCAGACAAACCAAACAGTTCCGGAAGAGATTTCATATAAAACATGGGTCGCACAAGTTGCGGTTCGATTCTAAGAGGAGTACTCGATGAAAAAAATTGGAATTCAATATTTACAAGCTTCTCTGATTTTATCTCTCTGCCTAGCTACAAACGTAAGCTCTGCCGAAATTCTTGTCATTGCGAACTCCGCTCTAAATGTCACCGGAGCAGATGTGGTCGACTTGTTTACAGGAGAAAAAACCTCTGCTGGAGGCTCGAATATTTCTCTGGCAGACAATAAAGCGGCCCTCACCGAGTTCTGCCAAAAGGCATTAAAGATGGAGCCAGCAAAGTACAATGCTCATTGGGCAAAGAAGTCTTTTCGCGACGGTGTCGCCGCTCCTAAACCAAAATCAAGTGATAGTGAAGTCATTGATTTTGTCAAAGCCACTCCGAGCGGTGTCGGATACATCAGTGGCCCTGCTCCGTCTGGAGTTAAATTAGTAACGAAGTATTAAATAAACAAAAAGCCTGAGAAATACCAAATTTCTCAGGCTTTTCTATTAAAGATATATCTTCATTTTGCAGACTAACTAAGCCGCCCGACCGTGCCCCTCAACAAATTCATCTAGACTTGCGATTGAATTTTCAAGTGATTGGTTCAACTCGGTTATCAAGTCACAACTTTCAGCCAAATCCTGACTCGATTTTGCATTAGACTGCGTTGCTATATCGAGAGTCTGCAGCGCCTGATTAATTTGCTGGGTGCTTCGCGATTGCTCTTGAATAGCCGTCGAAATATCTTCGTTGATACGTACCAAATCTTCTATAGCGCCAACAATATCTTTCAGTGCTGTTGCGCTTCGATCAGCACTCTGTGTACCTGTCGCCACATTTCGTGATGTACTCTGCATGAGCTGCGTGATCTCCCGAGCAGAATTGGCACTGTTCTGGGCGAGATTGCGAACAGCATCCGCTACAACCGCAAAGCCCTTACCTTGCTCCCCTGCACGAGCGGCCTCAACCGCTGCATTCAATGCCAAAAGATTCGTCTGAAATGCAATATCATCAATGACCTCGACCATGGACTCAATCTTTTTCGAATCGACCGAAATTGTTCGCATCGTTTCAATGAGCTCAAAAATCATCTTTGAACTCATTTGGGCAGTTTTCAATCCTTGCTGAGACATCGCTGCAGCTTTTTTTGAATTCTGAGTATTGGCCGTGACCAACGCAACCAACTCCTCCATCGAGGCCACACTTTGTTCAATGGAAGCCGAAGATGAAACTGAACGATTTGAAAGATCATTCGCCGTTTGTGTGATCACCTCAGACGCTTGAGTCACTTCGAATCCAGACCGAGTGAGTTCTTCCTTCGTCTGACTTAACTGCCGATAGATTGCGCGAATTTGAACATTGCCATATATCACTATTGTCACAATGATCAGCGTCACCAACAGACCCGAAACCAAAGTCCGTCTTTGGGAGTCCTGCTCGGCCTCCTGTGTCCACGCCTCAATTTCTTGATTCCGATTTAGATCTATTTGATCCAACGCTGTCAAAATAGTTTGAATGGATGAGGAAATTGGGTTTACCGCCATTCGAACCCGTTTCAGAAATGCCTCTTTGTCAGATTTTTTAGAAAAATCAATCGAGTTGGACTGAGAGATGACAAGATCGATGAGCTCTTTCGAGTTATTAAAGTTTTCCTCAACGATTTTGTACAACTCCTTTTCTTTATCTGATCGTTCCATCAAACCATAGAGACGAGAATTTTTGACATACTCAACATAACTTTTTGCAATAGTCTGAATGTCATCTTTGGAAAAGGCATCGGCATCGTTTTGCGCAATCGTCAAAAAGGCTATTTCAATTGAGCTCAAACTGGTTTTTAAATTAGAGGTGAGCTGTATCAGCGGCGCATTTCTTTCACTCGAATAACTGAGTTCGCGATTTAAGTCGGAGGTTTGCAACATCATCATGGTTGTCAAAATTAAAAGTCCAACTGTCGGAATCAAACAAAGTAAAATGAGTTTTGCCATCAAACCTTTGAATTTAAACTTTCCCACAGCACCCACCACTTTCCATCACAATTTTCCAAGTTACTCGACGTCCTTTTCGTCCAGCAGACAAAAAAACTTGAAACTATCAATATGTCTAGAAATGGCGACAAGACAAAAAAAGAACAGGCACTTTTGGGCCTGCTCTCGACTGAAAACTCAAAAAAACCAAGTCGAAGACTCGGAGGAACAAGATCTATGCTTTTTGCTTCATCAAACGCTTTTTACGTTTCAAGCGAGATGCATGATGTTTGTTCTTTACTTGTTTCTTTTTAACTTTCTTTTTAGCCACGAGGCCCCCTCATCGATTTAGAATCATAAAACTCAACTTAACCGATGGTAACGGCACTCAAGGCGATTAGCAAGCGCTACGGCCGTCAGAGTGAGCAACAACCGTGCGACGCGCTTGGGCCCCCTATGGTTGGCAATCAGTTAGCGCACCTTTAGCAAGCTGGTAGACACAAGTTCCATCTGAACCAACTTGGGTTCCGGCCCCGCCGGTGACCGCGTTTCCGGCAGGCACAAAGGCCGATGATGTGTCGAGTATTTGCAAATGTGCTCTCCCGCCACCACCGCCTCCTGCGCTCAGCCCATCTCCCCCCTTGGCCACCATTGAGAAGCTCGAGCCCTGTGAGCCTGGAGCGAATCCTTGTACCTGTACAAACACCGATCCACCAGCGCCGCCGGCAGCACCCGTGTAGCTACCCGCTCCTGCACTGGCTTCAACCAATAGAGTTCCCCCCGAGGTGTCGATGGCACGTGCAAGAAGCCGAATGATTCCCCCACCGACTCCGCCGCCTCCGCCTGTGGCAGCTCCGCCACCGGCTCCCAAAAAGAACTTGCCCATCAAACAACGCATTAAAGCATCAGGCACCGCAGGGCCACATCCATACTGATCACCAATCGCTATACCGCCGCCATTTCCACCGCCGGCTCCGCCATGGCCGCCGCCTGAGCTTGAACCACCGGCATTCCAGTCACTTGCTGACGAAGTTGCGTTCACCTGACCTGCAGCCCCTTCACCAGGTTTGTAATATGATCCTCCAGCATAGCCCTTGGCTGCCACAGTCAGTGAGTTCAGCGAACCATTGACACTCAGTACGCCGTTCACACGCATCGCCAGCAAGCCACCATTATGAGTCGTACCATTGTAAGACCCGAGTGGACTTGAAATTGAAATATGACTATTACCTGCTAAAATCACGTTATTAAAATGCGGAACTCGTACCGCCACCAATCGGCAAAACACCCTGGTGTTTGCACCCGCCGAAGTTTGCACTGCCGAGGCATTGAGAGAAGCCGCTGGAATTGTGGCAAAACGAGCATCTATCCCATCAATCACAAAGTCTGTCGTAGAGTTAATTTGTACAACTCGTCCAGAGGTCGAAAAACCAGGCCAAACTTGTCCACCACAGGCGTTTCCTGATTCTCCGACAATGTAGAGCATCACCTCGTCATCAACCACCACACGGCTACTCCAATTGTCGACAATGGTCACATCCAATGACGTCGCCGAAGGAGCACTCAATGAAGTCACCTTCGAAATCGAACTCAGCTTGGTGCCGTTCGTTGCTGCCGAAACCGAGGCTGTCGTGTCTAAGTTCACAGTCGTACTCACAGGGACCACTAGGTCACCATCCCGACCGGTACCAAACCATCCTCCACCACCGCCCGATCCATTTCCGCCAAAAGAACAATCTGATATTTTTTTGGTGGTGGCATCGAGTTTAGCATTCAATGCAACAGCCACATCGCCGCTCGAAATATCCTGTGTCACTTCTCCCAGAATATGAGGATGCGACAACGACGATTTATCCGGACCGCTATTTCCATGGAAATCGACACAAGAAGAGGTTGATGAGGCTTGAAAACCAATCACGCGAAAAGTTCGAGCAGCGCCAGCGGGAACAATCATCTCAACTGTGGCACCGGACAATACACCTCCGGCATAATCACCAACCGAAAATGTGCCCCCGTCAGTCGTCGAACATGAGGCTGCATCATATCCTGGTCCGCCGGCCATCACCAAAAAACAATTGAACTGTGAAATTGAGGACGGATCTAAAAATGAATTCCAATCCGAACCACTGCCCATTGCAACCACCGTTCCTGAAGCCGCAGCCTGAAGCTGAGAGGCCGAAACATAGGTCATGTTTTTAGCAAGAGCTCCACCAGAATTTAAAAAACTTAAATCGTAGGGCTTATAAGACTGCTTGGGTGCCGCACTTGCAGCCTGGGCCAACTGGGCTTGGGTAGGAATCGCCACTCGAAGCTTTACACTCTCGTTTCGAGGAGAACAGGCCACCAACAAAACAAAACCTGCGATCGCGCTTAGTGCCACAAAGGATGGCAAATATTTAAAAGACATCAAAGTACCTCCGAAAAACGTGCAACCAAAGGCCCTAAAAGTGCAAAAGCACTGAGCAAAGCCATCGAAAAATCGATCTCGATGAACTCACTCCCCTTCTTTTCGACATCTTCGGAGTAATAGTGAACCTATTCTCAATTTGATTATCCCAGGATGGGACTCTGCTGAATCTCTTGGGATAGAATCTTAAAAAATGTATCAATTTGATCAGGGCGTGTGCTCATTTTCCTGGTCATCACGAGAAGAAGCAATCTAAGCAAATGAGGACATGCCCTGATCATTAAAACTGGTTGAGCTTCCTTAAGACTTCTTTCGCAGCCCCACTAAAAAGATCTCTTTGCTAATCTTTCGTGTGCTTTCAGGCTTGACGGCCTCAAACTTTTCAAAAGTTTTTTTAATTTCGTCTCGGAGCAAATTGAAATCATCACTGTGAAATAGCTTGCATACAAAATGTCCCCCAGGTTTCAAAAAACGGCGTGCAACATCCAATGCTAGTTCACAAAGCTCCATCGATCTCGCCTGATCGGTAAAACGAATCCCCGTGGTCTTCGGCGCCATATCCGACAAAACCAAATCAAAAGGAGGGTGAAATCCATGCTCCCGAAAGACATCTTCGAGATTTAGATCACGCAAATCGGCCTGAATAAAAGTCGCATTTTTCAGGCTGACCGTAACAGGTGAAAGATCGACACCCAAAACCCGGCCCGACTCTCCAACTTTTTGAGACGCATACTGTGACCAAGATCCGGGAGATGCACCTAGGTCTAGTATCACCTGTCCCTGACGAAAGAGCTTATGCTTCTGATCAATTTCTTGAAGTTTATAGACCGAGCGAGCGGCAAAGTTTTCAGCCTTGGCCTTTCTGAAAAAATGATCCTTCGGATTGTAAGTCATATTCTCTACCTCAAAACTAGATTTTGGTTTTATCAACACTTGGTCTGGAAGAACCGATTTGTATCACATGATGAATACAAATCAGAGAAAAACTTTCTATGCTTCTCTATCTCTTCTTAGCTTTTTAGTCATGAGTGGCTGCTCCCAGGGTTTTCACCCCTCGGCACGCCTCATCTCCGAAAATATTTCAGATAGCGTTGGCTGCTCATCTTTTAAAGACAAGGTTTATCGCACACTGTTTGATGTCGCAGGAAAAGACGGTTCATTGCCAAAGCTCAAGTATGTCGATGCCCAGCTTGCACGAAAGTTGAAGCCTGGCACCTCCCCCTTGCATCTTGAAATCTATCAAGACCTAAGAGACCTCTATGAAACGCTAAGCGAAACCCCATTTCAAAGAACCGAAAACAAAACTCGCGAAGAATTCACTCGTGAGGACTGGCTCAATTTACTAACAAAGTTCGAATTAGAAAATGAAAGTACGCCGGAACGCAAAGAGCTCAGTGACAAAGTTCGAACACTCATTGCTAAAATTGAAAGTGCCGCAACTGAGGGACAGATCAATTGTCCAAGTGGTACTCCCCCGGCGGTGGTTCCACCAACCAGCGAGCCCCCTGGAGCCTCACCGTCGCTTCCCGTGCCGCCGACTTCTGGCACAACAAACCCGACCGACGGCAATCCCTATTTCACTTCTTTAAGAAAACAAGTGGCACGACCTGTTTTTGGTGCCCACAAGACTTTCGCTGTGGCCTACCAAAGCTGCCAAGCACTTCAAAAAAATATTCTCAATTCGCAAACTCCATTTCTTGAAGGTCTTGAGTTTGATGGCCGACACCCCGATGGAGTGGGCCGACGCCGAGTGATTGCAAGTCTTAGCACAGTTCTCAAAACTCACCCCTATATACATGATGAACCCCGCCCAGAGACCAGCTGTTTTCACGTAGAAAAATCTCCACTGATCTACGACTACGGTGGCAAACCCTATGCCGACACCTCGAGCAACTCGGCCATTGACGTGTTCAAAGACTCTGGAAGCGGCACCAAAACTCTTGGCATTGATTGCTCCGCATTTGTCTATTCCTCTCTCGCATCAGCAGGACTCAGAGTGAAGAAAAATCTTTCACTTCAAGCGGCGCATGTTTACGGCATGTCATCGTCGATGTTCGCAGACCCAGCAGCAAATGGTCTCTCCTGCCTGGCACCAGTTACAATGAATAAAAACTTGTGGCTTCAGTCAGGTGACATCGTGGCTCTCCCTGGGCACGTGTTCATGATTGATCAAGTGGGCTCGGACCCATTTGGACTTCAGGGAATTCTCTCCAAATCGCAATGCACCCCGCAGCTCATTCGCGTGGCCAATTTTGATTTTTCGGTTATTCAAAGCAGCCCAAGCAAAGGCGGAGTTGGCATCAATAGAATTTTAGCAAAAGATTACCTCGAGACCTCTGACAAATTTCGTGAGGCGTTTGTGGATTTCGCGGTTCGAACATGCAAAGCAAAATTTGGTGAAAAGCCTGGACTAGCCAAAGGTATCGCGACGATCACCCGCCACCTCGGAACGCCCGAGTGTTTCGATCGTGAAATTGCGCTTGCCAGAGAAAGCTGTTTGCGTAACTGCCCTCTGCCATAACAAATCTGTATTCA
This sequence comes from uncultured Bdellovibrionales bacterium, assembly GCA_964405465.1. GTDB lineage: Bacteria > Bdellovibrionota > Bdellovibrionia > Bdellovibrionales > JAMPXM01 > CAYONZ01. Next base: position 118,302 of record CAYONZ010000002.1, on the reverse strand, counting down.
AATTTCAAAGATTGACTAACCCTGAGTCAAAAGAAAAACTAAAGATCAACCTTGTTATGAAAGGGAATCGTGGTGAATTGTTTTGTTCTACACGCAGACAGCGCATTTGGACAGACTCTAATCGAATCCCTGCTCGCACACGGCAACACGGTCACCGCATTTTGCTATCATCCAACCAAAATTCGCATTTTCCCACATCCTAAACTCAGACTGAAAATCTTTGATGAATGGGATACCCATGCTGTGGAGTCCGTTTGTCAGGACAATCAAATGTTTTTTTGGAATCTTGAAGCGCCTCTCCGTGCAAGAATCGATTTCGATTTGCGTTTTTTGCCGACAACAATGCAGTGTCTAAAACACCATAGTAAACGATTTTTGTTTTTCAGCGAAAGACCTCCTTTCGCCGAAAATACCCAGCAAAATCAAAAGCAGCTAGGTCCTAAAAATAGCGATCTAACTTTACAAGAAAGCATCGAAGAAGAACTGTTACGCTCGTCCGTATTGGGAATCGACACCTATGTTATTCACACAAATAGATTTGTAAGTCGTGCGGTCGTTGAATCACTGGTCCAGGAAATCCTTAAGCCCAATCTTGCTCTTAGAAGAATCACTCTCAGCTCCAAAAGCCTCGAAGCTGCCCAAGACTCGTTTCGAACAAACGGTCTTTAGCGCCAAGGTCTATCTCGCCAAGCTCTATCTCAAGAAGATCTGCACTAGGGAGTGTCCTCAATTGGCTAGCCTACTACGCAAAAGCAATAGAAATGATTTGAGCGTTGCTCGTCGTCGAAATAGCACCACTATTTCTCCTCCTCGTGCCTTCAACTCATTTCTATTGCTTCCGCTCGCGACGTCCGACCAATTAAGGACACGCCCTAATCAAAATTCATTTTCAAGCTCAACAAATTTCGAAAAAAATGAATTTGGAAGAGCCCTTGGTTGGTCGAAAATTACGAGCCAAAGAAGGACACCCCTCCGTCTGTATCACTTGATTTGCAAATCAAAAGGCATACGAGTGTAAACTCCAGGTTTTAACCACGACTTCACGTTTTCGACGACCGACATTTCATCGCGAAAAACCTCCTCTAAAACTGAACGAAGCAAGCGACTTTCAATCTTAGAACTCAGCCCATGCAAAAATTCATTGAACGGATCCTTTTGCTCTGGATACAACTCTATACTCGGCTCCACTTTCAGGCCCGCAAGCTCCTTTGCTTTTCGAATCGCATCCTGCAGACCACCCATTTCATCAACTAATCCAATTTCTTTTGCACGCACTCCTGACCAAACACGACCCTCGGCAATTCCAGCAACTTCATCCAACCCTTTAAACTTTCGCCCATCTTTCACAACAGTTAAAAAGCGAGTGTAAACACGCTCCACACTCTTCTGAATGGCTGCTTGTTCACTCACTGTCATTTCGCGAACCGAACTCCCCACATCAGCTGACGGGTGAGTCACCACACGATCGAAGTTTACTGCGGCTTTGTTTTTAAAAAGATTTTCAGCATTGAACATCAAACCAAATACCCCAATTGAACCAGTTATCGTCAATGGGTCCGCAAATATTTTTGTTCCAGCTGCAGACATGTAATAGCCACCAGACGCCGCAACATCCCCCATCGAAATAACCACTGGCATCTTTGCCTTTGTCAGTTCAACTTCTCGCCAAATAGCATCCGAAGCCAGGGCATCTCCGCCTGGAGAATTGACCCGAATCACCACAGCCTTGACATCTTTATCATCTCGAATCTCATGCAAATCACGCGCGATGGACTCCTCACCAATTTGATCTCGTCCACCGGGACCTTTGACGATTTCGCCCTCAGCAACCAGCACAGCAATCACATCTGAAGAACTCAACTTGGTGCGAATCTTTGATTCACTAATATAATGAACTGGATTCAAAAGATCTGGATCACTTTGCCCTTCGTGTTCCGGTTTCGCCAACGTGGCCATAATCTTTAAAACTTCATCTTCATACGCAAGGTCCACCAAACCCGCAGCTTTTGCCTCAGCCGCTGCCGAAAAGCGAAGTGTGCCAACTCCCGAATTAAACTCTTCAGGAGATATTTTTTTTCCCTCCAGCATTTCACGGGAGGAGACTGTCCATATGTCATTGAGCAATGTCTGATTTTGCAGTCGGTTTTCATCACTCATCTTATCAAGCAAAAAAGGTTCGACTGCGGCTTTGAATTTACCTACACGAAAGATCAACGGCTTCACTTCAAGCTTTTCCAAGAGTCCCTTGAAAAATGGAGCGCTCATACCGAGCCCATTCACCTCAAGCTCACCATAGGGTTCCATATAGACACGATCTGCACTCGATGCGAGATAGTAGCCCTTCTCATCATAAGAATCGGCAAAGGCATACACAAACTTCTTCGACTTACGAAAATCCACTACAGCTCGGCGCAATTCCTGAAGCGACGCCCACCCTGAGCTAAAATGCCGAACATCAATATAAACACCTTTGATTCGCTCATCGGTTTCAGCTTTTTTTAGAGCCCTGATGGTTTCAAAAAGCGGGATACTTTTTTGCTCTCGCGAAAACCCAGACATCCAATCAAAGTCGAATGCTTGCGCTCGTTCAACAACAACACCGCTCATTCGCAAATGCAGAACACCCGATTTGGGTAACCTCTCCACACCACCAGTTTTCACTGTACTGAACAAAAAATAAAAAAGTAGCGGTAAAAACACCACCAGAATTGTCGCACCAATCACCATACCTACGACATTGGCCAAAACACCTTTTAAAAAATCTTTCATATGCACCCTTCAGCCGCTGATCATGCAAAGTCGTCCTCCAACTTACGTCACTCCAGCCACTAGCCAAGATTAACATAGAAAGCAAAAATGTCGATGATTCCCATCGATCACCGACCATCTTCTAGGTAGGCAAAATATCTATCGCAATTGCCGTCGGTGCCGAGCAAACTCAATAATTCCCGGTAATACCGACAAGACAATTATGGCCACCACCACCAAATGAAAATTGGCTTTCACCGAAGGAAAATTACCAAACGCAAATCCTAAACCTAAAAAGCTCGTGATCCAAAGTACCGCACCGACCACATTGAACATTGCAAACTTCTGATAACTCATGGCCCCCATCCCTGCGACAAACGGGGCATAGGTTCGCACAATCGGTACAAATCGGGCCAATACGATGGTCTTTCCCCCATGGCGTTCATAGAACTCGTGAGTACGTTGGAGGTACTTGGTATTCAACCATCGCGTCGAACGCCCAGCCGCCAATCGAGCCGCCACCCACTTGCCAACAAAATAGTTCAAAGCATCCCCCAGCACCGCCGCCAGTATTAAAAGCGCTAGAAGAGCCCAAAAGTCGAGCACCCCAGCTGATGCCATAGCACCTAGCGCAAATAGCAGTGAATCTCCCGGCAAAATGGGAAAAACCACAAGCCCTGTTTCAGCAAATATAATCAAAAACAAAAACAGGTAGAGCCAGTACCCCATCGCCGTCGACCAGATCTGTAAATGCCCAGGTAAATCTTGAAAAAGCCCCAGAATCAATGACCACATTTTTCCCTCCAGAAAGATTCAACTCTAACATATAATTTCACCCTCACAACGGTAACCATAGACAGCGCCCAGTTTCTAGGCTAGATTCAAGCCCATTCAACATGGAGAAAAAAATGGGTGAGTTTAGCTTAACGCATCTTCTTATTGTCGCATTGATTCTTTTGGTGTTCTTTGGGCCGTCTCGGCTACCCAAACTAGGTAAGTCTTTAGGAGAAGCCATTCGTGGATTCAAAGAAGGCATGAATGAAGCCGAAAAGGCCGCGCAAGCAGAAGAACCCCGCAAGCCAGTTGGACACCTCAACCCTGGCCAATCAGAAACAACCAATACTTCGGTTTCTGATAAAAACAAAACACAGTCTTAATTGCTCTTGTTGGGCATACCTTTGCCAATGCGGCTTCTCCTCAAGCCGCAGAGTGGATCATTGCACTTGTGCGGCTTTGGATTTTTGTTCGACGATCTTCGAATTCCAAAGCCGAGATGATTCTCCACCTTATCGATCATTGAGCCAGGCAAACCCGCGACGTCATTCAACATTGAACTCATCAGCGCAAGACAACGAGAACAACATCACCCACTTCGTTGTCGGTTCAAATTTTCTCTGAATCAGACTTTTGCAGAAAGAAAGCTGAAGTAAATAGGTAGACGGACATCCAGCTCAAGAGCTTCACTGCAAATATCACACTTCACGTGTTTCGGTTCACAAACCCAGGCCGGAGATTCTCCTCTTGCCTGCTTAAAATCGATATCTTTTCTATACAAGATACTCTGCTCTCGCGTACATGCATCGCAAAAATATGGAACATAGAACGATTCGACAACTGAACCCTTAGGTAAAAAACCACTCAAAACATTGAACTGATCCACCACAGCCTTCGGACATCGCCGAAAGACAAAATCTTTCTGACCGATCCATTGACGAAGCCACACCATCCAAGTCCGTATGCCAAGAGAGTTCAAAACTGTGACGTCGGCAAAATCAATAACAACGGTTTTAACGTCGCCGATCTCCCGGTCAATTGCATCAAATCGAACGTCTTCATCTATCGGCCCCTGAAAAAGGAGAACACATTTTTCATTCTCTCGTTGCGTCCGAATTTGAAATGGAAACTCACTTGAATTCATAATCCCTCAACCACCGCTCATCCAAAATCAATTTTCTCAAAGTTCAATTTCCATTCCTTCGCGCGCGAATTCCCAAGACAAAGATGGCACTACAAGGCCTTTCTTCTGAAGATTTTCCGAGTAAGCAGCGAAATAATCACGAGTTTGTTTTTCAGCGAATGCAATCTTTTCGTCAGTCGCAGCAGGATCATGGTGGGCAAATAAAATTCGCTTTACTCCCTCGCGCAGAGCAATGTCTAACCCAATCGGTGCAGAACCGTGACCCCAGTCAATCTTTTCGACCATTTCAAACAAAGTGTATTGAGCATCGAAGACCATGAGATCCACATTTTGGTAGAGGGCCAGGTCCTCTCCCAGATCTTTTCTCGAGCTGCGAGTTCCCTCTGTGTCCACACAATATGAAAAGACCTTGCCACCCTTCTCGATTCGATAACCCCAACAGGGATCTGGGTGATCAAGTTGATATGGAGTCACTCGCAAATCACCAAAATCAATTGGAACCCTCGGCTCAAGACGATGGAAAAACGAACGAGAAGCCAACTTATCAAACGGAACAGGAAAATACGGCTTCGTAAACACTTGGCGTATGCACTCTTCCAGATTTTCTTGAACTGCATAAAAGTGAATCTCATTGCCAGGCACAAACAATGGAGTAAAAAACGGCAAGCCAATCAAGTGATCCCAATGAAAATGAGTCATCAAAATATCAACCCGGCCTTGCCCTTTACCGCAGGGACCGGCCATCAGCTGTTCGCCAAGGCGTCGAATGCCACTTCCACCATCAATAATTAAAATTTGTTTATCGGCAAGCCTCTGAGCTGTCATCACCTCTACGCAGGATGTATTTCCCCCGAAGCCGCGCAGATTCTTGAGATCCACCGTAGCCAAAAACGACTCAATATCTTTTTTCTGGGAGTATCCATTTGCAAAAAAAAGATCGAGAACTTTTTCCAGTTTCGACGACAGATATTCTGGTGAGTAGGGGCTCGGCAAAGAGCCTCGAACTCCCCACAGCTTCACTTTAAACAACATAGACTTTGAATTTAGCAAAACTTATGGCGCAGGTCATCCTGACCCAAGTCTAGAACATCATTAAAAAAAAATTTACTTCACTTACTAGGGCGTGTCCTCAATTGGTCGGACGTCGCGAGCGGAAGCAATAGAAATGAGTTGAAGGCACGAGGAGGAGAAATAGTGGTGCTATTTCGACGACGAGCAACGCTCAAATCATTTCTATTGCTTTTGCGTAGTAGGCTAGCCAATTGAGGACACGCCCTAAGACCGGTCGCTACAAAAACTCATCGAGTTATCTGGTCATTGAAAAAACTATGTCCGAGCATCCCTGGGCTTTTTCAAATTTCAACGTATTCAATCTTTAAAACCTCGAGTTCCTCGTCGCCCTTTGGAGTCTTTAACAAAACCACATCACCGACCTGAGTCTGCAAAAGCACCTTACCAATTGGCGAAACCCAGCTGACCTTTCCCTTTGCTGCATCGGTTTCATCCACACCAACAATCCGAAAGACTTTTTCCCTATCGTCTTCATCCCGAACTGTGACAGTGGCACCAAACAAAACCACCGGACCTTTTTGTAGAGCTGGATCCACAACCAAAGCTGCATCCAAACGTTTCTGCAAAAAGCGAATACGCCGATCAATTTCCCGAAGTCTACGTTTGCCGTAGATATAATCTGCATTTTCCGAACGATCCCCATTGCCAGCGGCCCATGCGACCACTTCGACTAACTTTGGTCGTTCACGAGTTAAAAGATCATGCAACTCAGCCTTCAGTCTAGCAGCACCAGCGGGCGTGATATAATTCTTGCCCCCCCCGACCCGCGCACCTTTTTTTGAATCACTCTGTTCATCTGTACCATCGTGATCATCGTGCTCATCGTCCAAATATTCATCGGCGTCCAAATCACTATCGTCCTCTTTGGTAAATGCTTTGCTCATATTCGCCTCTTTGTGTTTTAATTAAATCATGACCCGACTGATAAATCGTTCTGGGGGAATCACCTATCATTACTTTGCATCAAGATATGTTTCAAGCCTTTGGTTACCCTATCGGGCACAAGTCGAGCTCTGGTTAAATCACTGGGCCGTGCCCTCCGAAAACCCACTCATACTGATTGGCCCAAGTGGAGGCTATAGTTTACCTTCTCACTGGCTGACAAGATTTCAAAACATCACGGTCCTCGAACCAGATTCACTTGCTAAATATCTTCTGCAAAAGAGATTCCCACAAATCCAATTTCAATTTCCCAAAATCAAAACACTCCAAAATACTCTCGAATTCTGCCAAGCACATCCCACGCACACTCTGTTGTTTACGAATCTTTTAGGACAAATTCGTCACCTCACAGCAAATTCGCAGGAAGTGCTCAGCATTCAAAATCAAGTGAAGCCCCTCTTGACCAGAAAACATTGGGCAAGCTACCACGATATTTTTTCAGTGCGCACCCCCCAAAGTCTGCACGAGATCAGGCCCTTTTCGACTACTGGACGACCCACACTCGAAGACATCATACGCACAACACTTACCGAAATTCCCCACAATGTCGAATTCATCGATCATGAAACAGAATGGATCGCCCCGCAAAACCCACATTTTTTTTCTGGGTGGAGGTTGCATCGCAACAGTCTTCATTGCATCGGATTTACTTGTTCAGAAATGGCTTCTCGCCACCGAGATTTTGACTACGAAAATGCTGCAGAACCTCGCCAGCTAAGTACAATGAACCCGTGATCACGATCAAATCTCGATTTGTCGCACGAGCACTCGTGTCGCGCAAAGCCTCCTGCCAAGTACCCAGCCCAACGTCACTGCCAAACGCGGGAGCAACTCGTATCAACTCAGCGCCCTCGGTTTGGACTAGTTTAGACTCGATCTGTTGACGGTCTTTGTGCGCAGAAACTCCACAAATAAAATAAATCCTCTCATATATAAAATCTCGAAGCAGATCCTGCAACGACTCTATGCCATTCACGTTGTGGTCCCCCGAAACAAACACTCTCGCTTTAGACTTACACACTATGAGCTGCTCGAATCGTCCAGGCCAAAACCAAGATTCTAGAGCACTCTTCACCTGCGTGAGGTCACCCCCAAGAGATTCAAACACAGTCAATGCGCGCTCCATATTTTCGATCGAACGTCGTCCATACATCTGTAGAGTTGCTTCTCCCCATGGTCCGGTCATAGTGGGTCGCGGGTCCCCACTTTTTCCAATGCCTGACTTCCAAGATTTTCTTTTAAGGAGTGTCACGGTGGAATCCCATTTCTTACACTGCTCTAACCATGGAAGCTTCAGACTCAAAGGCCAGTCTTCATGCACCACGATCTGTCCAGGCTTAACAATACCCCATTTATGTCCTGCAATTTCAGGTAGGGACCCACCTAAAACCTTCACGTGATCAAAATCAATTGGTGTTAAAACTGAGATTTGATGTTCATGCAAATTCGCAGGATCGAAAAGACCACCGACGCCCACTTCAAGAATCACCACATCGAGACCCGGCCTCTGCATCGCAAAGAAACAATCGAATGCCAACCAAGCCAAAACTTCAAAATGACTAAATCCGAATTCATCAAAAGTCTTCTGCCACCGCAAATAACCCTGCACCAACTGTTCATCTGTCATATCCGCACCGTTCACACGTATACGCTCGTTGATCTGAAAAAGATGCGGAGATGTAAATAGTCCAACAGATTTATTGACGCTTAAGAATAGATGCTCGAGTGCTTTGCTTGTCGATCCTTTTCCGTTTGTACCAGCAACAACGATAACTGTTGTTTCTTTAGTTGGTTTCAATTCACAAAATCGAGCCAACAAGTTCTGTAAACGTAAAAATGACTTCGCACGATTTTGCACCACCTCGCGCGAGTTAATTAACGATACAACCTGCTCATAAGATAGTGTTGAATTGCCAGTGCTCAAAAGAAATCACTTTGGTTGGCGTGCGCACTCGACCAATAGAAATCTCTTATTCCCTGCTTCTTCATACTCCATCCAGGTCGCATCAATCAGTGTAACATGCAATCGAGCTCCAGCTTTCACTATAGGTCCACTCTGCGCCACCTCACGAGATGCGGTGCTGGCTTGAGAGTGACAATCTTTATATATCTTAACCCATCCCTCACGACGTGCAGCTGTCGTTTCCACCTTTTTCACGCCACCAAGGTCTGGCGCTTTTTCCATTTTTTTATCTGCTCTTTTTTCTGTGGAATTTTCAACAGAAGGGTCATGAACGCGCGCTGAAATAGACTCTGTGACTTGTTCTCTCCCACTGGCATTAGTTCCAGCACTAGAACTCTCGCTTGCCACAGCACGACTCGCTGCTAAACTGTCAGTGCCATTTGCGGAACTAGAAGGATTGGTCAAATTACCTTGCGCTAGAGCGGTTGAATTTTTTTGTGTGAAAGATCTCAGTCTAGACTTGATGCCGGTGCTCGACTTTAGCAAGCCCTGAATTTCTAGGTCATTCTTTGCCAGCTCATTTTTCACGCGTTCAATTTCTTTGCTATTGTTTCTCTTAGTGGTTTCAAGCTGCGCATGAGAGTTATCGAGCTTCACTCTTTTCTTCGCTACGTCGCCCTTCAACTTTTCAAGTTCACTCACTAATTTTCTATGATCGTTCTTTAAGGTCTGAAGTGTGTCCTCAGTTCGTTCGATCTCTGCCTCAAGTGCATCCCGTTCTGCGATACTTTTCTCGGTTGCAGCTCGCTCCATTTCAATTTTTCTCTTCTCCTCATCCACAAGTTTTCGCAAAGAATCCTGTTTCACTTTTGCCAATTCAATTCGCTTCTCCGATTCCGCTCGCTCTCTTTGTGAAACCTCACGCTCCTGATTCCAAATTTGCATTTTCGCTTTTGCGTCCTTCTCGACACGTCGAGCCTCTTCAGCTTCTTTGTTTGAAAGTTTTTTAGCGGCTTCTGCCTTTTTCTTCTCGTCAATCGCTTTAAATTTGGCTTCTTCGGCGTCGGCTAATGCCCCCTCAGAGTCCGCTTTTGCAGCGGAGGCCTCAACGTCCAGGTCATCAAATTGCGCCAATGCCTGGGAGCTCCATACTTGCAAAAGAACACAAAACATTAGACCAAGGGCCAGTCGAGACTTCTTCACCATTAGGCTAATGGGTAAGCTCATGGGCAAGTTCACCATTAAACCGTATTGCATAAAATTTTTCTTCCCCAAAATTTTCTGTTCAAAGTTTTTGACTGCGAAAATTCGTGAATTCATAAACTCAATCTCCATGGTTTCTCTTTGTTCCTTTCGGACTATTTTGAGCTCGACTAAAATCCGAACACCACTCAATCGCGTCTCAAATCGAGAAAAACACCTGAGAAAGTTGACCTCCACTTCCGGCAATTGTTCATTTGCACTTTGCCTCCACCATAAAAGTTCAAATGAAGAAATCACGATCCCCGTCTAAATTTTGGCCAGTCCAAATATCGCTTTTTCAAGCAATCATTTAAAATCAAACGATGCACACCAAAGTCATCAAATCTACGAAGAAACTTCGTGGTCCAATCCCAGATAGCGACACCCAACATCACAAGAGATTCCATAGATCCCTTCGAATCTTTGGCATGATTCTATTCACTCTTAATTGCAGCCCCAGCATTGAAGCCAAAACCAAAGCAATCACCGAAATCAATCCGATAGTAGTCGTTCTCGATGCGGGTCACGGCGGCTCAGATCATGGTGCCAATCGCGGTAAGATCGTCGAATCAAAAATCACTCTTGATATCACCAAAAAACTCAATGCCCTCTTAGCGGACAATCCTCAATTTCAAGTTCGACTGACTCGCAACGACGACACCGCGCTTTCACTCGAGCATCGTGCCGAGTTCGCACGCAAAGAGAATGCCGACCTTTTCATAAGTATTCATGCCAATTCCTCAGAAGATACTCACGCGCGCGGAATCGAATTCTATGTGCAAAACCAACTTCCCGCAGACGAAGAGAGTTTATTTCTTGCGAGCAGAGAAAATCAAAACGAGGGAAACACAGACAGCAAGCCCCAAGTTGACAAAGCGACCCTCAGCGATGTTCGAACAATTGTCGAAGACTTAAAACACAACTATAAACTCACCGCCAGCCACGAACTGAGCCAACTGTTTCTCAAACTGTGGCAAACCGAGCACACAAGAAAAAACTCACGCTCGATTCGCCAAGCTCCATTCTATGTCATCTCCGACATCAACATCCCTAGCGTACTAGTTGAGGTGGGGTACATCACGCATCCAGAAGAAGGACGCCTGCTTCTGGATTCCGCCTACCAACAGCGCATCGCCAACAATCTGTTTTCTGGTGTTTTAAAATTCAAAGAAATCATGGACAAAGACCGAGGCAAAAGCCTAAAGTCGGCGCATGCGCTTTGATAAAAGAAAAAACAACGAATTAAGAAACGTTAAAATTACCCCTCACTTTGCAAAATATGCTGAAGGCAGTGCTCTCATCGAGATGGGAAACACCCATGTACTTTGCACAGCTTCCGTCGACCAGACCGTGCCCAAATGGTTGGCAGGAACTGGCAAAGGATGGATAACCGCAGAGTATGGTATGCTACCTCGCTCGACCCATACACGTATGCACCGAGACAAAGTCGCCTCCGGCGGAAGAACTCAAGAAATCTCTCGCCTGATCGCACGAAGTCTTCGCGCAGCGGTAAACTTGAAAGCCTTGGGCGAACGCCAAATCATCGTCGACTGTGACGTGCTCCAGGCTGATGGCGGAACACGAACAGCTGCAATCACAGGGGGCTTTGTGGCTCTCGCCCTTGCTCTCCAAAAAATGTACACAGAAAAAACGATCTCCAAGCTACCGTTGATCAACTACGTTTCCGCTGTCAGCGTTGGTCTCCATCATGACCATGCTCTACTCGACCTTTGCTATGAAGAAGACAGCAAAATAGAAACCGACATCAACTTTGTTCTCACTGGTAAAGGCCATTTAATCGAAGTGCAGGGCACAGCAGAAGGCCAACCTTTCTCGCAAGCTCAACTCATGACAGCGATGGAGCTCGCCCAGAAAGGTTGCGGAGAGCTCTTCACTCTTCAACAATCTCTCCTTGGTGATTTTTTCTCACTCGAATCTTCCCAGGGCGCATTGCCGTAAGCGAGGCTAAAAATGGATATTTGGATTGCCACAGACAACAAAGGAAAATTGGGCGAATTCAAACAGTTTCTCGCCAAGTTCCCAGTTACAGTGCGTTCACAAAGTGAACTCACGGCGTTCACCGCAAAACCAGAAAATGGCGATAGTTTTCTTGCCAATGCCCGTATCAAGGCCAAAACGCTTCATGGTGTCCGTCATCAGGACTGGGTCATCGCCGATGACTCCGGTCTCGAAGTGGAAGGCCTCGGCAACCTACCTGGTATACACTCCGCCAGATATGCTGGGCCACATGCCTCAGACAGCGAAAACATGGCCAAGCTTTTAAAAATGATGCATATTCGCCCAATGGCGAATCGGAATGCTCAATTTCGCTGTGTTCTCGTGCTTATTTCTCCAAAAGGCGAAGAGTTTATTTTTGAAGGTGTTCTGAAGGGCACCATCGCAACCAAAGCTGCTGGAAATCTCGGTTTCGGATATGATCCCGTCTTTATTCCAGAGGGAGAAAAACAAACCCTGGCCGAACTCGGTGCTGGCCCCAAAAACAAAATTTCCCACCGAGGAAGAGCCATGCAAGCCCTGCTTGAAAAATTTGGCGAAGAATTTTCAAAATAGAGGATGGAGCATCGGGGCCTACGCCCCGGCACACGACCGCGCAATAAACTCCCAAAACCAGAGATGAGCAAAAACGGTCTTAAAAAAATCTAGAGAGAAACTCCATCACTTGATTCGCGGTCCGCGACCAAATCCACCTCCCGGCTCACCTTCATTTGGTGGACCGGAGGAATCAAAATCATGTGATCAATTTGCCCATATATTTCAAAGTGTCTTTTTGTTTTATCACTAGGCCCTACAAGCCCAAGGTAACCACCACGCTCAGCCAACTGATGACCAATTGTAACCAGGTAGCGAATCGCCGCCAAACTCAAAAAACGAGTGGTACGCAAGTCAATCGCAATAAACTGCGCACCCTCTTCAATAAGCTTGGCAATTCGAGCTTCAAGAATTCCATTCGAAAACGAGTCGACGCGTGACTTGGCCACAACTAAAATCCACTCAAAATTCGAATAATCAACGGTTTTCAACATTTCTCGATTATCGAATCCTAGGCTTTTTCTTGTCAACTTTCTTGTCAACGCCGAGTTACAAAGCGCTAAAAAACCCGACAAAGTTCAACACAAACCAGGTCATTTCCTAAACCTCTACCGGCACTGAAAAGTCCCCTAAAAAAATATGAATAACTCTAGGTTTTGGCCATAGACAAGCCGATCTATCGCTGCTAAAAAATTGAATCGATGCAAGGACTTAAGATATTTTCCGGAAATTCAAATCGTGAGTTTGCCGAGCGCGTAGCCAAATCCGCTGGTGTTGAGCTTGGAAGCTGTAAAGTCAACCGTTTTGCCGACGGCGAAATCCAAGTTGAAATCAACGAAAGTGTTCGGGGCGATAGCGTTTTCGTTATTCAGAGCACTTGTCCCCCAGTCAATGAAAACTACATGGAGCTATTCATTGTGCTCGACGCTTTAAAGCGTGCTTCAGCAAAATCTGTGACAGCAGTGCTTCCCTACTACGGTTACGCAAGACAAGACAGAAAGGTCGCTCCAAGGGCGCCTATTTCTTCAAAGTGCATGGCTGACCTACTAACTGTTGCCGGCGCGACCAGAGTGGTTTGTGTTGATCTGCACGCTGCCCAAATTCAAGGCTTCTTTAATGTTCCTGTGGATCATCTTTTTACTATCCCTACGCTTGCCCGATCATTTCGGGAAAGACACGGATTTGGTGATCAATTTGTTGCGGTTAGCCCTGATGCTGGAGGCGTGGAACGAACCCGAGCCTTCGCCAAACGCATCGAGTGCCCAATCGCTATCATTGACAAGAGACGCACCGGTCCAAATGAAGCCAAAGCACTGCATTTAATTGGCGATGTCAGAGATAAAACGGCAATTATTGTTGACGATATGATCGACACAGCGGGAACTCTTACGCAAGCTGTTGACAGTTTACTCCAAAATGGTGCAAAAAGAGTGTTCGCTGTCGCAACCCATCCGTTACTGTCTGGCCCTGCCATCAGTCGGATCACTGAGTCCAGAATAGAACAGGTCATTGTGACTGACACTATTCCTCTCAGCGCGGCTGCTCAGAGTAGTAATAAATTTGAAACGACCACAGTGGCCCCATTGGTAGCTGAAGCAATTCGGCGAATTTATGGTAACGCTTCTGTAAGTTCATTATTTGATTGAGGTAAAAAATGAAGACAAGTGAAAAAGTAGAACTACCAGTAGCGATCCGAACTTCGGGCAAACATTTTTCTCGCGGTTATCGCATGAAAGAGCAAGTTCCAGCTGTTATTTACGGACCAAAAATGGAGAACATGAATCTTTTGATCGAAGAGAAATTGATCAAGAAATATGTGTCCTCTAAATTTGAGTCGACTATTTTCAATCTAAAATCTGAGAATGGAAAACTAAATAACCAAGCAGTTCTTCTTAAGAAAATTCAGGTTCACCCTGTTTCAAACCGACCACTTCATGTCGACTTCTATGCCGTTGATATGACGGCGGCAATTCGCGTAAATGTCACAATCAAGTTTGAAGGTAAAGCAATCGGTACAGCTGATGGCGGTATGGTTCAGATTCAGATGCGCGACGTTGAGATCGAGTGTCTTCCAAACGATATCCCTGAATTTATCGTTTGTGATGTGACCAATCTTGGTGTTGGTGACGCCTTCCACGTTTCGGATCTACAAACCCCTGCTGGTGTAAAAATTGTAACTCTCGGTCACTTTACAGTGGCAACAGTTGCAGTTCTTGGCGATGAAACTCCTGCAGCAGCTGCTGCTGCGACCGCTGCCCCTGCAGCTGCTGCTGCACCTGCAGCTGGCGCGAAAGCTGCTCCTGCAGCTGCCGCTGCACCAAAGAAAGATGCTAAAAAGTAGTAGCTCATTGAAATCGATTTTCAAAGCCAACCTTAGGGTTGGCTTTTTTTTTGCCTAAGGAAATTATATGTGGATCGTTGTTGGACTTGGAAATCCTGGAAGGAAATATGTTTTCACTCGCCATAATATTGGCTTTATGGCCTTAGATATTTTCTTAAAAAGCTGCGGAGACCTGCCTTGGAAAGAAGAAAAAAAAGCACTCGTCTGTAAGTTCAAATTTAAAACTGAGGAAATTATCTGTGTAAAGCCTCAGACCTTTATGAATCTCTCGGGTGAGCCTGTTCGCGCACTTATGGATTTTTATAAAATAGAACTCAAAAACCTCATCGTCATTCACGACGATATAGATCAAGATTTTGGGTCTATTAAAATCCAAAAAAACCGCGGAGCTGGCGGCCACAATGGCCTTAAGAGTATCAATGAACAGATGGGCTCAATGGACTATTATCGAATCAAGTTAGGAGTTGGTCGACCTCCTCATCCAAAAATGGAAGTTGCAGATTACGTATTGCAAAACTTTTCAAAGGATGAGGAAACACAGCTCGGCCCCTATCTCAATGTGGCCTGTGATGGTCTTGAGACTCTACTCTTTGAAGGCTATGACAAGGCTGCTACAAAATATAATCGTCACTATTTATAGACCTCTGATTTCCAAAAATATGCTAAGGTGTTTAAAAATATTTTTTGATCAGACATAATTTTTAAGAGGTGTTCTATGGGACTTCAGGTGGGAATTGTTGGACTTCCGAATGTGGGTAAGAGCACCCTATTCAATGCTTTGACTGCAGCAAAAGCAGAGGCTGCCAATTATCCGTTTTGTACAATTGATCCTAACGTCGGAGTCGTTCAGGTGCCGGATGAACGTTTGCGCAAGATTAGCGAGTTGATCAAACCGAAAAGCTTAATCCCGACGGCAATGGAATTTGTTGATATTGCGGGATTGGTTGCTGGAGCAAGTAAAGGCGAGGGATTGGGCAATCAGTTTCTAGGCCATATTCGCCAAACAGATGCCATCGTCCACGTGGTTCGTTGTTTTGATGATCCAAATATTATTCACGTCTCTGGCAGTGTTAATCCCACCCGAGATATTGAAGTAATCAACACCGAATTACTTTTAGCTGATTTGGATTCTGTTGAGAAGAAAACGCAACGCCTTGAAAAACAAGCTCGATCGACAACAGATAAAAAGATAAAACTTGAATACGATACTCTCAAAAAACTTCAGGATGCTCTAGGCGCTGGAAAGGCAGCACGCTCAGTTGCATTGGATGAGTTTGAACTTCCTATCGCCAAAGAGTTGCATTTATTGACTATGAAGCCTGTGCTTTACGCATGCAACGTCAACGAAACTGACTTTGCTGCTGGAGGAAATGCTTGGGTCGATGAAGTCGTAAAACATGCAACGTCTGAAAATAACAAGCACTTGGTTATTTGCAGTGCCCTTGAGGCCGAAATTGCGCTTCTTCCAAAAGAAGAACAGGCCGAGTTTTTATCATCGCTCGGAGCAACAGAACCTGGTCTCAATCGATTGATCATGGAGGCCTATACTCTATTGGATCTGCAAACCTACTTCACCGCTGGTGAAAAAGAGGTGCGTGCTTGGACTATTCGTAAAGGCACCAAAGCCCCGCAGGCAGCAGGTGTGATACACACTGACTTTGAAAAAGGTTTTATTCGGGCTGAAACTTATAACTGTGCCGATTTGTTTGAATTGAAAAGCGAAGCGGCGGTTAAAGAGGCGGGACGCTATCGCCTTGAGGGCAAGGATTACACCGTAAAAGACGGTGATGTTCTCTTCTTTAGATTCAACGTTTAAAGTCCAGCGACCGTGGTTTGCACGGTCGCAGTTTTTCAGACAACAGCAATCACTTAAATCACCTGTGATCGAAATCTTTGAATCTTATTTTTCAAGCTACTTTTTTTATCAAAGCTTTTTTTGATCAGATCACTCCCTATTTTTTTCAGAGTCTCTAGAGGACTCTTTCATTTCTTTGTTCTTTCTTAGCCACAGTTCCTGGTTAATGAGATTCAGTATTGATTTAACTAGTGCGACCTCGACAAGACTCGTTACTCTGAGCACAGTTTGCCACCCAGAATATTCCGTGTAACGCTGTTTCGGCGGTTCTCCCAAGACTCTGTTAGCCGGAGATCCTGAGTCGGGAGATGATCTATTTCTTTAAATGATACCGTCTCAAATTCCACTCTTGTTCGACCATGCTCATTGTTGATTTGATGGCTCCTATCGCAGCCACAGCTCCTGGTCTTACTGCTACGAACTCATCGAAGTTAGCATCGGCTTGTTGTGATTGCTTGGCCAACCCGTCCTCTAGGATTCGATGAACATGTTTCAATTCATCGTTTGAACAATCTCCAAATTGAGTTGTCAAAATGATGTTTGTCATTCCACTTGGACAACTCCAAGCAGACTGACCTATCAATGATGCACAGACCATAAACAAAACATGTTTTGTCATTACTTTTGTTTTCTTGATCATTTGGTCTCCTTTTACCTCATTTGGTTAATCAATTTTTTCAAATTTTCTATCAATCTGTTTTTATTTCTTTTCTCAATTGGACATGGCTCGCTGTAGATCTTTAAGAATTTCAGATTCTTGTTTGTCCGTTACACGTCTGATTTTTTGTTTTTGAGTTTTTGTCGCAATTCGATCGAGGACCACGCCCAAGCGAACCCCGGCTTTTAGAATCTGCTCTTCGGCTGTTTTACGTGATCGTTCGATATAGGCCGAATCTATTGGCGCAGGCACAAGTTCCGCAATGGGTTTAACTGAATTTATGTCTTTGTTCTGATCATTGTACCAAGAGCAATAGGACCGATTTTTGTACTCCTCACCTTTTGGTGTACCATCAAAGGCTCCTGTAATATCCGGGTAAAAAGTTTCACGCAACTTAGCACTTTCTTCGAGCCACTCGAGATAGTCCTGTTTTTCAAATTGAAGTTTTGCCGCGGGCTTGAAATAGTCAGCGTTGTGCAACTTCATTTCGGCAAAGAATTTGTTTATGTAGCGAGGGGCTTGTTTGTTCGTTGCGGGATCTGCATAGGAATTTGCAATTTGATCGACCACAGAGGTGTCCCAGAAGGCATGCAGCTTTGCTGTTCTTTTTTTATTGAGAATTAAGCAGGCATTGGCTCCGCGGTCATAGCCGTTGCCAACGTGAAACGGTTGGTGAATGTCCCCGACCACATGAATCAGATAACGAAGAGCAATCATCTTTGATTCACGAGCGCTCTTAGCGTTGAGCAAAATCTCCTCGGCATTTTTCATTAGAGAGTAACAATCTTGTTTTGGTTGTCTTTCTTTCGGACGAGTCAGATAGGTCATTCCCACGGGAATTTCACAAAAATGAAACGGAGAAAAATCGAATTGACTTCCTAAAGAATCACCTTCGTGTGCGTGAGAATCTTCTTCAGGTGATTCGGCAGCAGTTGTTGCTGAAGACTCATTGGTGGGTGTCGAAGATTTAATGGCACGTGTACCAAAGCGAGCGTCATCTCGGACTTGATCGGCCCACACGGCTGAGAGATAGAGAGGTTCGATGCCGATCACACCTCGAACAAATGCTTTTGCCTCGGGGCTCATGGTGTCTTCAGCGATGGCCCCCACCAGTTGGTGGCCCATCTCTCCCCAGGCATGTGCCGAGGAACCAGAAAAAAATAGGGCCATCATCAAAACCATCGTCAAAAAAGAATCTTTCTTGAAGCAGCTCCTGAAGTAAATTGATTGAACCTTTTCTGATTTCATTAAGTTCTCCTTTTGAAGAAGCGCCAGTTAAAAAGTAACACCTGTCTTTGAACAATTGCCATAACCTATCTTGAGCTCAGATTCGATCTCCCGACTTCAAAGACTAGCTGTGTCTCATATTGAAACAATCTTAGAATTGACGTTCAAACTTAGGGGTCAATTTATTGGGACTGCAAGCACCATACCGAGTGAATGGACTGGACGTGCTCCAGGTGAGAGTCGAAGGTCTTCGAGTTTGAGTTTCGGGCGTCATCTGCTTTCGCGCTTTTAGGCTATGCTTCTTCTCTATAGTTTATATACAAGCTCATGTACAAGCTTATGTACCAGCTCAGATACTAGCACATGAACTCGCAAAATTTCTTGTATAGCCTATGCTCAACCCTAAACAAGATAAATTTAAGAGGAAGCGTCTCTAGTCCTAAGAAAATGCTTTTAATGTCCAAACTATTGGTTAGAGATCTAAACAATTTATTGAGGGTACCTGCGAGGAGTAACAATTTTGGCAGCCAAGAGTCAAAACCCTGAACAGGCCGGCATATTGTCAGAATCCTATGAGTACATGGTAAGTAAATGATAGGCGAACGCACCGACCACACAAAGTACCAGAGACACTGTTATGAACTCGGAATGAAAAAAGGCAGCAAAAAATAGGAGTGGGAATTCTCCTGCAAAAAAAATTGTGGACATAAAAAGACGACAACAAAGTCTGGCCGAACTAGGTATCCAAAATCATCGCGATCAAAATGAATTAGAAGAGTGTTATATTGGACGAGCTCAAAGTGTCCAAGTGGCCAAGGCTGAAAAGGATCCGTTTGGATTTTCACCATTAACATAGCTCGCCATTCGATTTTGTTCTTGAAGAATTTGTGAGCGCAACCAGGACAAGATCAAAATTCCTCCGCCTGGTAAAAAAGGCAAAAGGAGGCGACCCGAAATATCAAAGTGTGCGGCCCCTCCTACGGCACCTTCACCATAAATATAGTGATTGTGCCTCTCAT
This sequence comes from uncultured Bdellovibrionales bacterium, assembly GCA_964405465.1. GTDB lineage: Bacteria > Bdellovibrionota > Bdellovibrionia > Bdellovibrionales > JAMPXM01 > CAYONZ01. The sequence goes on along the minus strand of CAYONZ010000002.1, from coordinate 98,828 downwards.
CAGCCATTGCATATGAAAAGTTAAGTGAAGTCAGAGGAAGCAGCGGAAAATTGACTCCCATGATGACATATTGACCATGATGAACTTTAAGATCTTGATGAACACTTAGCGACACTTCGTGTTTGTACTTTGAAAATGCCTTGGCACCAGCGACCAGCTCGTAAGTTGGATCGCGTTCATTGCGAAAATCGGACTTGTGTTTAGTGAATGAAAACATCGGTTGAGCATCGTCGATGTAACTCAATCCGGTGGCGTACTCGAAGTACTCCAGTTTTTGGTAAACCTGCACTCCGCCTTGTGAAAGCCGAAACCAATCCGCGTAGGCTAGACCGGGAACAATCATTCCTGATGGTTCAGGCCAAATTGTTGCTCCCCTCAAGAGTCTTGCCGCTGAATAAAAAATCGTGGGAGAAACAAGCCAACCTTTTTTTGCAAAGATCGGGGATTGCTTCTTATCATTTTTTTCTGGGTATTCCGGGTTTTCTGGGCTTCGTGAACTCTCTGCGGCTGCTGAAGTTTTGAATCGCGAGCTGTCTTGGTCGTAAGCATTTGAGTCGTTAATACTTGAGTCGTTAGCCTTTGAACCGCTGCTTGACTGGGAAGTTGAGCGGGAACCGATTTGTGCTTGGGCTATTTTTTGGTTTTGAATCTTCGCTGATTCCAATTCTGCCGGGGAATTAGGTTCTCGTAAATTGACCGACAATTCACTGGCACAAGAGATGGAACTTAAAACCAGCAGAATCAAGATCAACGAGGTTAAATGAGCCCTCTGCTGCAACCAAAGAAACCTGGATTTAAAAACTAACGGAAACCAATATGTAAACGACGACAAGCGCAACTCTCCGATGAAATAGAATGAGTTCTATCGTCGCCAATTTTAAGTATGAAATCAAGCTAGGTTGCAGCTCGAGACCGTTCTGAATGCTTAACTTTGCCACTCTTCGGATAGATGTCAGAAAAATTCTAGCCGTTTTTCTAGACCATCAGTGTTCGACCTATCTGGGTTTTGAATTGGCCGGCTTGCAGCTCGGTGCTTTTGATTACGTCATGGACTACGGAAAAAAGAAATCGAGAGTCACTGGGCAAGCCTTGCTCTCGATCTCAGCAGTTTTTTGTTTTCAAATTCACTTTCGGTTGAACACTATCGGCTTGATGTAGAGAAATAGATATCTTGCCACTTCACTGCAGAACCACAAAGGTTTGTTAAACAAGCCTCGTTGTAGCGAATGCGCATCACGTTCTGGGTTGAATCTGGATACAAGCGAATTTGACATCCTTGCGCCAAGTTCACACGAAGAGCTGAGCCATATGCACAAAGATCACCAGCGACCTGGCCACTCAAAACACACACCGGCGCTTGTTGGCTTCGATCTTGTGAATAGATCGCAAGGTTAATCGAATACATTTTCGTTACGATGTCGCCGTCAGCTGCACGCTCGACCGTGTCGTTTGCCGCATCATGAGCGATCGTCATCGCAGCTGCTGGAGACTGACGAGAAGACGACCCCTCTGTTTCAAATCGACCTTGAACGCCGCTCAAACAGACTTGCTCATTTGGCCGCACTATCACCTCAGGGTAGACGGCAGCGGGAGTCACCTGCCCTGTCATTGTATGACGACGAGCTTTGTGTCTTTTATGCGCCTGCTTTTTTGGAGCAACATAATTAGCCTTAGGGTCAATATTTTTAACTTGCTGTTCAATCTGCGAAGGATTCATTGGCTGCGAGGGAGTCATTGGTTTCGCGGATGTTACAGTTCCATTTTTTGCAGTTTCATTTTTTTTGCTTGGGCTTGGGCTTGAGCTTGGGCTTGAATTAGATTTTGAATTCTGAGTGTCTTTAGTTTTTTCTTTGGCAGGACTTTCTTTAAAATGTGTATTTTTAGAGACTGGAATTTTCTCTGCCGGCTTTGCCTTTGACGGCGAATTTGTCGCTCCTGGTTTCACGGATGGCTTCAGAACTTCAGGGGAAGCTGTAGCGGTTCCACCCGCACCTGCAACCTTGGTCTTTTCTGCTTTAGGTTGTGCATTTTTTGCTGCTGAATCTTTTGAAGCAATGCCTGCAGAATCCTGCGCTGGGCTCGCCTGGCCACCGCCGAGTAATTTGATATTAAATGGACTTTTTGTTTGCGGAGTCTGCCCTTCAGCTATCACATCGGCAAATGCGACAGACACGGCCAACTGGCTCAACAAGAATACCGAAAGACCAAAGTGATTTTTAAGATGTTTCATAGAAGCTCCTTCAAAAGCAATCGCGCAGTCCCACCGAACCACGAAAAATAAGATTGTAAATTGACTAACCAGTAACAAGCGTTTCAAAAAGTGCGCCCAACGTTTTGAAGTGAGACATTTTGCTGCCAGAAAATCGCAATCGAGGCAAGACTCTGATTTCCGAGAGCTTTTCAGGTGAGCGGGACCAGTCATTTTCAGTAAACAAAACAAATTTAGCTCAATGCGGCTGGCAATGAAGTGTCGAATATCTAGACAGCCTGCCAGATTCTGCGCAATAGATGCCTATCGATAACGGAAAACTTTCAGTCTTTTAATTTACAAAACCAATCGCTTGGAGACCTCAGGCCTTTAGCGGGTCACTTTACCCGCTTGTGGTTTCAAATATGATGCTTAGTCTCGCCAACAAATTATAAACAATTTTCATTGAAAGCGGTTTGAGTTGAATTGACCGGCAAAATCAGACAGTCGCAACCGCAAACCAATGTTTGGCTTACTCTGTGGTCTCGAGCTGAGCATCCTCTTGATTCAATTTGTCTATTATTTTTGGACGAGGATCCGTCGATAACTTAATCGTTCCATCCGACTTGTATTGAACTTGAAAAACTCCGACTGAATTTCCACCTTTGTGCGCTCGCCCTTGTGAAGTCACCCAAAGCGAATGGCCATCTGGACTCAGACTTAAGCCAACTGGAAATGAATCTACGGCTATCCGTGATACCACTTTCATTTGCTCGGTATCAATCGCCACAACTTCGCTCGCCTGGTTGGCTGCTGCAAAAACAAATCGACCGTCAGGAGAGGTCTTGATACTGCGAACTCCCAACCCAATGAATGCTTTCTTTATTTCAAGATCAGCTGGCTTGATCACAAGCTTTTGTTCTTTCATCTTGGTCAAACTCTCAAGTAGCTTGGCCACCGGAATTTTTGCAACCGTCCCCGAAGCATTGCAACTTGAATAAAGCATTAGCCCATCAGGAGAGAGTAGCAAGTCTCGTGGACCAGGATTGATGCCAAAGACTGTTCCCAGATATTTGAACTTATCTTGGAGGTCGAAGATAGCAATTCCTCCGCGTCGCATGCGCGAAACAAATAGGTAGCGACTATCAGACGAATAGGCCAAACCTCGCACGCAGAATCCACAATCCTCATCACGATCGGTCTTTAGGTTTTTCAAGCTGAGGCGAGCTTCAACCACCAACAACTGTTGCTCTTTAAATCTCAGAGGGTTGTCGCCACTGATGTCAAAAAGACCCACCGTATTGTCTCCCCAATGAGAAACAGCCAACCATTTTTGATTTGGAGAAACCTGTACATATTTCGCAATCGGACCAGTGTGAAATACCTTAATAATTTGATTAGTGGCGGTTCGAATCAGTGCCATCGCAGATGGTTCAACGCTGCGAGTATCATAACTGCGGCGATAGTAAGGAACCCACAAGAATTTTCCTGAGTGTGTAAGAACCGATTCGACTGGCTTACCCGTAAATACATTTGGAGTTTTATTGTCTTTTGCAAACTTGTAATCAAAAGGCGGTGTCGGCGAAAAAAGGGAAGCGTCCTCTTTGGTGAATCGATGTTTGATCACTGCTACTTTTTTGAAGCCCTCAGAATCGATGACAACGGTTTTTGCTCCTTCAAGTGAATTTACATACACTTGCTTGCCATCTGGACTAAAATTTACCGATTTGGGTGAATCTATATCGGTATCAAAATGATCGAGGTTCCCATCTGAATTCGGATTGTAGGCTTGCCACCGCGAAACAAAAATCATCTTCACCGGAGCATCAACTGGTACCGACTCACTTAGGATTGGTGTTTGCAGGCGAAAGACTTGCACCTTGTTTTTCTTTTCTACGGTTTCTAGATTCTGCTTGGCTGTCTCCAAAAACTGCGTCGCTTTGACATGCTCAGGATCAATCTTCAATACTTCCTGCCAGGTGCCAATCACTTCGCGCCACAAACCTTTTTTCCAAAAAGACCAGCCCATTTCATAGAGGCAAGAAACACACTTGGGTTCAATAGCTAAACAAGATTTATATTCAACTAGAGCTTCGTCAGTGTTACTGTCCTTTTGTAGCGAAAAACCTTTGAGAAGGTGATCTTTCGCCACAGGAGACATACATGTCAGTGGTTCATCATTTTCAACAGCGAAAACCTCTGGAGATGTCGCCAAAGCGAATACCAACACCAACACAGCCCGAGACAACATCCCTATTTTATGGAAGATAGACTTTAGGCAGTGAGCTAGTAAATTATTCTTTCGCATCACATGAGACCTCATGAGCCATTTCATTGCCCCACTTCTTTTTATACTTGCTTAGATTCAATGTGAACTGCTCATTAGCCTGGCTAGCGAAAGCTCCAATACGTTTTTGATTTTCAAACGTGCAGATTTTATTTTTCTTTGATTTTTTTTCTGAGGCCGAGGTGCGTTCGAGATTCAATTGCTCACCACAAGATCTCTCAAACTCTGTTCGAACTCTGGCCAATCGCATGAATTCAGTTTTAGAATGACAGATCAACCTACGGTCAGCCCGCAACTCGGCCTCAATATTGAGCCAATTTTTTTGCAAAGATAGCCACCGCGAATGCGAACGCTCCTGCCAACTTATCCCTTGTCTCCTAAAGTTAAGCCACTCGCGATACTCATGCCGCAACATCAACTTCCAAAGATTGGGAAGACTCCAAATGCTCTCGGAAGAGATACAGGTATTTGGATCAAGTGGATGTGTATTCTGACCAAGCCATTCTTGATACTTTTTTAAGTGGCTTTCAGAAATCATGGAAAACAAAATTGGGTTTTGATTCGTCGACTCTTTTAAACGTTCAAACGAAATTTTTGCCGATTCAAGACTTGACCATCGGGCACACCTGGCTTGCTCCTGAACCGCGGCATCGACAGCATAAAGCAGGCTAAACACGAGCAGCAAAAGACATACACCAATCATATGCCGCAGTCTGAGGCGCAATCGTTTTGTTGATTTTAAGTTCTTGATCATCTGCACTCATTGATTTCGGCATTTTACGGCCGAAATTTCAGTGGAGATTAGGGCGTGTCCTCAATTGGCTAGACTACTACGCAAAAGCAATAGAAACGATTTGAGCGTTGCTCGTCGTCGAAATAGCACCACTATTTCTCCTCCTCGTGCCTTCAACTCATTTCTATTGCTTCCGCTCGCGACGTCCGACCAATTGAGGACACGCCCTACTCAAACAAATTCAAAAAAGACGTAAAACACAGACCAAAATTAGAAAACCCAGATCATCTAGTTTTTTGTCTTTGGATCAAAGGCGTCACGTAGACCATCGCCCAGTAGATTAAAGGCCAGCATCGTAAAAAACAAAGCCGCTCCAGGAAATACAATCAAATGTGGAAACGACTTTGCCCGCCAACCATCATTGGCCAAAACTCCCCAAGAACTATAGGGTGGTTGCAGACCGAGACCGATAAAACTCAAAAAACTTTCAAAAAGAACATTCGACGGAATCTGAAATGTTAAGATCACAATGATAGGACCTAAAATGTTTGGGAAGATGTGGCGCCAAAGAATTGCGGTTCCGCTTGCTCCCAAGGCTCTGGCCGACTCAACAAATAACATTTGTTTAGCCTGAAGAACTTGGCCTCGAACCAACCGAGCCAGACTGACCCAACCCACCACACTTAACGCCAAAAAAATTCCGGTTAAGGCCTTCAACTCTGGATTAGAGAAGATCTGAACAGAATTGAATACCACCATCACCAAAATCAGTAAAACCAGAGAAGGAATGGCCGAAAGTATGTCTACAATTCTCATCAAAACCGAATCGATCCATCCGCCATACCATCCAGAAATGGCACCATATACTCCACCGATTATCAATGAAATCAGCGCCGTGAAAATTCCGACAGCCATCGACATACGGGAACCATAAATCACCCGAGACATCAGGTCTCGACCAAGATTATCTGTTCCAAACCAATTGGTCGAATTGGGGGAACTTAAGATTCTCTGCATGTTTTGTTCTTCAAATGAATATGGCGCCAACCAATTGGCGAAAATCGCAACCAGACAAACAAACAGAATGAACCACATAGACCAATAGGCTCCTCTGTTTTTTTTGAATCTACGCCAAGAATCAGACCAAAGGCTTCGTGAAGACTGAAGAGGAGACCGCAAAGACGACTGGAGTTCAGTGGCATTTGTTTCAGGAAAATTTCGTGGCTTGGCCATGACTACTCCAACTCAATTCGAGGATCGACAATTGTATATAGAATATCGACAGCTAAATTGGCGACAATCAACATCACGGAATACAAAAGAGTTAATCCCATAATGAGAGGATAGTCTCTATTGGTCACACTCTGTACTAAGTGCTTTCCCATTCCTGGTACCGCAAACAAAATCTCAATCACAAAGGAACCCGAAAGCACGCCCGCAACCAATGGACCTGAAATCGTCAGCAGTGGAATCAATGAATTTCGCAAAACATGTTTATATAAAACCCAGCGCGGGGCCACTCCTTTGGCATGGGCAGTTCGCACAAAGTCAGAATGAATCACTTCTAAGACACTCGAACGAACCAATCGTGCAATGACACCTGCAGGACGAATACCGAGAGTTAAAACCGGCAAAATATAATGCCATGGAGTATCCCACAATGCCGGTGGCAAAAGACCGCGAAGTCCAGCGAAAGGAATGCCAAAACTAAACACCATCACAAAAATCGGACCCACCATAAAACTTGGCAAAGACACTCCGCTGATGGCAAAGAGCATGGCAAAACTATCCCAAAAAGAGTTGTGTCGAGAAGCTGCGAAAATACCAAGTGGTAAACCCATTATGTATGCAATAAGCAACGAGTAGAAACCCAATTGCATCGAGCTCGGAAGAGTTTCTTTAATGATATCTGAGACAGAGCGGCCAATATATTTATACGACTCACCCAGGTCTCCATGAAGAAGGCCCACCATAAAATTTTGATACTGTTTAGGCAGCGAATCACTTAGTCCATACTTTGCTTCAATATTGGCTTTGACCTCGGGAGGCAAGGCCTTCTCTTGATCAAATGGGCCGCCGGGAAGCACGCGAAGCATAGTGAAGGTTAGCGTCGCGATAACCCACATCACAAAAACCGCTTCAAAACATCTTTTAAGAACGTATTTGCCCACACGGTGCAAAAGCACTCCATACACCACACTCAAAAGGCTCCAAGAAAATGCCAACCACCAAAACATCGTCGGAATTTCAAATTCACCCAAATCAAGAAATACACCGCAGATCACAAATGCCATGACTCCGCATATGAAAATCAAACCTAACTTCTGCCTGAGAATCCTCATCATCACCTATCTCTTAAGAGTTACAGCCGTGTATATATACTTTGTCATGGAGTTGACGGGATAATGCTCCACACGTGACGAAATTAAATGCTGAGAGACTCCATTAAACAGCGGAATAACCGGAGCCTCTTCTTCGACCAAAAGCCTTGCAGCCTCAGAATAGATCTTAATTCGTTTTTCTACCGAAGTCTCTGCCGACCCCTGTTTGACGAGATCATCAAACTTTTTATTTTTCCACTTAGTTCGATTATTTTCAGAGAAACTGGTCATCAGATTCATAAAATTATCTGGATCCGGAAAATCGGCCTGCCATCCTGAACGAAAAATATGAGGGGCATCAGTTTTGAGTGAATTTAAAAAAACTTTCCATTCCTCATTTTTCAACTCGATACTGATGCCTAGGTTTTTTTTCAACTGCGCTTGGATGTTTTCACCAATTCTTTGATTGTCTTCATTGGTATTAAATCCCAACGTCAATTTAGGAAAATTTGCGAGGTCGCTAAAACCAGCTTTTTGCAAAAGTTCCCGAGCTTTTTGTGGAGAAAAACTTAAACCTCGATCGGCCTCATACCCCAACACCCCTGGAGGAAGCCATCCTTGAATAGGAATTTGGCCGCCAGCCAATATCTGCACCAGTTCCTGGCGGTCAATCGCATAGGCAAGTGCCTGCCGCACCAGAGGATTATTGAGTGGCGCCTTACTAACATTAAGGCCATAAAAATAAGTACGAAGGATTCCATCACTAGAAAACTCAGGTCGAAGGCTGAGAGTTTTGAGTTCTGCCGAGGGCAAACTATCTAAAGCATCAAGTTGTCCGGAATCGAAAAGATTAATCGCCGTTGATTGTTCGATGATCATATAGGCCGCGATATATTTAACCAAATTTTTATCTTGAGGTCGTTCACCGAAAAACTTGTCGTTGCGTTCAAGCACAATCATTTTATCGTGCTGCCAGGCCCGAAGCTTAAAAGGTCCCAACCCTTGCATGTTTTCAGCGTCCGTCCACTTGTCGCCAAACTTTTGAATCAAATCTAGGCGAATGGGATAGGTTGAGGAATGTGTGAGAAGCGAAGGAAAATACGCCATAGGTTGATCTAATTCAACTTCGATTTGCGCTGGTGAAAGCACCCGCACCCCGACCATTGAAAAATCTTTGATCTTCCCTTCATTAAAGGCTTTGGCATTCTTTATCGCAAAAAGAAAGTAGGCATACTCTGATGCGGTTTGCGGCTCAAGCAAGCGCCGCCAGCTATCAACGACCTGCTGGGCCTGAAACGGAACTCCATCGGTCCAAACCACATCGTTGCGCAGATTAAAAATCCATTTCTTGGCATCTTTTGAAGATTCCCACTTTGCGGCCAATGATGGACGAAGCCGCAAATTTTTATCTAAGAGATCGTAACTCACCAAACCCGCCATGATATTGTCTACGATCTGCGAAGACACCGTGTCTGTCGCTTTATTCCAATCCAAAGTAGGTGGCTCAGTCGACAGGTTAATACGAAGTGTTTCACTTATGGGCAAACTCAATTTTCCATGGGGAGTGTCCAATTCAATTTGGCGAGTTTTCTTGGTACAAGCCGAGAACACAAGTGCAATTGCAATCACGGCTCCAGACAAAGACGCAGGAAGAAGACTGCGAAAAAACAATTTTCTTGAACTCATCGATAGCCGATCCATGCAGGTCTCCTTCAAACAAATGACTGCATGAATTTGAACTCACCTGTAAAGATAAAGTCAAGATTTACGCTTCTGACGATCGAGGCGCTTTCTCCGATCGGGCTTGTTCCCGAATATGTCTTGAGGTGACAAGATACTGTGAAGGTCGCGCCCGAAATTGCGCACAAAAATGCTTAAAGAAAACTGAAAAATCTTGAAATCCAAGCTCTAGACTGGTGGAACGTGCAGTTCTTCCGTGAATGATCATTTGGTTCATGGCCTCAAACAGGCGCATTTTCTTCCGATATGCCACCGGCGCCATACCAAATTGTTTTTTAAAGTACCGACTCATCACTGAATGCGAGTATCCAAGGTCAGCAGCCATTTCTTTCACACTCACGTCTTCGGTAAAATGCTTGTCTAAATAGCTCTTGGTTCGAGAGCCTACGGCAGACACCTGCTCTTCTTTCTCGATCAAGAGTCGATCCTGACTGGTTCGAACCAATTGAAAAATTTCTTCAGAATTCTTTGGCAAAACATCCGTAGACCATGGGAAAATCATCGCCCGCTGCGGAAGATCAGTTGGTACTTTTGCTGACGAGAGATACGCATACCACCAAATCGTACAAGGACTCACGACCCATTCAACCAAAGAAAACGGCGGAATCCAGATTGCTACAGGACCGACGATCTCCTGCTGGCCTCCCGCTCGCCGAATCGCCACTTCTCCAGGAGCAGGGCAAGTCAACGCCAACGTCCAACACGGTCCCCAAACATCCGTAGTGACCTGGGTCTCTCGCGGGGAATGCTCACGTTTAAAAAAAGCCAGATCCTTATCGATTGAAACTACAAAGGAATTAGAAATCGGTGTCGAAATCATCGACGATTTTTTTAACCACTGCTTTAGTGTGGGACTTTCTGACGACGCAGCTAAAGGCTGGCCGGTTGACTGTCGAATTGCTAATGATTTATCCACACGCTCTTTATAGATAAATTTTGTTTAATCGTCAACGGTTCCCAGCTCCTAACTTAAATATATTTACCATGTTTCACGATTGACAATAGAGTCTGACACCTCAATGCCGACAGGTCTCACCAGCCACGGCACTGCTAACGATTCAGGCCCAGCTGAAGACTTTGTTTCGGCGAAAGCCGCTACTGTCCACTTATTTAAAATCTTCTTTGCCTTGGGTACCAACACCGTGCTGGAGGTACCGTAGAGCAAATGGTAGATCTGATAGTGCCGCACCACTTTCTTGGCATAATTTCGTGTTTCGATAAATGGTATATGCTCGATAAACTCGTCCATATCGAGATGTCCGAAACCCTTGAGCCATGCGTATACGCGATGTGGTCCAGCATTGTAACTGGCAGCCACAAGAGGCACGCTGGCCGAAAATTTCTCATAGAGACGCGAGAGATACCTAGCACCTAACAAGATATTGACGTCTGGCTCGATCAAACTTTTGGTTTGAAAATCTTTAAGCTCTAAAAGCCCAGCCACCTGCTTCGCGGTGAAGGGCATCAGCTGCATCAAGCCCATTGCACCAACAGGAGATTGAGCCTCAGGCCGATATTGGCTCTCGGCCCTCATAATCCCCCAAACCAATTCAAAGGGGATAGAAAACTTTTTGGCAGAACTCACTACAGACTCATCAAATGCACGCGGAAAAGAAAATTCCCAAAGTTGTCTGGCTCCCAACAACCCATCGCGGATTCTCGTCGCACCGAAACCAGATTCACCAAGCTGAGAGGACCGATTGAATTCTTGAGCTTGTTGATACTCGAGAATCAAGGTCTTGCGATCTGCAATTGAGTTGGTGCGACGATCAATTTCTGCAAGCTCTTCTTGTGCAAATCGAAACAAACCCAGATATCCAAGATCTTTTGCTCTTCCATGTCGCTTCACCAAATAGGGATCATGCAAGACTAGAGTTTCATCTTCTGCAACGGCTTCTCCGGCTTCGACTTCTTGTACGTCATCATGGACAACATCATCACTTGCTTCGTCCTCAGTCTCTTCGGTCTCGACAGCCGAGGAGGAGTCAAGAGTCGAAGCTGCAAATCGCACACTTGTATCACTCAGAGTCTCATTTGTTGATTCTTTTGCTGAGCCAACATCGGAGCCCTCTGTAGATCCGACACCCGCCCCGGAGGGAGAACCACCTGTGGGCGCAGAAGGTGTTTCACCTTTTTTGTTTACCACCACAGGAAGCGCGGCCAACCTTGAACTGGCCGCAATCGCATAGAACCCAAGATTTGGATCTTTTGCTAAACGCGCAAACATCTCACGTGCATTTTCGATTTGCCCCAGTCGCAATAGCGACATGGCCATCCAATATCGTGCACGCTCGCTGGTATTTGAGTCGGACACCACCAAAATTTTTCGCCCCCGACGCTTACGAACAAATCGTTTTTCTTTTACAGTTTGTAGTTGTGCAAAGCTCTGAAGAGCTCCATCGTAATCTCCACGCAAATATTTAATCCACGACAAATGCCAACGAGCATCTCGACTCATCTTCGAACCCATTGCTGAATTCGAAGATCCCTTGATGAACTGTTCAAATAATTGCACGGCACCATCATAATCCTGAGATTGATAACTCATAAATGCAGCCTGAAATAAAGACTCTTTGGCCTTCTTACCTCGTGGCGCCAACTTGTAGGCTTTTTCGTAAGCCCCTATCGCGGTCACATAGTCACCCGCTCGCGAAGCGGCTTTACCGATCAACATCCAAAACGGTGGGCGAAGCGCCTGTGATTTTGCATGCGGCAAAAGTAAGCGCATCGCCTCAACGGTTTGACCTTCACTGATCCAATGTTGTGCGAGCATTACGTCTAAAGAATAATTGTTTTCCTCATCGTCGGCCCCAGGTCGCAACTCACGGATTTCTTTTTCAGCTTTCGCAGAATCACCACCAAATTGTAAGCGCTTGATTCGTGTCTCGGTATCCTTTTCACTCACTCGACATGTAAGATGCAAACCTTCAACCGTATTTTTTTGCATCTGCCAGGACCAATCTTGAATGCGAGCCATCGTCGGATACTTGCTATAGAGCTCCTTCGCCCATTTGCATCCTGCCTGCGCGCCCAGTGTTTGTCGCTCAATACTCATCATGTGCCAAATGATGTCTGCATACTCTGGAGAATTCTTCAGCTTCTTAAGCAGTGATGTGTAATGAATTTTTGATTGCTTAAAATTTTTCAACCGGTATTCAAGATCTGCCAATTGCAAAACCGCTTGTTTTTGCATACTCGATGTGGCCTTGGTGTTGAGCACCTTTTGATACTCCACTTTTGCCATTTCTAGATCACCAGTATTGACTAAGCTTTGTGCCAAGTAGTAGCGGGCATAGTCTTCAAGGCGCTGATCGACTTCGATCGCGCGACGAAATAACGGAACAGCCTCAGCAAATTTATCTTGTACAAAAGCCAAATAGGCCTCTGCAAAAAAAAACAAAGGACCTGTCCTCTTTGCTTCCGCCATTCGCGGCGATGGCCTCAAGTTGAGTCAAAACCTTTTGTGCGTCAGAAAACTTTTTTTGCATCATGGTTTGTTGCAATGCTTTTAACAGATCATTCGGAAGTGTTGCGCCAGAGGCTCCGGCCACTGGTGGTGCTACTGGTACCGTGACTTGTGCTGCAACTGGCGCTGTCACGCCCGCAGCTGTTGGTCCCGCAGAGTTAGACACCGTCGTACTCGCAGTAGAACTTTCATTCGTGTCTGCTTGTTTTTTTTCACTCAGAACCTCTTGTGCTTGTCCGGCTGCACGAGTGTTTCGCCGCGAATGGTTCGCCTTTGCGGAAACTCCGACGCTGGGTTGGACGATTGAACAAATAAAAAACACGGTGCAAATTTTGAATGGCATTTGTCTCAACATCTTAACCATGGTACCGAAAAGTATGGCGAAGTCGAAGATAAAATCATTGTTTGTTTGTCAAAACTGTGGGGCGCAGCGACCTAAGTGGGAAGGCCGTTGCTCGGACTGTGGAGCATGGAATTCTTATGTCGAAGAGGTTGTCGTTCAAGAGAATTCCACAACCAATGTTCGTGGTCGGGGCTGGGCCACCACTTCGGGGTCCAGCAGCACACCTCATGTGATCACCCTCGATCAAAAGGTCACTGACCTCAAAATCGAAAGGCAATCGACTGGATACTCTGAGCTTGATCGCGTGCTCGGTGGTGGATTGGTCGAAGGTAGTTTTATTCTTTTAGGTGGAGATCCCGGAATCGGCAAAAGCACTCTTCTTTTACAAATGGCAGGTGGCCTTGCTAAAAACGGAGCAGAATTATTGTATGTTTCTGGAGAAGAATCGGTAACGCAAACGGCACTTCGCGCCCAACGCCTGGGAGTTCATTCTGCCCATGTGCAGATGGCCAATGAATCAAATCTCGATGTCATCATGGAGATTGCAAAAAATCGAAAACCAAAAGTTATCGTGATTGATTCGATCCAATCGATTTATCTGCCAGACATTCCATCTGCTCCGGGATCGGTCACTCAAGTTCGCGAAACGGCAGCCCAACTTATGGGTCTCGCCAAAGGATCCCAAATCAGTGTCTTTCTGATTGGCCATGTGACCAAAGAAGGTAACATCGCTGGCCCTAAAGTTCTTGAGCATATGGTCGACACAGTCCTATCGTTTGAAGGCGACCAGAGCCATCAGTTTCGCTTGTTGCGAGCTCTTAAAAATCGTTTTGGTCCAACTCATGAATTGGGTGTTTTTCAAATGGATTCGGCAGGACTACGAGAGGTCAGCAATCCCTCAGAACTTTTTCTGGAGGAGCGAGGCACTCACTTGGTTGGCTCTACTGTGTTCGCCTCGATGGAAGGATCTCGCCCTATGCTTTGCGAAATTCAAGCTCTCACAACACCAACGCCAATGCCAGTACCAAGAAGAACGTCCCTCGGATTTGACGTCGATCGAGTTCATCTTTTAGTGGCAGTTTTAAATAAACACCTTAAGCTCAATCTCTCAAACCAAGATGTCTTCATCAATGTGGTGGGGGGATTAAGACTTGTCGAGCCCGCTGCCGACTTAGCTGTTGCCGCAGCCTTAATTTCAACGGAGACCGGCATTGAAGTAAATGCCAAGAGTGTTTTCTTTGGCGAGATTGGTCTTTCTGGCGAAGTTCGCGCGGTTTCATTTATTGAACAACGGTTGCGTGAAGCCGAAAAGCTGGGGTTTCAGAAATTTGTGATACCTGCTTCCAATAAAAAACACCTCATCGATATTCCCGATAAACTCACAAAGCAAATTGTCTGGATTAAAGAACTTCGGGATCTCCGAGCGCTATTTACAAAACACTAGATAGAACGATCAATACAATTATTTTACCGAGGGAAAACTTGTGCGAACTAACTTTTTCGCAACACCTTTGACTCTCAACTCTTGGAAAACCTCAAGCTTTGAATTGCGCAGCCCTATGGCAAGAACCTTATCACCCGCTAAAGGCTGAGCTTTAACCAGTAACTCTCCCGAAGGACTGAGCCGAAACAACGCGCGTGCATCCGTATCTGGGTTCTTGGCAATGAGAATGAGCTCTGCTGAATCTTCTGATTTGTCCTCAACCATCTCCAAAAAGTCCACTTGGGAATACTCTTTTAAAATCGGCGCCAAGTCTTCACTCGCCAATATGGCCAAGCGATTGAAAGCAGTACCATGTTCAGGTCGGTATCGACTCAGCACATAGATCATCTCTCGCTGATCCATACGAGTTCTCACGACTTGATATGAATCGCTATTCGTCCAACCAAAAAAATCAAATGAATTTGCTGTCGCACCACTTGCAGCAAGACCGTTCAACTTCATCTCACCTTTGACAAGATTGATTCCAAACAAAATCGTCTGCGCAATTGTCGTAGATTTTCTTTTTGCGCTGTTCCCAGCCTCAAAAGGCATCGAGTCCGAATTTGAAACTTCCCGTTCGATCACAAATTCTAGCAATCCATTTCTCGCCTGATTTACTCCTAAAACTTTAATTGACATTCCCTTGTATGGACCAAGATCGCTAACTGCATCCAGAAGAATTTGCCCAGTTAATAGGTTCACAACTCGAGCATGCAGCCCTTCTTTTTCAAAAAGCTCAAACCCCACCGACCTGCCATCGTTTAAGATCATACTATGAACAAACCGACTTTTCGTATCAAATCTGCGGTTCTCTAGCGCAGAAATGGTCGGCCTCACCGAACGCAATGTTGAAACAGCTAGAAACTCACGAGTAATTCCATCAAGTCCTGCTTCACTTGCAGCCAACTTTGCGAGATCGATTTCAAGTGTGCGAACTTCCTCGCCTTCGCTGACCAAAATCAACTGTTGGTCACCGCGAAGCAAAGCCCGGGTCTGCTGGGCGATCGGCAAAGACCATGATTTTTTTGTTTCACGATCCCAAATTTCAAGTTTAAGTTGCGTGGGATCTGCAAAATTCTTGATCGCGACAAATCTTCCATTGGCACTCACTGTCGACTGTCCGAACAAAAACGTCGAGCGCATTTCAAACTCGGCTTGAATTCGATTTCGCCGATCAATTGTTTTTTTCTTTAAATCAATGACTCCCTCAGAGGTCACAGCCAACTCATGCTTTAAGTCAAAACGGCTGATCACGGCACGCTCACTCAAGCCCATATCTAAAATCGATGTAACAGGTGACTCCGTTAACCCGAATCTAGGTTTCGATTCTATTTTTTCATCCCGTTTTTCGAAATGCTTTTGGGCCCCCGAAATAGACATCGCACTTTGCTGCAAGGCCAGTTCACGCAAAAGCTCTTGCGCACGCTTCAGTTGCTCCGCACTCCAACTCCTATGGGCGAAACTCGATAGTTGCATCTGACTATAGATATGACTGTCCTGTTTTGAAATTGTAAAAAGGTCGGCTAAATTAAATGGAAGCACCACACGCTGTGGCTGCGCAGTAAGTGTCACGATGTCGAGAGCTTGTGGATCTATGGGTAGCCGTTCTGCCACCTCGCGAATGGCCTCGTCCCATCTCATCATTTCACTAGCGGTGAGCGACGGATAATTAGCGGGAACCAGGTCTGCACAAAACAATCGACCGAAATCAAACGGTGCGACATGCGCCTGTGCGGTTTCAACTGAAGCAAAAAGGGTCAGACCCACTGTCGAGAAAATCGACAGCGCGAAAATCGTCGCCCGTGCGCAAATTTGCAGCCCAGATTGATGTTGGCCCAGCTTCAAGTTCAACTAAATAGCTCCCATTGAATCGTTTATCTTTCGCGATGTACACAATTCAAATTTTGGACCAGTCTCTCCCCCTATCTCGAGATCACCAATAATATAATTGAGCGTAAGGTTACACCAAGCCGGCATGGTATTTGGATCTACTTCAATTGGGTTTTGGCTGGAGTCTGAAGGGACCGAGGCAGGTTTCGCTGTAAGTAGACACAGCAAACTAGGAGATACAATACCTTTAGTTTGGGCCCCAGATGACTCAAGCAGTCTCGAGATTTGATTGCATGAAGCAGCGCCTCTCACCTAAACCCGAGCAGAGCTCAAATCACGATTGGAGGGTATATGACCATGACTATTAAGACCAAAGCTCTTTTCTACTTCCTACTTGCGCTTTCTTTGAGCGCCCTTTTACACACGCTGCAATCTTAGCTCAGGTTTATTCGTTCGCCCCACGGTGTTGACAAGCTACGAAGATGTCGAAACGATGAAGACATCATGCGGACAACCACCGGAGGGGCTATGTCAAAACAGAAAGTGAGTCGCGGAGCGAAACAAAAGGCCAACCAAGTACCAAGTCATTTTTTGAACTATTACTTTTTGAGATGGTACTTTTTGAGCTATCACTTTTTGGACAGTCTTTTATTGAACCACAAATATTTTCAGTTACCAAGCCGCCCTGATGACGGAAGCACCTCTTCATTTCGACCGCTTCCATTCTTGTTATTTGCCCTATGCTTTTTTGTGATCTATTTCAATCCGGGTTTGGCCAAAGCCCGAGAGCAAGACCGCTCACTAAATCCCCTTCCCCAACACTACATCATCCTCATTCATGGTATCGGCTCAAGCCATAAGCTATTTGGGTCAATGGGCCCGGTCTTAGAGAAGAATTTAAATTTCAATGGAGCACTTCAAAAATTCACTTTTGTGAACTTCGACTACGACACACAAAACGACCAAAAATCAGTCGAGGATTTCGCAAATGATCTTGAGAGTTTTCTGTCCTCCTACTTTGTTCAACACCCCTTACTCAGCCAAGATCGATTTTCTTTCGTGACTCACTCTCAAGGCGGACGAATTGTTTTACGATGGCTACTCAATAGACGAAAAAATTTTGGACCAACGATCAAACCAAGTCTCGAGCAAGTCGATTCGATCGTCACGGTGGCCCCACCGTATTGGGGATCGCGAATGGCCACATTTGGTAAATACCTAAAAAACATCTTCGGAAATTTTTGGTATCTGCAACGCTTAGGTCTTCGCCAACTTGAAGATATGGCAATTGCAAGTGAAGCGAGCTTTCGCCTGCAGGACGAACTCAATGACCCAAAGAACGAACTGTATTTCGCTGGGCTGTCAAAAAATATTCGCTTTCTCAATATTGTAGGCCTGCTCGGCCCAGGGAACCCACTCCTCAAAGCCATTCACTATGATGATGTTTTTGAGGGAGACCTAGCTGTGCCCACCTCTAGTGCTTCTTATCCACATCTCTTCTACCGAGAAACTGCGCCCCCGATTTCTACCAAGGTCAATGCTGATCGCTTTTTACACTCAAAGTTTGCGCCCGAAACAGTCTATGTTGACGGTGCTCACTTGCCTCGGCTCGAGAAAATATTGGGTCGATTTGCAAAATATTTTTCTGCACTTAATTATCCCAGTGAATCGGATGTGCCGCCAGACTGCCTCAACAAACCTCTCGAACAGTGCCAGAGCGCAGCTATACTCCCCATTTTTCGACACTTTCAAAAGCAGCAACAAGAGCCCATCAGTTCGGCACTTGGTCATTTTGAGTTGGATCAATATACGGTTCTCGTCGAGCTCAGACCAATGGATCCAATTAAAGACGTAACCTTAGCTTCGTACAAACAAATAGCCCAACTTGAAAAGCTTTTTTCGGCGGAGTTTAAAAACAACCAGACATCGCTTTCGACCATCGAGGAACTCCAGGAAGATCGGTTCACAGCTCCAGAAGAATTTAGGAGTTGGTCCACGACTCCGGCAATTCGGAAGGCCTATTCTGGAAAAATTTCGGAACTAAAGAATGGCCATGTTTTGCAGGCCCATTTTTCGGTCGCTGGGTATAAAGCACGTGATGTCGAGATCCCGGTTCAAGCTGGAACCACTACTTTTACTGAGCTTGTTCTATCGACCTTGGCCTCTCGAGCCCCATCTAGTTTGTCCCATAAAGCAAGGTGAAGTAGGCCGTCATGCCAAGGCTGTTGCACCACAAACTTGCTTTAACCATTTGGCAAAGTCCTTTTGTTGAGCAAACGAAAACGCAGCATCCTTTTCGCTTAAACCACTCAAACCACAAGAAGCGGAAATCAAGGAACGTCTCAATGAGTCTCGAAGTTCAGGATGTTGATTTGTGACTTGCGTGAGATTCACCTTAAGTTTTTCAATCAAGGCCATTGCCTTTGTTGTTTGATGGTCACCAAAGAGTTCTTTGGTTTCAACCGCCGGCGCCATACCGGGCGCAACACAGGGAACTGAGCCAAGGCACCACACAAGCTCTCTGTTTAAACTCAGCAAAAACAGAGAAAGTTCGTCTGCAGAAGTAAAGAGATGTAAGTCGAAAGAAATAATTTGAAATCCCAACCGAAATAAAATCTCAGAAGAACTCGCATCGAACCGACCACAACAATGCAGGCCTAAAACCAAATCGATATTGGCCCTAGCAAACACACTCCGCAAGCTTGTGACGAAAGCACGATACTCTTCGCTGCGCAAGCCCTCACGGCACTCTTCACTGTCGAGTACAGGCTCGTCTAAAAATAAAATTTGTTTACACGAGGTGTCTTCTAGAGTTCGTAATAGAATCGACAACCTCGTTTGGATTTCGTTCAGTAGTAAATCACCACATTCAGCAAGTGTTTGGCCAGAAAATTTTCGGTAGGTCAAGGGGCCCACCAACTGCCACTTGAGACAAATTTCTCGAGGTAGGTGACTTTCTATATGGCCTTCTTTAGACACGATCTCCAATTGTTGCCTTTGCTGTTTTAGAAATCGAGGCAGTTCATCCGACGCGAAGACTCCGTTTTCCCGATTTGCCAATTCATCAAGCATATTCCCATGACCAGGCGCTTTCGGTAACTGGGGTAAGAAGGGAAAGTTGAGTTTTTGTTCTTCAATAAATTGAAACGCCCGAGCAAAGTCACTGTGAGGCAGACTACCAATACCTACAACCGTTCCGGCCGGCGGAGGTGTATGCGGATCTTGAGGCAAAAGTCGATGTGATTCTGGTCTTGGCATGAACTCTCCACTTAGATTACAGTGTTCACTAGATCCACACTTTCTCTGAGCACCTGTCATTGTGTCGAGATCAGAACTTGAAATCAAGAGCAAACAAAACATATGGACACCAAGAAATGCTAAACACTTCACCTGAATTTCGCACTCTTCAAGACTCCTCACAGCTGCATGAGTTGCGAGGCCTTTTAAATCAACGCATCCTATTTATTGACGGCGCCATGGGAACAATGGTGCAAACCTACAAACTGAGTGAGGCCGATTACCGCGGAGAGCGCTTTAAAAATCATCACAAAGATTTAAAAGGCAACAACGACTTGCTGGTACTCACCAAACCCGAAGTCATTAAAGAAATTCACTATGCCTACCTCGATGCAGGTGCAGATATCATTGAAACGAACACTTTTAGTGGCACCAGCATCGCGCAAGCTGATTATGATCTCTCAGAAATAGTTTATGATCTCAACTTTGCTGCCGCTCGAATTGCCTGCGAAGTCCGAGATCAGTTCGTAAAACAAAATCCTTCGCGAAGAGTGTTCGTTGCAGGAGCCCTCGGTCCAACCAACAAAACCGCGTCGATGTCTCCCGATGTCAACGACCCAGGTTTTCGCGCAACCAGTTTCGACGATTTGACACAAAGTTATTTTGAACAGATCAAAGCCTTGGTCGAAGGCGGCGTCGACATTCTTTTACCAGAAACGATCTTTGACACGCTCAATGCCAAAGCCGCGCTATTTGCCATCGATCAATATTTTCAAACCACTGGCGTGCGTTTGCCGGTCATGATTTCGGTCACGATCACTGATGCTTCCGGAAGAACACTCTCGGGACAAACCATCGAGGCCTTTTGGCATTCGGTTATGCACACCAATCCTCTTTCGGTGGGTCTGAATTGCGCGCTTGGCGCCAAGGACATGCAACCCTACCTCGAGTCACTGCATCGAATCTCCAATTGTTATGTGAGCTGTTACCCCAATGCAGGCTTACCCAATCCTCTCAGCCCAACGGGTTACAACGAAACCCCTGAAATGACTTCGTATCAACTGGCTGAATTTGCTAAGAGAGGACTCTTGAATATAGTGGGTGGTTGTTGTGGGACCACCCCTACGCATATCAAAGCCATTGTCGAGCGTGTGCAAGGATTTGCACCAAGGCCTTTGGGTTCGCCAGAAGAGGGCCTAAAGTTAAGTGGACTTGAAGCTCTCACTGTCCCTGCTCATTCAGCACCCTTCGTGATTGTTGGTGAACGAACGAATGTCACGGGTTCACCGCGATTCGCTAAACTTATCAAAGAAGAGAAATATGACGAAGCCTTGACCATTGCCCGACAACAAGTCGAAAGCGGTGCCAATATTTTGGACGTCAATTTCGATGAAGGTATGCTAGATAGCGAAGCGAGCATGCGAAAGTTTCTCAATTTGATTTCAAGTGAACCAGAAATTTGTAAAGTGCCAATTATGATCGACAGCTCGAAGTGGTCGGTACTTGAAGCCGGCCTGAAATGCTTGCAAGGAAAGCCTGTCGTCAACTCCATTTCACTTAAAGAGGGCGAGGCCAACTTTCTCGAACAGGCGCGAATGCTGCAACGTTATGGTGCCGCTGTGGTCGTGATGGCCTTTGATGAAAAAGGACAAGCCACTTCGAAAGAAGATAAGGTCCGAATTTGTGAACGGGCCTATCGTCTCCTTACAGAAAAAGTCGGAATGAATCCAAACGACATTATTTTTGACCCCAACGTACTTACAGTCGCCACCGGAATGGAGGAGCACAATAACTATGCTCTCGATTTTATCGAAGCGGTTCGCGAGATCAAACGCAGCTGCCCCGGAGCCAGAACAAGTGGTGGTATCTCTAATATTTCATTTTCCTTTCGCGGCAACAATAAAGTTCGCGAAGCCATACACAGCGCCTTTCTTTTTCATGCGATTCGCGCCGGACTCGACATGGGCATCGTCAACGCCGGAATGCTTGAGGTTTACGAAGAAATCGACCCGCAACTTCTTGAGCGGGTCGAAGACGTACTTCTCAATCGCCGAGCTGATGCAACCGAACGCCTCATTCAACTCGCCGAGCAGCTCAAAGGCGAAAATAAGAATAGCGAAAAACATGAAGATGAGTGGAGAAAAGGAACGGTTGAAGAACGACTGGCCCATTCATTGGTCAAAGGAATTGTCGAGCATGTTGAGGCAGACACCAAAGAAGCACTTGAAAAGTATAAGCGCCCACTCTTAGTGATTGAAGGCCCTCTGATGGGAGGCATGAAGATTGTCGGAGAATTATTTGGTGAAGGAAAAATGTTTCTTCCCCAGGTGGTTAAGAGCGCTCGAGTCATGAAGCGTGCCGTTGCTTTTCTACAGCCGTTTATGGAAGACGAGAAACGCCTCACGGGGGCCACCCACAACCAGGGGGTCTTCGTAATTGCCACGGTTAAAGGAGATGTACACGACATCGGCAAAAACATTGTCTCAGTTGTACTCGCGTGTAACGGCTACCAAGTTCATGATCTTGGGGTCATGGTTTCGTGTCATGATATTTTGAAAAAAGCCAATGAAGTGAAAGCCGATATCATCGGACTCAGCGGTTTAATCACTCCCTCACTTGACGAAATGATTTTCAATGCGCAAGAAATGGAGCGACAGGGATTTAAAACTCCATTGCTAATCGGTGGAGCCACCACAAGTAAAGCTCACACCTCAATAAAAATTGCGCAACACTATAGCGGTGTTACGACCCAGGTCTCAGATGCCTCATTGGTCGTAGGTGTTTGCAATCGTTTGATGAACCCAGATACAAAAGAAGCTTTCACCAAAGAGATCAATGAGGGGCATGATCGCCTAAGAAAGAGCTATGCCGCTTCACAGGCTAAAAAGGCATCACTGCTTCCGATTCAGAAAGCACGTTCACTTAAATTTGAAACTGATTGGAAAACCATTCGTGTCGATCGCCCCGAAAAAATAGGCCTGCAAGTTCTGCAAGAGATTCCACTTCAAGATGTCGTACCCTTTATTGATTGGTCCCCTTTCTTCTGGACTTGGGAACTCAAAGGCATGTACCCCAAAATTTTTGAAAATGAAAAGTTCGGTAGCCAGGCTCTAGAACTTTATCAAGATGCACAAGAAATTCTTAAAAAAATTGTCGAGGAAAAACAATTTCATGCGAGAGCGGTTTACGGTTTGTGGCCTGCGAACAGCGTCGGCGATGACATCGAGTTGTATACCGATGAGTCTCGGAGCAAAATCCTGCAGCGCTTTCACTTCTTACGCCAGCAAAAAGAAAAAATTGATGACCCTCGCTACTACTGTCTCGCAGATTTTGTTGCACCAAAAGAAACAGGAGTGAAAGACTATTTTGGTGGTTTCGCCGTCACCACAGGATTTGAGGTCGAAAAGTTCGCCAAAGTTTTTGAAAATGATATGGATGACTACAACTCCATTTTAGTCAAAGCTCTTGGTGACCGTTTCGCAGAAGCACTGACTGAAATGTTACACAAGAAGGTTCGCGATCAATGGGGATTTGGCAAAGAAGAAAATCTCTCACATCAAGATCTGATTTCTGAAAAATATCGCGGAATTCGACCAGCTCCAGGCTACCCAGCGTGCCCTGACCACACCGAAAAAGCTCTACTTTGGCAAGTGCTTGATGCAGAAAAGCACACCGGCATTCAACTCACCGAGAACTTTGCAATGAACCCTCCAAGCTCAGTTTCGGGGTTCTATTTTGGTCATCCTCATGCAAGGTATTTCAATGTTGGACAATTGCAGCGGGACCAAGTCGAGGATTATGCGCGAAGAAAAAATCTCGCAGTGAAAGAAATCGAGAGATGGCTCACTCCCAACCTTGGTTATGAGCCATAAAAAAGTAAAGGTATCGAGATGCTTGATTTATACATTCTAGCTCAGGAGAAATACGAAGAAACCTCGCTGCCTCTCGAGTCCTGGCTTGATGTATTTAATAGAGCTCAAGTGCATTCTGATATCTCAGGATTGGAGGCCGAAGTCTTTGAAAAATTGGCAAGAGCATCCCACTCGCCCTTCGAATTCAACTCGGTCTCAATTATACTTGAACGAAACGCTCGACAATTTCCTAATCACATCGTCAGTTTCAGCCGATTGGCTAAGTCTGTCGATGCCTCCCCCTATAGTTTAGCTGAATGGATCGAGGCTATAGAGGATTTCTATGCCTGGCTTAAAGAACATAAATCAGTGTCTGACCTTCGTACTATGTTGGGCTACTTGGAGTGCGCCGTTGCTGCCATTCAAAATAAACCGACACCACCCCCACTTCGGGAATTGCTGAACGATATGCTCATCATGTACGGATACGACGGAGCCAAAAAAAATCCCGAAGATGCAAGCCCCGAATCCTCGAACGAAGACAAGAGCACTTGTCTGTAATGTATCAGACAAGCCTACTTGTCTGTAATGTAACGACAAGCCCGCTTGTCTGGAATGTATCAGACAAGTGTTCTTGTCTGAAGTATACCGACAAGCCCGCTTGTATGGAACAATTCAAAACCAGTGCCCTGTCCTGCAATACCCTAAGTCAAGGTTGCGCGGCGAATGGCCATCTGCCACCCGAGCAGTCTCTGATTGCGCTTTTCAAGCGAAAGCTTAGGAGAAAACTTTTTATTTACTTTATAAATTTTGGCCAGCTCGTCTTTGCTCTTCCAAAAACCAACCCCCAAGCCTGCTAAATAAGCGGCGCCCAAGGAAGTTGTTTCGATCATCTGCGGACGCACCACTTCAACACCCAAATAATCCGACTGAATTTGCATCAAAAGGTTATTCGCCGCCGCACCTCCATCGACACGAACCGAGCGCAAAGGTCGATTCAAATCTTTTTGCATCGCCAGAAGAATTTCGGCATTTTGCAGAGCCATCGCTTCGAGAGTGGCGCGTGCGATGTGGGCTCGAGTTGTCCCTCTGGTCAATCCAGAAATCATGCCCCGTGCATGAGGGTTCCAGTGAGGAGCACCGAGTCCGGTCAACGCTGGTACGAATTCGACACCTGCAGTATCACCAACCGAGGCCGCAAGCTTTTCAATTTCGGAGCTCTTCTGAATAAATCCCAACTGATCTCGTAAAAATTGAACTGCGGCACCACAGATAAACGCTCCGCCTTCCAAGGCATAAGTCATTTGTCGGTCACCCTTTAGGCGCCATCCCACCGTTGTCAGCATTCCTGATTGCGAATGAACCATTTCACTTCCAGAATTCATTAACAAAAAACTACCCGTACCAAATGTGCACTTACTTTCACCTACATTGAAGCAACTCTGCCCAAATAGTGCGGCCTGCTGGTCTCCAGCCACCCCCGAAATTGGAATACCATCAGGCAAGATTTTAAGTCCCTTGGTGTAACCCAATAGACCGCTGGAATCTGAAATCTCTGGTAAGATTTCATCAGGCACATCAAATGTCTTTAAAAGGTCTCGGTCCCAATGGCCGGTTTCGATATTCATCAACATGGTACGGGAAGCATTCGAAACATCGGTTCGATGAGTTAATCCCGAAGTTAAACGCCAAATCAAAAACGAATCAATTGTACCGACGGCCAGCTTTCCTAAAGTCGCTCGCTTTTTTGCACCAGACACATTTTCTAATAACCAGTTGATTTTAGATCCAGAAAAATAAGGATCAATCACCAGACCAGTTTTCTTGGCAATCCATTTCTCGAGATTCTGTTTCTTTAATGCCTCACAAAAATCAGTCGTACGTCGATCTTGCCAAACAATAGCATTGTGCAATGGCTTTCCTGTCTCACGATCCCAAAGCAAAACTGTTTCTCTCTGATTGGTGATGCCGATCGCCGCAATTTTTTTTCCATCAACACGAGCCTTTTGCAAACAAAGAGAAATAGTTTGCAAAACACTCTTCCAAATATCTTCAGGATTATGTTCAACCCAACCTGGTTTCGGATAATATTGGCGATACTCGAGATTGATCTTGCACTCAATTAAACCCTTTTTATTGACTAAGATCGCCGTCGTTCCTGTTGTTCCCTGATCAATGGCTAGCACAAATTCAGGTTTCGGATTTTGCTCTTTACCAGTCTTTTGAGGACGAACCACGCTTTTCAAACTATTCTTCTCTCGGCCTTTGGCCATAGTATTTTTCACTTTTGCGGGAGATTTTACTTTAGACTTCATTATGTTTCCTTTGATGTTGGCAAGGCCTTACCGAGTCCAGTAAGACTCTTCAATCACATCCACTCTCACCCTAAAAATCAATCACAAATCCCTACAAAAATGAAAACACATACAAATTTGTAGCTTTCAGCTTGAAAAAATATCCTTTGATTTTACGGTGGCAAATTGCCAAAAAATACATACAATCATTAGACTATGACTCGCATCAAAGCACTCGCACAGAGTCTGCTCAAACAGGCTCAAAAAAACGTACAAGATGTCGACTGGAATACTATTTTCTATAATGCTGTACCCAATCTCCTACTCGATCAACTTGAGAAATATTTTCGGCTCGAGATTGAGGGAGCACATCATCTCCCCAAAAGAGGAGCCGCAATTGTAATAGCCAATCACTCAGGGTTTTCGGGGTTCGATGCAGTGATGTTGATTCATGAAGTGTACAAAAATACAGGACGTATTCCTCGAGCTCTGGCCCACTGGTTTTGGTTCACAACCAAACTCACTGCCTACCCCATGGAAAAACTTGGCTTTCTAAAGGCCACTTCAGACAATGGTTTGAATGCTCTCAAGCGCAATCGCATGCTCATGATTTTTCCTGAAGCCGAGTACGGCAACTTCAAACCATCGGCACAAGCTTACCAGATGCAAAATTTCAAAACAGGTTTTGTGCGTATGGCGTTACTCGAACAGTGCCCGATAATTCCGGTTATCATCTTGGGCGCAGAAGAGACCCATATTAACCTCAAGCAATTCAAGCTCAGCCCAAAGCTCAAAAGCATGATCATTCCTCTACCACTCAATCTTCTACCACTTCCCGCAAAATGGAAGATGGTGGTTCTTCCACCCATTGTCTATCCGTTTGATGCCTCGAGAGCAGATGACACCGATCTCCTTAATGAGCTCGCTGGTGAAATGCGGGACCGCATGCAAGCGGCTATTCAAGAAGAGCTCAGCAAAAGACAGAGTGTTTTTTAGTCTGCAAGATTTTAAATCGAGAAAATCATTTTAAATAAAATCTCATTTTCTCAAATGATCATTCGACTCATCATCATTTGTCATCACCCTTAAGATTAGCAATGATGATGAGTCGATTTGAAACTAGAATGTCCCGTACAACCCCAATTCAAGTCCTGACTCTTTAAGCTCTAAATTAAAATCGTCGAACTTGCCGGATTGGTTCATCTGTGTGTAGCCAATATCCAAACCAAAACTCTTAGTCATCTGAAAACCGAGACACAATTGAACTCCCAACGAGGCATCTAGCTTAGGCAAATCTCCACCACTTATAAATTTACTCAAGTTCAAGCCACCTTTTACATTCATCACTTCGCTAAAGGCATAGGCCAGATTTCCGTCCACGCGTGCCAATCCAAAACTAGGTCCACCATTCGCAATCCTCATGTAGCTCCCATTGGCTGTCCATCCGAGCTCTTGCAAAGGGAGATTCGCATATCCCGCGGAAATACCAAGAGAGTCTTGAATGGATTCCGAGCTAGTTTTCGATTGGCCTTCATTTGACACCTTGAAACTTGCATCCAATAGCGGAGCTAGAACTCCAATGCGCACTCTTCTTGGTTCATAGTCAGCGCTCGGCATTTTGGTTGCCGAGATGTTTTGTGCCATCGATGCCGATCCAAGTAACAGGACTCCGAGAAACAATGCAAACTTATTGTTCATACATTTCCTTTCGATTTTTTTTAAATTCACCCACAGCATCTAGCAAAAGTCGCAGCTCCAACTTTTCTAGTGAGTTTGTACCGCAGTGGTGTTTACACATGGTTGCCACCTCCTGCAATGGCATTTCAAATCTTCTGTCTCAATTATGGAGCATCACTTCCATGAAGTGCTCGTTCTCGATTTAATTGTTTTTCGACACTGTCATAAATTTTGACACTCAAGAAGAACCTTCACTGACGTGTGAGCTTATCTTATTAAGCAAACAATTTTTGTTTTCTTTCTGAGGCAACTTGACTAGTTTTGCGAGATCGGTTTTGCGAATAGCGATCGACAAAGGTATTTGGGGCATTGGGAATGCATCGCGATTAGAGCTGACCTAGGGATTCAGCTTTAAAGATGCAGCTGAAGAGTCAGCATAAAAAATCGCGAAAGCTTTAGACATTGGTAAGTGTTTGAGGGTCAAGATCTAGGGGAGTAAACGTGGTGGGAAATATTCTGCAATTTTCGAGACATTTATCGAGACCTCTATTACCACTTTCAATTGTCGCTTTTTGCAAACTATCATTTTTTGGTATTTTATTTTCATTTACATTGGCCCACGCTTCACCATTGGCATGGCCTTCAATCAATAGCTTCAAAACTTGTTTACCGCCAGTTCACGCTACCCAAAACGCGACAAAATACAATGAGGACTGTTACCAAGGAGTTGTCGATTATTTTCGATCGCATCCGGGTGAGTTTTCATATTTCACTTCTGCACCGGCACGAAATTTGACCGCGCCCGAAACGAAAACCTACATTCGAGTCGGTCCCCACCAGACCGATTTTGCTGTCGTCTTTGCCCACGGGCTCTGGCTCAACTCCCGACAGTTTCAAGAACAATTTGCCAATCTTGCTTTTGCCAACGTGAATTTTATAGCCATCAACTATGGAGGACATGGACCCGAAGCAGGGAATTCAAAAAACATATCGGCCGAGACATGGATGCAAGACATTCGCAGAGCAATAGAGTATGCCCACACACTCGGTAAACGTGTCATAGTCGTGGGTCAATCTACGGGTGCAGCACTCGCACTTCGTAACTATTTTGAGGACGAATCAAGCACAGATGGAATGATACTCATCGAACCAGCTATCAGAGTGAAAGCTGAAATCCACACTGGCGTTTGTGTTGTCTCATCCTTGACCAAGCAAGCTCAATCATGGGGGAGATTGATTTCACAGTTGAATTCAGCTTTACCCGAGTATCCAGTTGAACTCGCACTCGGATGTCTGGTTAACAATATTTTCACTCCATTGCTAGCTCACGAAATTGAAGTACGAAAAGACCAGGTGCACTCAATCGATTTTTTGAATTCCGAACCCGCCGAGAACAGGGGTTACTTTGATCAACTCGATGCCATCGCATCACTTGCTCGCCGAGTGAAGATTCCAACTTTAATTGTGAGTTCGGCTATCGAAAATGTGGTGGACCCTCTTTTCATTGAGTCTTTGAGAAACAATATCGAACCGCACCTCGTACAAAACCTGGCGCATTCCAATAGACACGGTTCCCCAAACACCATTCCTCTAATTTCATTTTCAAGGTGGATTGAAAATGCATTTTCAATCCAAAATTTTGCGAATCAAGCTGCAACCCGCGCGAGATCATTGATGGGTTCCCCATCACAGCTTTGGACAGACCAATGGGCACCGTTGGTGAACACCTGGGGCACTGGCAAGAAACAATATGACGGTCTATTTTTAATTCTGCTACAAAAACTTCTCAAGTCATTCGCATTGCAAATCAATTTGCAATATGCCGAGACCTGCTCATCATTTCGTGAACCAGTCAATTGTCAGGAATCCTATATGCAAATGAAAAATCTCATCTCCGTTACCAGGTCTACTTATCTTACCTTCTACAATCAGCTCAAAAACGACGATCGGCTCAGCTTGAACGCCTTTCTAAAACTTTCACCCTCCCAAATTTTCAGTGTAAGTACACTGGATCCCAAAACACGAGATGTCATCTTTGAACTCGCAACCCATCTTGGCCAGATAACTAGGGCCAGTGATTTGAATGCCAACGAATCAGCATTGGTCTCCAACGCACTTGAGTTCTTTAATACCAAGTCGGGATTTTACTCGTCATTTGAGTATCTTAACGAAGAGGCTCGTCAATTTAATAGACAACCATGAAGTGTTTGCCAAGGGAGGAGCTTTTGCTCCTCAAATAAAAAAAATTTAGTTAATGTCGGAGTTCTAAACTTAGTCGAACGTCCAAAGCGGAATGCCGACCTATTCAGGGAAACCTCAGGGAGAATTATTTATGAAGCCGCACGTAGAAAAAATTTTTAAGAGCCTCTCAGCATTTACGCTTAAGTTTTCGAACGGTTTAGGTTTTGAACTAGTCTTGAATTTGTTTAGACCGTTTCTCGCAAAAAAAATCTCCGTTCTCAAAGACTTCCTACCTATGTTCTATTTCTCATTGACAGCGATTTTGATGATCACACCAATGCCATCAGCAGAGGCGCGTATGCGAGAGATGTCAGATCAAGAACTGGCAAAACAAGTCACACCATTTATGATCGTACCTCAAGCCGTTGTCGATGCTTTGCAGGATTCAGGAAAGGCATCAGATCTTGAAGCCTTAGAAGCATTAAAAAAACTAGAGGATCTTTTTCTGAAAAGCTATTTTCGCGATGACATCACGGCTGGAGGCATTGAAACGATCACCTCGCGGGTTGAACACTTCGATTTTCAACGAAATGCTTGGGTCGTGGATGTCACGACTCGAACCAAAGTAGCACATGTGTTAGTGACAACAGAGCATGGCGGATCAATTGAGGTTACCAACATTGATGTTCTCACCACAACTACATTTGGAAGGCATTAATTTCTCTAAAGAGAATTTAAATCATCGAACATTTGCATCGTCGCTTTGTATTGCTCATACAGGGGGCCCAACATTTTAAGGCTTGCGATGTTGAGCACCAAGCCGCCTATAAGTATGATCACCCCACGAATCAAACTTGCCCGCGAAATTTTAGCACCTACTTGATAGGCCCGATAAAGATACCAAACAGCAACGAGATGAAAGACTATCGGCAGAAAAAGTGAAGCATACGAGCTATAGACGAATCGTTTTTCATAATTGATTTCACTCATGTGCCTCTATTACATTGACTCGCAGATTTCGTGTCAATGGGTTTTCCTTTAAACAAGTTCAAGCAATCGGCATCGTCTAGAACTCGACCTTCAACCCGCACACCACGACTCTGTTTAAGGCACATAAAATTCTGGTGATCCTCGCCTGAAGTGTAAAACAATTCAGTTACACCACTCGTTCGCTTTTTAAATCTCTCAGTATAGAAAACAGCTTCGGTCGCGATTCTCACAACATCCTTCCAAAGTTTCTGCTCAAACTTTGGTGTCTTCGCCGGCCGTCCATTGACCACACGCCAGTAGCTTTCAGGAGATGATGGCGGGCAAAGTGCCTGCTTTAAATTGGATTGCACAGTGCCCTGGCTTTTGGCATCCCAAACTTGGAACTGCGACGGCTTGGTCAATACCTGGGCTAACGGAGACTTACGCTTGTCGTGCAATTTCGGATTTTGAAAACTTAGTTCTTCATTTTTATACCCATAGTCCACTCGATTTAAAGCCAGCTTCGCCACAGCTTCAAGGTAGTGCTTCCCTTTTCCATCCTCCCAACAAGAACCCATTTCTGAGTAGAGAGTTCGTGCCAGAACATCTGCATCTACTAGTTTTTGGCGCAACTCTGCCTCTGAAAAATCCGGTAGCTGTTTTTTTAAATCTTCTAAACGTAATCGTTTGCCATAAAAATCACCGAGCACCACCTGATCATAAACAGGGCGGGTGGAGTTCAATCTTTCTAAATGAGCATCTGGTAAAGAGATCTTGCATTTTCCAACCAAGTCAAAAACTGTATTTGTAACGTCATCTAGACCTGAACCGGGTTCTCGGTGAAACGCCTTCGCAATCTCTTCAAAATTCTGACTCTCTCGAGCTTCTTTTGCATTTGGATGTTTGGGGAGGCAAATGCCTTTTGCTTTCGTTGATTTTTTGGGGCGTGATTGAATGACCTCATCATCTTCTTCAACCATCTCTGCACGCGGGCTCGATTTGATCTTCTCGAGCGCTCGCAGTTGATCAGCATCTAAATATTTTCGATCAATCCATCCCTCTCCAGATTTGCCCCAGCCTTTGTCCTCATAAAAATAATTGAACTTCACCTTCACCCAGTCCTTGCGCACATCCTGCTCATAGTAATTCAATACGCTTTTTGCAGGATGAACTGGCTTACCATTCTCCATGACCACTTCAACCTGCACACTAGGTCTGAGCGTGCCAATCCTAAGTTCTTCTCCACAACTATCTTTCCCTGTTTCTTCTTTGACCACTCGACACTTTTGCCAATCCCATCCGGGTTCACTATATACTGGTGCCGCGGCCTGGGTACTTGGAATTCGCAGCTTGACCAACTGGGTACCATTGCCCCAAGAGAAAGCTGAAAAAAGTAGACACCCAACCACCCATAGAGTCCGGTGTGCCACAACCCGAGCTCCTACCCAGAGTAAATCAAGCCAAATCTGTCGAACTTTTTGACAAAGCCAAATATCCAAAAACGTACTCCAACTAAAACCCATTGGCGCCATGCCGATTTAGCGACTAAAATTTAGGGATCTAAATCAGTCACTCAAATAGTTCCAGCAGCAAATCCATTCTGATTCGCAACTTGAAACACCCATGCACGCTCCAGTCTCTCTTCGGCAGGACTTCATGCGACCTAAGCTTTTGCCATGCAAATCACAACTTTTTTGGAAAACTCCATAAACCAAACCCATAAACCAAACGATTTGAAAGCTCGTAACGCCTTAAGAGCGCACTTCCGCAATGGGCCTTCGGCACAAACTTTGAATACTTTCTCGTAAGGAAAACTAGAATTTAATAGGCCAGACACAAAACGCCCAATATTTGGCCAGGATTCATTGGGGACATTTGTTTTCATATGAATTTGAAACAAACTTTTGTGAGCTGACACAACCTATTTTTAAGAGGAATCAACCCCAGGTGACCCAAACGTAAGTGAAACCAAAAAAGGCCAGTTGTGAACCGAACTCCAATGAAAAAACATGCCATTGTACTTTTATTTACGGGCCTATTTTTGTCTGTCCAAGCCGAATCTCGGCAAAACTTTTGTTCAATCACCATCAATTCGAATGATGAAATCAATGTCTTCAAAAAAATGCTTCCCGCATCTGAATTTAATTTCATTGAACTCACTGAGGTCAAAACCAAACAATCCATCACTGACCATGAATCACCAATTGGTGCCGCCTGTGCCGAAAAGATCAAATGTGACATACTCCTCATTTCGGGTCACTTTGGAGGAACCTTTACCGGATCGAGCGACTGGTCCCTACCTCTTAAGGAAATTTCTCAACGTTCTTGCAGCGACTCCTGTGCCGGGATCTTTCAGCAACCTAAAGAGGTCTTTCTCTTTGGCTGCAATACACTAGCTTCGAAAGAAAAAGACTTTCGTACCCCTGAGGAATACGCTCGTGCATTGAGAGATCACGGATACTCTCAATCTGATGCAGAACAGATTGCCATGATTCGCTATGGCCCCATCGGTGATAAGTTTTCAGACTCTATTCGTATTGCTTTTCCAAACACTAAACATATTTACGGCTTTCACTCTGTCGCCCCGAAAGGGGAAACCGCGTCGATTTACGTACGTGACTATATAAAGAATGTTTTCAAATCCGCAGGATCTTACTCCAAACATCTCAATGAAATTGAAAAAGAGTCATTTCCAGCGCAGAAAAACAACGACATTGCTCAGGCCTTCCGTCACACATACTTTGCCGAAGCCACAGGATATGATGGTGAATACAGAAAATCAATTTGCTCAGTTCAGGATACAAGAAAAGATATTGCCGAACGTTTAACTGGGCTTGAAGGCGGCCTCAACTCAGAATCTCGACTTGTCTACATCCCTTTTTTACAGACTCTATTAAACGAAAACTATCGCCTATCAGCAATGTGGACAAATCCCTCTACGAGCGGAATCACGAAGACTCCTACTCTCGCAAAGGCCTTACAAACACTCACGCAAATATCCAACAATACAGATCTTCATGATGAAGTAAAAAAACAATTGCACAACCAAATGCGGCGCCAAGGCCTTCTCGAAACATGGCTCACCGAATTCGCCATGTTCTCACAGACAATGAAATGGATTTCTCCACAAGAGCATAGCCGTTTTATTCATGAGCTCGTAGCAAAAAAACTCCGTGGAATTATGCTGACCACTTCAAGAAAAAGTGCAGCTTTCAGCGAGCTTTCAAATGAACAAACCACTGCTCTCTGCGCCCTCAGTCAATCCGCACCCGGCGGCACATTTTCAATTCAAGACTTGCCGAAAAACTGGCAACAAAGCAACACCGGTCGTAAACTATTTCTGTGTATGCAGGTAGAGCCCGAGTTGAGCATGATCGATTTTTTCGTTAAGCTGGTGAAAACACCAAAGGTGGACGGAACAGCAAAAATCATTCTTTCAAAACTTGCAAAATCAACAGCCACCAGTGCCGCTTTCGATGCTGCTCTCAATCAACAAAGTGATCTAGAAATTTTGAATGAAACAGTTTTTCAAAATCTCAACTATTTGGATTCTTTCTCATCTCTCCCTAAGACACTTGCACGCTATCAACTCTATGCCCGCCAATTACTAAACAGGCCTACGAATCTGTCGGCCGAAGAAATACGAATCGTGCAACTATATCTGCATAAAATATCAAGCAGGTCACAATCAGACTCATCAATTGATCAACCTGCCACTCACGATCCATTTTGGTCGACTCTGCCTAACAATCTGGATTTTGAAAAACTCAATTGGCTTTGGGCCAACAATCGCGCACTCCCACTTGATAAATTTCAATATCTCATCTCGCGAAGATTTTTCTATCTAGCCAAAGAAGCTCGAGCAGAAAAATCAAATTCAAACAGCTATCGAATGAACACGTCACCAAACGCTCTCACAAATCATTTGTCTGATGTCGATTCATTGACGCGAATTTTTTGGAACAATCCAGCCTATCGAAATGTCTATGAACAAGAATTCTCCAAATTGGACATCAAGGCACAAGCCCTTGCTCTTCAAGAACTAGGGTTTGATTTATTTCAAGGCCAAAATGTTCCAGCGAAACTCAAGCTCTCTGCTTGGCAAATCTATCACCAGACATTCGATCCAACATCTGTCTTCGATCACTATGAAACTGTCGACTTGATTTTAATGCACAGCTCACTTTCTCCAGAACAAAAGAGCGAAATTCAGAGAGACCTCAGTATTCCCAACAAGAAAATTCGTGCATGGAAAATTTGGCTTTCCCACTATGACCCACTTGAAAAGCAGGCCTACGCCTCATGGAATTTGTTTGACGATAAAACCAAACTGGAGATGCTCGCTCAAATTCAATACATGTATGAGATTCCACCAAGATCTCTCGATTTCCTTTTGCACCAGGTTGATCTCCTGAAAAGATCGCCAGCCTTCAAGCAACAAAACTTTCAATGGCTCATCCACCATGTCTTCAGTAAGCCCGAACAGTTGAATCGCCGGTGGCCATTGCTCATGGCTTGGTCTCGAACAAGCTTAGCTGAAGACATTGTCTATCAGCTTGAGCCCCTAGACAAACCTGACCCAAGAATACTCAATCAGAATGCCGAAAGCTTTCTACGTGAAGTCCTTCGAAACAATAAAAACACTTCGGTACTCGAGGGAGCAGCGTCGCTTATTTTGAATTATTTGAAGCCCAACGATCCTGAAGCAAGTCGTGTCTATGATCACCTTGAAGCAAATGGCGATTTACGTACAAATGAGGATGATTAACCTTACTTTTTAGACATGATCAAAAGCCAAGCTGATGCCATCGGTGACAAAAAAAAGGCCGAAATTTTCGACTCTCTAAATGAAAATGGCCGATGATTTCGGCCATTTTCCAACACATCTAATTCTGCACTATCAGAGCCCGTCTCAATGACCGGTCGCCAATCGCGGGTGATGAAAATGCAATTGGCGATCGCAACCATAAGAGACCACACTTTCACGGAGATCAATAAAACCAATTCTTCTCCAATGGCCAGAATTTTTATCGGGACTCACGTCTGAAACTGAAATATCGTAGCGAAGACCATTCGGATAGTGTTGCGCAATATTCAGCTCATTTCTAAAATCCAGCTCCTCAATCTTTGGTGTTCCGGCAGATGGACTTAACTTCATCCAGTGTGGAATTCGAGGAGCTGTCGATGTCAACTCACCCGCTTCTGCCAAAACATTCAATGGTCTAAATCCTGGATTGGCATCAGCCTTGGAAAAGGCAACAAAAGTTTGAAATGCAAGATTCAAGATATCCCAACGAAATCCAGTCTCGGGTTCATTGGTCAAGCTCACGTCTGTAAAATGATCGGCATTGCGACCGGCCAGCATATCGACCGTAAAAAAACTTGCCGTGTTCACAGGAGTATTGGGATCAAGAGTTGGAAATACCTTTCCAGCAAAACCAAATGCACGCGGTGACCCTCGACGCGTTTCACTTAGCGCGGCAGAGGCGCGACCAATAAACAAAAACTGTGTTCCCGTTCGGAACGCCCCAGTATAGACAGTTCCCTGATCAATATTCCATGTGCCGCCAAAACAAATTCCATTCGGATGCACGACCTTGTCTAACCTCGGATAGTAGTCAACCGTGTCCGTCAGTGTTCGCATGGCTGAAGAAAATAAAACATCTATGCCGTGCCAAAAAAATGTAGCACCCGTCACCGGGTACTGCGGCAATTGACCTGATTGGTAGACTTGCAGCTCACGTAGGGCTCGCTCATTAGGCGGCGTCGGAGCTGGGTTAAACACCACAGACCGCACTTCATTAAAACTCGCCACTCCGGCGTGACCTTGCACCACAAATGAAATGACAGAAGTCATTCCGACCAGAGAGACGAGCCCCCATTTCAAACTAAGAAAAATTTCATTTAACTTTGTCTTATTCACAGATACATCCCTTCGATTTCGATCCTATCCACATGACGATTCCCACTCATACAGCAAACCCACTCGCAAATACACACAAATACCAATAAAGTTTACTCCACATGAAATGCTCTTCAGTCTTTTTCCAAGGCTGAGCCAAAGAAGATGGCTCCAGGGTTTGGGCGGAGGATGAACCAGAGGCTCACTTATGAATCCCCCATCTCTAACAAATCACCAGAGCCGCAAAATGGCATGCTCCTGACAAAACTCTAGGCATTTACATAGGAGCCAAGGCACGGCAACTCAGGTACAATGCCTATCAGCTCACCCAAATACGATCTTATCTTTGCCTGGCCGATCAACCCCTAAAATGACCCTGGTATAGAACTTGGATGACTTTCATACATGATGCAAAAAATGCCTATGGCAAAACCCATCGTTGGACTCATTTTAATTCATCTCTTGAGTCATGCTCCGGCTTTTGGAAGTCCAAAGTTGTGCTGGGATATCGTTGAATCAAATTCAATCCCTGACGCAAATCCAGGATCTCCGAATAGCCACTCTGCCAATCGAGTGTTCTTAAGGGACTCTCGACAGCCGGCGATCATGCTCAAAATGACCGGGGCCAATGTTTTAGTCGAACAGGTCAAGGTCACCGGAAAAGAATATTCGGTGATTGAGTCTAATCTCTCTTTAACCCCTGAAGTCTTGGAGAGGATGTACTCTTCACGAGGCGAGGTGCTTTCTGTCGGCGAAGGCGTCAGCGAACTTCTTCCGACCCTTTTGCAAAGGAGAATTCGCGCCAAAGGACTTGATCTCTGGTATCACTCCGAAAGTCTCAACGAGATTACGGATGATCCAGAAGTTAAAAAAATGCAGACCTACCAAGCTAGGTATGGAGCTTATCTCATCAAAGGAGATGCGCTCCGCATGCCCGTAAAATCTGCATCTCAAGCATTTGTCTTAAGCCATTTACTCATGAATAACCTTCACATCGCTGAGAGGTTGAAGTTTTTGTCTGAGGCCTTTCGTGTCTTAGAAGTCGGAGGAGAGGCTCGCATTTTAATGGACGATGCCCGCACTCCCAACTTGTCCCCGACTTATGTCAACGCGATCGTCGATTTCATCAAGAAAAATTATGCAAATGCAATTTCTTTCGAACTCGATCGATCACTACTTATCGCAAAAAAAATCAATCGGCTCCCCTTTGGATTTACACCTGAGATTCCCTTTGATGCTAATAGGCACTACGTAGGAGTCCCTATGGGAGCCAGGGAGTTTCGTGACAAAGAAGATAGGGAGTTATTTGCAGAAATCCTGCGCCTCAACGAAATTCTCAGGCATGATCCAGGAAATGTTCTTCTCCATCAACGTCTTGATATGTTGATTGCCAAACGCAATAGTGGACGAGTTGTGCATCTTGACGGCGACTATTGAATAGGGCGTGTCCTCAATTGGTCGGACGTCGCGAGCGGAAGCAATAGAAATGAGTTGAAGGCACGAGGAGGAGAAATAGTGGTGCTATTTCGACGACGAGCAACGCTCAAATCATTTCTATTGCTTTTGCGTAGTAGTCTAGCCAATTGAGGACACGCCCTAAGAACCTAAAAAAAAGAAGGCGATCCAAGCAGATCGCCTTTTGTGCACGCTATGTACATCCATTCAAAATATGAACCCGGGCTGAAACATCTGTTAGAAAAAAGAATCCTTCAGCCGCAGGCTTCAGTGAACACCAATCAGTGACCACCTCGAATCAAGTTGAGAGCCGAGCCTGCTCGGAACCATTTCAACTGTTCGTTATTGTATGAATGTTTCAATGTGATTTCTTCTTTTGAACCATCTTTGTGTTCAACCCTCATAGTCACATTCTTACCAGGAGCAAGATTTGCCAAATCAATCAAACTGACTTTGTCGTCTTCTTGAATTTTGTCATAGTCTTTCGCATCTGCAAAAGTCAGAGCCAAAACTCCTTGTTTTTTCAAATTCGTTTCGTGAATTCGCGCAAAGCTACGTGTGATAACAGCAGAAGCTCCGAGATGCCGTGGGCACATCGCTGCATGTTCACGAGAAGAACCTTCACCATAGTTCTCATCACCAATGATCACCCAACCTTTGTGAGCTTTTTTGTACTCACGAGCAATCTTCGCAAACTCCAAACCCTTTTCGCCGTTCAACTGATTCTTACCTTTACCGATCTCTCCAGTGAATGCGTTATCAGCTCCCAACAACATATTGTCTGAAATATTGTCGAGGTGACCACGGTAGTTTAACCAATTTCCACCTGGGCTAATATGATCGGTCGTGCACTTGCCTTTTGCTTTCGCCAAAACAAGTTGACCAACATAGTCCTGACCATCCCACTTTTTGAATGGCTCAAGCAACTGCAAGCGATTCGATGTCGGGCTCACGGCGACCTTCACATCTTTACCTTGAGGTTTTTGATATCCCTCAACATCTGGCATAAAGCCTTTTGCCGGAAGATCTGGAGCCACAGGCGCTTTTAACTTGATCTTTCCTTTAGGAGTTTCCAGTTCGTCGGTTATCGGATTGAAGTCTAACCGTCCAGCCAAACCAAGTGCCATCACCATCTCTGGGCTACCGATGAAGGCCAACGTTTCAGAGTTCGCATCGTTACGGCCACGGAAGTTACGATTGAACGAAGTCACAATCGTGTTTTTATCACCCGACTTGATATCATCACGTTTCCATTGCCCAATACAAGGACCGCAGGCATTTGCAAGAACTGTCGCACCAGCAGAATTCAAAACAGCCATCTGCCCGTCACGCTCAATCGTGTGTTGAACTTGAGTAGAACCCGGACTCACCAAAAATGGTTGCGACATTTTCACACCAGCATCAAGAGCCTGTTGTGCGACAAATGCGGCTCGGCCAATGTCTTCGTACGAAGAGTTGGTGCATGAACCAATCAAAGCAGAAGACAATTTTGTTGGCCAACCTTTTTCTTTGGCCTCTTTTGCGATTGCCGAAATCGGACGAGCCAAATCTGGAGTGTGTGGTCCTACAAGATGCGGTTCAAGTGAACTCAAATCAATTTCGTAAA
This sequence comes from uncultured Bdellovibrionales bacterium, assembly GCA_964405465.1. Lineage (GTDB taxonomy): Bacteria > Bdellovibrionota > Bdellovibrionia > Bdellovibrionales > JAMPXM01 > CAYONZ01. The sequence continues at coordinate 59,265 of CAYONZ010000002.1, read as the reverse complement.
CTTCGTCGAAATATTTTTTCGGATTTGCAATCACGTCCGCATCAGCAGTGAGCAACTCTTTATGTTGATCAGCAAGCGTCGCAAGCTCAGCACGAGCTGTCGACCTCAAGTAGGCACCCATTCGATCGTCGTATGGAAACACAGAACAAGTTGCGCCCAACTCTGCACCCATATTAGTGATCGTTGCTTTTCCAGTACAACTGATGGAGGCAGTTCCCTCACCAAAGTACTCAACAATTTTATCTGTTCCACCTTTTACAGTCAGCATTCCACAGAGTTTCAAAATTACATCTTTAGCTGAAGTCCAACCGTTCATTTTTCCCTTCAAATGAACACCGATCAACTTCGGATTCTTTACTTCCCATGGCAGCCCCACCATGACATCAGAAGCATCAGAACCACCAACACCCACAGCACACATACCGAGACCACCAGCATTTGGCGTATGTGAATCAGTACCAATCATCAATCCACCTGGGAAAGCATAGTTTTCAAGAATCACTTGATGAATAATCCCGGCGCCTGGTTTCCAAAAACCAATATTGTAACGTGATGAAGCTGTCGCCAAAAAATTATAAACTTCTTCGTTCGTTTTGTTTGCAGAAGCCATGTCAGTGGCTTTACCTTTGTAGGCCTGAATCAAGTGATCGCAGTGAACCGTTGACGGCACTGCCGCCTCATCTTTATTTGCCAACATGAATTGCAAAATCGCCATCTGTGCAGTGGCATCTTGCATAGCCACGCGGTCAGGACGAAGCAAAAGAAAACTTTTACCTCGCTCGAGTTCTTGATTTTGCGGATCATCCAAGTGACCGAATACAATTTTTTCACCCAAAGTCAGTGAACGATTTAAGCGCTTACGCACAACTTCAATTCGCTCAGCAGATTTTTTGTAGACCTGTTTCACCATTTCTGGCGTTGTCTCAATTTTAGCCATAGCAACCTTCTTTCTTCTTATTGAAAACGTCTTGAATACCTAGAATCTATTTCGACGCCCAAGTACCTCTCAACAGTCATTGAGCTGCGTCAACCTCTCCAGAGAGCCCATTCTTTGGGCATTATCTCAAGAACTCGCCGCGGGTTCCTCGCTCGCCTCAACGACAATATCGCCGAAATTCACTGTAGAATAAAATGAATTAATAGAATAGGATTAAGTAGTTTTGGGAATACTTTAAAACACCGATCAAATAAAGGCCACAGACGATGCTCGACCTCTTAGAGGCTCTAGAAGCCCTTCATGAAACTGGAACCGTCACAGAAGCGGCAGCTCGCCTGCGCCTCACCCAGTCTGCAATTTCCAAACGCATCAAAGCGCTCGAAACGCAGACCAAATTAACGCTGGTCGAGCCTCAGGGGCGCAAGGTACGCCTCACTCCTGCGGGCTTGCGCCTCGTTGAAAAAGGCCGACCACTACTCGCCGAGTTTCGTCTACTGTTGACTGCCGACCACTCGCCTTCAGAAACGCGTCTCACTCTTGCCGTTTCAGAATCGATCATGACCTCCTGGGGAGCACCGGCCCTGCAGAAAACCATCAAACAAATGAGTCATCTCAAGTTGGAAGTTCACGTCCACCGAAGTCTTCTCGCCACCGAGTTTGTTCGCAGCGGAAAATACATGATGGCCCTGTGTTCGGAGCCCGCCTCAGGTAGGGACCTGCAATTCTTGCCACTTCTGGAGGAGCCACTGGTCATCGTCAACAGCGAATTCGCACCACTCCCAAAGAAAAACCGCCCCAAAGTTTGGAATGTCATTTCCATCGAAGAGGCTTCTTCCACCTGGAAGCTTATCGAACAGCGACTGAAGCGCTCTGAGCCCCACGTCACGATTGAAAATCGCGTCGAATCATTCGCCGCAATTGTGCAAATGGTGAAAGCTGGGTTCGGTCACGGCCTCATTCCGCTAGCCGTGGCTCGTGGTCATCACGTCCCTGAAACAGCCATCACGAGGCTAGACCCAGCCCCAGTGCGCCGCATAGGCCTGGTTGCCCGAGAATCCCTCTTCGCCCAAACCTGGGCCCAGAGCTTTAGTGAAAAACTGCGTAGGATAGTCGATCCATTGGATCGCACATAATACAACCCATTGGATCGCACATAATACAACCCATTGGATCGCACCAAGACCAGTCCACTATCGAAATGTCTTGGCCCAACTATTAGACCAGATCTTCTGCCTCTAGACTCCACCGAACAAAGTGTTCGGTATAAAATTAAGCTCAACAAATTTCAAAAGCATGGCCCGCAAGTCAACAACGCCTAGGGGCCAAAGGGAGGGACAAATGTGGCAAGCACAAATTTGGGTCAAGTGGAACGAGAATGTACCTAGAACTAACGACTGGAACTGGCTCAATGAGTGGAAAGAGGTTCACACCGCATGGTCTGTCATGGGCGATTGGGATATGCTCCTCACGATTGATGCGAAGACGCCAGAGGAAGTCGAAAATTTTATTTGGAACAAACTTCGAAAAAAGAACTGGGTTGCCAACACACACACCACATGGGCCAACCAAGTCTGGAACAACCCCAGCTGGAGTTGGAAAAAGTCATCCTAAACGTTAAACAATTGTGTCGCAAACTCTCTCGTTAATGATTAACAAAGACACCAAGGGCCAGAGCATGAAAAACCGGCCCCCTTTCTATCGACATCACAAGAGATATAAATATAAAATTGAATTAACAGCACGTTCTTATTTCCTGCTTGAAGGTCATCATGCCGAACAGCAAAAAGAAAAATTGGATCTATCGTCTCGCCACCAAATCTGCAGAGAAGGATGACACTCCTATTGTTGCGCAAAAACGAGTGGCCTTCATCATCGCGCTTTTCTTTGCGCTCTTTGGTGATCTCGTCTTCTTTAGTATCTACTGGCTTTCCGAGGCAAAAGTCTTAATGCTTGCGGTAGGAGCCAACACGCTTCTCCTATGTACGCAGTTCGTTCTTTTTCAATTTCGCGGCACTTTTGTTTGGGTTCGCGTGATCTCGACCTTGAGCACCACACTTGTTCTGGCTTTCGTTGCGGGAGTCTTAGGAGAGCGCACCGGTGCAGAGAATCTTTTGATTGCAGTTATCGGAGTTGCCACGGCTTTTTTTTCGGATCAAGAACGAAAATGGATTGTGGTCACCATCGTCACTTGCGTTGCTAGCCTCATCCTTTTCAAATTCGGTTTTCCAGATCTGGCCAACTTGCCAGACTCCCAGCAGGTCTATCATCTCATTTCACGCGAAAGATTTTATTACATCTGTGAAACAATTGCGGCGGCAACCCTCTCGGTGGTGTTTCTCAATCTCCGTTTTCAGCAAGATGCCGCGGTCTTTGAACTCGAAGAGCGTAAGGCAAAAATGCAACACACCTCTCAATTGGCCGCTCTTGGAGAGATGGCTGGAGGGATAGCGCATGAAATCAATAACCCGCTAGCCGTGATTCAAGGAAAGCTCACTCTCATTAAACTGCAAGTCGAAAGTGAATCTCCAAGTAAAAAGAAAATATTAGAAAATGTGACGGGCGCCAGAGAAACAGTAAAACGAATTTCACAAATAGTAACAGGAATGAAAACTATTGCCCGCGATGGAACCCATGACCCCTATGCCAAAATAAATTTAAGCACTGTTATCGAAAACACATTGCAACTCTGCGAAGAGCGATTTCGCTACCACGGCGTCACTCTTGATCTCGAAAAACTCGACAAAAACATCGAAGTCGAAGCCCAAGAAGTATCAATCGGCCAAGTTTTTTTAAACCTCTTAAACAACGCTTTCGACTCTATTCAAATGCAGGAAAATAAATGGATCAAAATCAGCAGTCATTTCTTTAAAAACAAAATTGAAATCAAAATTATCGACAGCGGCGCAGGGATAAAACCGGCCGACCGTGAAAAAATATTTCGCCCGTTTTTCACAACCAAAGAAACGGGTAAAGGAACCGGACTAGGCCTCAGCATTTCAAAGGGAATTCTTGAATCTCACGGCGGCGACCTAATCTATGACTTTCGCCAAAGCAATACCACTTTCGTGGTATCACTCCCTCGCCCCAAATCTTGAGTTCTATCCAATTTAAACAAATGAACCATTCTTGATTTTCTCAAGAATGATTTTCTCTGTGGTCAATGGATCTTTCGGGTTTACAGCAAACAAGGACTGCTGTTCACAACGAAGCTTGTTCTTCACCAACCAATGGAGAATATCAGCCAATTTTTTATTTCGCTTATCCTGAAAGAACGGGTCATTTGCCAAAGCATCTTTGGCCTTCTTCAAAGAACGCGCTTCAGCCGCATCACTCTCTTTAACCTGGTAGCAATCGAGATCATACTTCTTAATATCTTCAGGTAAAACACCTAAAAATCGCACCTCTGGAGCTGAGAAATCGCTGTTCCGAATCAAACTCGCTGCGGATCCTGCCTTCAAAGTTCGAAAAATATTCTGCAGTGTGTACGCGTCCAGATCTCCGAAAAAGTAAATTGGCACCTTCAACTCACTCTGAATCAATTTAGTCCATCCCCGTACACCATTCGAGGGAACACCTTGCGCACCGATAATGATACAATTGTTCCTCTTCGTCATTCCGTTTGCAACCAATGTACCGGCCGTACCTTCTGATTCCACAACCAAACAAAAATCGACTTTCTTTTTCACCTTCAACGTCAAAGCCTGGGGTTTGTTCTTCGGTTGAAATGGTGATGTTCCGAGTGTACTCAGATCAATAACCGCTTTTGCTCCGTCCGACAGGGTCTCGGTTACAACCAACTGTTGAGAGTAGGTTTGTCCCCCTCGATCGTTCGCAAAACAATTCAATTCTTCTCGATAAACCTCGAGCATATCTCCAATAAAATCAATTATCGAATCGCTCTCTTCTTGATCAGCAAAATCAAGTGGTTTCAAACGACTATTCGATTTCACCGAACCTTTCGCTATGTAGTACAATTCCCTCTTTGTGTTCACCGCACCTGAATCTAAATTTCGCAAAAGAATCTCAAGTAAAAAAATCACTCTCGCCATTTTCTGCACACTCGAAACATTGAGCTCTGTCCGAACCTTTTTATCCCCAGGCGTAAGATATCCAACCTTTGGATTATAATTCGAGTTATCCAATGCGCACTTTACAGCCTCGAGTACGGGGCGATTGGCCATCTCCAATTCTTTCAGTACAGCATCACAGAGTGCCCTTGCTTCTCGGGGAATATCTTTCGTAAGTTTTCTAATTCGAATAATTTTATCCATGATCTAATCCCCTTAAGCTTTCTTGTTTGTTGCCGCGGCTTTTGCAGTTGTCGTCGCTGTATTTGCTTTTGCAGTTTTACCTGTGGTTACAGCCTTAGCGCCCTTAGCCGTGGTAGTCGTGGCCGCTCTTGCTGTTGTACCTATACCTGCTTTGGCCGTTGTCGATTTTCCAGTGCCACGTGGCGCTTCTCCTGAATCATCAAACGACTCAGTATCCCCATCAGTATCACTCTCTCCCTCGCTCGCAGAGGAATCATCTGCAGATCCGATTCCTGCCTTGCGCTCTTTTGCCTTCAAAGCATTCAGCGCCGACTCTGCATCATCTAAGTCTTTTTCAGCATCTCGAGCGTCACGGCCCAAAAGCTTGCGCAAGCCCTCTTCAGCAGCTTTTTTTCGTTTCTCGTTGGCGCCAGTTATGTTCACGAGCCCTTCAACCAAAATCGGTCCGAATTGCTCAATATGTGCAATTTTTCTTTCGAGGTCTGCAATCTTTGATTCATGCCGAATATGGCGTGAAAGCTTCTGTCCGGCCTGCATCAACGCCCGACGAATTTCTTCAACCAATTCTTCACTGGCATCAATAGTTTCTTTCGACGCATTTTTGAATTTGATAAAAGGCGACACCACACTAATTGCAAAAACATAAGGGCCAGCAGGCAAGCTGTCTTTACCTTGCTGTAATCCATATGATCGCCAATTCACAGATTCAACAGCCTGAGTGATCGCACATGCCGACTTATCAAACTGAAGCGGCACACGATTCGCAAAACGTAAAAGTTGAATGGATTCATCTGCGCCTCCCCGATTCAAGAACCTGGCAAGTGCAACTTCAACAACGACTGGTTTAAAATCAGCGATGCGAGGCTTTCGAGTCACCACGCTAAAGAAGTCAATTTCACCCAAGCGTTGAATACTTTTTGCGAGAGCTTCTTCGCCCACAATTAAAACTGATTTTGTTGAGGGATTCTGCAGTTCAGTTTTTTGCACCACCTGAAATGCTTGTTTGTAATCCTCTTCGGACATCTTCGCGAGCGATTTTGACAAAATTGCTTTTGGCATGCCGTTGGCAACAAGCTCCTTCAATGTCAAATCAGTCACCCGAGAAAATCCCTTTTGCAGAAATTTACCGAACTCGATATTGCCAAACAATCCTGCATGAGTCATGAACTCGCCCAACTTCATGGTGTGCGGATGGGGCAAACTTGCGGCTGGAATATCTGGCACCACCTCTGTCACACGTTCAACATTAACCCAGTCGGTATCTGGCATTTTATATCGCAAGGTGAGATGCGGATTTACTAAGGTTGTTCCCTCAAGGTAGGTCAACAAACCACCGTCACCGTTCAACTGTACCCGTCCATCGATGCGAAATTCAACGCGCGTGCCATGCGGCCGATCCCAATCAATAGTCTCTTTGTTCTTGAGAATTCCTCTATTGCCCTTAATGTCCACATCCACAATAGCCGTCACAGCCTTACGCATAGTCTTCGTTTTGCTCGTCACCCGAACACCTGAAGCATTGGTCAACTGCGCCCATGTCGTGGCAGCAGAAATACCAATCCCCTGTTGCCCTCGCGAGCATTGGCCCCGACCAAACTTAGAAGATGCCAAGTATTCGCCAAACACCTTGGCAAGATCATCCGGATCTATTCCCGGCCCATTGTCATCCACAATGATCTCAACCAAATCTGTATTCTTTGCGGCTCCGGAGCCAATTTTAGAAATCTGCACGCTCACATCGGGTAAAAGGCCTGCCTCTTCACATGCATCAAGTGAATTGTCGACAGCTTCCTTCAATGTGGTCAACACTGCTTTGAGCGGCGAAGAAAATCCAACCTGCTGGAGATTCTTCGCAAAATATTCGGCCGTACTGCTGCTGGTAATTTTCTTGGTCACTGGCACTACCTTTTGTTACTGCTTCTGTTGTATTCGCGATCATTAAATCCAAGGTTTCCTTCAACCAATATCCCAACCGCTGGCGCTGCGAGACGGATTCGCGCGACCACTCAATTGTGCTGATCACTCTTAGCCGGATTTAAAAAACACGAACTGTATATTCTATCCTTGGAGAATCCTTTGGATTTTTCAAGAAGTTCTTGCACAACCCTTGACGCGCCTTTTAGAATTTTATCGAGACATACACGATCAAAATGATTTTCGGAGGATACATGCCGTTCGATCGCCTGATTAATTTCTGCAAAGTCATTGGGTCTTTAAGCAAGAACGGCCTCTTACTCCTGCCGATTGTGCTCAACAGTTCAGCAATTGCTCAAGAAACCTCAGTCCCCCAAACCGGCAACTCTACAACTCCTGCCGGCGTAAAAACAGAAGCCACTCCTCCCAAAAGTGAAGAAGTCAAAAAAGCAGAAAAAAAGTCTGAAAAAAAAGTAGAAAAAAAACCTGAGAAGAAGAAAGAAGTAAAGACTGAAGAAAAACACGCCACCACAAGCTCCTCCCCATTGGAAGAGAAAAGACCGATTTCTACTCTAGTCACAGAAGACCTTGAAATCGGGACAGGTAAGATAGCAGTTAAGGGGCGGATGATTAAAGTTAACTACACGGGCTGGTTATTTGACAGCAAAGCCAATGGCTACAAGGGCAAAAAACTCGACAATGGGAAAGACCACGCGCCATATTCTTTTGTTCTGGGCAATGCAATTGTCATCAAAGGATGGGACGAAGGTATCGTCAATATGAAAGTGGGAGGCCGCAGACGCCTTATCATTCCTCCGCCGATGGCATATCGTGATCGAGGAGCATCCAACGTAATTCCACCCAACGCCACACTCCTCTATGAAATTTCGCTTCTCGATGTCGAAGAGAAAGCTCCGACAAATCCACAGTAAAAAATCACTGTGAAACATCAGTGCAAACCACGGCACTTGCCATTTCAAAAAACTATTATTTTTGCTGACCCTGATTCGCCGAGGACAGGCACCGACAAATGAAGCTTTGCCCCTGAAGAGCACAGCCAAAATCAACTGCCCCAGCCACCACGTGTGCTTCTTTTATGCGCTCATTTTCACTTTTGAGATCTACTCGATGCCCCTGACTGGCAAACGTCCACGAACGCTCACGAAAGCTCACCTTGCGTCCGATCAGATAAGAGTCCACCATTTCCTGAGAAATTGAATCTCCAAGAAGTTCTTCTGGCAACTCCTGAAGATCAGGAAGTCCCTCTGCATCCTCAGCGAACAGCTTTACTTTCAATGCCTTGCCTCCAGAACCGTTTTCAACATGTAAACGGCGGCGAACGCCGTCTGCAGACTCAAAATGGTAATTGGCAAAATTTAACACCTCGTGCGTGGCCTCATTACCAAAGAGATTAAAAAGCAACTCCTCGAGATTTGATGCTTCAATTTCTCGTCCCCAGCATTTCTTTATTTCTTTGCGAGAGTTTTCTTCAAGAACATCCTGCTGTAGAAGCCCATCATCCTCATGCCCCCCACCGTCAGCAAAACCAGTCAGCGGCGCCTCGGAATCCTCGAGCGACTTCTCTGCTTTAGCCCGCTTTAGGTAATCGCCATTGAGACGATCGACAGCAGGACTACCTACTCTTCGCGACGCGCTCAAGTGACTACGCCACAAAAAAGCGGCGATCGTTGAAATCACGAGCAGCAAGACTATCACTTTAAGAGAACGTTGTTTTATTTTATTCATACATCCTAATATACTGGGCAACTGCGCGCCCGTTCACTCACAAAGCGAGTGTCTCCCCACCGAGCTTCTGCAGGGTCATGTGGATTGCTTGACAAAAGACCTTCCAAAGACCGGCGACGCAATTCTCCGATCGATAGACTCAATCCAGGCTTCACATTAACTCGACAAAACTTTGATTGCAAATCGCCACCCCGTTGCGCATCAACCTCGATAATTTCCCGCAACGAGGATCGCAATCCAGAGGACAAACTACCCACTTTGTTCTTGGCCACCACAGCTTTGTAGGCCTGAATCAAATCAACAAATTCATCGTGCATACGTTTATCTCTATTGGGCGTGGAGTAATCATCAAATTGTTTTGCATTCATACACTGGTCAGCGCCAAGTTTTGCCAACGCCGAAAGCCCAAGCTGAACGATGGTGATGCGCTCTTGAGCAGACGTGCAAACCCCGGTTTGAAGTCGCTCGAGCCTCATTTCGTCAGTTTCATTCATAGTCGAAAGTTTTTTCTGAACAGTGGCACGCCATTTGGAATACGCGATACGATATTGCTCGTTGCTGTAACCTTGAGCCTGCCACACTGGTTTTCCAATGTCTTCGGGTGCACGCCAATTGCGAAAACCCGCTCTTGTATTGGTCAAGTTGTCATGAAACATAAACTCCATCGAAGGAATATCAACGCGTTCGTAAAGACGATTCACCGCAGGGCGAGAGCCAAAGATCAAATAGGGTATTCCTGTTTTCAAAACTTTTTGGATGGTCCAAGAATGATGCGAATCCCGATCCGTAATGATCATCGTACCTGAGCCCACCGCCTCTCGATTAATGGCTGTCGGATAGCTATCATTTGCTAATGAGTCTGTACCGACTACACCAAACAGATAGGTCAAAAATTTTCTAAAACGCAAAGCTGGATCCGCAATCTTATCAAATTTTGTGATCTGGCTCGTGATTTTACGCCGTGAATCCGAAGGGTCCTGCATATAAAATGGCAGACCATTTTCATATGCAAATATAGCGCGAATCGAATAGACGGCATCGGCACAATCCAACAACATCCCTGAATAGGCTCTTCCTCTGTGCACGAAAAGATTTGCGTCCACATTGTCATTGACCCAAGTTCGATACTCAGCCTCAACCTCAGGACTCCAATCTCGAGTGACTGGCCAAACATCGGCGTCAGCACGTGCTCCCGAAATGACTTGTCCTAAAACAGCGAGCATCACGAACAAGCAAAGACGAGGCAATCCCATTGAATAGTTCGGCTTTTTCATTCGAATCCCCTTTTTTGATATCTCTGATTTCTCTGACTGGAGCTTATTGCAAAAATATCTCATCGCGTCAACCTAATGGTATATTTGATCATTTCGGGAACAAATATAAACATAAGATCGCATTTAACGAGGGTGTCACCGCCCTCAAGAGGTTTATTTTCATGCCAGAATTGGTATTTTTTTATTGTTTAGGATTTCTCGTTTCATGCTCAATGAGCATTGCGCTCGTTTTGCGCTCGCTCCGTTTTTTTCGATCGAAGGAATTGCAATTCCTTCAAACGAACCTCGCACAGATCGATTCCGCATGGAATGAGTCCACCGGAACCATCTGCGCCCGAAAAACTCACGACCCTCAAAAAGATAGGGCACAAAACTTACGACACCTTATCATCCTCAGTCTATTTCTCTGCTTCTTGAGCTGGGTAGGGTCAGTTCTATTGGGGCTTCTTTGGGCCTCTCTCGAGAAAATCGCCCGCCCCGCTTTGCAAAAAAAAATTTGGCAGAGTGATCTTGTTCGCAAGCCTCTTTCGGCAACAGAAGTGCAGAGTTTCATCGACGACTTCTCAGGTCATTCCCAATCAGAAATCCTTTAACAGCATGATCGCTTGAGTCGTACGGTTCTCGAGTTTTTTGAATCTCCTGATTTTTTCGGAGGATCAAGATTCCTTTTCAGTGGAGGCCACTTTGGAAATCTCCATCAGAGCCAGCTCGCCCCTCGTGTAAAATCCCTTTTTTGTGTTGCACTCTTTGCAGGAGACCACCACATTTGATTTTGTGGATTTTCCCCCTCGAGCCAAGGGAATCAAGTGGTCCATCGTGAGCTGACTTTTGTCATACTTCTTTTCACAATGATAACAGTTGCCGTGACCAAGCTGCTGCCTCCACCACTGGCTCTCACGCATTTCGGCAGCTTTACGCCGTTCACGCTTGATATGATCTTGATCCGAAAAACCATCTACCCACATAGAAAGGGTTATAACACTGAATTTCAGTTCTTGCCACCGTAAACCCGGTTAGCCTATGACTAAGCCTTCAAAAACTTAAGAAAATGCACTGGCCATCTCAGACATTTCAAACTGCCCTGCAATTTGATTTACGAAGGCAACAGCTTCGGTCTTTGACTTGGCCATTGTAAAAAACAAAGTGAGGTACACATGACTCCACAAGAGATTAAAGCAAAATTGCAATCGGCTTATCCAGATGGACAAGTTGAGGTGGTGGATATGACTGGCACCCACGACCATTACCAAGTGCAAATTGCAAGCTCTGCCTTTCAAGGCAAAACGAGAATTCAAGCCCACAAAGACGTGATGGCTGTATTTGATACTGAACTAAAGAGCGGTGAAGTGCATGCTCTGATGATCAAAACAGTCGTGAAATAGACGTTAAATAAAATTGTGGAACTCATTAATTAAAATATTTTTATATGTTTTACTTTAACCGAATTTAAAAGAGGAGCCAACGTGGCAGATGTAAAATCAAGAATCGAAGAAATTTTAAACAAAAACAAAGTCGTCCTTTTCATGAAAGGAAGCGCAGAGTTTCCACAGTGTGGGTTTTCCGCACGGGCAGCGGCAATCCTTCAACAGTTGAACGTACCATTTACCACTGTGGATGTTCTTTCAGATGCGGAGATCCGCCAGGGAATCAAGGATTTTGGAAATTGGCCAACGATTCCACAACTCTATGTAAACAAAGAACTAGTTGGCGGAAGTGATATCATGATGGAAATGGTCGAATCAGGAGAACTTCAAGAGACGATCACCAAAGCCTTCAACAGCTGATATTATTTCAATAACTGATGTCACGACGAAGACGATTCGTGACAAAAAAATAGCGAAGCCGCTTATGTGTGCTTCGCTTTTTTTTAATGAAAATTTCCTCTATCCATTCACCGGCAAGGCTTGCGATCTACCGCAGTGTTTTGCAAAGTTTTGTTTTACAGTTTATTAAAGCGCACCATTGCGCCTGACACTTCACAAATTATGAATGGGCGACAATACTTTTCCAGGCCTTAATCTGCCATTTTGTTCTGCAAATCGCGACAAGCTCTCGTTTTTCATTGGTGATCTCCGTGGTCATTTCGATCCAAAAATCAGCAGCTTCATTTTCTTCCGACACCATACCGGGTTTTGGCCACACTTCAGGAGCATTGGCTTCGCCCAAAAGAAATCCCCTTCCTTTTTTATGGTACTCGACCGACAAACTACCAATTATGATTCGGTAATCTGCAAACGAGTAGTTGTTCGCAATAAGTAGGCCTGCCGTGTACTCGCCTAAAAGAGCCAAAGCACACGCATGTGCCGTGCCCACATGATTTTCACGTAGCCTGACCGGTTTGGATTGAACTCGAGAGACCTGTGATGTGAGCTCTACGATTTTCATTCCAAGCCAACGATTAAACGGAATTCCAAACGTCAAGAGTACATCCAACACTTTATTGCGAATCTTAGGATTTGAAAATTTACTGGCGATTCTTATAGGATCAAATTTCACAAATACTCCCTCTGTAGCGACAAACACTTCGGTTCTTCTTCTCAATTGAATTCAATTACCATGATTTGCCTATAGCTGATCAATTATTTTTAAGTGTTCCTCAACAACTGCTGCAAATCCCTATTCGTGACAAAATTCTGCGATCGACTTTGTGAATGGACTGCCCTAAAATTTCTAATATAACTTTGGTGCTTCAATAAAAATGTATGGTAGCGAAAACTTCTTGGGAGAGCTTATGAAAATCAATGTCTCACGCACTGACCAAAGCCTTAGACTGTTTTTTGGAATCTTGCTGGTCGCATGGGCCGTGGCCGGAGGACCGTGGTGGGCCTATATTGGGGTCGTCCTCATCATCACTGGAGCTTGGAGAGTCTGCCCAATCTACAAAAGTCTAGGTAAATAGATCGGTTCTCTGCTTGAGCTCTGGACCTTCACATGGTGAGGTTTTGCAAAAATTTTCCGATAAAGAAAGAGTCAACTCAGTGAGACTTGATTCATTTCGAATTCAAGCCCAGTGAGTGCTTTTAAAGGAATGAATCCATGGCGAGAATTCTCATGCTTGACGATGATCTCGATATTTTGCGCGTAGGCCAAAAAATATTGAACAAGTTCAATCATCAGGTGGTGGTATCGCAATCTAAAGATGAATCAGAGGTGCTTCTTAAAGCTTCGAACTTCGACCTACTCATTTCAGATTGTAACATCGGCTCCTCGCGTGAGCTTGATTTTGTCACACGACTTCGCGAGTGCTCTCGAAACAAATTTCTCAAAATTATGATTCTCTCTGGGCAACCAGATGTTCGACAACTTGTGCTTGAATCAAGACTCAATGTCGACAAGGTTCTCGAGAAACCACTAGACCCTCTCGAATTGGCAAATGAAGTTGGAGAACTGGTTCATCCGAAATTAAAATCGGCGGCAGGTGAATAGATGAGGATTCTGCTGGCCGAAGACGACATTCATATTCAGGTTATCACCCAACTCTGCCTTGAGACCTTAGGCAAACATAGTGTCGAAGTTGCCATCGATGGCGAACAAGCATTAAACATCGCGAAGCAACAGAGTTTCGATTTGATCATCCTCGATGGAATGATGCCGAAATTGAGTGGCAAAGAAGTTGCGGAGGAGTTGTTAAAAAATCAACTTTTTCGAACTCCAATCATTTTCTTGACAGCCAAATCCGATCCCCAGGAACTCATCGAGCTAGAAGCCTTAGGTATAGGGCGAATTGCCAAGCCTTTTGATCCACAATCTATCTGTATTGAAATCGACACCTTACTTAGTAAACAAAATACGAGGGTCGCATGATCAGCCTTACTTTTCGCCTTAAAATCCTCTTTCTCGTGACGATCGCCATCACCAGTGTATTTGCCCTGCAAACTTACAACGCACACCTTGGCTGGACAAATGTTTCACAGCAAATCAAATCGCAACACAATGCACTTGCAGTGGCGCTAAAAGCTCGACACGAATCTTACACGGCCATGACTTTTCAACTTTTACAGGTCACCAAGAACTCACTTCCACAAAGTGTTGAACAAAATGCGATGAGCGATTTCATTCAGGCCTATGCTTCACAAGACTCAAAACTTTCTGAAAAACGATTTCAGTTTTTATGGAAGCTCATTGATTCTAAAACCAGAACGCTCGAAGCGCAGCTCGGCCCAATAAACTACAATTTAAAAATGTGGGCACTCGCGACCTTTGCGACTCCTCTCGTCGCCTTTCTTATTTTAATCTCGTTTATTCGCGTTGGAGTGCTGGCCCCAATCAACCGTCTGGCCAAGCACATGCGCGACTTCATTAACAATAGTTATTCGGTTAGCTTTTCGACTCCAGTTGACAACGAGATAGGCAACCTTCATCGGCAATTCAACTCGCTTGCTCATCAGGTCATCCAGAATGTCGACGACTTAAAGTCGCTCGACAGAGCCAAAAGTGAGTTTTTGAGTATCGCCAGTCATGAACTGCGAACACCACTGACTTCAATCAAAGGCTCGCTTAGCCTGCTTTCTTCAGAATCTTTTGGAGCACTCGACATCAAGGTATTGAGACTGCTGCGTATCGCTGAAAGTGAAACCGATCGCCTGATTCGATTAATTAACGAACTTCTTGATTTGGCAAAAATCGAAGCGCGCAAACTTCCTCTAGATATGAAGTGGTACAACTTAAATCTAATTACGTTTGAAACGATTGAATCTCTCAAACCACTTGCTCTGAAAGCCAAAGTGGATCTGAGTGTGCATATCGATCACGTCTTTGAGGCCGAAGTGGACCGCGACCGCTATAAACAAATTTTAACTAATCTTATTTCGAACTCGATAAAATTCAGCCCAGTCGGTTCAACGATCAATATAGCAATTCAAGAAAAGCAACACTCCAGAAAAGAACAATGCTTAATGGTGAGCGTGCGCGACCATGGAGCTGGAATACCTGAAGAGGACCAGGCTTATATTTTTGAAAAGTTCAGACAAGGGGCTAACTCCAACAGCCCGGTCATGCGTGGCACAGGTCTTGGACTCGCAATTGCCAAAGCGCTCGTTGAACAAATGGGGGGCTACATCGATCTCGAAAGTAAGGTTGACCAAGGCTCCATCTTTTACTTTTCAATAATGAGTTTTCGCCGAGCCGTGCTTCCTTCTCGCCAAGACTCTGAGGACGATGCCGCATGAGTCTGCAGGGGCTTCTCGAGGAATTGCGACTAGAGTATTTAGCATCAATTCCCGAAAAAATTCAAAATATCGAAAAGCTCTCCAGTGAAAATAGCTGGGAGCTTCTTGAAACGGAGTTTCATAAGCTCAAGGGTACCGGTAAGACTTATGGACTCAGTGACGTCACTCTGCTTGGTGCAGTGGCAGAAGAACTTTGTGCGGCACCAGAACCCCTTAAGAAAAAAATGGTACCTTTGGCCAGCAAGACTCTACAGTTCATTTTTGACAATCTCAGCAAAGATCTCCCTGTCGACTTACAGCAACTTCCTGAGTTTGTAGCACTTGAAACTTTGGCAAAGCAGGCTCGCAAGACCTAAAAAACACTCTGATATCAGACTTGCCTAAAAATAACATCTCCCCTACCATGACGGCATGGACACAAATATTTCGAACTCACTAAAACAAGAGCTCCCGCAAATATCCACACTCAATGATCCTGATTCCTTGGCGTTTTATGGACGTGACTGGGTTAAACACTATAATCCACGCCCCTCCACCATTGTGTTTCCAACTTCAACTGAAGAGGTTGCCCAAGTGGTCAAATGGGCGCGAAAAAATAAAATTTGTTTAGTACCCTCTGGCGGTCGAACAGGATTAAGTGGTGGCGCCATCGCCCTTAACGGCGAAGTTGTCGTAAGCCTAGAGAAAATGAATCGGGTATTGAATTTCAATACCATCGACCGCACGGTACGGACCCAATGTGGCATAGTCACCGAAACACTCCAAAAATACGTTTGGGACCAAGGATATTATTTCCCGGTTGATTTTGCCTCACGTGGTTCAAGCCAAATCGGTGGCAATATTGCGACAAATGCGGGCGGCGTAAAAGTCATTCGCTATGGTTCTATGCGTGACTGGGTTTCAAGCCTCCAGGTGGTGACCGGCACCGGCGAAATATTGGAATTTAACAACGGGCTCATTAAGAATGCCACTGGTTTAGATTTTCGCCATTTGTTTATTGGAAGCGAGGGAGTTCTCGGTTTTATAACTGAGGCCACACTGAAATTTACAGTGCAGCCTAAACCTTTGACCGTGATGTTATTGGGTGTTCAAAATCTCGATGCCATCATGAAAGTATTCAGGCTATTTCGCGATACTTTACCGCTCACTGCTTTTGAGTTTTTCTCAGAATTGGCTTTGAAGCATGTTTTACATCACACTGGTTTTGCTCGTCCCATGGGTACTGCCTGCCCTTATTACCTTTTGATCGAAGTTGAGGCTCTGAACGACGAGATGAATAATTTGATTCTTGCAAATTTTGAAAAATGTGTTGAGGAGGAATGGGCTCTAGATGGAGTGATCGCACAGAATGAAACCCAAGCCCGTGAATTTTGGCGCATGCGCGAAGATATTTCTGAAGCCACCTCTCCTTACGTGCCCTACAAAAATGACATATCTGTGACTATTGCGAATGTTCCGGCATTTCTTGCAGATGTAGATTCTGTCTTGAATCAAAATTATCCCGACTTTGAAGTGGTGTGGTTCGGACACATCGGCGATGGAAATATGCACATTAATATTTTAAAACCAGAAGCACTTTCAAAAGAGGCATTTCTTGAGAAGTGTCTGAAGGTGAATACACTTCTATTTGACGTGGTAAAAAAATATCAAGGCTCGATTTCCGCTGAGCATGGTGTGGGGTTGGTCAAAAAACCATACCTTGAATACAGCCGAAGCACCCAGGAGATTGCACTGATGAAAGCGATCAAGAAGACATTTGATCCTGACCTCATCCTCAATCCAGGAAAGATCTGGGACTGATTTGGGTCTGACCCGGGAGTTGGCGCTGCTGCACTTCGAATTCAATGTTGCGCAATTGTACTAAACATTTCTGCAACTGTTTGTTGGCAGATTTCATTCGATGTCTTTTCATCGTAGCCTTGAAGGCGCGTCTGGCACTTAGCCATCAAATGCTTAAAGCGAACCTCATGTGCCGTTGAAGCTATCGTGCGAATCTGAACTGTTTCTTCATGCGGAACTTCATCCGCGGCTTGAGTCCGAAAAGGAGAAGAACTGGAGATCAAAACCGATGCTTGAATGAGTATCACCTTTAGGGTCGTACTTTTCTTTTTCATTTTCGATCTCCAGTTCTCGAGGAGAGAATTTTGAGTTAGCGAGCCTCAGGGGGGGCCTCGGCTCGCCTTCTCGTTTACGTTGGGGCGTGATGATGTTATGCATCATTTTCGCTTTCGGTTCAATATTTAATTAAGTACTCAATAAATTTTATACGGCGTATTGATATATAGGTACTTTGGTGGTATATTTAGTCATATTAATTGAGTGATCTATTAATTTTAATAAGGTTGGACAATGAGAATTACAAAACCAGGCTCTAAGGGTGAAGCCACCAAGGCCAAGATTCTAAACGGAGCCATCTATTGTATTGCAACCTATGGCCTGCACAACACCAGCTTTCAAAAGATCGCCGACCAATGTGGTGTCAGCCAACCTCTGGTCGTTCACTATTTCAAAAAGAAAGAAGAGATTTTTCCGACGGCACTCAACTTGGTTTTCGATCGCGCGGCTGCCTTGACTCAACAGCAACTCGATCAAACTTCAAACCCGATGGATCAGCTTCGTGAGTATCTTTTGGTTTCACTGCAAATCTTTCGCGAGACTCCTGAGTTTGCTCGTTTCTATTTACAGTTCTATTACTTGTCTGGCTTTGACGATCGAATCAAAGAACTCAATACCAGCATTAAAAATCGTGCGGTCACCCGAATTCATGGGATATTGGCCCGTGCCAAAGAACAAGGGCGCTTGCGAGATGATCTAGATGTGAACAAAGCGGCAAAAACAATTCACAATTGTTTGACTGGGGTGCTCATCAACTCGGTGACGGAGTTTCCGCAATTCACCGACTCTCAACTCTTGAATTCTCTCGAAACCATAATTGAATATGGTGTTTTCCAAAGAGAACGATCGCGCCTTGATGCCTAACCACAATTGTTAGTTCTCGGTTTTTAAAAATTGAATCCGAATTAATTTATTCGATTGGTGCAAAGACCTGTTCTTTTTCGGTTTGATCCAAGCGAAAGAGTAGCTCTTTTGCTTGCGAGCGCCCTAACTGGACCTCTGAAACCCGAGCCTTCGATGACTCAGTTGGATTGGCCCAAAACTTACTCCCATGCCGCTTCATTCTCTCGCGGTGAGTGACACCCGAAACCAAATACTCTTGGTATCGTGCTCGTTGAAAGGCTTTATTTAAATCAAAAATTCCATAGTATTTAAAAATGTGTTTTTCAAAAGGGAGAACCCCTCGTACAAATACATCGCCAAATATGTACTGCTCAAGATAGCGTCGTAACTGAGCACGCATAACTCGAACAAAAAATCTGTGCTCCCACCGCTTTAGGTCTTCGGCATTCAATTCAAATACAAATGCCGACGGATTCTCTGGCCGCGAACGCATCAGCACTGATTGTGACACCGTCAATGGTCTTGCAATTCTTGAAAGATGGGCCATGAGGTAGGGCATGACATCGGCGCGAAAACTTGGATTCTCTTTTTCACTTCGCATCCAGGAAAATCCTTTTTGCAAGAAATCCGCAAGCAGTTCTCCCGGCACTTCTTTGTCTTTCGATGTATTTTCGAGGCGAATCAGGCGATTGCCCTCAAACACCACTTCTCCTGGTGTACGCGGCATCTCTTCAAGAATTCCTTGAAAAATATTTTCGTTATTGAGCGGGCTTTTCTTTGGATCAGTGCTCATCTGAAACGAGCAAAAAATCCAAGGTTTGCCATTTTTAGTTAAAAGAAATTTCGTTGTGCGCGGAATCTTCTCAGGATCAAGATCATGGCGACGGTAAGTCGGTATCAAATCACTTCGACCAAGGCCCTGTCCCTCATAATTACCAAAGAGTTGATCGTAAGACTCATCGATCATCTCACGTGTTTTTTCTGGAGAAAGAGTTGGTTTCGCAGCAGGGGTATCGCCATGCGAACTGATACCACTAAAGAGTTGCGAGTAAAAACTAAGGCCAAATTCAGACACCACCGGCCCCTGAGTCGTATGCCCATCATCACCCTTTACCACAAGGAGTTTTTCTAGAGATGATGGCGCCACTTGACTGTGCACCTCACCGTAATCATTGGTCGTAACAACATGTGTAGGATGCATTGTAGAAAGTAGCTGCGCTCCAGATGACCCTGCATTGGGGACCAAGTCATCACATCGGCTTCCGGCTCCCTTGGAGGACACGAAAGTGTTGAGAAACGAATGGATCGTAAATGCTCCCTGAGCATAAAGATTCGGAGAATTCGCAACAAGTGCAAAAGCCAATAGAGGAAGGGTCTGTCTATTAATGATACGTCCAACTGGTAATTCCACGCATCTGCTAGCTTCAAAAATCTTGCCAGAAATCATTTGTCCCGCGAGCAGGCCAAAATGCAGGCAAATAGGTTTTATTTAATTTGAACACATTTCGAGCACGCGCTTGAGTTGTTGATGGTCCGTCACACTGCCAATTTTGGGG
>CAYONZ010000002.1:37025-39341 GCA_964405465.1 uncultured Bdellovibrionales bacterium | reverse complement strand
GGGGGGATCAACTGGCTCCAAATTCTCTAGGAAAACATTTTCTATTTCGCAGTTCCCGCACCGGTCTTTTTCGCAAATAGCTCGAGGTACTGTTCATATCCCTCTTTTTTCAGGTCTTTTAGCGGTATAAATCGGAGTGATGCGGAGTTGATGCAAAACCTTTGATGGTCTGGGCCGGGTCCATCATTAAAAACATGGCCAAGATGGGAATCTGCATTCTTTGAGCGCACTTCTACCCTTTCCATTCCATGCGAGGAATCGGTTTTGCGAACTACACCTTCTTTATTCAAAGGCTTCGAAAAACTCGGCCATCCCGTTCCTGAGTCAAACTTGTCTTGGGAACTGAAAAGCGGTTCGCCTGAAACGACATCAACATAAAGACCTTCCTCATGATTGTTCCAATAAGCATTCTGAAATGGCAATTCGGTTCCATTCTGACGAACAATTCGATATTGCTCCTTTGAAAGCAACTTCTGAAGTTCAGAATCATCCTTCGGAAAACTGCAATATTCTTTTTTTGAGTCACTCATTTTACTTTTACCCCCTGACAATACTTGCGCATCTTTGCTTTCTACAGATCCTTGTTTCGAAATATCTGGATTCGTTTTCTTGTCTTGGCTCGCAACCACCTGGAGAGAACCCAACACCATAGCCATCGACACAGCCAACACAAAGGTGCAACCGCCAAGGACAGGACCAAGACTCTTCGCTGGTCGAGCACCACTTATCGCAATTCTTTTCAACTTGCCCATAGACCTTCCCTCCTGGTCCCTCAATTTTGTCAAAGTTCTGAGCGAATGCAATGCCGCAAATTAAAACGCAATTGAGGTGAAGCAAAACACTCTGAGTACTTCAAAAATCAGGATCCAATTTGGTTCCAAATTGAGACGCCACAAACAAAACTTATTGACCAGCTGGATATGATCTATGTCACAATCATTAACATGATAGACGTGGTATTTGCCCGCCTATTTAGAAAACCCAACGGCGTTTCTGCCAACACAAAAAGGAGACATTCATGTCCATCAAAAAAACCTCAGTTTCCACTTTGCTAACTGCTGCAGCTCTTGCTGGAGTCATTGCAGGCGCTTCAGTAACTGCTCATGCTGATGACACTAAAGCCAAAGAAGAAAAGTCGGCTTGTGGCGGCAAAGGAAAATGCAAAGGCGAAAAGAAGGATTGCAAAAAAGGCGATAAAAATTGCCACGCAGAAAAACACGACGAAAAAGCTGAAGCAAAACCTGAAGAAAAAAAGTAATCTGAGGGAATGACAGATTCGTCGTTCCCATTTTTAGGTTTTGGACTCGGGCTTCGCCCCCAGCACTATGATGATGTACTGCAGGGAAGCCCGAGAGTTTCTTGGTTCGAAGTCATCTCAGAAAATTTCATGGGCCTTTTTTCTGAGTCAGAAATATTTTCGAGAGGCCCACAAGCGAGCCAGCCCCCTAAGGGAATTGCATATGCCGGCCGACCTCTGGAGAGACTCCTAAAGGTTCGAGAAAAATTTCCGGTGGTATTACATGGAGTCTCCATGTCGATCGGAAGTGCTGACCCTCTCAACTTACTCTACCTAGAAAGACTAAAAGATCTTATCGCCGCTATCGAACCAGCCTGGGTATCAGATCACCTTTGCTGGACAAGTATTCATGGACATTTCAGCCACGACCTTTTACCTCTTCCATATACCCACGAGGCCATTCAACATGTTGTTGATCGCATTCAAAAGGTGCAAGAGTTTCTCAAGCGTCCCATCCTAATTGAAAACGTCTCAAGTTATGCAGAATTCAAACAAGCAGAAATGAGTGAGCCCGAATTCGTGCGCGATATTGTTCTAAAGTCAGGGTGTGGTTTACTTTTAGATCTTAACAATATTTTCGTGAGTCAATTCAACCATGGCACCAGCGCCCGCAAATATCTCGAAACGATCCCTCTCGCTCAAGTTGGGCAAATTCACCTAGCAGGCCCATCAGAACAAATATCCGAAACCCCAAGCCCAGACGAGCAAGCAAACCAAAGGCAAGCAACACCAGCGAAAGAGCAAGGCCAAGCAGAGCGCAGCCACCACCTAGCTGCGGAGGAGCACGCGAGCCAAAGGCGAGCACCATGTGCGACAGAGCAGGGCCGCGCTGGCCGCGGCCACCACCTAACAGCGGAGGAGCACGCGAGCCAAGGGCGAGCAACACGTGCGACGGAGCAGGGCCGCGCTGGAGGCGGCCACCACCTAACCGCGGAGGAGCACGCGAGCCAAGGGCGAGCACCATGTGCGACGGAGCAGGGCCGCGCTGGAGGCGGCCACCACCTAACCGCGGAGGAGCA
>CAYONZ010000002.1:22768-36925 GCA_964405465.1 uncultured Bdellovibrionales bacterium | reverse complement strand
GTGCGACGGAGCAGGGCCGCGCTGGAGGCGGCCACCACCTAACCGCGGAGGAGCACGCGAGCCAAGGGCGAGCACCATGTGCGACGGAGCAGGGCCGCGCTGGGCGCGGCCGCCACCTATCTGCGGAGGAGCACGCGAGCCAAAGGCGAGCACATAGTGCGACGGAGCAGGGCCGCGCAGAGCGCGGCCGCCACCTAATAGACACGCACGATCACCCCGTGCGCCCCGAGGTTTGGGAACTCTATCGATGGGTCGTAGCCCGTCGTCCCGAAATTTCAACCATGGTAGAGTGGGACGATGACATTCCTGAATTCGCCCGCCTCGAAGATGAAATTTTGATTGCAAAAGAAATTTATCTAAAAGCAAAGACCTAAACAAAAAGAACTATCGCGATGAAGAAAAATAAAGATCAATTTCCAAAACAGGTCCCACCAAAAATGAATCTCCAAGAGTGGCAGGAAAGCTTTTTCTCCTGCCTACAAATGCAGGACATAGACAGCCCATTGCGAGAACAAATCTTGGAAACTCCTGAATTCTCAAGCAGCGAGAGACTGGACGTTTACCTCTATGCTTATCAAAAACGAATTTCGGATTCCCTAAGAGATGATTTTCCAGTTCTAATGAATTTACTCGGAAGCGAAGATTTTTCGACACTCTGCTCTGAGTTTTTAAAATACCATACCTCGCGATCTCCAAACTTGGCTGACCTTAGTCGAAGTTTTGTTAGTTTTTTGGAGACGCAGCTCCAGCATTTATCGAAACACGGCGCCCTTCTCGAGTTGGCACAGGCCGAATGGATACTTTGTGAAATCTTTCACACTCCGGTTCAACCAAGCGCCACGCCTCAGGAATGGCAACTGCTCAGTCAGTCTTTACCAAATAAAATTTGTTTTGTTGTCGACACTTCGGTGCGAGTACAAAAATGGCAGTGGCCAATAGCAAAAATTTGGCTTTCCAAGAAGTGGCAAGACAAAGCCGACTCCTTTTCTGTGAGTTACCGAAACCGCCAGGGAAAATGTATCATAGAAGCACTTGATGAGTTTCAATTCGAATTACTCACACTTATTTGCAATGGCGCAAGTCTTGGCCATTTGAGCGAATGGGCCGCAAACTTGAATCCACAGGTTCTCCCGATCAGCGCCCCAGAGGCGATTGCAAGATTTCAAGTTTTTTTTCAAAAGCTCGTCGCTGATGGCGTCATTCTGAGACCCAAATTGAACCGTTAATTGCATTTTGATCTACTAGCCTTTATGAATCGACTCCTTAACATTTGTCTTCAAGCTGCCGCTCCACTCAGCGGAAGCTCTTTAAGACGGAAACGAGGAGAATCCTATGATCGTGCTTCGCACTCTGATCCTTTTGCTTTCAATTTGGATGACATCTCCCAAGGCTCAAGCGGTTCACCTTTGGGTAGTCGGACCTGAAAATAAAATTTATTTAAATACGGAAGTGGATCCTTTATTAATCAAAACTCAACGATCCGTCGGAGCGTTGAGCATCGATGTTTTCACTCAGATGCGCTTACCTTTTAAAGGTTATGAAAGTGGCATTCTTGAAATCAATGGTTTAGGCAATCTCATTGCCGTCGATTCCCATCAAGTCATGCGCTATTACGGTTGGTGCTACACTCTCAACGGCCGATTGAGTGAAAACATGCCAGATCAAACCTTTGTGCAATATCCGAACGATCAAATCGTGTGGTTTTATGGCTATGCCATGCAAGACGACAATGGCAATTGGCAACAGTGTCTCCCCGCCAACGATGCGATTCCCAATGAACGATATTAAATCTACGAGCTTCTTTAATTGCGGTGGTTCCCACCCTGAACAATTCCAAACTCATTTCTTGTGCTCTTGGGTCGCAATGCAACCCAAGAGGTCATGGCCCTAAGCAAGGCGAGTTTTAATGCTTGTTTTGAGGCCGGCGACCAAGTTCGACACCTCCTCTGCGCGCCCCTCCATATCCATGACGAGATAGCCAACATTCGAATCTGTCGAAAGTCCCTGAGCCGTAATGTTCACACCAAACTTTGAAACGATGCTATTGATTTCGCCCAAAACTCCTGGAACGTTTTGATGCACGTTAATCATCCGCTGCGAATTATCGTGTAAGATCGGCAAATCAACATTCGGAAAATTCACGGCTCCTCGAGTGCTGCCATTTTTAAGAAAGCCAAGAAAACTCTGCGCCACTTCAATTCCAATCGCTTCTTGTGCCTCCTCGGTGCTCCCACCAATATGCGGAGTCAAAATCACATTCTTCAAACCTTGCAACTCGCTCACAAATTTCTCATTGTTTGAGCTCGGCTCAACTGGAAAAACATCCACGGCCGCTCCAGCCAAATGATTCGATTTCAAAGCCTCAGCAAGCGCCGGAATCACCACGACCGATCCCCGGCTGGCGTTAATGAGGCACGCGCCCTTCTTCATTTGCGAAAGTTCACGCTCGGTGATCATTTGTTTGGTTTGTGCTGTATCGGGCACATGCAAGCTAACAAAATCAGAGACTCGCAATACGTCTTCAAGCGTTTCAAGTTGTTGCGAATTTCCAAGCGGAAGTTTTTTGATCACATCGAAATAAACGACTCGCATTCCAAAGGACTCTGCCAACACACTGACCTGACTCCCGATGTGACCATATCCTACAATCCCCAATGTCTTGCCACGAACTTCACGGGAACCAACAGCCGACTTCATCCACTCCCCACGGTGGGCCATCATACTTCGATCACCCAACTGTCGAGAAAGCGCGACAATCTCAGCCAGTACCAACTCGGCCACACTTCTTGTGTTGCTGTAGGGAGCATTGAACACGGGAATACCTAGACGTTTAGCCTGGTCTAATTTCACTTGATCTGTCCCGATACAAAAACACCCGACAGCTAAAAGGTGCGGATTGGCCTGAAGAACTTTTTCAGTTATCTGCGTTTTGGAACGAATGCCGACAACATCAAAATTCTGGAGCATCGTCACGAGTTCAGCCTCTTTAGGTGAGTGTGATTCAAGCTGAACAGTGTTTCCCTCGCGGGCCAGCAGATCCTTGGCTCCGGGATGAATTGCTTCAAGAAGTAGAATTCGAAATCCATTTTGTTTATTCGCCATGATGTCTCCCCGCATGCGGCCGCATTTCATGATTTTGTCTGAATAATGCTGCAAGAATGTGCGGCATCATAATTCTGCCTGATAATCCGCCACTATTTGATGCATTATTAGGGAGTATATTGTCACAAGGGGTAATTGTTGAATAGGATATTGAGATAACAACTAGCATCAGCACCAGGAGCGAACACTCTATGTCTGAAAATAAATTAAAACTTCTGATTGTCGATGACGACAGTCTCATCATTCAAAGTTTAAAAATGGCTGCTCCAAATCAATGGCGTGCAATCAGCACCTCGAACCCCAAACAAATTCCTCAAGACCATTTCACCGCGGCGTTTGTAGATATGCATCTTGATTCAGATATGTCGCGAGCCCAGGGACTCGACGTCATCAAAGTCTTACATGAACGCGACCCACATCTTGAAATTGTTGCGATGTCCGGAGATCTAGATCGCAACCTCATGGAGAATTGCCTGAAGAATGGAGCCACTCGTTTTTTGGCCAAGCCACTTTCTCCAGAAGAAGTGCTCATCACGCTTGATAAAATCGAAGCCCTTTCTCTTTTAAGGCAAGCATCGAATCGCAGCACCAACTCTATTCAATGGATTGGCCAAGGGGCCGCGTCCCGAGAAGTGCAAAGACAAATTGCACAACTGAAAGGTGAACCTGGTCCAATTTTGATCGAAGGCGAATCTGGAACAGGCAAGGAGGTAGCTGCCACCTTAATTCATAATCAAGACGGTGAACGCCCGTTCATCAGCGTCAACGTTGCGGCACTTCCCGAAAATATTTTTGAAAGTGAAATGTTCGGACACGTTCGGGGGGCCTTCACCGGAGCCGATCAGAACAAAATGGGATTGATTGAAGCCGCACATAACGGCGATCTTTTTTTAGATGAGATTGAGGCACTTCCGTTATCTCAACAGGCCAAACTCCTCAGGTTTCTCGAAAGTGGCGAGCTCCGTCGCGTGGGCGCAAAAGAAATCAGTCGAGTCAACGTGCGAGTGATTGCAGCAACCAACCAAAATTTAAATCAAATGGTGAAAGATCAAAAATTTCGCGAGGATCTATTGTGGAGACTCAATGGAAAAAAATTACTCTTACCGCCTCTGCGCCAGAGAAAAGAAGACATTGAAGCTCTAAGCGTTAATTTTCTTGAGCGCGAACGACCAAGAAGAAACAAGACTCTATCGCCTGATGCGATTCAAGCTCTCAATGATTATGATTGGCCAGGAAATGTGCGTGAATTAAAACGTGTCTGTGAGCAACTCAGTCTTCACTCCCCTTTGCCATTCATTCGAGCAGAAGATGTATATCGTGTGCTTCCGAGTCGAGCACAGCTGGTCGGCGAGGAATCCCTGGATCTATCGGTAGGTCTCAATGAACTTTCAGCCATGTTTGAGGCTCGCGTGATAAGGCAAGCGTTGAAAAAGCAACCCGACATTGACCTTGCGGCCCAGCTCCTACAAATTTCTCGTTCGAGTTTGTACAAAAAAATTAAAGATTACAATATTGAAAGCGGGACCTGACAATGCATTTAAGTCTATGGCAAGACCCTCTTTATCGACAAACGTTTTACATCGTGATGGGTTTTTTGGGCTCACTCACTTTCATCCTTTTCTTTTTTCGCAATCGCAGCACCCATATGCAAGCCGGCTGGGCGAGTGTTCGAAGTTGGCTCATTGCTGCTCCGATTTTACTTGGGGTTTTAGGCCTGAATGGTTACTGGCCGCTCATCATTTTAACACTTTTGGCGATCTGGGGTGCTAAAATATTTTTTCAAATGATGGGGATGTACCATCGAAGCAATTTCGTTTGGGCGACCTATATTGGAATTTTGGCTCTCGGCTTTTTTATTCAAATCGGCAGAAAAGATCTGTTCAATATTAGCCCCATGATTTTTCTGGGAGCAATTTGTCTCATTCCCATTTTGCGCAATTCTGCTAAACAAATGATTCAGTATGTGAGTCTCACGCTGATTGCCTTTAGCTTTACCGGATGGGCATTTATGCATTTAGGATGGCTTTGGCAGATTGGCAAGGGCCCGTACCTGGTGATTTATATTTTAGTGCTGACTGAGTTTTTTGATAATATGTATCTTGCCGTCTCACGCTATTTTGGAAAAATAAAACTTTTCACCCGCATCACGCCGCGAAGAAATCTTGAAGGACTTCTTATCGCAGCGGGTTTCACGTTAATTTTAGCATTTGCACTTCGCCATCTTTTACCAGAAAGATCAGAAGAGTTTTGGATCGCGTCTGGACTCGTTGCTGTTCTGGGTGGCAGCATGGGAGATCTCGTGCTTTCGGTCATTCGTCGAGACCTCGGCATCAAAGACGTGGGAGCCTTCATCATTGGCCGTGGCGACCTTTTAATTGTCATTGATCGCCTGATTTTTGTGGCGCCAATTTTTTACTACGTTATGGCCTATCTCGAAAAAGGACATATCTAAAAGACTATGAAAAAATGGGACTACGAAAACGAACAATGGATGAAGCTACCCTACCACCTCAAGCATTTGCCTATTTTTACTAGGCATTACGACATGACAAGCCTGTTCGTCCGAATCGTATGGTCTATTTTTTTAAAAGATGTTTTTTTTAGATTCTATATTCGACTCACGGTCAAAGGTGACTTTCACGAAATACACCGAAACTATCCTAAGCTTTTGTTGATCTCCAATCATGGCAGCCACCTCGACGCTATCTCAATTGCAGCAGCGATTCCACTGCGCTATTGGCTCGATGTTTACATCGCTGCTGCAAAAGACTATTTTTTTTCCAACCCGATTTTCACTTTTTTTTCAAAGCATTGTTTGGGAGCGATACCTATCGACCGCAAAGATCGCCGAGGTGAAGCCGTGGAGTTATGCCTTTCACTGCTTAAAAAACTCGATTATGTTTGGTTGATCATTTTTCCAGAAGGAACTCGATCGCAAGATGGCTATATTGGCACATTTAAACGAGGAGTAAGCCTCTTCTCTGAACGCGCCACCACTCCACTCCTCTTCTTGTATCTCGAGGGCAACACCGAGCTTTGGCCCAAAGGCAGATTTTTTGCCAAGCCCGGTAAGCTCACTGTGCACATTGGACCCGTCCATCCACCTGCGCCCATTGAACAAATTTACGAACACTATCGAGACTGGGTCACGCGAATTAATCCCAACGCCTTTCGCGCTGAAGAAGAAGAAGAAAGTAAATGAGTCACTCTGACTCAGAATAAGACAAACTCAACACTAGAGTCCCAACTTTAGATCCTACAACTGAATTCGACTGAAGTTCGCCCCGCTACATCTGCATCATTTTGGTCGAAATTTTGCATCGGTTTGAGATGAAAACGTCAAAAACTTCGTCAATTTGAGGCAAAATTGTGAGGAAAATATGGGTATAATGTGTAGAGAACTCAGAGTAAACCTCACACCTTTAGCAACTCGATTGAATTATTCTAAAAACGAATTAAGTTCATTTATTTATAAACAAAAGAGGTAGATATGGATCTTCTCGAAAGACGTAAGGTGTTTGGTGAGTGGCTCAGACAATGCCGCAAGCAAGCTGGGGTCACACAAGCAGATCTCGCCCACGCCTTAGGGTATGACTCGTCACAATTGATTTCCAACATTGAGCGTGGAGTGTCCTTACTACCAAGTAAACGCCTACCAGAATTTGCGAAGACTCTCGGGTGCTCACTTCTCGAAATGGAAATTCGGTATTTTCAATGTTCGGCCCGAAATAATTCTGAAAGCCGCATGCCCGATCTCTTGCTCAAATATCTGCCACTTATTGAGGTCCTCGAATACGGAGCAGCTCAGGACACGCAGATTTTGGAGGCCATTCACAAAATAAAGGAAGCCGCAAGGGCTAGCTCACCAGGCGTGAGCCAGCCCAGTGAAGCACAGCTCTCCTCGGTTCAAAACTTTTAACTCTGTCTTTACATTTAGCGCTAATCTCAAAAGCCGACCATGAGTCGGCTTGTCATCTTACGGATTGACCAGCTTTTTCTTTTCGCTCTTCCCTCGCATAGTTTATACTAATCGCGACTTTCAGAAGGGTATGTATGACTAAAAAAATCAATGATTTCGTCATTGAGGTTGCAACCGTCAACGGCAGTGGCAGCCAATCAGCGAACAATATATTAATGAAATCGATCTTCCGTATGGGAATTCCAGTTGGTGGAAAAAATCTTTTTCCCTCGAACATTGCGGGGCTCCCGACTTGGTTTACTATTCGGGTCAATAAAGAAGGCTTCACCGGTAGGCGTGCTGATGTCGATATTGTCGTCGCTATGAATCTACAAACTATTTTTGACGACATAAAAAAAGTAAAGGTTGGAGGCTTGTTTCTTTATAATAGCGAACTCAAGTTCGATACAGGCCTTCTGCGTTCAGATGTCACAAATGTGGGAGTCAATTTTCGCACACTCGTCGATCAAGCCACCGATCAAGTTAAGCTCAAAAAACTTTTAGCCAACATGATTTATGTAGGGTTGCTTTCTCATTTGATCAAAATTGATTGGGATGTTCTAGAACAAACTATCAAAGATCAATTTAAAGGTAAGGACAAAGTTTTAGCCTCTAACTTCAAAGCTCTCGAAATCGGCAAAAAATATGCCGAAGAAAATCTCACCGAGATCATACAGAAGTCAGTGGCTTACGAACTAGTAAAAATGGATGCCAATCAAGGTAAAATCATGATCGATGGCAACACCGCTGCAGCAATGGGAATGCTGTTTGGTGGATGTACGTTCATGGCATGGTACCCGATAACGCCTTCAAGCTCGGTAGCTGAGAATTTTATTTCGCTCACGGAACACTATCGAAAAGACGAAACCAACAAAAATACTGCTGCAATCGTGCAAGCTGAAGACGAGTTGGCAGCGATCACCATGGTTATGGGAGCGGGTTGGTCTGGTGCACGAGCCATCACTACGACTTCAGGTCCTGGAATGAGTCTAATGGCAGAAGCCTCTGGCTTATTCTACTACGCAGAAATTCCTGGAGTGATTTGGAATGTGCAACGAGTGGGCCCATCAACTGGCCTTCCGACACGAACAGCGCAGGGTGATTTGCTCTCGGCCTATTATCTCTCGCACGGTGACACGAAACATGTCGTGCTACTTCCAGGAAGTGTGGAGGAGTGCTTTGAATTTGGCCAGACTTGTTTTGATTTGGCCGAACGCCTGCAAACTCTCGTCTTGGTATTGAGCGATCTCGATATCGGCATGAATTTTTCTTCGGCAAACGAATTCAAATTTCCAACTCGCCCCTTCGACCGCGGTAAAGTGCTCGATGCTGAAGCTCTAAAAAAACTGCCACACTTTCACCGTTATGAGGATGTCGACGGTGACGGAATTGCTTACCGAACACTTCCTGGAACCCATCATGATAAAGCTGCCTTTTTTACCAGGGGAACAGGCCACAACGAAGCCGCGCAGTACACCGAGAGCAACACGGTCTACGAAAAAAACATGCTTCGCCTCTCTCGTAAATTTGAAACTGCACGCACTTTGGTGCCACGACCGGTAGTCGACCTATCGCAAGATACACAACACAGCATTGGAATCATCGCATTTGGTTCTTCAGACAGCCCAATGAGTGAAGCTCGACATATTCTTAAACAAACAGGAATTCACACAAACTATCTGCGTTTACGAGCTCTGCCACTCACTCAAGAGGTGATTCAGTTTATTCAGCAACATCAGCGTATCTATGTTGTCGAACAAAATCGTGATGCCCAGCTTTTGAGTATTTTGCGCAGTGAACTTCCAGAGCTTGCAATGAAAATGATTTCGATTCGCCATTTTGATGGCTTGCCGATCACCGCCCTGCAAATTTCTGAACCGATCAGCCGTAGTGAAAAATCCATTCAAGATCTTTCTAAAAAATCGGAGGCTCAAGTATGAGCACATCAGAATCCAAATCCACTTTAACAACAGACGTGACAACTCCGACAGGCGCAACCAACAGAGTGGGATTAACCAAGGCCGACTACTCAGGCGGTAAATCTACGCTGTGCACAGGATGTGGCCACGACAGCATCACCAATCACATTATCAGTGCTTTTTTTCAGAGTGGCATCAACCCGCATGACGTCGCAAAGATGTCGGGCATTGGCTGCTCTTCGAAAACACCAGCCTATTGGCTCAACAAAGCTCCAGGATTCAACTCGATTCATGGTCGCATGGCACCCGTTGCAACAGGTGCCAAAGTCGCCAATCAAAAGCTTGTGATGTTTGGTGTTTCTGGAGACGGAGACACAGCGAGCATCGGTTTGGGAGGCTTCGCTCATCTTCTCAGAAGAAATGTGCCGATGACTTATATCGTCGCGAACAATGGAGTGTACGGGCTCACCAAGGGACAATTTTCAGCAACAGCAGACTATCAGTCCATGCAAAAGTCTGGAGCACGCAATCCATTTCATTGCATTGATCTTTGTTCGATGGCGATTGACCTTGGCTGCACTTTTGTTGCCCGCTCTTTTTCTGGGGACGCCAAACAACTTGTTCCACTCCTTTCGGCTGCGCTCAAACACCATGGTACGGCCTTCATCGATGTGATTTCTCCGTGTATCACTTTTGCGAACCACGAAGGTTCCACCAAGAGCTACAATGCCGTGAAGGACCACACGGTGGTCATGCAGGAACTTGGTTTTATTCAGGCCTTTGAAGAAAAAAAGGTCGACTACGCAGAGGGAACCACTCAGCAGGTCGAAATGGAAGATGGGTCTGTTTTGACCTTGAGAAAACTTGATGGTCAAACCCATGACGTCAATGATGCAAGTAAAGCCATACAACTTCTACGCGACACGAGAGAAACTGGTGAGATACTAACTGGACTGTTTTATATTAACGAAAAAGGAAGAACCCTGATTGATCATCTCAATCTTACCGAAAAGCCCCTGGCTTTATTGGGAGAAAAAGAATGCCGACCATCGGCGAAAGTTCTTTCTGACCTCATGAGCGAATATCGGTAAACATGACTGCTCATCACCTCCGATAGACGTAGCTGATGAGCGAAAATAATAAACACCGTTACCGATAGATTAAAGAAAGTTCCCACGAACTTTCTTTTTTTGTTTCAGTCGATTCTGAATTTTTCATGCCGCCTTTCATGCCGCCTTTCATGCCGCCACTAACTCTTGATCGACGCGACAAATACTCAACCGACAATGGCTCGGTCGGCGGCTCACCAAAAGTGTTCGGTCTTGGCTCGAAGGCCGTCCATCCAGACTCCCGTTCCTCTCGCGCCTTGAGCGACCGAATTTTTTCGGCACTGATGCCCATTCCTGAGTCTGGACTTTTTATGGGCAAAAGAGCATCCCATTTTGCATACCAACTCGGTTTTTCAAGATTCAACTTCCGCATTCGAAAATCACCAACTCTATCGTTCGAAGCGCGATCTAAAATTTTTCGCACAGCTTGCGCACCAGTTAATGTCGGTTCTTCTAAAAAAACTTTGGCCACAAGGTGTGCAACCAAGGGTGAGGCCATTGAAGTTCCGGTTAGACGACCATAATCGGTCTCAACACAATCTTCAGCCGTCCCAGCAAGTGCTTGGTCAAAGGCGAAATCATTGCTTCCCGAGTCCAAAAGATTGACCAACTGTTCAGAAGAGCACAATAGTGTTGGCATTGTCGAAATCACAGACTCACCTAAGGCAAAGACCACTTCGTTTCGACTCAATGAAATATTAGTGAACGACGCCGGCTGATCTTTCAGATTGAGTGCACTCACGCACAAAATATTATCAACATCGACATCACAGGGCAGAGTCGCCTTATTCTTGCCATCGAGCCACGCGCCATCGTTACCTGCAGCGACTACAAAAACGACATTTGGATGAGACCTTGCAAGCTCGGCCATCTTGTCCCGAAACTCAATAAAGGTTTCATCAAACGGAGCCCGTCCATTCACTCCCAAAGACATATTGATCACCCGAGCTCCACTTTGTAAGGCCAAGGTGATTGCATTCAAAACCCGTGACGCCGAATCACCGAGACCGCTATCACGAAGATTTGCAGGTAAAATTCGAAATGGCAAAAAGCCAATCCTTGGGTCATCATAAACCATGAGTCCCGCCACATGTGTTCCATGATAAACTGCCGCTTCAAGCTCTTGCTCAATGTTTCTTTGTGGAGACAAAAATCTTTTAAAACCCGGATTTTTTTCTAAGATTTTTTTGACCAGATCAACTCGATCGCGCGCAAGTGAACGATCATTAGAAGACATGCTCGTGTCGTAAACGCTAGTTCTTGCCACATATGGTGTAGGCCACACGTCGTTTGCCAAGAAATCATAACCGATACCAACAGGACGACCACTACGATCAAGTTCAAAGTGCATGTTTTCAAGCAGCGCCGGATGATTGTAATCAACCCCAGAATCTAGTGCCGCGACCAAAATCTTGTGGCGTGCATTCTGTTTTGCAAAAGGCCGATCAGTGGGCACAACGTTAATCGCCTGTTTGTCGTTTTCATTTGCGATATCCTGATTGTCGATAACTTCGCAGGCACTGAGCAATCCTACCGACAGTAAGGCAAAAAAAGATAAAATATTTTTTAGATGCCTTTCAAACTTTCTAACCAACATAACTTCACACCTTCAGAATCAAAAAAAACTGTCCACGCACAAAATCCCGTAAATTGGGCTTAGGCACTGTTTGGGGATTGGGCATTGCGTACTGGGGCACAATCAACAACTACCAGCTAAGAACTAGTGACAATCTCTCTCTTATGACACTCTTATGACAAAAGCACCTCTTGCAAAGTTCATTTGTGAAACTTTTAAGACTGTCAAAACTTCTGACACATTTCGAGGCCCCAATTCGAAAAAGCCTGCTAATTCTAAATCCCAGACTCAGTACCCAAAACCAACTATGTGGTTTTACTTTTTTGACTCCCATAAGCGCTCAAGTCTACTTGTTGAATCAAACTCACTTACTCGAACCCCGCCTCTAGTGCCTCCCTGCGCGTACTGCAATTCTTCGAAAATTTTAGTGTGCAAAATTCTAACATCTACCGAATTTCAAATCTTCCGTTAAGATGCCTAAACAAAAATAGTTCACGTA
This sequence comes from uncultured Bdellovibrionales bacterium, assembly GCA_964405465.1. GTDB lineage: Bacteria > Bdellovibrionota > Bdellovibrionia > Bdellovibrionales > JAMPXM01 > CAYONZ01. Next base: position 24,762 of record CAYONZ010000002.1, on the reverse strand, counting down.
GAGGCTAAGTAGACGCTAAAAATGTGCATTTAGCCATTTGGCGTTTAAGACTGCAGATTGTGTTCGTTTAGCACCACTTTTCTTGCTTTTGACGAACCCACCGGCCTTGGCGCCAAACAATAATGATCGATTTTTTTGAAATGTACTTAACCCCAAGTAAAGGAGTCTTAAATGACCAAGAAAATTTTCTCATTTCTCGCAGCGACTGTTTTAACGACCACGGCACTTGCTTCTGCCGAGGGAGTTTCAGTTTCATTTTTGTCTTTGAATGGAAATCGACAGACGGTTCTCACTCGATGTGGTGAGCAAAACGGAACCGGAGCAGCCTTTTTGGAAAGAGACGGAAGTGAACTCTATCTCAAGATTCGAAATGCTCGATGCGCAACTCTAAAAACAAATTTTGGTGAGTACACTTTGAATGGCACTGGTTCAACAAATCGATATATCGATGTCAAAATCGATCAATCGAAACCCGGCTATCACAAACTTTTGTTGGGCTCCCACAAATACCTCGAGACTGACGGTCAAGAAGGCAACGGAGACATCATCAGTATCTACGTTCCAACAAAGGCAGTATTTCTTGACTTGAGCCATGACCGCGATGGAGTAACTAAACCGTTCGCTCTTGCTAACTGCGGCGGATCAGTTCAAGCCAAATTACAAAACAACCAAATAAATATAGTTTATCGCAATATGACGACCTGTTCTCGCTTTGACATCCTAAGCAACGACGGAGTGTCACTCAGCTACAAAGCAAAAGACTTAAGTGAATCAGGCTCCGGTTCGCTGACGATTCCGAATAAGTTTATGGACCAAGGTTCAAACACTATTTCCATAAAGTTCTACCAGCCTTGGACCGGCACGTATGGCCTACCTGTTGAAGATATCGTAAAAGTGAAATTTTTTGCGATCTAATTTATTTGCATGTGATCAGGCCGATTTCTAAGAGCCAGACTGAACAAACCAGTCAAAACGCTCCCCAAAACGGGAGCGTTTTTTTATGCCTAAATCGGTCTTCCAAAACTTCGTATAAGGTGAATCGGTCTGCACTCATGGGTTCACTTGATATTTCACTTCGATCTGGGTCCCTGCAGGTGGTGGAGTGCTAAAAGTCACTCGGTTTTTTTGCACAGTGAATCTTGTTGAAAATCCTCCGGAGAAACTGACTGTCACTGAACCTTCAATTGGAGTTTGTTGCAGATCGATCGCATCGACCAATTTGCGAACATGATCTGAAATCTGATCAAGATCTCGACCGTAATCTGCATCGCAAATACTGGTCGTAAAGCCGCCCGTCATTTTCGCTAGGCGCGAAGCAAACGTAGCATAGGTAGACCCCATGTCCTCCTCCTGCTGTGCCTTTAAACAGGTCTGATCTCCTGGCTGAATAATTATTCCGTATGCTGACAAACGTTTTGTTGTGCCAAAAACATTTCGGAAGGTGCGAATAACCTCTTCTGGCTGTGTCGCAAATTTCGGTCCGTAACTCAGTTCATCTTCATCAGTGAGAACGACTATCGCCAGATCCACGCCCTCGCGAAAGAAACCTGCATTTTCTGAGCGTGCACGACGAATCGCCCACGCTGCGGCACCCATCGACTGCTCGTCTGAAGCCCCCAATTCACGTCGATGAACCAAATTCAAAAAGGCTTGGCTGGCGTTTTCTGTCTCAGGTGTAATCACTGAAAGTTTGGAGTTTTTTGCCGTGGCCAGTGTGCCTTGGGCGCCAAGGTAATCACCATCAAGATCTGTGGTCGTTACAGCAATTCGATAATCCACGTCACCCAACTGACTCACAAAGTTTGCAAACTTTTGCCCCAGCTTACGCTGATCGGTTTGCATCGATCCTGAGTTGTCATCAACAATCAAAATATCTATTTTGCCAGCATCCAAGCGTTGCTGAAACCGCTCAACCACTTCCCGCGCAGGAGTCGGTGCTGGAGTCGGTGCTGGAGTCGGTGCTGGAGTCGGTGCTGGAGTCGGTGCTGGAGTCG
>CAYONZ010000002.1:0-22532 GCA_964405465.1 uncultured Bdellovibrionales bacterium | reverse complement strand
CAGGAGTCGGTGCAGGAGTCGGCGCAGGAGTCGGTGCAGGAGTCGGCGCAGGAGTTGGCGCAGGAGTTGGCGCAGGAGTCGGTGCTGGAGGGAAGTCTTCGCCTATCGGCGCGACATCTCCTGACGACGTCGAATTTTCTGTCGCTTTCTTGTCCGCGGCTTGAAACGTCGGTTTTGAACAACCCGCAACTGAAATCGCGAGCACCACGGCAAACACGGTTTTGGTTAAAAATGATTTTTGCAACATACGTCCCCCTCAAAACGAAACACTCAAAGTGATTTCATCGAGTTTTTCGTTTCTCTAATCTGAAGACGCAAAAACAAGGCCAAGCGGGCTCACTATAAACATCACTTATTTACAAGAAGTATCCTGCTGAAATTTCAATTGATTCTCAAAACAAGTCGACGATAAAAGTTTAAAGAAACTGTCGAGACTTTGGTGGTGTCCATCTCGTCGACAGAAAAACCAAGACACAAGAATTTTTTTTTGAACTTTTCGTCTGAAAAATGTAGGTCTCTCTAGTAAAAATCTGTTTCGAAAGACCCACATGCCTCAAAATCAGCTGGACGTTGATCTCAATTTCCGCGATGAAAGTCTAGGGTGTTGCCAAAAAAATAAATTTACCTCCGCCTAAGAAAATTTCGAAAGCGCGTCGTTGCCCAATTTAAGCATGATATTTTAAATAAAATGTCGCGACTCTTTTCAGGACCAAAATCGAGTCAGAATCAAAATTGGAAACTTGTGCTCTTTAAAAAAGCACCAAACTGATTCGCCAAACATTACGCAGGTTCGCAAAAAAACTACAGATTGAGATCAGTAGTTGCACAGTGCTTTAGAAACTCAATACGCGTTTCATGCTTACGTTTGAAATCACCACGCAAATCACTGGTCACCGTGGTGCTGGTCGCATCTTCAACCCCACGAGAAATCACACAATAATGTTTGGCATTGATATGAACTGCAACATGCTCGGTTTCAAGAACGGCCACTAAGCAATCAGCAATCTGCTTAGTCAAGCGCTCCTGCACCTGAGGACGACGCGAAAAGTAGTCGGCAATACGATTGATCTTGGAAAGGCCAATAACCTTCTTATTCGGGATGTATGCAATCGTAGCCTTGCCATCAATTGTCACAAAATGATGCTCGCATGTTGAAATCACCTTGATATTGCGAACAACAATCATTTGATCATATTTCATTTCATTATCGATCACAGTCATCTTCGGAAAGTTTTCAGCACTCAATCCTTTAAAAATTTCAGTCACATACATTTTTGCAATTCTCTTCGGTGTTTCTTGAAGTGAATCGTTGGATAGGTCTAATCCTAATGTGTTGAGTATATCAGTGAAGCTCTTCGTGATTCTCTCTATTTTTTGTTCATCCGACAGACCATTGGGCTTAATCGGCGTTTGGGTCACCTGACTAAGAAGCTCTTCGTTTGGCGACATTTTCGACTCTGACATATTGATCCCTTCAAATTACAGGAGTAAGCTTTTTGCATTTACCCTGTTTTATCAGCGAGGTCCATATGCAAAATGCTCCCACAAGCAAATCACTTCAAATCGGAGACTACCGGGTTAAATCTGCACCAACGGGCGTATTTGCGTTAGATGGCGGCGCAATGTTCGGAACTGTTCCCAAAGTTCTCTGGGAAAAAACCAATCCAGCAGACTCGCAAAATCGAATTCAAATGGAAGCGCGAACACTTCTTTTGCTCGGGGAAAAACACAAAGTTTTGATCGATACAGGAATCGGCTCAGATTTTATCGAGAAATATGGAGACCGCCTTGGGCCCAAGTTCGCAGAAATGTACGCAATCGATCGAAGCCAAAACTCCATCGCAAAGACCTTGGCTGACAATGGACTATCCCCAAACGACATCACTGACGTCATTCTCACGCATTTGCATTTTGATCACGCTGGCGGTGCGACCAAATGGGATGGGAAAAAACTAGTTCCCTCCTATCCCAATGCCCAATACTACGTTCAAAAAAAGAATCTCGAAACAGCTCGGCATCCCAATGTACGTGAAAAGGCGAGCTATTTTTCGGCCAACTTCGAACCACTTCTCGAAGCAGGATGCCTCAATCTATTAGATGGCAACAAGCAAGACCTGTTACCCGGAGTTTCGGTTGAGCTCTCCCATGGCCACACACTCGGCCAACAAATTGTGAAAGTAACGGATGACAAAACAACTCTTGTTTATTGCGCCGATTTGATTCCCACAAGTTCGCACGTGCGCCTCCCTTGGGTCATGGGATATGATCTCAACCCCTTGTTGATCATTGAAGAAAAACAAAACCTCTTGAATCGCGCAGCTCAAGGAAATTGGTATCTGTTCTTCGAGCACGACCCCGATATTGATGCAGCCCAAGTTGAGGCGGTCAAAGCTGACTACGCCGTCTCAAGCCGAGTGGTTCTGATTTAGTTGGAGGCGTCTGAGGCAAAAGGCCAAGATCGTGGGTGAGCTCGATTTAAAATCAAGTCGATTATCTTATAAAATTCAATCACTTGCCGCATTGTATCTGTTTAATACCTAGTTTCTTTAAGGTGCCTACTTTCTTTTTGAAAGTAGGTATTATATTGTTAGTTTCGACCCCAAAATTAGGAAACAACCTAAACTAACCAACAATCCTTGAAGGAGAAACAAATGAAATTACGAATACTCGGGCTTACAGTTTTTGCTGCATTCATGGCCGGAACAGTTCACGCGCAAGAATACACTGTGGATAAAGATCACTCAAAAGTAAAATTTGGAGTGCGCCATATGCGTAGTATCGTCGAAGGTCAGTTTAAAGAATTCGAAGGTTCATTTAAATTTGATGAGAAGAAACCAGAAAATTCGAGCGGAAAATTTGTGGCGCAAGCTGCAAGCATTTCAACAGACAATCAAAAGCGTGATGATCATTTGAAAAGCGGAGATTTTTTCGAGATCGAAAAATACAAAACTCTTGAGTTCAATGTCAAAAAAGTAAGTAAAGCTAAGGCAAAAGACACCTACAAAATGGAAGGTGATCTCACGATACATGGAGTAACCAAAAATGTAAGCTTTGATCTCGAGTACATGGGCAAAGACAAAGATCCATGGGGTGGAGTTCGCGCAGGGTTCGTTGCGAAAGCAAAAATCAATCGCAAAGACTATGGTATCTCTTTCAACAAAGTATTGGACAGCGGTGGTCTTTTAGTTGGTGATGATGTCGAAATCACTCTCAACGTTGAAGGTGTCGAAAAGGCCGCAACCGACAAGAAAAACTAAGTTGCGCTATTTTTCAGTATTTCCAGCAAAAGGGTTGATCATGGTCAACCCTTTTGCAATTTGTCCCAACATAGATTCTTAAGTCATCGCCTGCCCCCAAAAATTGGCCCCTATCTTGCTCCGTTTCCTCATGAAACAGGACCGATGCTTCCCCCCTCTATTGGCTCAAACTCTCAGGGTGAGGCTGTCCACCTCAGTGTTTACGGTGGACAAATTGAATTCAATCTGGTCGCCCGAAAGGAGGCCTTGATGAGCTCGATTCTATTTATCCGCCCTAGCTTGGCTTTGCTGTCCAAAATTTCGACAGTTCTCCTACATTTAATTTGTTTAGTTGGGTCACTCTCCGCTTCCGCCGATGTCATGCGCTACAATGTGCAGATTCAGTTGGCCCAACCCACAGGCAAGGCAACCAGCAATTCTCTTGGAGCCCCACTTCAACTAACGATTGCAACTCTAAACCAAAACACCAAAGAAACGACGCAAATGATTCGAAATCTAGATTGGTTTTCTGCACACGATTCTCTGTCGCCAATGCAGATTGCTTCTCAGATAAAATTTTTTGAAATTTTCGCGCAACAACTCGAAGAAGCTCTGAACTCTCAAACAATCTCGACCAAAGATTTACTTGGCGATTTAACTGTCAATTCAAACAGTGCCTCAAAAATCGGCCCAGTCGTCGACGCAGAGAAGTCTCCGCTAGAGAGTCCAGAAAAAGAGCGCCAACCAGAAGACAAGTGGAGTGCACAAAAAATTGAAGTTCTTCGCCAAAAAATATCTACACAGAAAAACTTTAAAGTGAGTTATCAAACCGATTTATCAACTACCCTCAGCTGCCGTGCATATTCATGTGAGAGCTACAAACACTTTGTCATAACTGGGCCGGCAAATCGAGATGCAACCATCTTCGCTCAAGATCAAAGCTCATCAACGAACTCACCGGCGAGCCTATTTGGCCCCCCAACCCTCGACCCAACAAGTAGGCCCAGTTCAACCCAAATTCCAACGCCACCAGCGACATTTGTTGCTCCAGAGGCCCTAGCACCGCTTTTTGAGTCCGCTTTGAACAATAAGATTTTAACTGTACCGGAATTGCAGAAACTCATTCAAGCCCCAGACTTCTATCGTTACATGACACTCTATCCTATTTGGCGCAAATTATCGAAAGACAGTAAAACAAAAATTACTTTTGAATATTTAGATGAACCGATTCAAACGAAATCCAGAGACTCTTCAGGTGAAAGTCTGAGCGGGAGTTTGGTACCAAGCTCTAGGCTTGGCCGATTCACCATCACTTCGTCAGCACTCCTACATTCGCAAACAGGTCTTCCAATCGCATTTTCTAGTCCTCCATTTTGGCTGCCAACAACAAAAGACCTAAAATCACCTCAAGAACTCCAGTTACTTCTCGAGCAAGCCTTAACTGAAAACAAAATTTATTTATTTGAACTCATTGATTTTTTACAAAAACCAGATTGGTATCTCCGCTCCAGCTTTCGTAATTATGACTCGCTCATCACCAACATCAAAGCCAGTGCTATGCCCTCCACGCGCTCGATAGCCAAAAGCTCGAATAGCTTTGAAATTAGGTCAGGCGAAGACTCATTCAACAGGCCGAATTGCCAAAATATTGTCCATGGCCCCAATTAGTACGCCCGAATGAATCGAGAATACATTTTTTAATTCCCCTTTTTGATAAAATCTGCCTAATATCTGCGCCAATGAGCCCCATTGAACTAAACAAAAATGATAGAGACTTTATTGAAAGAACCCAAATCTTTCATTGGACGGCGCTTTCGGTTTTCGTCACCATTGTGCTTTATCTGGCTGTGCACACTGTCTTGGGAGCTCGCCTTTCGCAGATCACATTTCTAACCGGAATATTTGTATTCTCGCCACTGATCTATTTTTTGGATCGTGCTGGCCATACACGTCTTGCAAGAAATTTTCTCTGTATCTCATGTAACATCTATATTTTTCTCCCCAGCCTCAATCTGCATCACCAGATCGCCTCAGAGTATTTCTATTTTTGCTCCGCCATGTTGCCGTTTTTGGTTTTATCCCAAGTTCGAGTGCTAGAAGCCGTTTTGCATCTCGGGCTACCCATCGCACTTTGGATATCAACAAGATTTTATTCGGCTCAAGTTCTGCCTGCAGATTGGTACCCTAAAGAATTTCCGGCAGAGACCATGCGCTTCGGCAATTTCATTTCAGCTTATATTTTGAGTCTAGTCTTTGTGGGAATTTTTATCAGGGCCAATATTCGCCTTCGCGCCATCATGCTCGAGCAATCACAACGGGCTCGCGGAGTTCTTGAAGACTCAAATCTCAAGCTGACACTAAGTGAAAGATCACTAGTCGAAGCTCAAGATGTTGCGGCTATCGGCAATTGGTCTTTCATTACTCAAACCCAGAAGGCCAAGTGGTCTAAACAGATGTACAAGATGTTTCCCGACAAAGAAAACGGCGAAGAGCCTGACTGGAAGAAACACCTTGCCGCCATTCACTCTGAAGACCAGCCAGGCTTGCGCCTTGCAATTCGGTCCTGCCTCAGTTTTGGCACCCCTTTTCAATTGCGTTACCGCGTAAACCATAGCAACAAAATGATTTGGGTCGAAACTCGCGGCAAAAGTCGTTTTAACAGTGAAGGCCGTGTGGTTGAGATTTATGGAACCACCCAAGACATCACCGAAGTTATGCTTCTTGAAGAGCGCTTGGCAGCCGAAAGAGCCGCAAATCTTCACCGAGCTAAACTTGCAAGTTTAGGCGAAATGGCAGCGGGAATTGCCCACGAAATCAATAACCCGTTAGCTATTGTCCATGGTAAATCAGCGCAGCTTCACCGAAAAATTTTATTAGGAAAAATCTGCCCAGAAGACATGGCATCTGAACTTCAAAAAATCTCTTCGGTCAGCGAAAGAATTGCGGCAATCATTCAGGGCCTGCGAAGCTTTTCACGAAATGCTGATTTGGATGAACCCACTCCTTGTCTGCTGACCACGATCGTTCAAGATACAATCATATTGTGTGGCGAACGATTTAAAGCGCAAAATGTCGAACTCAAAGTGGATCCAATTCCCGCTGTCAGTTTTCTTGGAAGGCCGCCACAAATTGCACAGGTTCTTTTGAATCTTCTCAACAATGCCTTCGACGCGGTTTCTGAGGATTCTGATACTGAAACTCCATGGATTCGCCTTTCTTTCGAGGAAACCGGATCAAATGTCATCGTCCGAGTCACTGACTCAGGTCATGGCATTCCCGAGGAAATTGCTCAAAAAATAATGCAACCATTCTTTACGACCAAAGCCATTGGCCAGGGCACCGGTCTTGGCCTTAGCATCTCCATGGGTATTATTGAATCCCACAAGGGTCGGCTTTTTCTCGACTCAGGCCAGGCCAACACGACATTCGTTTTCGAGCTTCCTCTCTGCTAAAATAGGTCGTCAAATGCCTATAAATCCCTCAGAAATCATAAAAAACACGGCCAGATGTTTGATCTTGAATCCAGGCCACGCTCTATGCTAGGGTGACCTCTTCAAATTCACTCTGACGGTGCCGTAGCTCAGCTGGATAGAGCAATTGCCTTCTAAGCAATAGGTCGGAGGTTCGAGTCCTCCCGGCATCACCATTTTTCCCCTGGGTCAGCGATGACACTCAAAACAATATTCGAGTTCTTACAAGATAAAAATAAATTCGTTTTCAGCCGGCCATTCGCAAAAATCATCGGCTCGATATCCCCTTAGCCACAGAGAATCTTCAAAATTCCGAATATAGAAACCGTTAGGGTAATTCTCATCATTCTCAGGCTTAACAGAAGCGATAGTCAAATAGGGGCCGGCTGGCTGATCTATATATTCTAGCCTTAAAAATGCCCCAAGATATAGAGGACATGACCTTAAGCCCAAAAGAGAAGCTCGCCTTGTCAATTCCTGAAATGAACAAGGGTTACTTAATCCAAAGTCAGACAAACTCACCTTGATCAATTTGACCTTGATATTTGTTTTGTTAGGAGAAAATTGTGGATGATCAAATAAAATCTCGGCATATTTATTGAACTGAATTCCAGAACCAATCAATTTTTGTAATAGCTGTTCTTTCGTGACTCCACCTATCGAGATTTCTCTAAATACCTCGAGTTTATTCGAACCCATTCTGGTATCCTCCGCCGAAAAACGTCCTGCTCTTGATACGATGATGCAACTAAATCATCTTGTAAAGCAACATTGACCCGAAGACCTTATGTCTCAAGGAGACAACGGCACTTTACGAACGGTGTCCATCACCATTTTTTTAAGTCACTTGGTAGAGGCAGTTAACGATCAGAGAATATCTTTTATGGAAACGACTTCCACCAGATCTTGTGACATTCCTACTTCCGCAATTGTTTTCAAAAGTTTTTCCCGATCACCCATCAAATAGATTAAGGGACTATCCGTCTGCAAATGTGTGAGGAAATCTCTCGTCCCCACCGTTGAAACACTCTCTAAATTTTTCAGATAGTCTTTGTGAAACTTAAAATTTAAGTGATTATTTGCATACCATAGTCTCTCAAAGAGTCTGTCTTTCGCGAGTTCATTTTCGATTAAGTATTCATTTGCCAATCTTTCTTTTGCTTCTTCAAAATCTAACGTTGAAAACCTCAACTTTTTAAACTCCTTCAGAATTTCTGGAACGCCAGTTAGTAATCCCTTCGTCTGAACATCTCCTCCAAAGGTCCATACCATCCACACCGGAAGATTTGCTCCTCCAAATCGCGAGATCGCGGCATAGGTTAGGCCACGTTCAGTTCGCAATGTTTTACTTAATTGTCCATGAAGTCCACCGCCCAATAGATCCATTGTCAGTTTGGCTTTTAAAAAATCTACACTGTCTCTCTTTACGTCGTTGAAAAACACAAATGCTAGTTGATTGTCGGTGGCTCCTGGCTTGTCAATTAACACAATTGTTTTATTAGTCTTCTTTAAAACAACTTTTGGCACCGTTTTTGATTTCACATATTTGCTGGAAGAGAGCCGTTCAGAAAACTGCCCATTTAATTTACTGATGACAACCTTCGAATCGAAGCGCCCTAAATAAGATAAGCTCATTTTTGAAAAATCAATTAACTTTTGGAAATTCGTTTTAAACTTGGTGTAACTGATATTCTTTAATCCTTCAGGAGAGGTATCACCAGTCAAAGCATAAGGAGAGTAAGTCAACGAATCTCGCAAAGCAAAGTAGAATATGGTATGCCTCATGTCCTCAAACTTACCTGTCAAATTGGCTTTCGTAGATTCAAAGAAACCATTGAATTCATCCTCCGAAATTCGCGGAGACGACAATGTCGCATTTAAGAGTGAGAGAGCACTGTTTACCTCCTCAGTTGGTGCCTTCACCACTATCTGAAAAAAATTGGATCCGTGAACGAATTCAAAATCGATTCCCAACCGGAACAGCATTTTGTTAAATTCATCTTTTTTAAGATGGGATGGGCCAGATCTTAAAGTTTCTTCAAGCAGGAGAACAATACCTTGTTCATCTTTTGACAGAAATGAAGGGCCACCCTCAAAATTCAAAACAAAAATGCTGCGTGGGATATCTTGATTTTTTTCATATAAGACTGGTGACCCATTCAGTAACTCTAGACTGGAGGCCTTCGAAAAAGAAAAGCATAAAACAGCGCAAATTACATAAATAAAACCGAACGTTCTCATTTAAACCCACCTCAACACTATTTTATTTTTTTATGGCTCAGATACACGAAATTGTTTGCAACGAAATATCTATTTAAAAAATCTGAGACTTCTTGTTTCTCAAGATCAATCTCACCTGAAACTAATTTGTGCGTCATCGCAGTGTCACCATATTTGCCCCAAGACTTTGCTAAAAATTCCGCAAGAGACACGTTCCTTTGTAACGCTTCAGATTCAGAAACAAAAAGCTGTCTCTTATATACATTGAACTCGTCATTTGTCAGATTTGAAAAATCACTGCTTATTTGCTCAATCTGTTTCCTTAGATCGTCCACACTTGTCGATGGTAACAGCGATATTCCAGCCTTCAACATGCCATTGTCATATCCAAAATTAAATTCATTGATGTCTGAAGCAATTTTTTGGGAATCAATCAGTCTCCTTTTCAACAAGCCATTTTTTGAATCGAATAAAATAAAATTAACCAGCGTTAACAAAAGGGAGTTCGTCTTGTCGAAGTAAGGGGTTCTAAAACCAAATAAGACTTCATTCGCAGTCGATGGCAGTTTACCTTCGGTGACCAATTCTGTAGTCTTTTCTCCAAATGGAACAGGCAGTGTTGTTGCCCTTCCAGGACTCCAGTCGCCATACAATCGAACAACTTCACGAAGTATCTGGGACGAATCAAAATTACCTGTTACAAACAATCCTGTATTATTGGGTGCATAATTGTTTTTAAAGAACTCGTTACAATCCTTAGCTTTAATCTTCTCTAGATCTTCTCGAAAGCCAATGATCATCCAACCGAATGGATGAGCAACATAGGCCCTCTGATAAATTTGAAACCAAAGATCAATTTGAGGATTAGCATCGAACTTTGTCGAGTATTCCGACCAAACCGCTTTCCGCTCAGCATCCAACATCGCATCTGTTACTATTAAGTTTTTAAATCGGTTCGACTCCGCTTCCAGAAGTTTGATCAGGTTCTTATTTGGAACCGCAGAATAGAAATAGGTAGATTCAAATCTTGTATTTGCGTTAAAGTCTGCGCCCAATTTCCCTGCAATGTCAAAAAAAGTTGGATCTCCTGGCTTCAGTGGGCGAAACATCATGTGCTCGAACAAATGTGCAATTCCAGTGATCCCACTCCTTTCATGTAAGCTCCCAGCCTTAACCCAATGAGAGACCACTGCATTGGGTGCGAATTTATTCACAGTTAGGAATACCGATAGGCCGTTGGGCAACCTATATTCCTCCGTCTTCAATGAAGAATTTATTGTGTGGATGCGTTTCGATTTTCCCACCTCCGCCATGAGAACTTTCCCATGAGAAGCGGAGGGAAGATGACCGGCTAGGAACACAATTGTCAAAAAGATAGAACGAGTCATTGGGTACTCCATTAATAGCTGTAGAAGAGATATGACTCTTATCAAACAAATATTATTTAAACAAGACCGACGAGCTGCTTCCTGCGGCAGCAAAGAATGTCTAGTGTCGTACATCGATGCAAATGGAAGGTCGACTTTTACGGAGCACTGCCGTGGTCATCTTAAATCAGAATACAGTGATGATGTTCTCGGAAAATTTTCCGATGTGATTTGGCACTTGACCTTCTTGGTTGTGATTCTCAGAGTTCTCAAAATCTTTTTGACCCAGTATTCTCTTTACAAACTACCGTGCCGAAAAGAGCGAAAACAGTCCCTGAAGAACGGCAAGACTGCTTCTGACTCCAACCACGAAGTCTGAACTGAACAGGTAAACAACATTTATAAGAATAGTGTGCTTGAGATGACGACTATATATTTCACGCATCGTAAACAAAGCTAGACCGACAAATCAGTCACATCAGTATTTGTTTAGCTGACTTTTTTGGGCTTCACCGAAATGTCGAGACCCAATACATCGAGCATCTTCGATAAACTTTCGAGAGTTGGGTTGCCATCTTCGGATAGCGTTTTATAAAGGCTCTCTCGATTGAGTTGTGCTTCCTCGGCAAATGTTTTGAATCCGCGAGCTTCGGCAACGTGGCGAAGAGCGACAAGAATCGCTTTCGAAAAACCTCGATTCTCTTCAATCGTCATTTGAACATATTCAGCTTGAGCCTTTTGGTCGCCTTTCAGTGACTCAACGACCCAATCATCATAAGAACGACTTGCTTTTTTATTCATGGTTCTTACTCCTGTAATCAGCCCAAAATTCTTTTGCCTTACGAATATCTTTTTCCTGCGAACCCTTATCTCCACCGCAGAGAAGAATAATCAGGTCGTCACCGTCAGCACCGAAATAAATTCGGTACCCAGGCCCGAAAGCCAAACGCAACTCGTTCACACCTTCGCCAACTGACTTCGTATCGCCGAGGTTGCCAGCACAGACGCCAGCCAAACGAGCTTGGATTCGCCTCATCGTCGACGGGTCACGGAGGCCTTTGATCCAATCTTCAAAGGGTCGCTTTCCGTTGTCAGCTTCATATATGCGAATACGACGAGGTTTAGCTTCCACACATTCGAGTGTAGCATATAAGCTACACAAAGATCAAGGTAAAAAATTAGGCAGGACTCGGATTAAACGCGATAGAAAGCCGGCGGCGTTTCTCTTAGGTTCCTGGCATCGTTAAATCTAGAAAGAAATGGATTTAAAGGCACTGACCTTTTTTAAAAGTAAAAGCTTGTTTCGATTTTCCTTTAATAACGTACACGGTGTAATTTCGGCCACCTAAAAATTCTTCGCGGACAGAATAGATGGTAGTGATTTTATCGAAACCACGGCAAGAAAATAGTTTCCTGCTCTCGATGAGAGAGTGCAACTAAATCAACTGGTAAAGCAACATTGACCCGAAGGTTTTTGTGTCTATGGACGTTTCCCAGAGATGCAAATGGCAGATGGACTTTTGCGGGAGGGCTTGGGCAAAATCACTATTGTGGATCGGAGCTTCTAGTTATTTGTAGCGTTTGAAATGAGGTGAACTATGTATGCGTCGGGGGATGACTGGAAAGACTGGATGAAGGATTTCAGATTTGGAACTTTGGTCTTTATTCCGGATGGTGAACTAAAGGACACGGTCAACAACCTAAGAATGAAATACGACTCGGTTTCAGCGAAAACTTCGATGCCACATGTGACAGTGACTCAGCCTTTCGCAAAAGCTCCTTCACCTAAAGAGATTGAACTCATCTTGAGACTGATTAACGACGTCCATCACTTTGAAATCATCGTGGGACCAGCAACCACTTCTCCGAACAAAAGACTTTTATGGCTAGATATCGCGCCCAAGGACAAAGTTCTTGCTCTAAGGGAGAACTTACACGACACAGGATTGTTTCGCGACGATCTCCCACTAACAAAAGGATTCATTCCACACATGACAATCTCTGAAGCAGCGAGAGAGCCAGCAGAGGTCACGACCACAATCGAAAGTTTAAATGCGCATAAAAATCGATGGATCTCTTCATTTGCGCAGGTGTCTTGGATTATTCCTGATGCTGAATTTATCTTTAAGGAATTCAGGTCGTTTGAAATGAAATGACCAAACAATGATTTGCCAGTTTCATCCAATGCTCAACGTCGATGCTAATCTATTTTTCGTCGCCTTCTTAATCTTTCACATCCATGTTTTTTAATTGCTGGATAGACTCTCGCAATATGTGCCAAGAGGATTTGAAAAACAATATCGCTATCACATAGCCAATCACGATATCTGGCCATTTTGAATTCATCATTTGCACTAGAACTGCCGCGCACAAAACTCCGACATTCGAAATGATATCATTTCGAGAACAAATGAATGTCGATTTCATATTGATGTCATCATGGCGATGACGAAGAAGAAGCAACAAACACGAAACGTTGGCGAGCAAAGCAATTCCACCGATGATTCCCATTGTTTCTACGACTGGGATATTCGGACTCAACATCTTCAGGGTCGTGTTACCCAAAACAAAGACCGCAAATCCCACGATAAGCAATCCCTTGAGAAACGCAGCTTTCGCCTTCCAGTGAGGACTTTTATGTAGAACATAAAGACTAAACCCATACACGATCGCATCGCCAAGCATATCGAGCGAATCCGCAGTGAGGGCCGAGGAATTCGCAACAATTCCAAAGGCAAACTCAACAAAAAACATGATCAGATTGATTAAAAGTACTGCCTTTAAAACCTTTTGCTGCTTTGTTCGCAATTGAACCAATTCCGAACATTTATTCTCACAACAACTTTGCGCCATAAATCTCAACTCCCGAAATTTCTATATGCCGCCATTAACGGTGTTTCGTATCGCAACTAAGACAAGCGCTCACCAAATGAGCTTAAACTCAGGTGCAATGGCGAGATTCGAAAGTTAAGCAATTTGTGTGAGGCTCGGCCTTTAAGATTTTCTCGGGGCACGAAACCCCAAGCACGGCTGTCGTGACTATTGTCACGATTGTCTCCCATAACAAAGTAAGAATCCTCCGGGACAACAAACTCAAGGCGTTCGTACTTAGAATGCTTAAGCATCGAAGGAATACGATTTTCGATGAATCGATGCTCCCCCAGTTGACCCATCGTCTGGAAATCGTTTTGCTCACTCAGCAATTTTTCAACCAGTGAGCTATCAACCTCCACTCCCTGCCCATTAACCCAAACCATACCACGCTCAATCAAAACATGATCTCCCGGACGACCAAGTAACCGCTTAACAAACACGACCGACGGATCTTGAGGGTAGAGAAAAACCACCACATCACCTAAACTAGGCTCCCCTATTTTAAATAAATTGATATTGGTAAATGGAAGTTTGAAGTCAAACGCCAGCTTGTTCACCAAGATTCGATCACCAACATGAATGGTTGGCTCCATAGAGCCAGTAGGGACATGATACTGATCCGCAAAACTCCAGCGGAATGCGAGTAAAGACACGATCATCAAAACCGTCGAAGCATTTTTCTTTAAAAAACGGATTGAATTGTTCTGCTGTATGCGACCTTCTACGGAACTCATAAGAGGATCCTCCTATACTAAACTTTACATATAGTAAAGTTAGATTGACAATTTGTCAAGTATGCATTACATTGATTTCAATGGTTAGAAATCAATTGAAACTACAACGAGTTGCACACGGAGACCTGACTCAACAAGAATTGGCAGACAAAGTAGGCTGCTCCCGACAAACTATTCATTCAATCGAATCAGGAAAGTTTGTTCCTAGTGTTGAGCTAGCTCTTAAGATGGCAAAAATACTCAAAGTCCAAGTCGAAGACATATTTATGCTGGAGGAAAAACGTGGCAGATAACTTATTTTTATTTAGTTTAATTTTTATAAAATGCTTCACCCTCGTCAGCCTGATTGTGTACTTCGTCTTTAGTCATTTTGACGGCAAAAATATCAAAGACGAGCGTGAAGAGCTGATTCAACTGAAAACATTTGCTCTCATGCTTCGCCTTTCGCTGACAGCACTTACGATCTTGAGCTGCCTGATTTTCTTTATGCCAACACTCTCCGCAAGTGTCCCCATTTTTGTCTTCATGATCACAATTGTTTACGGTGAAATATTCGGCAAAGCCTATTATAGAAAGACTCTATAAGAGAGTAGGAGTAAAAATAGGTGGCAAAAATATCACTGTTTACCACAGAGATTCTCAGGCATAATGATGAAGAGCCAGCAACTTAACCCGAAAAGGAGTTTACATGCGATCCAACAACCCTGTCTTTAACCCTAAGACTTTAGAGAAATTACGCTCAGAGCAATCGGTGATCACTGGTGACACCATGACTGTGGCTGGCACAATCAACAAAACTGGAATTCTCGTACTCTTGATGGTCGCAACAAGTATCATCTCGTGGAATCTGATGGGCACACCTCTCGGATCCTTGCTCATGATCAGTTCACTTATTTTGAATCTCGTACTGGTCATTGCTTTGATTTTCAAAAAACATTGGGCCCCGGTTATTGCACCCGTCTACGCCTTGGCTGAGGGATTTTTAATTGGCGCAGTTTCGGCCATGGCAAACCAAGCGACTCACGGCGTGGCACAAAATGCAATGATTCTCACCTTCAGCATTTTGTTCACGATGCTCGGGCTCTATCACTGGAGAATCCTGCAGGCCACTGAAACATTTAAAAAGGTCATCATGGTGGCTACCCTTGGAATCTTTGTCACCTACATGGTCAATCTCGTCATGGGCTTTTTCGGTCACAGCATGGCCTTCATACATGAGGCCTCTCCTATGGGAATCGGCTTCTCGCTAGTCGTAGTCGCGATTGCAGCATTCAATTTTATATTAGATTTCGATATGATCGAACAAGCAGCGAACGCCAGGGCACCCAAATACATGGAATGGTACGGTGGATTCGCAGTGCTTGTGACTCTAGTATGGCTTTACCTCGAGATATTGAGACTCCTCGCAAAACTCTCTTCACGCAAGTAGAACGCAAAACAAGCCTACAACAGTTTAAAGGTATGATAATTTCATACGCAAAAGTTCGAGATCCTTCAAAAGCTCGAACTTTTTCTTTTTGGTCGAAAACAGCCGTTCGGTTGCTCCAACCAGATCTGGTGAATTCTTAATTCCGCGTTTGTATTCACCAAGTGTAAGATCGAAGTATCGCTGCAAAATTCGCATTTTCTTGTCATTAATTTCATGCAACTGAGACAACTCAAGAAACTTCGTTTTGTAGTTTTGAATTTCTCCTTTAAGGTCGTTTTCTTTGTTTCGCTTGAGAGCCTCTGAAGATGTCACCAGCGCCTGCGCAGCTCGCGTTCGAAAATGAGTATCAAAGCCGCTAAAGATCGGCATAGTCAGCAATAGTGAATATCGAGATTCATCACTATTGCTCATCACTCCAGACCATGATGGAGTCAGTTTGCCATATGAGTATGCAAGTTCAAGCGATGGCAGAAACTCTCCTTTTATCTCATTTCTTTCAATCTCGGCTCTTTGTTTTGCGAGATCCGTCTTTTGGTAAAGAAGTGTTTCAGCCGCCAGCTGAACTTTTGGCAACTGCAATAAATCAGAAATTTTCGAAAACTCGATGCCATTCAGCTCCCGGTCTGCAAGATCGGCATCAACACCGCTTTCGCTGTGATCTAGGCCAAAAAGACTGAGAAATCTTTGATGAGCCTCGTGATGTTTTTGTTCAATCTGTTTTTGCTCGATTTCGATTTCGTCCTCTCGAAGTTGAAACTCCAATTGATCGACCGAACTCGTGAGTCCAGCTGCCACTTTCTTTTCGGCCATTTGTTTTTGTGTCTGGGTTACCTTGTATTCTTCTTGTAAAATGTCTTGAAGACTGTGAGCCAAAATCATGTCAGTCGCGATCTCGACCAATTGCAATCGTAGTTCCCTTTTTTTCGATTCAAGTTCAAGTCTTGCCAACTCCAAATCTATGCGACGTTTATCTCTGAGAGCCAACGTTCTGAATCCATTAAAAAGATTCAATCGGCCATCAAAATATCCAACACTTCCTTTTTGTGGTTCACTTAAATCAAGTGTTCGATTCTCCTGAAGTCCACCAACCAAACTGAGACTTGGAAAAAAATCTGCACGGTAGGCATATAAAATTTCTTGCTGCGATTCCACCTGGAACTGCAGCGCATGAATCTCAAGATTCTGGCCCAAAAGACGTTTTTCCAAAGAGCCAAGTCCTTCAATGCCAAAAGCATTTGGCCCCTGAGTCAAGGTACATCCAAGAGCAATCAGCAGCAAAGAACGACAAAACATCGAAGAAGATATCTTACTTAACAAATCCATCCGCAACCACATTTCGAGTCTCCAAAGTGACATAAAAACCGTGACACAAACACAACGAATGGCTTCATAATTACACTCTCTTATTTTTCAACCTGAAATTTGAATTTACTTATTTTACCTTTATGATCGACATTCACGTTCACCTCGACACGATGTGAATTTTTAAAATCAACATTCGCTCGATAGGTCCCCTCTTGTAACTCGATCTTGAGAGGTTCCGCTTTCATTTTCGCCGGTTTGGCGGTCGCAGTCAGCTTAACTTCAGCTACTGGAATATCCTTTTTGTCATGAGAAATAACATACATCTGTACCTGCGTGCCCGATACTGCATATTCAAAATTAACTTCTGATCCAGGCAGAACGGTGCCCCCATGATTGGCCTGCAATACTCCAGGCGCTTGATCATGCCCCTCATGTGCATTGCCGATCGATCCTAGTCCTGCGACTAAAACACCAAGCATAAACAAAAATATCTTACTCATAACCTTCTCCTTCAAAACCTATTTGACGTTTTTCATTTAGTGACTTCTCCGCAGATTTTCTTCCGAAGTGAAAAAATACCGTCGGAGTTACAAACAAATCCAAAAGCGTTGAACTCAACAACCCGCCGACAATAACAATCGCGACGGGATGAAGAATCTCTTTTCCGGGCTCTCCACCAGCTAATGCCAACGGAATCAAGCCAAGTATTGCGGTGAGAGCGGTCATCAAAACTGGAACCAAACGTTCAAGAGATCCCCTAATCACCATTTCTTGGGTGAACCCCTCACCTTCATGTTTCATCAAATGCAAGTAGTGTGAAATCATCATTATTCCATTGCGTGAGGCAATTCCACACAAAGTCACAAAGGCCACCAAACTTGCGATCGAAACTGTCTTGCTAGTAAGATAAATTGCGACAACCCCTCCGATAAAAGCCAAGGGTATATTCAGCATGATCTGAATCGCAATGAACGATGATTTGAAATGAAAATACAAGACTAAAAACACTCCCACGATTGCTAGTACCGACAACAACACCATCATTTTGGCTGCCTGCTGTTGACTCTCAAACTGACCACCGTAAGAAATATAATACCCCTCTGGAACTTGGACTTGTGTTTTGATTTTGTTCTGCAACTCCTGCATCAATCCATCAAGATCACGCCCTGAGGAGTTTGCCATCACAACAATTCTCCGCTGAGCACTTTCTCTGTTCACAATATTTGGACCAGTAGATTCGTAAACATCTGCGACCTGTTCAAGCCTGATTTTCGTCCCATCAGGCATTACTTTAATTGGCGTTCTTTTAATAAGCTCTAAATCGGATCTAGATTTTTCATCAAATCGCATCAAGACATCAACTGTTTTTTGCCCCTCGAGAATCTGGCCAACAACCTCTCCCTGCAGGGCCTTTTCCATGAGCTGGGCGATATCTCCAACCACCAATCCATATTGAGCCGCTGATTTTCTTTCGAGTTGAATCTTAACCTGAGGAATCAACACTTGTTGTTCAATCTGCAGGTCCACCAACCCTTTGGTTTCAGCAATAGCTTGCTTGACTTCAAATGCTTTTTTTCGCAATACGCTCAGATCGGAACCAAAAATTTTGATCGCGATTTGCGCGCGGACTCCCGAGAGAAGATGATCAAGCCTATGTGAAATAGGTTGACCGATGTTCACGCTTACTCCTGAAACTGAGGCCAAGTTTTTGCGAATTTCGTCGAGCACCACCTCACGAGAACGGCCGTGATCTTTAAAGTCCACATCAATCTCTGAAGAGTGCACTCCCTCGGCATGCTCATCCAATTCGGCACGCCCAGTACGCCTGGAAACGGAAATCACTTCAGGTGTTTGCAGAATCAACTCTTCCGCCTGATGCCCCAGCACATTGGACTCTGCAAGAGAAATTCCTGGCTGCGCCAACATTGAGATTGTTGCGGTTCCCTCATTGAATTTCGGAAGGAAATCTCGACCCATGCGAAACGACAAAAAAATCGCCGCAACAAACATTGCCATAACTAGACTCATCACAGTCTTAGGATGTGCCATAGCCCCCAACAAAATTTTGCGATCCATTTTTTTCAAGTAGCGAACCAAAAGTCCTTCTTGAGCTTCTGGATTGTCAGCAATCTGAGGAGCCTTTAAAAGCTCGGCACCAGCGCGCCCCTCTGTCGACTCAGTAGGCGTCTGAGTTCCCCCGGCATCTTGAACCATAGGCCCATGAACCAAAAGAAGGCTGCACAAGACCGGAGTCACACTGAGTGAAATTACCATTGAGGCCAACAATGCAATAATATAAGTCAAACCCAATGGAACAAAGAGCTTACCCTCAATGCCTCCCATGCTGAACAACGGAAGAAACACTAAGCAAACAATGATTGTTGCAATCACAATCGAATTTCGGACTTCACTGGAAGCTTGGTAAACCACCACCAATGGGTTCTTTGGCTTAACACTCATGCGATTTTCGCGCAAACGGCGAAATACATTTTCAACATCGACAATGGCGTCATCGACCAACTCACCAACCGCAATTGCAAGTCCACCGAGTGTCATGGTATTCACAGATAATCCAAATATTTTAAAAACAATAGCCGCTGTTAAAAACGAAAGAGGAATAGCCGTCATCGTGATCAGCGTGGTGCGAAAATTGAGCAGAAATAAAAACAACACGATAAAAACCAACACCACACCATCACGTAAAGCTTCTTTAACATTGGCAATCGAGGTCTCAATAAAATTGGCCTGTTTAAAAAGAGATGGATTCAGTTCAACTGATTTTGGTAATGATTTTTTAAGTTCGAGCAAAGCCGTCTCGATCTCTCGAGTAAGCGCAATAGTGCTGGCACCAGGTTGTTTCTGAATACTCATAATCACGGCAGGCTTGGAGTTGACACTGGCATCGCCTCGCATGGTCTGCGGTGCTTCGCGAACATCTGCCACGTCACGCACTAGAACCGGACGTCCTAAGTGACTGCCCACCACAGAATCCAAGATCTCTTCCCGATCACGAATGGCTCCGAGCACCCGAATAAGTGACTCGCTCTTTGCCACATCAATAAATCCACCCGTCGAGTTCAAACTGATCTCTGAAAGATTATGCTCAATGTCTGAAATCGAAAGCTGCAACTTTTGAATTTTCTCTGCAGAAAGTAGAATTTGAAACTGACGAACACCACCACCAATAGAAGTCACTTGAGATACACCTGCAAGACTCAAGAGCCTCGGTCGTATCGTCCAATCTGCAATCGTTCGCAACATCATGGGGGTCACACTGGGGTCATTCGAAGTCAGTCCCACAAGCTGAATCTCACCCATAATTGAAGCAATCGGCCCCATTACCGGAGAAATACTTTTCGGCAACTTTTCTTTGGCCAGTGCCAATTTTTCTTGAACAAGCTGCCGATTGCGGTAGGTGTCGGTCCCCCAAGAAAACTCAACATAAATCACGCTCAGCCCAACACCAGAACTCGATCGCACACGCTCTACTCCAGCCAGGCCGTTGAGCGAGGTTTCAAGCGGAAAAGTCACTAAAGTTTCAACTTCTTCTGAGGCAAATCCAGGCGCTTCAGTCATGATGTTTACAGTTGGTCTATTGAGATCAGGAAAAACATCAACAGGCAAACGAACGGCAACCCAACTACCATAGGCCACCAATAGAAAGGCCATGGCCAGAACCACCAATCGATTGGAAAGAGAGAGTTTGATGATTCTATCAAGCATGGCCTAAATCCCCGCGTCAGTATATGCAATCGACTCCGCCCAGATCGCAGTAAATAAATAACATTTAATGCGATCCGTGCGCAGATTTCAAGCTCAGAGGCAGAGCATATGAAACTTCAGCACCTTTGAGCCCTTCTCTTTGTGCCAAGACTTTCAATTCACCTTTTTTCGCGAGATCCACGCCATCAGAAAATTCACAGACATAAAAGCTCCCAGCACCTGCCGCGGAAGAAGGCACCACACATTTAGCTGTAACAGCAATAGCCTTTCCACTTGTCGCCTTGTTACTGGTCGCACCTGATTTCAAAGCCACAACCAAACTGGAATCATTAGTCGACGGGTTCTGCCACTGCATATCCAGCAAAAAAACCTTGAGCACATTTTTTTTGATTTGCACAACTTCAGTGTGAAACGGCCCCGGCATGCGAACATACCCACCATTTGGACCTGGTTTTTCTTCACCGTGACTCCAGCCATTGACCGAAAAACACAAAACAGCCACCAAGACAAACACATACAAACGCGACATAAAAACCTCACAATGCAAATTGACAACACGGCCCCCAACAAAGCAGCGAGCTTGTGTTGCCAGGTACTAGGAGAGACTTAGTACTTTTGTGACAGTACTTTTGTGACAGTTTTTTGAATCTGTATTGATCGGTTTGTTCCGAGCCACTGGCCATCTCACTCATCACGGCATTCGCCCTAAAGTGAGACCGAGTCCAGCGGATTTGTTTGCATAGCTCTTCTATTTTTAACGATGACGAATGGGAGCCAAAGCTGGTACCAATTCCAATTCGGTTTGCGCCTTAGCCTCGGGAGCTTTTTCTAACTTCGGAAACTCAGGCCTCTTCTCTGAAGAGCGAATCACGAGATGCAGCTCGGGCTCCTTCCCCTCACTTCGTTCGAAAATGAGATCCATACCCACCCATTTTTTTTGCATTTTCTCTTCCGGGAGAATCATTAGGGGTAGCAGAGGCGTTTGATCTAGAAGTGCCTGCCGTTCGATATTGGCCTGAAATGCCCCCTCGGACTGGCGATAATTCATAAGTCCATCTTGAACATCAGCACCAAGTGTTACATTTCGAGAAAGCACACCCACCATATCCTTGTTTTGCAACAGACCTTTCTCAAGCCGAGAAAGTTGTTTCACGAAATTCCAATCCCATGCCAATGGGCGCTTCAACCATGCATCAGTGGTCATCGCAACATTACCAACAAACAGAGCCGAAATCAGCGCCACAAATGAACCAGGGTTTCCGCTCTGCAAACTCTCAATTGCCGAAGGTAAATATCCAATCAAGGCACCTGCACTTGAGGTTGTGGCCACCAAGCCAAGCTCCAGATAGATTTCCCTCAGCTGAGCGCTCGATATTTTTTCAGAGTAATAGAGAAAGCCACGAAAATCAGAAAGAAACTTTGCAATCTGTGGTTCGCCCCGCAGAGTCGCGGACAAGATTTTTCCCTGTTGGCCGTCCGACAACTCTGCACCTTGCGAAAAATGCACAATGCCCTCGAGACGTTCTGCAACCTTCACTCGCCCAAAGCCCGAAGACGATCGCTCCACTGATGATTTGCGTCTTGCTCCCTTATTTTGCGAGTTTGCGGAGAGATAATAACCTTCACTAACCACTGAAGGTTGCACGGCCTCATAGGTAAAAGAGTTTCTTCTGATGGAATCAATAGATTTCAGAGTGTATGTCGTATCGCCAGAATCTTGAAATGGAGCCGCGGATCGCACTAAGGGAATAAGACTCATACAAAGATTGGCTTTACTGGGTGGCAAGGCATGGGCGGCACTCAGCCCAAATACCGAAATGACTTGCACACAAATCGCTGTCAGCAGCATGCCGGTCGATCGAAAAGATCTTTGTCCCATAGACCACCTCTTTCTCCAGATTCATTTTGTGCAGTCAGCCGCTGCGACGATGCTTTACGCGACTCTGAACACCAAGACGCGATCGGGAATTAAAGTTGAAGACAAACTCTCCCGATCGCACCACCCTAAATGAAATGCAAAGCAAGGACTACAAAGTGGCCCCATCAGATTCATTGGAATGGGTTTAACACCTTGGCAGGTGTCGAAATCTTAATCACCTGCCGGCGCAATTCGGCGACGGAATTCCCTCTCTATCAAATCGTGGGGTTAGGTGACGTGCCAGAACCAGTGGTTG
>CAYONZ010000001.1:147998-203119 GCA_964405465.1 uncultured Bdellovibrionales bacterium | reverse complement strand
CACATTCTCGAAGCCCGTGCTTTTAAATTGTTTTCAATTATGGAACTAGAAAAATTGTTTTTAGCAAAAGGCCTCAGGCCCGAAGACTCGAGTTTTCGATTTTCACCTGAAATTTCGTTTGGCGCGAATACTCTCTCTGCCATCGAGGTGAATCAATTTATTCAAGAATTGACTACCGATAGACTTGCAAAGACCGCTCACGCGATTTTGCAGGCAGCGTTACTTCACAACCCAGACAAACAATCAATTGTAGCAGATGAATTGGAAGTGGCTCGACGATTGAGCACCTTTATTAAGATGTCTCAGTGGTATCAAACGATCGAATTTGTCCGAAGGTCTCCGCGTAATATTTCGCTTTCTCCTCGGGAAATGGCAACACAGCTAATTTCTGAAAATTTGGATCTTTTGCTTTTAAAAACCCAACCGCAAGATCTTTTAATTAAGACTCTTGAGTACTGCTTGTCGTTGAAAGGTTATTCTTTTGCGATGAAAGAGCAACGATCACAACTTGTTACGAATGCGCTTAATATATTGAATGAAGGCCTCCCCCAAGCCCAAACAGAGCCTCCAAGCGGCTTTAAATCCTCATTAATTGGCGCACAATGTGAGAGCATTATCCCCAAAAAATGAATTTTATTTGCCAAGTCGAACGAGCTGAACCTGAAAGAATAATGCTATCTAATACGGCAATTCTGTGGTTAAACTGGGTTTCAACAGTCCGTTCTCTCGATTCATTAGATGTTCTTTTGTCTTTTGCGAATGGCCCCAGCTTTCACAGGAGGCAATATGGGAAAAAAAATATACGTCGGCAATCTTTCTTACAGCATGGATGATCAGTCACTAGCTGATCTTTTTGCACAATACGGTTCAGTTGAATCTGCACGAATTGTTATGGATCGTGATTCAGGCCGCAGCAAAGGTTTCGCTTTTGTTGAAATGTCTACTGACAGCGAGGCTCAACTTGCTATCGATAAATTGAATGGCGTTGAACAACTAGGTCGCGCTTTGAATGTAAGCGAAGCAAAACCAATGGCTCCACGCGAATCACGCGGTGGTGGCGGTGGTGGCCGCGGCGGCTTTAATAACAATCGTTCGCGCTACTAAATCTATTTTGAAAGTGAAGTCCAATGCCAAAAGATGACTTAGTCATGTTCGACGGTAAAGTGTCGAACCTTTTTGGCGGTGGCGTGTACCATGTAGTTCTTGAAAACGGTCTTCCTGTAAAGGCTCGCCTCTGCGGGAAGATGAAAAAATTTAAGATCAAAGTGGTTGTAGGTGATCGCGTTTCAGTTGGAATGTCTCCCTATGATCCCACACATGGGCTTATCATTCATCGTCATAAAAATTAGATCCAAAGAAGAACTCCGGCACCAAAATGTCGGAGTTTTTTGTTTTTGCAGATCATAAGTGATCTCTTTGATGATTTTTCTAGAGGTGGGTTACATTCTACAACCCAGATGCGGGCCAATTCATTAGAGCCCAACCCGAAATCAGTTTCTATTCTTTTAGTTTTTCTTGAATACGCGATTCTTTACTTGAGTCAAAACTATGAAGGGAATTGAAACCTGTGCTTCTCTTTTTCGGAAGATATACTGCATATACTTTTGCAGTAACACCAGCGGGAAGAAATGAGGTCGCACATTTGAGGGTAATTTGAGTCTTCTGGTCCACTTTCAATATAATTTGATTTCCCTCTGCAAAACCCATTTCTTTCGCTCCACTGAATGGACTGTAGCTAATTGCGAGAGTTCCTCGGTGTGTGGTTACGCCAGAATATTTTCCATTGAACTCAACGCCGTCAGCCCATAAAAATCCTTGGTTGTCAGAAATAGAAATCCCCGTACCCGCGACAGGTAGGCTCTCTACCGAAATCGGAGTCGAAATCTCTCGTAAAGAGGGAATAAAGCGGACGACAAAGTTCTGGTTTTTAATGTTTTTCACCTTCCAAATCACCGGCTCAAAATTATCCAAAGCAAACTCTTTTTTATCTAAAAGCGTTTTATAGAGTGGCTCCCCGCGGTCCGTAAATTCAGAAGTAAATTCTTCTATCACGACTCGAATCGACCCACTGCTATCCACCTCCCAGTTTTGTCGCATCACCACTGAGCCCGTCTCAAACTTTGAGGACCATCCACCAGTGATTGCTCCGCTCTCGGAGTTTGCCCTCCAGTAATTTGTTCCCATAGGTCCCGAAAGGATTTTTTTTCCTGACTGATCAAGAAGATATATATCCGCATTTACCTGCAATTGATTGCGAATATCTTGTGGAGTCAATTGTTTCGCCAAAGCATTTGCAGACAAAACAAGAACAAGTGCCAAAAAATATTTTTTCATATTTTCTCCTAAATAAATTTAGTTTCTAATCTAAATTGTCGTGCGATCTTTCAAAAGTTGCATCTCCAGCAGAAATCTTTGCGACAGTTTCAGGTTGATTGAAGCGAATATCTGTTCGTCCAAACACAGCAGCACCAATTGCAAATCCCACAAACCCTGCCGCAACAGTCTGCAAGACCCACTTCGTCCGAGCAGTAAATGCATGTTGTGGAGATATTTTTTGCGCCGATATAACTGCAGATTTCCATCGTTGCATTTGAAGATCATGTGAGGAAACCGATTTCAAGGGTTTCAGCAATTCATCCAAGTCATTGTCTCGATCGTCATTTCGGCTCATAGTTTTACCTCCAGTATTTTTCTAAGCTTTTCTTTGGCCCGGTGGATATGACTTTTCACAGTTCCTACCGGCATAGAGAATTGCTTTGCGATGGCTTCAAAAGTCGACTCCTCGTTTATCATTTGCAGAATTAGATCTTGTTCAATCGGGCTCAGTCGTGTGATGGCCCATCTTAGCCTTTCAATTTGCTCCTCTTCACTTGTGTCTTGATGTGGAATTTTGTCGAATTGAGACTCATCTTCTACTAGTTCAATTAAAGATTTTTTTTTCAATTCCTCTAAGCGTACAAATCGAGCAATTCCAAAAGCATAACTCTTGATGTTTCCTTGCGAATGGTTGAATTCGCCCTTACGACATTTTGTAACCAAACGAATCAGTGTCTCTTGCACAAGATCCGCTGAAGAGGGGGCGTTAAATGACCCCAAAAAATAGCGATAAAGTTCAGGCGCTATTTCTTCGACCAATATTATCCATTCACTTTCAGTTTTCTTCATCTTTAGAATATTGGTAACAATTGAGCAAAAAGTTGCAAAGTTATTTTATTTTCAACAGAACATCAGTTATCACTTCCCCGACCCTGATCGTTCTAAACCGCCACTTTTGCAATACGAAATAAATGCTCTTTCCGTAAGAGTCAGTCTTTTCGACAGCGGAAGCGCAAGTGTGATTTGATTGATAAACTCTTTTTTGTTTGTCGAAATAATCTGCAGCCGATGGGTATTTACCGGTTGCAGAAGATGAGATGGAATAACTCCAATACCTAGCCCCATTGAAACCGCTTTAAAAACGGCACGAACACTTTCTGCACTATAGACCAGATTCAAATCTGAAATGGACTTGCCAAAATGATGTTTAAACCACATTCGAATTACAGGACCATGGGGGAGATAATCAACGGCTGGAAGCTTTTGCAGAAGTGACAGAGAGTGATCGCCCGCAATTTTCTCAGAATATAGTTTTTGGCTGGCAACCAGAACAAACTCCTCCCGATAAACTGTTTCTATTGATATGGGATGATTTTTTTCAAACAAATTACCGTTGTCGATAAACGCAAGATCAAGTTTTCCGTCGGCTAACAAATTCAACTGCTTCGTTGGCACCCCTAGAACCACCTCAAAACTCACAGTCGAATGAAGAGTTCGAAATCTCGCGATAGCTTCGGTTAAGCGATCTGATCCAAAATCAAGTGGTGCTCCGATTTTCAAATGACCCGTTGGATACTTTCTTCCGGATTCAATATGCTGAAGGGTTGCCTCTAGCTCCTGCATGAAAGGCCCCATTACTTTGAAAAGAGAATCAGCCGCGAGGGTGGGTTGAACCTTTTGACTGTCTCTCACGAAAAGCGAAGCTTGAATTTCTTCTTCCAAAGCCTTCAGACTCTGGCTGACTGCAGAACGCGTGACATTCAAAACAGTGGCGGCCCGAACAATACTTTTATTCAAGTAAACAATGTAAAAGACCTTCAACTTGTTAAAATCTGGCATAGTTAGCATTTCTAACCTTTAGGTATAGAAAGGATAGTTTTGGTTTTCAACAAGTTTAAGATAGATTTCTTCTCATTGGAGGTATCGATGTTTGCGACAAAAGAAGGTGTGATTAAGCCGATTGTTTACGTTGGATTTGTTAAAGAAAATAGGCTCCTGCTCGTTAAGTACAAGACGGCCCCTAATCCAGACAAGAATGGTTGGTGGATTCCGGCCCCAGGACTCAAGTTTGGTGAAGATCCAATAGAAAAGGCAGCGACAGTTGCTACAGAATATGGATTTTCGGATTCCAATATAAAACTGCATAACGTGGAATCTTTTGTTCTTCCCGGGGGATGGCACTTGATCTTTCATTTTGTTTGCAGAGTCAAAAATGAACCGAAACAACACGAAAACGTGATCCAATATAAATGGGTTGAATGCGAGGAATTGGTAGCAATGAAAGACTTAGCACACGGAAACTGGGAGATCGGCGTGGGACAGGCCTTTTTGCAATCTAAAGAGTAGGTTCAAAATGAATCCCAATCGATAATTTGATGCAGTCTTTTGCGAGAGCCCCGAACAAGGTTCTCCGAGGAAATTGAGTTTTTAATAATCAACAAATATATGAAGCCACCCTAGCGCTTCACTCAGCTGACGATACTGAAAATCTTAACCACATGCGGATCGACAGATTGCAAATAGGTATTTTACTGTCTCGAAAATTTGGCAAAGGTATTGCGGAACAAAATTTACTTAATATTACATGTGACCCTGTGACTTATGATCTGAATTTACGCTATCACCAAGATAGAATCTTAATACTTCTCCGTCGGGATAAATTTCCATAAGAAACTTTCCAATTGGCGATGATAAATCAAAATTTGGAATGAGCAAACCTTCATATAGCCTATCCAAACTTATCTCCGTTACTAAACGCATAAGATTGTATTCAAGCCGGGTAAAAATCAGCACCCTCAATGGACGTGTTTTGTCGTTAAGCCGTCAAGCAGGCATTAGACCTCTTCCTGCGCCCCAATCTTGATTGAGACCGTCTATTTTAAAGAGGTTCCCCAATTCACTTAAAAGCGATTTGAAGTCAACAATTCATGAGATAAATTTATTTCTAAGCGAAAAAAAGCAATCTACCGATATAAATATACGGGAAAGACCAATGGAGAGGGGATAGTTTGTCTAAGAAAAAATTAATAATGATACTATCACTATCAATTGTGATGCCCATGTTATTTGTTGCATTTCAGAATTTTACGCTAGCAAGTAGCGAGGTCGGGCTATTACGCTTTTTTAAAGGAACCCCTGGCACTATAAGACTTGTTCCTGCAAGCTATAGTTTTAGTTCACCAATAATCATTACTTCTTCGGGATTTAACGTTGAAGGAGCACCGCCATTGCCAGTAAAACTTAGCAGTGTCATGCATGCTGTGTCTATCCCAGATGAGTCTGGTGAGCTACATAACAGGTGCTACGTGACCTATGCGGTCGATCCAACGTCTGATCTTTCAAACATTGTAGTGGATCATTATCTTTTTATACCCAACAAATTTATTGAACCCAATTATGAATCGTATGCGCACGCTGGGGCATGGAAAATAGTACAAAAAGGGTCGAATTTCATTAAGGCGCAATTAATATTAAAACGCGATGGCTTATGTGGAGACAATTTAAAGTTGATGCCCTCTGCTCAGGCGTATGTATTGAGGACAGTTTTCAATTTTACAAGAACTGGAGGTTTTTTTGTCGACGGTGCAAAGTTCTCTTTGATGAACGTCGTCTTAAATGGAAATTACACTGGAGATGAGAATACACTATGGACAACAAATCTCTCGGGCATCAGCGTTCGCTTTGGCGGAGACGCAAAGATTGGTCCCTATGTCGGATTAGTAAATTTTGATGGTCAAGGCCTAGTTACTAGTGGCGGGTCTACTGCATCAGTGGATCGCGTAGCCGCATCTGGAAACGAGAGAAGAGGTTATTATGCGATGAATAGATCGATTATTCATATTAATAATTCATCTGCAAATAGCAATAATACTGATGGGGTAATTTCAGATCACGGAGCACAAATATTTCTACAAGCCGCTTCAGCATTCGGCAATGTCGAGAGAGGATTTTCAGCATTGAATGGTAGCGAATTGGATTGTGCTGCATGTTTTTCAGGGAAAAATGGTTACGCAGGATACGCCGCTCAAAATGGAAGTCATCTTGTTAGTCATAGAATTCCAAATTCCGCTTATAGAAATAAAGCATATATGAATGGTAGCTCGGGATTTAGCGCGACTGAAGGATCGCTAATTGATTTAAGTTATTCAGAGGCGATTGAAAACACAAGAACAATTCAAGGTATTATTAAAAAATCAGATTTATTAACAGACTCAAAAAGTCGGGCAGCATTAGGAATAGTAGTTCACATTTTAGCAAATAACATCGAAGCTGGTTCGAATGTAGATAGTACGATTCCAGCTCAAGACTTTTTAAAAGTCACAAAAATCCCATTACCAATTTTTATTAGTAGAAATAACATAATGGGTGCGTATAATTGCAAATATGAAGAGAAATGTAATTACTACCCTTCGAATTATGCCGAATTAAAAACCGATTTAGAATTAAGCAAAATAAAAAATGAGAGTGGTACGATCATTAATTTGGCCGGAATTTATTCCGGTAATGATAGCGGAATTGTACTTAGCAATTTAGACATGGGACAAGTTCAGATTGTTGGTGAAAGACCGACTCCTTTTAAATTTTCTGACAATTTTACTTCCACTTTTATTCAATCTATTGCCCACAGGCAAGCTAGCATTACTCTCAAAATTAAAGACTTCAAAGTTACAATTCCGTCATGGATTAGTCCGGGGCAGTACATAATAATAGATGAAAGGCCTATACAGACTGGAGGTACCCCTAAAGACGGTATAAGGGGATTATGGAAAATAGCAAGTGTAAATTCTGAAGGTGTGCTTACTTTGACCTTTCCTTATTTTGGATCGATAGAAAAAAAAGAAACTCTAATTTTCAAAGAATTGAAAAGTTCATTATTAAAAACAGTTATCAGAACCTCATGTAACTCGGGATTCGTAATCGACAACACTTATCTTGGAGCCATTCGCAATTTAGTAATAGAGGGAGATGGTTCATGCCTTAATAGAAATAACGGAATTTTGGTTAAGAATAGGGGCGGTGTTGAATTAAGTATGGTAGGTGTTACAAATTTTACAGGTGATGGAATTAAAGTCTCAACAGGTAGTAGCATTATGTCATTTGTTGATTCACATGCCGTTGACCTGCAGATCGGATTAGTTGTGAGTGCCGGAAATTTACTAAGTGGATTTGTAAGTGAATCAGCTGGATCAATTGAATCAAAATATGCAATTGCTCATGGAAATTTAGTCAATGGTTTTGCCGCGAGAGATAGGTCATCGATTTATAGTTCAGGAGCTTACTCTCATGGCAATGGAAATGATGGTTTTGGAGCAGGTGAAAATTCTGTTTTATCAACATCGGTAGGAGCTATTTCTTTTGAGAATGGTAGGCATGGTTTTAGTGCGCAAGCGAATTCGGCATTATTTTTACAAGGTAGACCTGATAAAAATGTCGGTGGAGAAATAATATCAAAAAGCTTTGCCATTGGTAATGTTGGCAGGGGTCTTTATTTAAAGACTTCAATTGCTCTTGGATATGGATTCACTACAGAGTTCAATGGATTGAGTTCTTTCATTGGTTCAAATTATGTAAGAGGTCCAATTTATCTAAACGACAACTAGTGCCAATTCCAGTCGCCCATCGTGAGGTGTGTTATAAAGACTTGTGAATATTGCGACCAGTGAGATAGATGCAATTCGAAACGAGTCTCATTCCATTTAAACAATACATTTTCGAGGCCATGTTTTGGTATTTTGAAGCCATAAGAATTAAAAACGATACTCAAAAGAAAACTAGGTTCAAATCACATCGAATTTTTGAATCCATGCTGCGATCTGCTTGCTTTGCGCTGAAGCGTCTTTACGAGAGCGCATCCACCAAATTGAAACATCGTCGCTATAGGCAATAGGCAAGTTTATCTTCAATAGCTTCTTTTCTCTAATGGCCGATTGAACAGACATTGCTGGTAGTGCACTCCAACCTAAACCATTGACGACAGCAGATCTCAAGCCAATCACACCGTCAAGAACCAGGTCATGAATTCTCTCGGGTTCATAATTCAAGACAGTCGTTGGATTCAAACTCGCATGACGGCAGAAATCTTTTTTATCCAAAAACTCCACCAATTGCTTTTGATTTAAACGGCTGACTTCATTTTTCCACGAGTAAGGAACGACACCAGCCCAAGGAAAAGAGCAAATTCTTCGATGGGCAACATTTGGGCTATTTGGAGCTTTTCCATGAATCACAAAATCAGTGCGATTGGAGATGAGGTCTTGTTCAAGATCAGAACCACCCATTTGAAAAGACCACTTAAACTTCGATTTAAAATTGGTATCTAGCGACTTAAAGTTCGGAATCAGCATATCTTCTGTCAGCCAAGAATAGGCTGAAACTCTTAACCTTGGCGCTTCTTCCGAAAGAAGCTTTTGGCTGTTAATCATTTCTTCAGTCCAATAAGCAAGCTTTTGTCCAGAGCTCGTGACAGTCCATCGATTTCCAATTTTTTCAAGAAACCCGTACTCCTGATTAATTCGCTGAACTTTTCTGACCAGAGCAGCGGGGTCAGTTCCCAATAATTGGGCCGCCCCCCTGAGGGTTGAAGCCTGGCTGAAGGCGCTTACAATTAGACAGTATTCCGGAGGTATGAAAAACTTCATGTTGATAAATTTATAACATTATATGGATAAATAATCAACATACAAAAAACCTCAAAGCAACCGCAAGTGGACTAATTCGGAGGTCTTTCATGAAGAAAATAATTTGTTTCTCCTTACAGACAAAGGGCCCGAAGGAATTGATTTTAGTGATTTCAATAATGAGGTGTGGGTCACCAATCGATCTGCAAATAACTTAACCGTTCTGGATGCCAGTACTCTCAAGATCAAATCTATTCTTAAAGCCGGAGAATTCCCGATACGAGTGAAGTTCACACCTGACCACCAACGTGTCCTCGTGACCAATGCCCAATCTGGAAGTCTCACTGTTTTTGATTCGATCACCAAAAAAAATATCAAAACAGTTTATTTTCCTAAGGGAAACATGGATACAGCCGGAAAAATGTTTGGCGACGCCTTCAAAGACAGCTCTATTCCGATTGGAATAGCCGTCGACCCCAAGGCCAATCATGCGTTTATTGCTCATGCCAGCTTAGATCAAATTTCAATTATTGATCTCAAAAACTTAAATCTTGTCGGTTCAATCAAAGCGGGTCGAGAGCCCGATGGGATGGCGTATTCACCAATTACAATCCAAAAATAAAATTCATGCGACATCGCTTGCAGAAAGAAGGCACTATGCCCAACAAACACAAATTGGATATACATGCTCATGGGGCGGAAATTTGAAGCCCCACTGTGAAAAATGGTGTTCCCTAACTGTCATCGATAGCAGGTGGCACAACTAAAGCCTTCATTGGTATTGCACGTTCCTCGGATTGAGTTAGCACCAAATCAAATCATGATTGATTTTTAATGCCAGTTTGTAATGATTCAGATTATGGATCATTACAAACTAGTCTTTTCACTGTTGTGCTTCTTGTTCGCCTCAACTTCGTTTGCCGATTGCAATCTCAAGGTTGCCACGGCTGCGGGGCAATACTTGGCTGCTCTTGAAGAGGCAAAACTAACAAAATATCAAAACAATACTGTTTGTGAGGTTTTGAATTATGAGTTTTGGAACTGTACCGAGAATCAAAAATCAAAGTTGAAATCGGCCTTCAATCTTAGAGAGGTCTTAGGCAACTACTGTCAGCCGCATTTACCTTCGCCTAAGAACTCTATCGACAAGGCTCAGTTTATGAAAGGGGCTGATCTTTACAGCTGGCAAGATCGTAGTGGGTATTTTTGGTATGCATTGCTACCCGGAACCAATCGGACCAAGAGCACCAAAGAACTGATTGAAAGAAAGATGAGTCCTGGCTTTCTAAAACAAGAACTTAGTCATCTCCCGGCCAATACAGAAATCGCATGGAATAGTCTCGTCACCATTCAAGACAAATCAAATCTAGAGTTCTCTTTGCCTGATGATAAAACTCTTAAAGACATTTTGAAGAATGCCAAAGCCGTGGATTTACAAATAACTATCGCAAAATAAACACTGTCCAGTTCCCGTTTGTGGTTCCGAAGACAAATGATTGTTCCCACGGAATAAGGATTCCTCCCGAAAGGCTAAATGGCGCTCCACACAGTACATTGATCTGAGGCACTGGCCCAAATACGCTGTGTGGTAAATGCAGAAAAATAGCCCATCTCATCCTATTAGATTTCCAGGATTGGACTTGCTCCGTGCGCTCGCCATTCTATTGGTCTTTTGCTGGCATTATCAGGACAGAGGCGGCGTGAGTTGGCTTTCATGGATAAGTCCCTATGGCTGGACTGGGGTTGATCTTTTCTTCGTGCTCAGCGGCTTCCTGATTGCGAGCCAACTGTTCAAGCCACTCAAGTCTGGCGGTCTTCCTTCCCTGAAAACCTTCTACATAAAACGCTCCTTTAGAATTTTGCCTGCATATCTTGTAGTTGTAGGACTTTATTTCCTTGTTCCCTCGTGGAATGACGGTCATGGCCTCTCACCCCTTTGGAAATTTTTAACTTTTGCGCAGAATTTCGGATTGGATCGTTCTCAAGCGAGTGGGTTTTCACATGCTTGGTCTCTTTGCGTGGAAGAGCACTTCTATTTGGTACTTCCTTCGCTTGTTTTTCTTGTCGGTCTAACAAGATCTTGGATCAGACCAAAGTTTTTTGCGTTTGCACTACCGATTGCTTTTTTAATTTTGGGAATGACTTTGCGTGCAGTCCTCTGGCTCAATTTTATTGCGCCAGCCATTGCCGATCCAAATTACAAGAGCTTGGGAAACTTGTTTGATAAAGTCATTTACTATCCAAGCTATAATCGCCTAGATGGCCTTTTGGTGGGAGTTGTGATCGCGCTCCATTTCACCTTCAGGCCAGCATCTACTAGACGGCTTGAGGACCTTCCTAACGTGCCAGCGGTTATTGGATTGATTTTTCTTGGCCTTGCTTGCTGGATAACATCAGATCGAACGTCACTCTCAGCGGCAGTCTTTGGTTTCCCTGCATTTTCCCTGGGATTCGGGGGCTTGGTCATGAGTGCCGCGACCAAAGAGTCAGTACTTAGTCGAATTCACATTCCGGGCGTAGCAATGATGGCCACCTTGGCTTATGCGTTTTATTTAACACACAAGGAACTCATTCATTTGTTCCATCCAATTTTCAAAAAGATCAGCCTACTTCAAAATGAAACTGCGATGATCCTGGCTATTTTTGCAGTTTCGATGGTTGGAGCACAGGTTCTTCACATGGTTATCGAACAGCCATTTTTGAATTTGAGGGATCGGATTCTGAAGTCGGCCCCAAGCTTGCCTTAACGAACAAACTCAGATCATGATCCAAGGGGTCTATTTACAGAAATGCCTTTCAAAATCAACCCATCCCCCCAGATGTTCACCTAATGCTAATGGGTAATAGTCTTTACCTGTTGTATTTAGGTTGAAGAGAAGAGTTTGAGTCTGGTTCGTGGCGGTCAGTTGAATATAAAGTCGGTGAGGCAATCGTGGCTGTGGAGGATCGAGTTGAAACTCGACTTCCTGGAAACACCTATCCTTATGACAAATAGACATTTTAGTAGGTATACCCGATACCCAAGTCGCATTGTCTAAACTCAAACTCCATTTCATTTCAGATGTCTTGTTTTGAACGGGTAACGAATAGGCAATACGCAAGAAAGTCGGTTTCGATGCCTTAGAAAAACTCTTAACCGGAATCAATGGAACAAAAGGAATTCCAACCCAATCAGTCACTTCGAAACTCTGAACTTCGAACTTAAGACCTTGAGCAATTAAAAGTAAATCTCCATAATGTGGCCCAGATGAACAAACTTGAACAGATTCGAGCGATTGAGATGAATCTAATTTGTAATTTTCATAGTGAAGTATTGTTGCACAACCCGTTAAAAAAAATATCAGCACTAAAAATATTAAAATTCGCATTCGAATATTTTTGCACTGAAGCATTTGGATGTCCAGAAAACAAATCATGTTCCGGTCGCCAACATATTTCATCGACCTTGACTTGAGGTCGTTCAAAAACAACAGGGTGACGATTCACTATTAAAAACGTCAAACCCAACCGTAAACAAGCGGATTAAAAATCTGCCTTTTTTAAGTTAAATCCCCCTGAAACTCCCCAGCGCTTATCAGTCCACTCAAGTTGGAATTTTTCATCCGTAAGTTTCTTCAGCTTCAAAGAAATCTCTGGCGAGGACAAACTCACGGAGTTGCCACTTACCGCAAACTTACCATCGCAAACATTTCGCCAAGGGTTTAGAGAGTCACCTTTAAGGTTGTTGTTCATAAAGTGGCCTGTTTTATTTTTGCCGTATGCCCAGACGTTGAACTCAAACGCCTTTTTTGAACCATCACAAGTTGCCCATGCAATATCGGTATTATCCACGACAGAAATTCTCATTCCATCAATTGTGGAAAAATCAAAAGAATAAATATATTTGGGCGAACCAACAAAAACTTGGTCACAGGATGGCGCACAGCTTTCAACTTCAAATGCTCCAGAAAAATTTTTATTCTCAGTTGTAGATCCAAAAACACTTTGACTGACCGCAAAGACCAATAAAATTGGTAAAATGAATTTCATATTTTCCACCCTCAATTAGCGTAATTTATATGGCAATTATTAAAGCCCTTCAGCGCGCAGCTGTAAACAAAATCTTTCAAAGGGCGAATTGCGCAGTGGCACATGGGCCAAAAAATTGCCTTACTTGGTCCATTTGACGTGTTTTCATACGGCCACAATATGAACAAGAGCCACGACCACACGGTCGCCAACATACTTAATCCAACTCAGTTTTGCCAAATACTGAAAATCAAGTAGACTCTTTGCTAAGATTTATTGCTTCACAAATCCAGGGCAAGTATTAACCCACACTTCGTTATTACTGAGACATTTTTTAGAATTACAAATAGAATCTAAAGTCAGCGATTCGTAAACAACCTTGCGACGACCTAATGATCCAAATTGAATGAATTCATTTTCGCCCCCAGAAACTTGCACATTTGCTTTCAGTTCGTCGCGTGTGCATATTTTAACTTGTGATTCCGACTGCAGTATTTTTTCAATTGTACGAATTTGTGATTCACAAGATTCTTTATCCTGATTTATCGGCTGCATGATCTCCAGCACTTCATTTTTGTCGTTTAATACATACATAAAATATTGATGTCTCCAGTTGTTTTCAGCCTCCGCGTTGAAGAAAAGACATTTCTGTCGGACTCGATCAGAGTTTACATGAATGACATGAAGATCGTTTAGTTTACTTTGCTTGTCTGCTGGAAATGTCTTTAAGTTAAATACCTTAGTGGAAAGGCATGCAGAAATATAAAGACAGAGAGACAACAAAAGTAAATTACTTTTTA
Organism: uncultured Bdellovibrionales bacterium; assembly: GCA_964405465.1. Classification (GTDB taxonomy): domain Bacteria; phylum Bdellovibrionota; class Bdellovibrionia; order Bdellovibrionales; family JAMPXM01; genus CAYONZ01. The sequence goes on along the minus strand of CAYONZ010000001.1, from coordinate 189,378 downwards.
AGATCCGCATAAGCTCTCCTGTATTTTTTGAGACCAGCCTTCCTGTAATCAGACTCGCTCTTTAGAAGTCCCTTATATTCCAGAATTAATTCCTCATGATCTGGTGCCCTCTTTAGTTGATTCAACGCTGTAGCTCTTTTTCTGAAGAGCCAGCGCACTCCCATCGAAATTGCTATGTTCGGATCTTTTAGATCTTTTTGTCGTATTTTATTGAAAATGAATTCCTTAGCTTCCCCTTCGGGGTCCTGCATGATTTTTAAAGTGCTTGGCGTAATTTGTATAATACCAAAGGCCTTTTTGCTTTCATGAGGATTAACACGAAATTCTGACTCGCTTGCGATCAGTGCTTTGACAACATCAGGGTCAAGCGGAGGATCAGCGTTGAACTTTTTGTTGAAATAGTCTGCCCATATGGCGATGACATTGTCGTATCTATCGGCATCTTTATATTCCTTGAGCTTGTTTTTGGTTGGATAGACTATGCCCTTACGATCATAGTTCTGGAAAACGGATTCAATCTCAGCCGCGTCTAAATAAGTACCTTTTAGACGTCGCAAATGACGATCCCTTATCGTAATTCCCGTCGGGTTCTTTTCGCTAATGGGAACGTGCAATGGGTGTTCGCGGACTGTAGTTGTTTTCTTTCGAGTCTTTTTGGGCATAAAGGATCTAAACCTTGTAAAATATCAGAGTGCCAATTGAACCATTCCTATCGCTATCTTTCAAAAGAATCTCGATCAAGTACATCATGTTTGATTCTCAGAATTCGTAAAGTAAGACCGAAGCCCCTTTCGAAGTGTGCTTACGCGTTTGTCGTTTTGCCCCTGCGGGTTTACAGAAAAACAGATTTTATGTTTGCCGAGGCCTTTACTTGGAAAGCCTTTAAACAAAAGTCGCTCCAGTTTGCTAGCCACCAGGTCTGCTTGAGCCAGTCGTTCTGGCAATACGCCAACTCCCAACGGTCGCCAACATATCTCGTCGACCTGGCCTTGCCGGTCACTCAAAAACAACAGCCCAGCCGATCAATCATTCAAGTTCCATCATCAATTTCAGTTTTGGTTGTAAACTTTCGAAATCGAATCTCTCATTCTCGAGCGCAGTATCTGTCGCTGAATTTTTCGAACCGACCAAAATTCTATCAAACTCTGAAATATCCAGAACACTTGTAGAAATGTTGGGTTTGGAGGCCCACTCAAATTTTGCTTCGTTAATTGTTTATTTTATCCTGAGTTCGGTTCTTCGAACTCAATTGGGATCTTTGATCTTCACACTTCAGAAATGCGAACGTTGGACACTTTCTGAAGTTTTCTGAAGTTATAATTGGCGGAGAGGGTGAGATTCGAACTCACGAAACCCGCGAAGGTTTGCCGGTTTTCAAGACCGGTGCATTCAACCGCTCTGCCACCTCTCCACTTTTTAAGACGAACTCTACGAATAGTGAATTTCGCCTTTTTTTTCAACCACTTTGTCGTAAGATCTGAACCGCGGTTGCACCGCAACATTGATCTACTTAATGACTGTTTTACCGCCCATGTACACCTGTAGTGCTTTTGGAACCAAGACAGTTCCGTCTTCTTGCTGGTAATTTTCTACTACAGCAATCAATGTTCGCCCAACTGCGAGGCCTGAACCATTAAGTGTATGTACAAATTGAGGTTTGCCGCCACCTTTTGATTTAAATCGAATACTTGCCCGACGCGCCTGAAAATCTTCAAAATTTGAACACGAGCTAATCTCCCGATATGCGCTTTGCCCAGGCAACCAAACATTAATGTCGTAACACTTGGCCGCTCCAAATCCGATATCCCCGGTACAGAGTGCGACCGTTTGAAATGGAAGTTCAAGCTCACGCAGCACAGTTTCCGCGTGACCGGTTAGACGTTCATGCTCTTCATAAGAGCGGTCTGGGTGCACAAACTTCAAGAGTTCTACTTTTTCAAATTGATGCTGACGAATCAAACCACGGGTGTCTCGACCGTAGCTTCCGGCCTCAGAGCGAAAACATGGACTGTACGCCGCAAACGAGTAGGGGAGATCCTCTTCAGCCAACATCTCATCGCGAAAAAAATTAGTAACCGGAACCTCGGCCGTCGGAGCCAGATAATAATCGGTACCCTCAAGATGAAAAACATCTTCCTTAAATTTCGGAAATTGCCCCGTACCTTGGAGACTTGCACTATTGATCATAAATGGAGGTAAAATCTCGGTGTAACCATGCTTTGTCGTATGCATATCCATCATAAAAGCGACGAGCGCACGCTCAAGATGAGCAAAGCCTCCGCGCAAAAATGCAAAACGTGCTCCGGTGACTTTTCCCGCTCGTTCGAAATCCAGGAGACCTAATTTTTCGCCTATGTCAGAATGGTCTTTTGCTTTAAATGCAAATTTCTTTGGCTCACCAAATGAGCGCACCACTTTATTGTCGGCATCCGATTTTCCGACAGGTACTGAAGCGTGGCACATATTCGGAAGTCGCAATAAGAGTGCGTTCACTTTTTCTTCGGCCAATGCCACTTCTGTCTCTAATGCTTTTACCTCAGAGCTCAATTTCTGCATTTGCTCAAGTTCCAAAGTGGCATCCTCGCCCTTTTTTTTCTTCTGCGCAATGATCGGACCAAATTTATTTTGCTCGGCTTTTTTTGTTTCAGCTTCGCCAATCAATTTTTTACGATTTCGATTCAACTCAAGCAGAGTCTCTACCTGTGATGGATCATCTTTACGATTTTTCAAGCAAAGCATATAGTCTTCGGCAAATGTTCGACCCGTTGTTTCGTTTTTCGCTTCACGCTCAAGTGCCTTAATGTCGATCATGTCAATTCCTTAAAACAATTTTTATTTAGATATTTGGAGCCACCATTACATAAAGCCTAAGTACCATTCCAAGAAGTACACAGACAAGATCAAAGATAAGAACACTTACAACACTCCAACTTTTTGATATCTTATAGAACGTCAATAAAACTGCCGCGATGATAAAATAGAACGAAATCTGACCCTCTCCTTCTGCAAAACCAAGGGCCTCCTTTACCACCAATGCCAAGGTCAAGCCCAATACCAAGCCGGTTAACATGCGCATTGTAAGACCTAGCAAATCAACAGAACTTTGTTTTAACTGTTCCTGCATACGCAGCCCTAAATCACCCACTCGTCCCCCTAACTATCTAGACCTAATTTCTCCAATAGTATTTTGAATCACCGTTCGATCCGGCGCATTCGGCACAAGAATCAAATATTGTTCATACGCCGCTATTGCCTCTTGATATTGACCTTTAGTTTTAAAAACGTCACCAAGCTCTTTATAAATATCTGGGTTGCCAGACTCTCGCAATTTTGCTTGTCGCAGGAAGGTGAGTGCGGCATCGACGTTTCCAGACAATCGAAAGCATCTTGCCATCTTTACGCTGGTCATTGAGTCTTGTGCTCCCTTTGCAACAGCGCGCTGAAGATCGGCTGCACACGCAGGATACTGCTTCTTTACGTAATTAGCCTCTGCTGAAAGAATGTATCCATCTGGCAAATCCGGATTGAATGTCTTCTCCTTGTTTGCCATAGCCAAAGCTTCGTCTGCTTCGGGAGGTATCTTTTTAAGAAGTGCCTGCCCTGCCCAAAAGTAAATCCGAGGAAAACGTGGATTGGCATTTATTGCTCTAACAAATTGGGTATAAGCAGCCTCATACTTATTCATGCCCATATAGACCATGCCAGCATAGTAGAGAGGCGTCGGATCTGATGGATCCAATACCGCGGCGTCGGTAAATGACTGTAGTGCCTCTGTGCCGTGATTCACAGCCTGCATCACCTTACCCAAAGCCATCATTGCTGATTTATTGTTTTTATCGAGAGCTAGAGCTTTTTTATAAGCTTCTTCTGCCTCTTGATACTGCTGGTCAGTTACACTTATGTCCCCGAGAGCGATGTAATACTCAGCCACATAAGGAAAAGCTCTTTGAAGGTCTAGGGCGCAAAGTCTGCCATTTTTAAAACCCTTTATCGCCGCAACCAACTGGCATTTTAATGCAAGTGCGCGAACATTTGTTGAGTCAATTTCAATTGCCTGAGAGACGTACTGAAGTGCCTCTCCCAATTGCTGACTTTTAAATTTTATTTCTGCAAACAAAATTATTAGGTCAACGTCGTTTGCATATATCTTCATTGCTCTTGCAGCATACTGCTCGGCCTGACGAAGGCTATTTCTCTGCATTTCGATCTGCGCGTAGCCTTTATACACCTCATATGAATTAGAACTTACCGCTTGAAGATTTTTAAGAGCTGTTGCGGCCCCAACATAATCATAGCGCTGACTATAGAAATCGGCCAGAGTAAGGTACCCCTCAACCAGCTTTGGATCAGCTTTGGTGGCGTGCTTTACCATTTCAATGGCCTCGTTTATTTGGTTTAGCTTCCAAAGAGATTTTCCAGCGAAAAGGGCTGCCGAAGCATCTCGGGGACATTTTTCAAGCGCTGCGCGATACTCTCCTTGAGCGCCGAGATAGTCTCCAATCTTATATCTCTGATCACCACGCACCCGCATTTCACTACAGTCGAGCTGAATTTGGTTTCCGCCCTCGCTATCTACAAGGTTTGCAAGCTCTTGAATCGAGGGACTCAGTGAATTCATTTGAAATGCCAGTTTGGACTCAGCTTTTGCTTTTTTCTTTTGCCCCTTTTTTAAATATACCCGTGCAGCAACCTCATGCGCTCTCGCTTCAATTTTTCTCGGAAGCTTTTCTGAACTCGACAATGCAGAATGAACCAACTCAAGCGCTGTGTCTTCATGGTTGAATTGAAAGAACTCGAGCGCACCCATCTCAACTTGTGCAATTGGGTGACTAGAGTCTTTCTCTAAAATCTTTCGAAATTGGTCATGTGCTTGTGCATATTCCTTGCGCATAGCTTTCGCTCGAGCCTCATCTACCCACAATCGCAACCATTGCGGAAGATAATCAATAGCATCTCTGTAATACAAAGCAGCCATTTCGTAGTTGCCGACTCCAAAAAATATATCACCACGCATGGCAAATAAATATGGGTTGCGTTCACGAGGTACACCGGCCATGTCCTGTTTTTCTTCAATCGATCGAAGTTTCGTATCAATGAAATTTGCAGCAATTTCTGACTTTGACTCCATCAAGTAAAGAGTCGCTTGGCAAATTGCCCCCCACTCTCCGGTCGGATCTCGGCTCATCACCGAACTCGCCACAACCTTAATCGCTGCGAGGTCCCCCGAGTCCTGATAGGCATAAGGCCAAAGGCGATAGTACGCTGTACAAAGATTTGCACCTGCCCAAACATCGTCAGGCCTTCCCTCTAATACTTCAACGAGATCATTTTCCGCCGACACATATGATGAAAATCGATCCCGCATGATTTTTTTAAACGCGGTTTCTGTTTTTTCGCGCGCCTTTTCGATAGAAATTGCCGGCTGCCCTTTTCGAGGTGCTAGTAAATGTATCTGTCCAACCTTAGCCGATGGCCTTAAAAGCCAAGCCAAAATCACTGCCAAAATTCCAATCGTAACCAAAACCATTGGCACGCGCATTATTCTATTGCGCGCTTCCGTTTTGAATTCTCCAATGTCCTCAAGTTCAATGATTTCATCATTTGTCTTTTGAATTTTGCGTGATTGGTGGGAGCGAGACTGCCCCTCAATTTTCGTATCCATTTCAGTTGTCGTTTGAGATGTTGATCGATCTTGAAGGTCTGGCTCCGTCACCTCCCGAAAAACACGCCCTGTCGATTTGCTCAAAGACTGTGAGCCTTCATCAATTGTAGATTTAGTGCTGTCACTGCCTTTGAAAGGCCGATCTTTCACTTCAGCTTCTAGCACATCCAAAAGTTTGTCGTAAAACTCTGGAGCCTGGGAAATCGATATCCATGATCCACCAGGGTACAATGCAACCTGCTCATTGCCTGAGTAAACTCCTCCCTCTATTTGACTCAGTATTTTTTGTGTCGAAAACGGACCGAAGATTCTTCCCTCTTGATCTCTAACGATCCACTTGTGGGTACCTTGTTGCACAAAATCTCACTCTCTTTGCCGGTTCCAAATTGGGTCCTGGTTTCAAAACGGGTTTGTATTTTAAGTATTTGATTTTTTTAAGAATTCGACAAGTTTTTCCAAACCCGACTCTGCTGAATCTCGATTTTGGTCTGATTCCCCTTTTCTTCAAACTCTCAAGTGAAATGTACCTCACTTGATTCTACCTCGGGGTGGCACTAGCTTTGCTAATGAAAATCAATATGGTGACTCTTCAACGATTTAAAAAACTTTTCCTTTTTGTTTATATACTAGCAGTTCTGTTTATTTCCGCTTTTGCCAAAGCTGATGTTCAGATCACTACTTTTCGTATTTTAGAGAGCCCATCCCTCCTACTAGTTGAAGGAACCCTGAGTGGTTGTGAAATAAATCCGCGAGTTATAGTTAAAAATCGTTTTGTCAGAAATGATCTTGCACACGTGAAACTCGCCATCTCAACAGAAGTCTCTAGTTTTTGTGAGAATGAGACTCGTAAATTTTCGGTTGTTGCTGACCCAGCGCTTTTGGCCGACTTGAAAAACGTCAATGTTGCTTTTGTTTTTGAAAATGACATGCGCTCTTTTTCTAAGACTGTTTTTGTTCCTAATGAGAGAACTTCCTTTGAGTCCAATACACGCCAAACTGGAGTTGTTGTTTTTGTTCCCGCACAAATGCTCGGAAGTTTTTCTAAATATGTTTTGGTAACTACCGACAAGATTTTTGAACTGAATTCGTTTTTTGATTTGAGCTCGTATGTAGGAGCACCCGTTGACGTGGAAGGGTATGACCTAGCTTTTTCGGTCATGTCTTCAGATAACAACGGGGTCAATGGCTTTTTGAATTCGTCTGATGCCAACAAGAAGTTGTCATCGATGTTTTTGTCGCAGATTAGTTTTGTGCCCCTCCATAAAACACAAAACTAGGATAGCAAATCGCTCTGTAGAGTTTCTATAGGTCGAGTTTTTTAACCCAAACACTAGCCCCTCTGGTGTTTGGGTTTTTTATTTCTCTCGAAAAATATCGGCACCAAGTTTCTGTAGTTTGGATTCAAGGTTTTCATATCCACGATCTAAATGATAAATTCTGCTAATTTGCGTTTCACCATTTGCGGCAAGTCCGGCAAGAACCAAGCTTGCTCCAGCGCGAAGATCTGTAGCCATCACAGGTGCGCCCTGAATTCCCTTAGGATTGCCCCGAACCACGGCCACCCTCGACTTAGGAGTGATGTCAGCACCCATTCTAAGCAATTCTGAAACATGCATAAATCGGTTTTCAAATACTGTTTCAGTAATGACACTTGTTCCCTCTGCGATTGTCATGAGTGCCATAAATTGAGCTTGTAAATCAGTAGGAAAGGCAGGATGTGGAGCAGTTGTAATATCAACCCCTTTCCATGTCTTTGCGGGGAGAACCCTAAGACTATTTATTCCAGTTTCAATTTTAAAACCGCTCTCGCGCAGCTTTAACACTAGAGCATCGAGATCATCTGGAATGCAGTCTTTAACAATCACATCACCCCTGGTAATCGCGCCTGCCAACAAAAGCGTACCGGCCTCAATTCGATCTGGAATTACTTTGTGAGTTGAAGGCGTCAGCTTTTCCACTCCCTCTACTTTGATGATACTGGAACCCGCCCCAGAAATTTTCGCGCCCATTTTAATAAGGTAGTTTGCCAAATCCACAATTTCTGGCTCTTTCGCTGCATTTTCTATGATTGTGGTGCCCTCTGCCAAAGTTGCCGCCATCATTATGTTCTCAGTTCCACCAACAGTTGCAAATTCAAAAAGAATATTTGCACCCTGCAAACGCTTCGCCTCTGCGTGTACATATCCCTCACGCAGCTGCACCTCAGCACCCATTGCTTTCATCCCCTCGAGATGTAGGTTGATTGGGCGGGTACCTATCGCACATCCCCCAGGCAAACTAACCTGAGCTTTCCCATATTTTGTAAGCAGCGGACCCAAACACAGAATGCTTGCTCGCATTTTTCTCACAAGATCATAATGAGCCTCGTATGCCTTAGGGGGAGCCGTGTAAACACGCAAAGTCTTACCTTCACGATCTATTTTTGCCCCCAAGCTTTCCAATAATAAAATGGCCGACTCTATGTCTTTTAATTCGGGAACATTTTCAAAAATATGCTCACCTTCAGCCAACAGGCTTGCGAACAGAAGCTTTAAAGCAGAGTTTTTTGCACCGCTAACATGAACCTCTCCAGAGAGAGGGCGGCCGCCTCTTACAATCATTTTATCCATAATTTAATTCCTTTTGAAAACTTCTACAAAACGATCTCGCGCAGAAAGATCCTTTAAAATTCGAACAGACTCTACAGAATCAAGCAACTCAAAATAACTTTTCATCGATGGCCCCTGTAAATGTCCGATTTCAAAAATCAAAAAACCTCCAGGATTAAGATTTGATAAGGCCGCTTTTCCCCAACTCTTCAGGTGAAACAGGCCTTGATCCTCTGAATACAGTGCCTCGTGTGGTTCGAATTTGCGAACCATTCCCTCAACCTCATTGTCTGACGGATCAATGTATGGAGGGTTTGCGACAATTAAATCAAATTTTGTACCTAAGGATAAATACTCAACAACATCTTTTTGAAAAAAAGTGGCACGAGCATCTAGATTCAACTTGGTTGAATTTCGCTTTGAAACTTCAATTGCCTTTGCCGACAAATCAACAAATTCACAAGTACTCGATACAAGGTCATGCAAAAGGCTCAAACCAATACAGCCACTTCCACAGCCCAGATCCGCAAAATGCAAACCGTTCTTCGGGTCAGCAACCAATTCCAATACCCGCTCAACTAACAATTCTGTTTCAGGCCTAGGAATCAATACTCCGGACTCCACTCCGAATGTCAGTTTATAGAAATCCTTCTGACCAAGAATGTACGCAATTGGCTCGCCTGTCGATCGACGACGGACCAATTCCCTGCAGTCCTTCAGCTCTTGCTCAGACAAGGGATAATCAAACTTGGTATATATCTGAATTCTTGGCCAACCCAAACCACTTGCAATTAAAATTTCAGCATCGAGACGGGGAGAGCTCAATCCCTTTTCTTTGAAAAACTGACTCGTCTTTAAGACGACATCTTTAACAATCATGATGATTTTTGCTTTTTAAGTTCCTCAGCTTGAAAATAAGCAATGAGAGGATCGATCAAAATCTCAAATTCTCCGCTCATTACTTGATTCAACTGGTGAATAGTTAAGCCAATTCGATGATCTGTAATTCTAGTTTGTGGAAAATTATATGTCCTAATTCGCTCAGACCTATCACCTGTTCCAATTTGCGAAAGACGCGCATCGGAGGCATTCTTAATGGCTTTTTCCTGTTCAGCTGCTAATAGTCTGGAATAAAGTACTTTAAGTGCTTTAGATTTATTCTTCAGCTGAGACTTCTCGTCTTGGCAAATAACCACTGTATTTGTCGGAAGATGGGTGACACGAACCGCTGAATCCGTGGTGTTAACAGACTGCCCTCCAGCCCCTCCACTTCGAAAAACATCAATTCTAAGGTCATTTGGATCTATCTTAACATCAACTTCATCGGCTTCTGGTAACACAGCGACAGTGACTGTTGACGTATGAACACGACCTTGAGTTTCAGTTTTTGGAACTCTTTGAACTCGATGAACACCACTTTCAAATTTCAAACGGCTAAATACTTTTTCGCCCGTAATCGAGGCAATTACCTCTTTGTAGCCACCGGCATTTCCATCGGATGTGGACAAAAGATCAACTTTCCAACCGCGATTGTTGGCATAATGGGTGTATCCTCTGAAAAGCTCTTCAGCAAATAAGCTCGCCTCATCGCCTCCAGCGCCGGCACGAATTTCCAAAACAATATTCCGATCATCGTTAGGATCTTTTGGCAATAGTGCAAGCTTCAACTCTTCTTCTAGACTAAATCGCTCTGAATCAAGACCAGGCAAATCTTCCTTGGCCATCTGTCGAAGGTCTTCATCTTTTTCTGTTTCTAAAATGGTCTTTGCATCTTCAATTTGTTGGACTATTTTTTTGTACCGTCGATACATTGGTACGATCTTCTCAAGATCTGACAGCTCTTTCATTAAAGATCTAAACCGCGACTGATCACCAGTAATTTGCGGGTTCTGAAGATCCATATTAATCTGTTCGTAACGAGACTCAACATCATCGAGATTTGCAAACATGAAGCTCTCACAAATTAATAAAAGAGGGAAGGGGGGGGGACCGGAAGACCTTATTGCCAAAAAGAAAAGCCCCGAAACTCATATCTCGGAGCTAATAAACAAAAGAAATAAACTTAAGCCTTGGTACCTGTAGTAACATTCGCATATTTTTTACGGAACTTTTCAACGCGTCCCTCAGTATCCATGTTTTTCTGTTTGCCCGTATAAAACGGATGGCAAGCGGAACAAATATCAACACGAAGTTCTTTTCTAGTTGAACCAGTTTTGAAAGTATTGCCGCAAACACATGTCACGACGGCCTCAGCATAATATGTTGGATGAATTTCATTTTTCATAATTGTACTCCGAAAATTTTGACTTAAGGGTCGGTTATTACCATAGCTTCATTATTGTTGTCGAGCATGAATTTGAACTCGGCGTCATTATAGCGTTGTTCAAATTTTTTGCACATGTTTTTCCACATTGAATTGAGCGCCCATAAAAACGCGCTCAATTGTGCAATGTTTGACTGTTTTGTAGGCAAAATCAAGGGGTTAATTGCCACCCATTCCCGCCAAAAAGTCTGAATTCGATTTAGTATTCTGCAATTTGTCGAGTAGAAACTCCATGCTATCCACAACGCTCATCGGAGCCAACACCTTGCGCAAAATCCAAAGACGATTCATATCTTCTCGCTTTATAAGAAGGTCTTCTTTTCTAGTTCCCGACTTATTGATATCCATACATGGGAAAATACGTTTTTCCATAAGTTTGCGATCGAGATGAATTTCAGAGTTACCAGTTCCCTTAAACTCTTCAAAAATAACTTCATCCATTCTTGAGCCCGTATCAATCAAGGCCGTCGCGATAATGGTTAGACTACCACCTTCTTCGATATTTCGAGCCGCACCAAAAAATCTTTTAGGCTTTTGAAGTGCGTTTGAGTCAACCCCTCCGGAAAGAATTTTTCCTGAAGGCGGAACAACCGTGTTGTAGGCGCGTGCCAGGCGAGTGATTGAATCCAACAAGATTACGACGTCATGCTTATGCTCAACCAAACGGCGAGCTTTTTCTATCACCATTTCAGCAACTTGAACGTGTCGAGTTGGAGGCTCATCAAATGTCGAACTAATAACTTCACCTTTTACACTTCGAAGCATATCGGTCACTTCTTCAGGTCTTTCATCGATCAAGAGAACGATCAACACAACTTCAGGATGATTTTTTGAAATAGCATTTGCAATGTTTTGCAAAAGAACTGTTTTTCCAGTTCGTGGTGGCGCAACGATTAGTGCTCGTTGACCCTTTCCGAGGGGTGCCATCAAATCAACAACTCGAGTGGTATATTCTGCAGGGCCGTGCTCAAGCTTGAGGCGTTCCTGCGGATAAAGTGCAGTTAGGTTATCGAAAAGAATTTTCTCTTTCGCCTTTTCTGGCGCCTCGTGATTAAGGGTTTCAACTTTTAGGAGAGCAAAATATCTCTCTCCATCTTTAGGGGGGCGCACGGTCCCGCTAACTGAATCTCCCTTTCTTAGACCAAAACGGCGAATTTGCGATGGACTCACATAGATATCGTCAGGACCTGGATGATAGTTGTAGTCTGGAGAACGCAAGAAACCATATCCATCTGGCAAAATTTCAAGTACGCCGTCACCAAAGATATCTCCTAGCTTTCCGGCGCGTTTTAAAATTTCAAAAACCATATCTTGGCGGCGCATTCCTGCTGCGTTTTCAATTTTCAGCTTGGTAGCTAGCGCAGTAAGGTCTTCGATCTTTTTTGATTTCAAGTTTTTTGAACTCAAATCAGCTTTTTCTGCGTCAGTTAAATTAATGTCGGCAAGATCCACTTCGACACTCGACTGTGGATTGATGTCTAGGTCATCACCTGCAGGCTGATGATCTCCGTACGGTCTTTGGTTTTGATTTTGGCCGCGGTCGTATCGATTCTTGTTGTCGTTCTTGTTGTTGCGGAATTTATCTTGACGGCCTTCTTGACGATTTTCTTGGCGGTCTTGGCGGCCACCCGAGTGGCGGTCACGTTTATCCTGATTGTTTTTCGTAAACTTCCGCTGTCGATCCTGATGCTGATTCGGACTTCTGGTTTCTTGGGATTTTTCAACAGAAGCGGCATCTCCAGGCTGATCTACCGAAACATCTCCAGCCACACTGGGCTCTCGTTTTTCTGCAACCTCAGACGCTGACGCTTGAGGCGCAACAACTTGAGCTTCTCCATTAGATTGATCATTTACCTCAGACACGCCTTATGGCTCCTTGTTTAATTTGTACGGGATTTTTAGATTTGCAACTCTGATCAGCCCTTAGCATACAAGGCATTTTTATCAGGATGCACCAAGACAGACTTGATGGTTAATAATGTCGCCAACGCCACGACTTTTGTCAATGGGCAATTCTGGGCCAAATCTTGAAATACTGTTGAAATTTTGGACACTTTCTCAGGTTGCATCTTTGGAATATTGCTCCAATTCAAGAGGTTAGCATTATGAGTTCGCCATTATATTCCGCTGCTGTCTTGTTCTGAGAAATTGCAAAGAAACCCTCAATTTACGCTTCCAATCTACCGATCTAGGTATCTGAACATGGAGGGGAGTATGTCTACTTCTATTTCGAATCAAATGCCCGCAAGACGAATTCCGCTGTCTCTTGAGGTGGAGTTTAAGAAGAGTTATGCCCGAGAGGCAGACCTGGGCCTGTTAAAGAATATCAGCCTTACTGGAGCTTTTTTGGAACATGGTCAGAATGAACTTCGCACCAACGACAAGCTTTGTGTTTTCCTTAAGGTTGGTGGGCGAGTCCGAAAGATCAGCGCCGTAATTGTTTGGGCAAACGAGTTAGGTGCAGGTATTAAATTCAATCCGTTTAACAACCGGGATGTGCAAATCGTCGATGACCTGATGTACTTTGTAGAAAACAACCGTGAAGACAAAAAGAGTCTCTTTGATGACATTCTGAAAAAGGTTGGGTAACCGGTAATACATATTCATATAGATCAATATCGCAATTTGCCGCTCCTAAGAGAGCGGTTTTTTTATTCCACAATTCAAAAAATGCCTGAAATGAAAATCCCCCAACCTTTAGTTCGGCCGGGGGAATAGTGATTCTGAGAAGCTATTTTTGTACTTTGATCACGCTTGTGTAGCAGAGAGGTCCATAGGCTGTTGGGCCGCACTCTTGCGTTTCTTAAGCATCATGAATCCACCCACAGCCGCTAACACCAAAACACCGCCGAGCAATAGTGAAGTCGTTAGATCTTCTTCTGATGCTGGTTCGTGAGGTTTCACCTGAGGCTTCGTCGGTTTCATAGGTGGCGCTGCTTGCTCATTCATGGCTACCGGAGGAGTTGGATTAACTGGAGGCTGCGAAACCGCCACACTTGGGTCTACCACCGGAGGCGTTGGCTGTTGTTGAGTCGGCGCAACTGGATTGACAGCAACTGGAGGAGCCTGGTTGATTGGAGCAATAGGCTCAATTGGCACATTAAATCCACTATTGTCTTCTTTGTTTGGCAATTGTGCTGACGCCATCGTCGACGAAGCTCCCGCATCGAGAGGCCAGTAGCGAATTGCCAATCCAGCAGGGACGGCACCTTTTGATTCAAGATCCCTATTTGTGGCATAGATCTCTTTCCATGAATCCGCAGAGCCCAACAGTTCCTTTGCGAATTTTCGCAGATTATCACCCTCTTTGGTGGTGTAAATTTGTGGAGCGATTCCTTTTTCATCGTAGTAGGTCAACATCTGCTGGTCATCAGGCTTGGCGCTAGAGGCATAGTAGATTTTGTCGCCAGCTGACAGATTTGATTTTTTTCCGGGATTCCATTTTTTAAGTTCTTTAGACCTGTCTGCACCATATATCTTGTCACTTACTTGAGCGAGCGTGTCTCCTGCTCTTGCAACATAAACCCTATTTAGCAGCGTTCCGGCTACAGTAAATGGTTGCTCTTTAATTTTTTGATATGCTGAAAATTTAGCTGGCTTAGGTTCTTCTGCTGAAGGAGCTGCTGCCACAGCTGGAGCGGTCTCTTGAGGGGCAATCTCTGGCTGTTGAAAGGCTGGAGCGTCAGTTGGATTTTGCGCAACTGCAGCTTCGGGCTGCTGGGCAGCTACACCATCTGGGAATTCGTTCAACTCTTCACCCGTGTCCATTGCCAACTCATCTTCTGTGAGTAAACCAGAATTGTTCGCTGTCTCAGTGGTTTGATCAGGTTTAGGCTGTTCATCCAGAGCAAGATTGCCGTCACTTAATTGATTTGCATCCGGCTGTGGTGTGACCTCTTGCGGCTGTTGCTCACCGGCCGCAAGCTGATCCGCTGGTGTCTGTTCAGCGGCAGCGCCGTCAGAAGGCTGATCTCCCGAAGAAGCCTGAGACTCCGTTGATTGACCGTCTTTAAAATCTTGTCCGCCGTCTTGACTGAAGCTGCCATCGTTCGACGCTGCAACTTGGCCGTCACCCTCTTGCTCACTTGAGCTACAGGCTGTCAATCCAAGCACGAACACTAACGCTACAAACAAGACAAGTGTGGATTTTTTCATTGATGTCATCCTTACTTAAATTTCTTTCATTAACTATTTCTATTTAATCACATGAATATTCGGAATTAAACGCCATGAGATAAAGACGTCCAAAGGTCCAATACTTTTTTGACGTTCGTCGCGGAATAATTTTCCGTAACTAAAAATTGGATAGAATGCTTACACCAAAGACTGGTCCAGTAAGAGGTTTTGGATTTCAATTGGGCTCGAAAGACACGCTGGAGCAACAAAAGCATCCTAGAAACGAAATCGAAAAAAGAATCACCTGACGGTTATCTTTTTTTAAATATTCAATTTGCTGCCTAACTTAATATGGTTTGCCGAATACCAGCCGGTTGGCATTTCGAGTGCATACTGACAAGGAACCTTGCTCTTATACACAGGAAGATTCTGTTGAACTACTGAGGCAGTCTTCATTTCAAGAATCTGCACAAGCATTTTTTTTGAATTAAAAAAGCCTATCGATAAGGGAATTGGTGTGTCTTTCATCCAGAACGAAAGTGGACGCTCTCGCTCAAAAATGAATAACATGCCGTGGTCTCTTTCTAATTTCGTTACTTTCATTAGCCCAAAAGCTCTCTTCTCTTCATCATCTGCAATTTCTACGACCACTTTTTTTGATCCTACAGAAATTTTTTTTTGCATAAAACTGGGTCTCGCAAATACCGTTGAGCTTAAAATTAGTAACAAAAATACAGCTTTGAATTTCACTGCGCCTCCGCTTGGGCTGCAATCCCATACCGAAGACCTTTCGTCGATACGTAGAAACCCTCAAAACCAAGAACCTCGCATGCAAGGCGCAAAATCAGAACACCCATCGGCAAAACATCTGCTCTTTTGGGTTCCATGCCGATTAAATTCTGCCTTTGCTCAACTGTCATGTCGCTCAAACGCCTTTCCCAACTCACCAAGACACCGTGAGACAGAAAATAGCCATCAATTTTTTCGGGCGAGAACACAACACCCTGAACTACCGCAGCTAGGGTAGTAGGCGTTCCCGCCACCGCGACAGAATGATAACGAACACCACTCTTCTTCATTGTGACAATTTTCTTAAGCTCATTGCGAATATACTGTTCTGCAATTCTCTGCTCTTCGCACGATATCGGATGTCGAGTTACAAACATCTCGGTCAATCGAACTGCACCAATATCAAGGCTAATTTTGTTTTCAATTTGGTCCGTTTTGGCAAATTGATCTCCAAAAATAAATTCTGTTGAGCCACCGCCAATATCAATCACCATCTTTGGTTCTTGGCTCTGTGCTGTGCCCATGAACGCACCCTTGAAGGTGAATTCTGCTTCCTGGTCCCCAGAAAAAATCTGAATTGGTATATTAAGTTCGCGACCGATTTTAAAAAGTTCGTCCGCGTTTGTTACATCGCGGGCGGCGCTTGTTGTGACCGCGACAATTCTTTGCACGTGATGCCGTAAAATAAGCGCAGCATACTCTTGTAAACACTGCCGAGCACGAATGAGCGCCTCAGGATGAAACAACCGCGTGGCATGGACCCCTTGACCAAGTCTTACAACACGTACCTCGTCAGCATAAACCTTTTTAATTTGTCCATACTCGACTTCCGCAATCAAACACAGAAAGGTGTTCGTGCCTAAATCGAGAGCGGCAACCTTCATCTTAACCCTTCAGCTTGCTTTTGAGTAAATCGTTTACAGCATCTGGACTTGCTTGACCTTTTGAAAGCTTCATCACTTGCCCAACAAAAAATCCAAAAAGTTTTTCTTTACCTGCACGATATTCTGCCACCTGCCCAGAATTTGCCGCGATTACGTCATCGATAATCTTCTCAATGGCGCTTGAGTCAGTAATCTGAACAAGTCCCTTCTCTTTAACTATTGTCTCTGGATCTTTGGGAGCCTTCCACATCTCGGCAAAGACTGTCTTGGCAATTTTTCCAGAGATTGTTCCTTTTTCGATTAAAGAAATCATCTTTCCAAGATTTTCCGCTGAAATCGGACTTTGGGTAACGTCTAATTTATTCTCGTTCAAATCGCGCAACAAGTCTGTCATAACCCAATTTGATGCAGCCTTTGGATTTCCACTCACTGCGGCCACTTTTTCAAAAAATTCTGCTAACGCCTTCTCTTGGGTTAATACAAAGGCATCATATTCAGGCAGTTTGTATTCGGAAATGAATCGTTCAGCACGAGCAATTGGAAGTTCTGGCAAATCAGACTTGAGCTTTGCAATATAATCCGCTGACACCTCAACTGGAAGCAAATCAGGGTCAGGGAAATACCTGTAGTCATGCGCCTCTTCTTTTGACCGCATCATAAACGTTCGGTTTTTGTCAGGGTCATAGAGTCGAGTTTCCTGAGAAATAACCTCACCAGTTTCTAAACAATCAATCTGTCGTTGAATTTCATACTCAATTGCTTTTTCGATGAATCGAAATGAATTGATGTTTTTAATTTCAACTTTAGTTCCAAATTTTTCAACACCTCTTTTGCGAACACTTACGTTGCAGTCACATCGCAATGACCCTTCTTCAAGGTTTCCATCGCAGACATTCAAATAGCGCAATATCTGACGAACGGTTCTTGCGTACTCTGCAGCCTCTGCCGCCGTACGCATATCCGGACCAGAGACAATCTCCAAAAGCGGAACACCGGCACGATTCAGATTGATCAAACTGTGCTCACCATGGTGGGTTGATTTTCCAGCGTCTTCTTCCATGTGTGCTCGAGTTATTGAAACTGAGCGCTTTTCTCCGTTCAACATGTAATCGACTCGGCCGTGTTCACAAAGCGGTTTATCGTACTGTGAAATTTGATATCCCTTAGGTAAATCTGGATAAAAATACTGTTTGCGAGCAAAAATAGATCGCTCTCGTATTTGGCATCCAAGTGCCAATCCGGTTTTGACCGAATATTCAACTGCCCGAGAATTTATGACCGGTAAAGAGCCAGGCATTGCCGTGCATACTGGGCAAATATGATCATTGTCTCCTCCTCCAAAATGACTGGAGTCCGAACAAAACATTTTACTATTTGTTAAAAGTTGTGCGTGAATTTCAAGCCCGATGACGGCTTCATAGTCGTTAAATGACATGTGGTTTTCTCGCTTCCATTTTCAAAGTAGTTTCTATGGCATATGAGACGTTGAAAATTGTTTGTTCATCAAAGTGTTGGCCTGTGAGCTGAACACCGATCGGTAAGCCTTTTGATGAAAATCCAGCAGGCACCGACATTCCTGGGAGTCCGGCAAGGTTGGTAGACGTGGTATAAATGTCATTCAGGTACATTTTCAGAGGATCCTGAACCCTTTCTCCCACTTTAAATGCTGGTGAAGCCGTCACTGGAGACATCAGAACATCACACTGTTTGAATGCGTTCAAAAATTCACTGCGCAACATTCTTCTGACCTGGCAGGCCTTTTGATAAAATGCATCGTAATAGCCACTTGAAAGAGCATACGTACCCAACATAATTCGACGCTTAACCTCTGTGCCAAAGCCCTCTCCACGGTTTCGCGAATAAAGCTCATCGATGTCTTTCGCCGGAACACTATCGAAATTTGATCGATATCCATACCGAATACCATCATAACGAGCCAAATTGCTCGAGGCCTCTGAGGTTGCGATTAAATAATAGATTGGCACCGCATGCTTAACCAACGGTAGTCCAACGCTCACCACTTCTGCTCCTCGAGATTTCACCGCTTCAATCGCTTGCTGTACAACCTTCATGACATCTGCATCTACTGCGTCGGTGAAATACTCAGCAGGGAGACCAATTCGCATTCCCTTTAAATCATTCGAAAGTTTGGTCGACCACTGTGGCACTTTTTCTTTTGATGTTGTTGCATCATTTTCATCGTGACCTGAAATTGTCTCTAACATGAGAGCACAGTCCTTCGTCGATTGTGCCATAGGGCCGGCTTGATCCAAACTCGACGCATAGGCCACAATCCCAAATCGGCTAACTCGCCCATAGGTAGGTTTTATACCAAACACTCCACAAAAACTTGCCGGCTGGCGTATAGAACCTCCGGTGTCTGTTCCAATCGCGCCTGGCGCTAGATGTGCTGCCAGAGCAGATGCAGACCCTCCACTTGAGCCTCCTGGTACATATTCTGGATTCCAAGGATTAAAACACTTTCCAAAAGCAGATGTTTCATTTGATGACCCCATAGCAAACTCATCAAGATTTGTTTTGCCAATGGTAATTGCCCCCGAGGCCTCAAGTCGGTTGACCACTGTCGCCGAGTATGGCGGAACAAAATTATGAAGAATTTTGGAGCCGGCAGTCGTTCTCAAACCACGAGTACAAAGCAGGTCTTTTATCGCGATGGGAACTCCGGCAAGCCTTCCGACCTGCTCACCTCGCTTGATTTTTTCATCAACAGCCCGTGCGTTTTCTCGCGCCTTTGCATTCACCGTGATGAAGGAGTTTAGCTTTCCGTCGAGAGACTCTATGCGCTTCAAAAAATGGTCACAGACCTCTTCTGCTGACAGTTTTCTATTTTGAACTAATTCTGCCAATTCAGAAATTTTAGCATTGGTAATATCCATGATTTTCCCTTCTTAAACGACCGGAGGAACTTTATATAAATGTCCCGATTTTTCAGGTGCATTCGCCAACATTTCGTCTTTGTTACCAAATTCCCGAGCTTCATCTGGACGCAAAAACTGCGTCACTTCTGTCGGGGTTAACAACGGTTCAATTCCAACCGTGTTCACTTTTTCAATTTCTTGAAAGTTGGCCAACACAGCAGAAAGCTGCTGGCTGTATGTGCTCAATTCCTCATCCGACACCTTTAGCCTTGCCAACTTCGCAATGTGTTCTACAGCTTCTTTTGTTAACATTTTACCTCCGAGAGTTCGAATTTTCAGAGTAGCCAATCCTTGGTGCCGTTTCAATTTGTCTATCATGCTTTTGCCGCGCGTTGGTGTTGACCGCCATTGTTCGCATCGTGATAATTCGCCCTATGCCAAAGAATGCCTCCACAGAAATTCAATCAAAGATCAATGACCTAAGATCCCAGATCGAAAAGCACGATTACCAATACTATGTATTGGATAGCCCGTTAATTTCTGACCTTGAATATGACCAGCTTTTTTCTGAACTTGTTAAGCTTGAGACAAAACATCCTGAATTTTTCTCTCCTTTTTCACCAACTCAAAGGGTGTCTGGACAACCAAGTGAACAATTTGAGAAAATTCCACATCGACTCCCAATGCTTTCACTATCCAACAGCTACTCGGCCGACGATATACTCGCATTTGACGAAAGAATTAAAAATTTTCTTAAAATCAATAATGAGATCGAATATTTCTGCGAGCCAAAGTTCGATGGTCTTGCAATGGAGCTTGTCTATGAAAACGGGACCTTAACAAATGCCATTACCCGTGGGGATGGTGAAATTGGCGAAGGTGTTCTTGCAAACGTGAAGACAATCAAATCTGTTCCCCTGCGCTTGCACTCCGCACACCCTCCGAGCATTTTTGAGGTCCGCGGAGAAATTTTGATCTATAAATCAGATTTCGCCAAACTAAACCAAGCTCAGCAGGATGACGGGGAGGCACCGTTTGCAAATCCTCGAAATGCTGCAGCCGGAACAATACGGCAGCTTGATCCCCAAATCACAGCACATCGACCTCTCACAATGTTTTGCTATGCTCCTGGGCAAGTCGATGGCCTGAAATTTAAGACCCAGGCCGAGTTTGAGGTGATGTGCAATGGCTTAGGTTTGCCCGTTTTGAAGGTTTCTTCCAAAGAAACTTCATTTTCTGCTTTTAAAGAGGATTGCCTTAGGACGTTAAGAAAAAAAGATGTTCAAAAAAAGATCGCACTTGCTCGAGTTTGCCGCTCGGCAAATGAAGCTGTAGAGTATTATCATTTCATCGAGTCTATTCGCCACGAACTGCCTTTTGAAATCGACGGCATCGTGTGCAAGGTAAATAAATTTGAGTTACAGCAAGAATTGGGGTTTGTAGCACGAAGTCCTCGGTGGGCCACGGCCGCAAAATTTAAGCCTGAACAGGCTGAAACAACTATAAAAAACATTGTTGTTCAAGTCGGCAGAACGGGCGCGCTGACTCCCGTCGCTGTCATGGAACCGGTGAAGGTTGGGGGAGTAAGTATCACCAATGCCACTCTTCATAATCAGGACGAAATCGATCGCAAAGACATCCGAATTGGGGATACCGTAATTGTACAAAGAGCTGGAGATGTAATTCCAGAAATTGTACGCGTCGATTTTTCAAAACGACCAGCGAAATCGACTCCATTCATTATTCCAAATCGATGTCCCACCTGCGATACCCTGGCAGTTAAGTCTGATAACGAGGCCATACTTAGGTGTCCCAACAGTTTTTGTTCTTCAAAGATCAAGGGCGCCTTGCAACACTTTATTTCACGACGCGCAATGAACATTGATGGGCTCGGGGAAAAGTTAATTGAAATGTTGGTTGACAAAAAAATCGTGGAAAAATTTAGCGATCTGTACCATCTCGACTTTGAAACAATATCCTCACTTGAGCGGCAAGGAAGCAAATCGGCGCAAAACTTGTTGGAGAGTATTGAGCAGAGTAAAAATACAACCCTGGCCAAGTTTGTTTACAGTTTTGGAATTCGATTTGTCGGTGAGCAAACAGCAAAGTCGCTGGCTCGGCATTTTGGTTCGATCGAATCTCTAATGAGCGCTTCGCGGGATGATCTGTTAAACGTGGAGGATGTGGGCGAGAAAGTTGCAGCATCCATTTTTGAAACGGTTCACAGTAAGCATTTTGTGGCCGAGGTTAAGGCATTATTAGCGGCTGGCGTGACGTTTGAAGACAAACTATCAGCAACCCAAACTCAAAAACTTCGAGGAATAAAATTTGTGATCACCGGAACACTACCTGTTTCCCGAGATCAAGCTAAGGATCTAATCGAACAAAATGGCGGCGCAATTTTATCATCCGTCAGCAAAAAAACAAATATTCTGCTGGCAGGAGAAGACGCGGGTTCAAAGTTACAAAAAGCAGAGGAGCTAGGTGTTCAAATTATTGACTGGAGTGGTCTGCAAAATTTGATCAAGTAGAGCATATCTTTTAGATATGCTCTACCATTATGTCTCGACCCATTACCGTTTTGCGGCCATCAGCTTTTGCCGATTCAATTGCACGCTCACATAGGGCTCGAACTGCTTTACTCAATAGATCAACAGCTTCAGATGAAGTATTGCAGCCACCTTTTTCTTTGATCAATTTTTTTACTTTGCTCGTTACCACCAAGATTTCTTGTTCCGACATATTTCCTCCGTGTTTTAGACTTCACCTTGCGACAGCACCGAAATCAAGATCTATTTTGCTCTTCGCTTCTTTCAATTATTCCAAGAGCAATAATTGAAAGTTCATAGAGAAGGACCAGAGGAATCAAGAGCATAATCATGCTTAGCGCATCAGGAGGAGTAATAATCGCAGACACAATCGCCAAACCTACAACAGCATACCTGCGTTTTTCTTTAAGAAATTTCTGATCAATAAGCCCAATAATCCCAAGCAAGGTCAAGATCAGCGGAAGCTCAAATGCCAAGCCAAATACCAATGTAGTCGTCACAAAAAATGACAAGTACTCATTGATTGTAATCATGGGCTTATCTGCATCGCCACCAAATGTAAGCAAAAATTTAAAAGCCATCGGAAATACGACGGTATAAACAAACGCCACACCTGTTAAAAAAAGCCCACTGCCTGCACCGATAAAATACATCGCATACTTTTTCTCTTTGGAGTAAAGACCTGGAGCCACAAATCTCCAAATTTGGTAAATCCAAAATGGACAAGCCAACACAAATCCGCCCATAACCGCCAACTTAATGTGCGCCATAAATTTATCCATTGGCGCGGTAAATACGAGGCCGTCACGTGAGAGATAGGGGGCAATCGGCGCTCTTACCCACGAAAATAAACGCTCACTAAATCCCCAACAAAGCCCAGTTCCAACTACGATGGCATAAGCTGACATTACGATTCGATCGCGAAGTTCGGTTAAGTGATCGGTGAGTGTGTAATTGGTGCGCTCATTATCCATTATGTCTTTTTCTCTTTGGAAACATCAGAAGACTGCTCAAGATCAAAACCAATCTGAGCGCCAGTTTCATTCTCATCAGAATTTACAGCCCCAGGCGCCATCCATTCTTTATGTTCTTCTTCGGCTTGCTGCTGTTGAACCTGAACCTTTGTGGCACTTGCAATTTGAGATCGCTGATCTTCGAGATATTTATTCGTTTGGTCACGGGCATCCATTACAGTTCGACTCAAGTCACCGACTGTGCGCCTAAGCTCATTCAACAACCGCCCCACAACTCGAGCGACTTCTGGAAGCTCTTTCGGGCCAATAAAAATCAACACGATCACCCCAAGAATTAACATGTGCATAAAACTAAATCCAAGCATGCATGAAGCATATCTTTTGGGGAACCGGAAGTCTATGTTTTTGGGGAGAGCGCTCTGTTCTACTGCTTTTTTGCACGCTTGAGATTTTGCATTGGAACCGCAATTAACCCTTTTTCGAGAAGTCGATCCCGTGCATATTCTGAACCGGTATTTGCGTAATTTTCATAAAGACGCAAAATGTTTTCTTCTTCTTGGGCTAAAGCACGCGTTGCAATGTAAGCAAGAATGTCGACAAATTCCAAAAATCTGGATGACAATTCTTTATACAGCTTCACACTCAAGTCTTCTCGAGCACATTCAGCTAAAGCGCGGTAAGCTGTTCCGCCAATTTCGGCATAATAATCAATGTCGACTATTTTTCTTTGCAGAGAGTCTCCAAAAAAGCCTGAAATGTAAAGGGATCGGTCCGCAAGTTTTTTAAGTAGACCTATTCGTACGGCATCTTCAGCCTGACTGGCTTTCAAAAACATTTCAGCCATGGTTTCCCGATGACGCTTACCTGTGTTCGCATCAGGCAAATCAAAAAAATTTTCGGCGTGTATATGATGCTCCAATACCCGAACCAAATAAGTTTTAGTTAATGGAAAAGTTTGGATCTTTCTATTGGAAAACGCATCTTCAACGGCAGTTGCAAAAAAGTCCTCGGTGGAAAGTAAAAGAGATGATGGGTTGCCATTGCCACGATCACCAAGACTCATTCTCCGCCCCTCCTCTTTCAAAAGCTTGAACGGCGCATGCTCAGTGTCAGTTTAACAAATTCCATGAAATTCTTCGATTTATTTATTTCCCAACTGGACCGCCCCATTGCGAGGCGGATCATATTGAAACACAATCTTTAGCTTACCAGGGTTTCTCGGGACCAACGGCCACAACAACTTTATGCTGATCAAATATCTTTTTCGCCACACGGCGAACGTCCTGTGCTGAAATACCAGCTAGACTCTGGCTATATTTGAATGCCTCTTCAGCTGGTATACCATAGAGCTCATTGAACAACATCGAAGAGCCTATCGCACTCGCGCGCTGGATATCAATATCGTGCCGTCCAATTAAATACCGCTTCGCACGCTCCAGCTCGGCTTCTCCAACCAAATCATTTGTGAGTTTTTTAAATTCTATGTCTAACATTTCGAGAGCCTTCGGACCCTTGTTCGGAGTACACCCAATATAGGCTCCAAAATATCCTGTCTCGATACCTTCCATTCTCATTGGTGAAACTGAGTAGGCGAGTGAGGCTTTGTCCCTAAGCTCCAAAAACAAACGTCCACCTTGGCCCGCGAGAATGGACTGAATGATTTGCAAAACATACCTGTCGGAGTCACTCAAAGACAAACCACGATAACCAACCATTATATGACTCTGTTCTTTTTTAAGTTCCGAAAATTCAAACTTGTCACTATTCAGTGTTTCGAGCGGATCGGTAAATTTCTTTACTTTTCCTTTTTGCAAGCGAGAAGTCGCCGATTCAAAAAGCTCCAGCCAATAGTCACGATCTACCGCGCCCGCCAGTGCAATTACCAGATTTGAAGTCTGACAAGATTGTTCCAAAAATGTCTCGACACATTTTTTGTTCAATTTTTTTACAGACTCTCTAGTCCCAAGCATATCCAACGCATAAGCGTGCCCATGAAAAAGATTTTCCATAAATTTTTGCGAAGCAATTTGCGCCGGATTGTCTTCACGCGAACGAATTTCCTCAAGTTTGACCAATTTTTCTCGCTCCACGGCTTGTTCAGAAATCACCGCACGGGCAAGTACCTCCTCGAACAGAGTGCCGGCGCGCTTTTCGAACGGCGCTAGCGCCTGCAGGGAAAGCCCGACAGAGTTTCGCCCTCCAAATGCTGATAACCCACCCGCAATGTCTTCAATTTCAGCCTGAATTTGTTGTTCAGACAAATGAGCGGTTCCGCTCGTCCAAACACGAGACAAGAGATCAGTGAGACCCAAATTTTCTCTTCCTTCAGTTCTCAGCCCACCTAAGAATGCGGCCCGAACCGATAAGACTGGAGTATCAAACGTAGGCCTAAACAAAATTTGTGCACCAGATTTCAAGACCAATTTTTCAATTGCGACTTTGCCGCCAACCCGGCCCTGTGATTTCCAGTTCACAGCTGCAGGTAGCTTCTCTTTATGTTCAACAATTTTTTGTGTCTTAATTGTTGTTGCACTTTTTTGAAAATCTTTTTGCCATTTTTTTAATTGCTTCTCGAGAGGAGCCTTGTTCCCCTTTGCCATTAATACCAGAGACATAGCCTTTGGATTGAAATACTTTCTCGCAACTCGAGAGATGTCTACAGCCTTAACTGAACGTACCAGTCTAAGATATTTTTTAAAATAATCATGATCGTTCATTAGGTGTTCGAAGCTTCCTGCCTTTCGAGCTAAACCATCCACAGTTTCTAATGCATAAAACTCGTCGCTTTCAAGATTCGTAATTGCCCGACGTATTTCTGCAGCCGAAGGTGCCTCCAGCATTATTCTTTCGAGTTCGGTTTGCAAAATGCTCATTGTTTTATTCAAGTTCTCTGGGTTGAGTTGACCATAGACCATAAACAAGCCTTGCTCCTTTGGTGTAAACGTACCTGCACCAACCGAATTGCACAGCGGCTCTTGCATCCGAAGTTTCTGAATAAGTCGAGAACTTTCTCCTGTTCCCAAAATCATCCCTAGAAGGTCAAGCGCTGGTATGTCCTTGTGATCGAGGCCTGGAATTGGCCAGGCCATGTACAAATGTGCCTCTTCAAAAGAGCAAGACTCGACTTTGATTCTCGCCAATTTCTGCTTCGGCTCTTTGGCCCTTTTTACCGGTTTCAGTTTGAAATTTTCGAATTTTCCGAACAGCGAATTAATTTTCTTTCGCATTTCTGAACTTTGAAAGTCGCCGGCCACCACCAGATGCATGTTCGTCGGAACATATCTGCTTTGAAAGTATTCAACCAAAACTTTTTTCGACACCTTCTTTATGACTTTGTCATAGCCGATGACAGGTATTCCATACGGATGTTTTTTGTAGACAGTTGAAAACAACAGGCGACTCGCTTGTCTTCCGGGACTGTCATTTCCACGCTTAATCTCTTCGAGTACAACTTCACGTTCATTGTCTATTTCATCAGAGTCGAATTTCGGAAAGCCCATCATTTCACTAATGACGTCTAAGCCTACATCAGTGAATTCTTTAGAAATAGTCACATAGAATACTGTCTGATCAAAGGACGTATATGCATTGAGCTCTCCGCCAGAGCCTTCGACCGTTGCTGCTATTTCACCTACTTTATATTTATTTGTACCCTTGAATACGAGATGCTCGATAAAATGACTAATTCCCTCTTGGCTCTTTTTTTCATCAGCACTGCCTGTGCGAACCCACATTTGTACTGACACAACGGGAGATTTGTGGTTTTCAATCAACAGAACTTTTAGACCATTTTTTAATATATATTTTTTAACCGACATAACATCCCTTCGTGGTGCTTGATGGCTTTTGGTATTTACATTCACATTCCGTACTGTTTACAAATTTGCCCGTATTGTGATTTTTCAAAATACGAGTGGGGTAAAATCATGCCGCCCGAGCAATATGTTCAGCTCCTCGAGCGTGAAATCGAATCTCGTTCTCCTGCAGTCGGACCAAGAGAGGTAGACACGATCTACTTCGGAGGAGGCACCCCCAGCCTGTTCAAGCCCCCCCTTATTCTAGCGATTCTCACGGCCCTTGCAAAGAATGGTTTTAAAAAGACGAGAGATTGTGAGGTCACACTTGAAATCAACCCCGCGACCGTCTCTGGACTTGAGTTGGGCTCTTATTTAGATGCCGGCGTAAATCGCTTCAGTGTCGGCGCACAAACTTTCAATGATCGGCTGTTAAAGCTGGCGGGCCGAAAACACAACGCTGCTGATACTATCCAAACTCTGACTCTCTTGAAGAAAGAAAAAGTAAACTATAGCTTTGATATTTTGTTTGCTCTTCCCACCCAAAGATTGACCGATTTAGTTGACGATCTAAAGCGCGCGCTCGACTTTGAACCCCACCATGTGAGCCCTTATTGCTTGACCGTGCCAGAGGGGCATCCAATGTCTAAGGCTAGAGCACCCGAAAATGAACAAATTGAAATGTTTCATTTACTTGAAGAGGGCCTCGAGCAAGCCGGAATTATGCGATATGAAATTTCTAATTTCGCAAAGCCCGGCATGGAGTCTAAACACAATTTGATTTACTGGACCGACCAGGAATATTGGGGCCTTGGGCTAAGTGCCCACTCTTATCTGCATCAAGGTTCCTGGGGAACTCGTTTTTGGAATCCCCCTCGGATGCCCGAATATGAAAAACAAATCTTCCAACAGCACCCAAACAACGAGATCAAGTCTTTCTTGACTGACGATCAATTCGAACAACTTGAGAGACATCAAGCTATGACTGATTTCTGCCACACGGCCCTAAGAATTGAGACTGGACTCTCTCTAGCTGCTTTGCGTCTCAAGTTTGGAGATTCCCATGCCGCCGCAGTCGAGGCTCGACTCGAATTACTGGCGCAAAAGCAGCTGGTGTTCAAAAATGGTGAGCGTGCGGTGCTCACGCAAAATGGTAGAATGCTTTCGAACCAAGTTTTTGCCGAATTGACTTTTCTTAGAGATGAGTTGCCCATGATTGACAATCTATAGAGACGACTCATATTCAATACAGCTAAATCATGATTTTAAGGAGCGGCGATGTCAGAGAATAAATCTGTTGAAAACCAGGGCACAAACGAGGAACCAAAGCGATTCGGCGACCATGATGCCGAGGTTACCCAGCCTGGAGTGGATCTTCTGGCTCAAATGGAGTCTCTCAAGGCAGAGGCCGACAAAGCGAAGAATGATTTTCTTTATTTGGCAGCTGATTTCGAGAATTTTAAAAAAGGAAAATTCAAAGAAATCTCTGAGATTAAAAAGTATGGCTCCGAGAGATTGCTCGTGGATTTGCTAGATGTTTTGGATGTTTTTGATAAGGCCCTTGAATCAGAAATTTCTTCTAATAACATTGAAAGTTTTAAAAAGGGAATCGAGTTAACTGCGCAACAGTTTAGGGCTGTGTTGAATCGATTTGGAGTCACTGAGGTCCCAAGCAAAGGTCATCCTTTTGACCCTGGTGCTCATGAGGCTTTAAGCAGTATTGAGTCGGACACAGTGCCGGAGGGGCATGTGGCTGAAGTGTTTAAAAAACCATACAAGCTCCACGACCGAGTGATTCGACCAGCACAGGTGGTTATTGCTAAACCAAAATCCCGTTCTTAACGAAAGAGGTTTGCCTTGGCAAAACGAGACTATTATGAAGTACTCGGCGTAAGCCGTTCTGCTTCCGCGGATGAAATAAAAAAGGCCTATAGAAAATTGGCCCTGCAGTTTCATCCGGATAGGAATCCCGGAGACAAGGCTGCCGAAGAAAAATTCAAAGAAGCAAATGAAGCCTATGACGTACTTTCTGATGCCCAAAAAAAGAAAGCCTATGATCAATTTGGACACATGGGCGCACAAGGTGCTGGTTTTGGCGGAGGCAATCCGTTTGAAGACTTTGCTCGCGGCGGCGGATTTCGCCAAAGCGGCTATGAAAATGGTCCTGAGTCATTCAATGATGTTTTTGGTGACATTTTCTCAGACTTTTTTTCGCAAGGTAAACGTGGGCGGCAAAGTGGCCCACCAAGAGGTGCTGATCTTCGGTATACTCTAAATATTTCTTTTGAAGAGGCGGCGGCGGGAGCGGAAAAAATGATTTCTTTCATTCGCCAGCGCGCCGGAAAAGAAGAACCTGCAAAACTTATGGTCAGCGTTCCTGCTGGTGTTAAATCTGGACAAAAGCTTAAGTTGAAAAACGAAGGCGATGGACCTCCGTCCAACTCAGGGCTCACTGGTGATTTGTATGTGATACTTAATATTGTCGACCATCCGCTGTTTCGTCGCAACGAAGACGATGTCTTAGTTGATTTGCCAATTGGATTTGTTGATGCGTGTCTAGGAGTTACCGTCGAGGTTCCAACTCTGACAGGCCGTGCATCTTTGAAAATTCCTGCGGGCACTCCATCTGGCCAAATATTTCGCTTAAAGGGTAGGGGATTTGGCGCAGTGGGAGGACATGCCCCTGGAGATATGCTCATTAAAATCGTAATCGACATCCCTAAAGATTTGACCGATGAGCAAAAAGACCTATTAAAAAAGCTGGGGTCCAGCGCAAAGAATTCTCCGCTCGTTAAATCATATCAGGAAAAAGTAGATAGACTTTTGAAAACCAGAAAGTAGAGTAATGGATTATGAGATCCATTTATTGTTTTCTTTCGATAGGCCTTATACTTGCTTCGTGCTCAGCTACTCCAGTTAAAAAAGTAGCTCCACAGAAAGCATCTTCGCAACAACAGCAAGATTTTAAAGCTGCGAAGGCAGCCGCACAAAAGGGCGACCAAAAAGTGGCCCTTCAAAAGCTCACCAAGTTAGTGCAACAAAATCCCCAGAATGATTTGGCCGATCAATCTCTTTTGCTTGCTGGAGATTTGTTGTTTAATAATCAACAGTATGCTGCCGCCCTTGAAAAATACGATGCAATACCTAGACTGCAGCAACAAAGCTCTTTGATTTTGCCGGCCCAAATTCGAGCGACAAAATGTTTAGTTAAACTTCAAAAATATGCTGAGGCGAATAAGCTAGCCCAAGGTCTTATCGATGACTCAAGGCCGCTCTCGGCAGAGCAAACGCTAGATTTGCTTCAAGTTCGTTTTGATTCACTTCGAGGCATGAAAAAAGACCTAGATTCAACTGAAATCCTGATTACGCTTCATTCAAGGGCAATTGCAGATTCGGAAAGAAATCGATATCGAGCAATCGGCTTGGATCTCGTAGAATCAACGCTGAATGAATCGGACCTCAGAACAGTTGCCGGCAAAAGCTTTTTCAGTTTTTTAAGACCTAGTGCCAACATGCGGTTGGGACTCATGGCCGCTGACAAAAAAGAATATTCAACAGCCAGAGATTTTTTTGCAACTGCTCTTGAGCTCGATCCGAACGGACCTTTAGCAGAAAAAGCAAAGTCCTATTTAGCTCAGATCGATTCGCGCCAAAAGGTAAGCTCTCAAACTATTGGTGTCGTGCTTCCTTTGTCTGGAAACAACCAAAGCAAGGGGTATCGAATTTTGCACGGCATCCAACTTGGGTTGGGAATTTATGGAAGAATGCCTTCGCATTTTAGGCTCGCCGTCATCGACAGCGAGGGAAATCCGGATGTGGCCCGAAAGGGCGTAGAGCGTTTAGTGATCGAAGACAATGTGATTGCCATTATCGGAGGCCTTCTCTCGAAAACAGTGA
Organism: uncultured Bdellovibrionales bacterium; assembly: GCA_964405465.1. GTDB lineage: Bacteria > Bdellovibrionota > Bdellovibrionia > Bdellovibrionales > JAMPXM01 > CAYONZ01. Next base: position 158,923 of record CAYONZ010000001.1, on the reverse strand, counting down.
CCGCAGAAGCGACCAAAGCTCAACAATATGGTGTCCCTTTTATCGCGCTAACTCAAAAAACTGGAATTACACAAATTGGAAGCGCAGTTTTTTTAAATTCTCTAACTAGCGAGATGATTGTGAAGGCGTTGGTAGACACCGCAATGTCACAACTTGAAATATCTCGATTTGCAATAATGTATCCAAATGATGCCTACGGAATTGAGTATGCAAATTTGTTCTGGGATGAAGTTAAAGCAAAGGGCGGCCAAATCACAGCAGCCCAGCCTTACGACCCAAATGAAAAAGATTTTTCAGGGCATGCCCAAAGGCTAGTTGGAACTTTCTATACCGACGATAGGGCGGAAGAATTCAAATTGAAACTAACAGCTTGGCAGGAGAAAAATCAGAAGCGAACTGCCCGCACCGTTTTACCCACCTTTCAAGAGCTGGTACCCGCAGCACAGGACTTTGACGCGGTTTTTATAGCTGATAGCCCCAAGGCTGTGCAACTGATTGCACCGACTTTGGAAGCCAATGGAATTAGTGGTGCAAGACTGCTTGGAACCAATATCTGGAATACGCCTAAGTTCATTGAGCTAGGCAAAAAGTATGTAGAGGACTCTGTCTTTGTTGGATCCACAACCTCTAACGATCCGTCGTTTCTAAATTCCGAATTTTTTTCGAGCTACAAATCCACCTTTGACGAAACTCCTGGATTCTCAGAGGTTCAGGGCTATGATTCTGGTCTCATACTTCGCCAACTCATCGGTCTTGGTGAAAATTCAAGAAGCGGCCTCATCGAAAGGCTCTCCAGACTTCAGGAGTTTCCGGGCGCAATGGGACGATTATCTATGTCACCCGAGCGAGAACTTCGGTTGCCAATAGCCGCCCTTACTGTTCAGGGCGGAAGAATTCAAAAGCTGCATTCAAGTCGTGAATAGCTAATATAAATTTATTCAATATCATTTTATCGCTCTGTTGCTAACCATTTTGCGTCATCGCCCTGTCAACAACATCACCAACGACGAAGTTGGCCAAGAGTCCAGAATGGACGCTTTTTGGGTGCGGCCAAGGATGGCCTCAAAGGAGATAGCATGATGTTGATACCTGAGCACATAGTACGAGAATGCAAGTCAAAACTTCTTCAAAATAAACAGGATCTGTTGAATCGGGCCCGTGATCAACGGATGGCACTCCGCGATCTTGACACAAGAAGTGGAGATGAGGCGGATCAAACCATGAGTCTTCTTGCTGAAAATGAATTTCTGAATGCTCAGCAGAGGATTCAAGATCAGCTATATGAAATTGAACAAGCACTCGCGCGAATTGAACGAGGAGCTTTCGGAATATGCGAAGAAACTGAAGAACCAATTGAAATTGAACGCCTACGAGCATTGCCGTGGACCAGGCTGAGCATTGAGGGTGCTGAGATACGTGAAAGTACCAAGAAAAGATTTGCTCGATAAATAATCGTTGTTTATGTCAGATTCACCAAGTGTCTGACGTTTTCTCCCCCCCTTTTTTCTCACCTTGGCGCCCAGCATTTGTTTGCACACGCATCACTTGCTGGGCGTCAAGGTGGTGCCCATAGTTTCGGCAAAACTGAATTTTTGATGACAATGACTTAAGACCTCTTTAGAAGCTTACAAAACCTGTTTGACATACTGGTTTTGAGCAGAAATTTTTGCTCACTTTGTAAGCACAGATTTTTATGACAACATTAATTCTTACGAGGGGAGAATTATATGGACTCGAAAGAACTGGTTTTTTTCAAAGACCTTTTGCTCCAGCAGCGATCTGAAATTCTTAACAAGGCTGACTCATTTAAGTCTGAGTCGCTCGTGAAGTCGGTTGAGCCCGGGGACGAGGGAGATCTTGCCTCTGGAGAGTACAGCATGGCGATGAATCTTCGCTTGCACGAGAGACAACACATTCTTTTGCACAAGATCGATAAAGCTCTTTCGCGGATTGACTCGGGCAGTTTTGGATTATGCGAAAGTTGTGAAGAACCAATGAGTAGCAAACGTTTACTCGCGCGTCCCGTCGCCACTCTTTGTATCTCATGCAAAGAAGACCAAGAAAGTCGCGAACGTTTTTTTGCGTAAGTATTTTTGTCGAAATGATCTTAAGAAAGTGAAGCTTAAATTCTTTACTTTCTTAAGTGAGCTGTATTTTTAGTCTTCGGCTATTTGATGAACGTCGCATCTTTGTGCTTTAGTCGTGAAGCAATTGCTACTTGTTTGTTTTTTCCCTACACATGACCAGTCCAACCCCACCTATATCAAGGCCAAATTAATTATTTCCGGACCTTTTTTCGTGATCTTTTCTTAAAGCAAACTTCAGCCGTACCGAAAAGAACTGTGAGGATATGTTCAACTCTTGTCCGCATACGCGGGGGTAAAGATGACTTTTGACCCTAAATTCGGTAACGACGCCAGTTCTCCAGACACCCAAGAAACACTGCCGATGCTTCCTGTCCGAGACATCGTGGTATTTCCTTATATGGTTTTACCACTCTTTGTGGGTCGCGAAGCCAGCATACGGGCAGTAGAAGAAGCCCTTGCAAAAAATCGACTCATCTTCTTAGCATCACAAAAGGAGATAACAGACGAGAATCCGGCTCCGGATTCAATCTACCCAGTTGGTACTATTGCGAAGATCATTCGCATGCGCAAACTTGCTGACGGCCGAGTTAAGATTTTGATTGAAGGTCAATCAAAAGGTCGCATCAAATCTTTTTCGAAACTGAACCCATACTTCGAAGTTTCTGTTGATGCTCTTACAAATAGCCCAACACAAACTCCACAAATTGAGATCGAAGCATTGTTGAGAAATGCGAGAGAACAGCTTGAAAAGATCATCGCTGTCGGCAGACGATTAATTCCAGATATTCTGACTTATCTTGACGATCCCAATATACCAGCAGATCGAATTGCTGACATTCTAGCTAGCAATATCGAGCTAAAGGTATCTGAAGCTCAGCAGGTCCTTGAAGCCACTGACACCAAAACTAGATTGCAACTCGTTTGTGAATTTTTGGACCGACAGCTTGAAGTCCTCCAAATGCAGGCTCGTATCAAGAGCACTGCTCGCGATGAAATGTCAAAATCTCAAAGAGAATATTTCTTGCGTGAACAAATGCGAGCAATAAAGAATGAACTTGGAGAAGCTGATTCTAAATCAGAAGAGCTTGAAGAGCTTCGAGAAAAGGTCGTCCGCGCAGGTATGCCAGAGGCTGTTCAAACGGAAGCACTCAAACAGCTCGGTCGTCTTGAAAGAATGCATCCAGATGCGAGTGAAGCTTCAATGGTAAGAACTTACCTTGATTGGATGATCGATCTTCCATGGAATAAATCTACTGAAGACAATCTCGATATCGAGCGTGCAAAGAAAATACTCGACGAAGATCACTATGAGTTGAAGAAAGCGAAAGATAGAATTCTCGAATTTTTAGCGGTACGAAAACTCAAGAACAATGTGAATATGAAGGGCCCAATCCTATGTTTTGTTGGACCTCCTGGAGTTGGTAAAACTTCACTCGGAAAGAGCATCGCAAGATCGATGGGTCGCGAGTACTTTAGAATCGCACTCGGTGGAGTTAAGGACGAAGCGGAAATTCGTGGTCACCGCCGCACATATGTCGGAGCAATGCCCGGCAAAGTGGTTCAAGCTTTGAAACAAGTGAAGACGAAGAACCCCGTCATCGTGTTAGATGAAATTGACAAACTCGGAAGCGACTTTAGGGGAGATCCAAGTGCGGCAATGCTTGAAGTGCTTGATCCAGAACAGAACGCCACATTTCGCGATAATTATCTGAATGTCGACTTCGATCTAAGCAACTGTCTCTTCATTGCGACAGCTAACGTGATTGAAAATATTCCGGCTGCACTTCGCGATAGAATGGAAGTAATTTCAATTTCAGGTTACACCGAAAACGACAAATTGCTTATTACCAGAAAGCATTTGGTGAGTAGACAAATTGAATCGAACGGTATAACCGACAAAAATATCGAGTTCACTGAGGAAGGTCTGAAATATTTGATCTCGCACTATACGAGAGAGGCTGGCCTTAGAAATCTAGAGAGAGAAGTCGGATCAATTTGTAGGAAAGTAGCCAAGTTAGTAGTTCTTGGCGAAAAGAACAAAGTCGTAATCACTCCAGACAGAGTGACCGAGCTTCTAGGTGCGCCGAAATATTTGCGTGATGAAAAATTGAAAGAGAATCAGATAGGAATTTCGACTGGACTTGCGTGGACTCAAGCCGGTGGTGAAGTTCTTTATGTAGAAGCACTGAAAATGAAAGGTAAGGGTGGATTGGTCCTTACCGGGCAAATGGGCGATGTCATGAAGGAGTCGGCAACGGCAGCAATGTCTTATGCTAGAGCTCATTCAAAAGAACTAGGTATAGCGGACGATTGGGTTGATAATCACCAGGTCCATGTGCATATTCCAGCTGGGGCAATTCCAAAAGATGGACCTTCAGCAGGTATTACCATTGCGACAGCGTTGATCAGCTTGATGACTGATACGCCTGTGAGAGCTGATATTGCAATGACTGGCGAAGTGACACTGGCTGGAAGAGTCTTGCCGATCGGTGGAGTAAAAGAGAAAGCTCTGGCAGCGTTGCTTCACGGAGTGAAAACCCTAATTGTCCCCGTGGCCAACCAAAAAGATGTTGCAGATATTCCTGACGAATTTAAAAAGCACCTGAACTTTATCTATGTTGAACATCTAGATGAAGTTCTTCAAATGGCGCTCGAAGAAAAACTAGGGAAATCTCGAAAGCCGACCTCAAAATCTGGAAAGAAAAAAGACTCTCCAGCAGCCTCGGCCGCATAAATAACCGTGAATTATTTAATTTGGGCACGCGAAAGCGTGCCTTTTTTTCATTCGCTTTGATAGCTTTCAAATGAATGATCTCTATGATCACGCACAGCAATCATCCTACCCCGAAGGCGTTCGTTGTCTTCTTCAAGCACTCGAACAAGCGTTTTTAGATCTACAACTTCTTCTTTGAGCTGCAAAATTTGCTCTTCTTTTTCATGCAAAATACTGCTGTATGCTTTTTTCAGCTCTTGAAGTAACTTTGTTGCCGTAACCAAAACCTGTTCATCCTGAACACCAGACTCAGATTTCATTGCACTATTGTTAGATGATGCATTTTCCGAAATTGCTTCCTTTTTTGCAGATTCTTTTGGACCTACGGCACTCGACGCAAACTTATTTTGAAACAGCTGGTGGACTCCCGAATGAAGACTTTTAACATCAAAGCGAAGCGTAGGGTCTTGAACATTTTCAACCGGGGGTGCATCCGCTAAAAAATATTTTCCCGCCATTAACGAGTACCGGATTTGGTCGGTCTTAATACGACGACGAAGAGTAGAAATACTCACTTTGTATTTCGATGAATAGTCTGTAAGTGAAATCCAATCCTCATGTTTTGTCATTGCTCAAAACACTATCACAAGACCAAGGTCTGTAAATTAATATTTCTGCTTTAGAGTTCTTTCTAACACTCTGAAATATAAGAGCATCTCCAAAACAAATTCTTTCGGTTTCCAATAGCCCACCATCGACACTAGCGCCTCACAGTTAAATATTGGAAATACCTATATTAATCTATACAATCATAGTATGCGCATTAGCGAGAAAAAGAAAATTGCCTTAGTACTTTCCGGCGGTGGAATTAAAGCCGCGGCCTTTCATTTGGGCGTCTGCCTTGCGCTTCGCGAAAAGGGTTTTATCTTTGCTGGTGGAACTAAAGACGAAGTGGAGCTCAAATATCCCGATGGCAAAATGACGATTCGAGTTTATGTCGGATCCAGTGCCGGCGCAGTGATTTCTGCTTTTCTCGCGGCTGGCTATGGAGTGGATGCGATTATCGATGCCTTTGAACGTGGCTCGAATACAGATTTGAAAAGAATGACCAAGCTGCGCAAACCAAACGCGCGACTCCGACCGCTCACATACCTCGACATGTTTACGCTGAATGGTGGAAACTTCATGAGTTTCATTCCCAATGTCATTCGACGACAATCTATCATTACTGGGGGTCTTGAGGCATTTTTGAAAAATGGATTCAAAGTGAACGGGCTTTTTACCACCAAAGGTATAGAAAAATATCTGCGGAAATATGTATTCCCACCGAATCAATTTTCCAAGCTGGGCGTTGAACTCTTTGTCGTGGGCACACAACTAAACCATAGTCGCAAAGTTGTATTCGGAAATTTTCCAGAAACCTACAAAGTCAAAACAGTGAAATATGCGAACTTTGCAAGTATCAGTGATGCTGTGGCTTCGTCTGCCAGCCTTCCTCCATTTTTTGCTCCCTATGGAATCAAAAACCAAAAAGGAAAGGAGCTCTTCTTTTTTGACGGAGAAATTCGCGACACTCTTTCTACGCATGTAGCTGCAGACCATGGCGCTGATTTAGTAATTTCGAGTTACTCAGTTCACCCATATCATTTTACTCCCGAGATCGGCAGCCTGCACAACTACGGTATCCCGGTAATCATCAACCAAGCTTTGTATCAAGTTATTCAACAGAAAATTGAGAAACATATCGAGCATCAACAAAATTATGATTCCATTTTAAAAGCGATTGATGGTTATTTTCAGCAAACAGGCCTACCAAATGAACATAAAGAAAAACTCATGGAAATCGTGGCCAAAAGGGCAAACTTCAAACAGGGAGTGGATTATATCTATATTCATCCACAACCTCAGGATCATGAGATGTTTTTTGTCGATCACTTTAGTTTGAATCCAGAGACGCTTGGAAAGATTGTCCACATTGGCTTCAAGGCCGCAATTCAGACACTACGAAAAATAAATATTTAATGCTAACCCGGCCCCTGGCGAGGCCGATTTATTTAACTTCTAAAGTAGATTTTTGACAGACTCTTGAACAGCCTTAAGCACCGGAGATGAAAACAGACCGAGCACAATCACCATAATTGCGGTCAACAAAACGGCTGTCTTAGTTAACAAATTGTCCTCCGAAGTTTCCGCACCAACTTCGTCACTCATATACATCATCACAACTGGACGCAAATAATAACACACACTAATTACTGAGTTAACTACTCCCCAGAGTGCTAACCAATAAAAATCCTGTTCAATTGCTGCAGAAAAAATATAAAACTTCCCAAAAAACCCGAGAGTCGGAGGGACGCCAGCCAAACTTAACATCAGCACTGTTAGACTCATCGCCATTACTGGATGCTTCTTCCCCATTCCCTTTAGACTATCAACTGTCACAACAGAATTGGTAGAGCGCTCATAGATCGAAACAATCGCAAAAGATCCCAGTGTCATGATCGTGTACGAAAACAGATAAAACATGACGCCACTTGCACCGGCAGAAAAATGATTTCCAAATCCAGCGGCAATTAGACCCACCAGCAAATATCCCGAATGAGCGACACTTGAGTAGGCAAGAACTCGTTTGAAATTACTTTGCATCAAGGCGCCCACGTTACCTGCAAACATCGTCAAAACAGCAAGCCACTGCAGGGCAGACAGAAGCTTTGGAGACTCAATCAATCCTGAAGTATTAAACAATCGAATGAACAAAACAAAAACAACCGCCTTTACAGAGGTTGCCATAAATGCCGTCACCGGAGTTGGCGATCCGTGGTAAACATCTGGGGTCCATGAATGAAATGGAAATATTGACACCTTGAATGCCAAACCCAAAACCAACATCACTAGCCCCACAAGAAATAATCTGTTGGTTCCAATTAAGGGCCCAACGGCTGCTGTAACCTGCGGCAAGTAAGTTGATCCTACAGTTCCATAAATAAAAGAAACCCCATATAACATTATGGCTGAGGCGAAACTGCCCAATACAAAGTATTTAAATGCAGCCTCTTTTGAAAGAATTGATTCTTTACTCATGGCAACCAAAATATAAAGACACAAAGACATCAATTCGATTCCAATAAATGAAACGATCAAATCGTTCGAAAGTGCCAGCGTCAACATTCCAATTGCAGAACTCAACATGAGGAACATGAATTCGGCAAACTGATAACCCTTGGTTACAACACTGTCGTATGAAATCATCAATGAAACCGCAGTAACCAAATACACCAAATAACTAACCCAAACACTAATGCCATCTAAAACAATGGCCTCACTGAAGCCAGTCATTTTTCCACCGGCCATCGAAAGAGTTAAAACGGTGGCAACCAGTATCCCTACAAAACCAGTGATCATGGTCAAAAACGGATTCGGCTCTTTGTTGCCATTAATTACTTTGATCAAAAGAGGCAAAAAACCCGCAATTAAAAGCGCAAAAAGTGGAGAAACAATTGTGAGGTCCTGTATTAATTTTGTGTTCATCGAACCACCTCAGAAGCCACAGTGTTCGCGCCGGATCTTGGCGCAATCGTTAAATTGTAGTGATCACGTTGATCAATCAAATGATCAACGCTTGCCTTTGACCAATCAAGAAAGTGTCCAGGAAACAATCCCATCCAAAATATCAATAGTAATAGTGGCGCCAAGACAACAATTTCGCGCATGTTTAAATCATGTAGAGGGTGATGTTCATCTTTTACTAACTCGCCCGGCTCACCAAAAAAAACTCGCTTAAACATCCACAACATATAAACTGCACCGAGCACGACCCCGGTCACGGCAAAATATGTCACACCTTTGTTAGTCAAAAATGATCCCAATAAGATTAAAAACTCTCCGACAAACCCATTCGTCATCGGTACCGCAATGCTGGATAGAGTGACGATAAAAAACAATATCGTAAAAATCGGCAAAATTTTTGCCAAGCCACCATATTTGGAAATTTCCCTAGAGTGAGTGCGCTCATAAATCATTCCCACCAACAAAAACAAGGCTCCAGTGCTCACACCATGATTAAGCATCTGGTAAAGTGCTCCGTTTGCGCCATACACATTCAGCGCGAAAATTCCGAGCATCACGTAACCCATGTGAGACACTGAAGAATATGCCACCAACTTCTTGATATCTGGCTGTACCATGGCGACAAGTGCGCCGTAAATAATACCTACCACACCTAAAAATAAAAATACCCATGCATAGTGCTGAGAGGCTTCAGGAAAAAGCGGCAATACAAAACGCATAAATCCATAGGTACCCATCTTGAGCATAACACCGGCCAAGATGACAGACCCAGGAGTCGGGGCTTCGACGTGTGCATCCGGCAACCATGTGTGAAACGGAAACATTGGAACTTTTATGGCAAATGCCAGAGAAAATGCGAAAAATAGAAGCGTTTGTGGATTCAGTAAAGAACCCGCAACAAACGGAAGCTTAAGTGTGTAAATAGATGTTAAATCAGCCGTGAATGTTCCCAGTGTATCGCGAGCGGCAAACATTAAATAAATCATCGCTAACAACATGAGAACAGAGCCAACCATCGTATAAATAAAAAACTTCATCGTTGCATAAATCCGGCGGCTCCCTCCCCAGATTCCAATCATAAAATACATTGGCACTAATGAGAGCTCAAAGAAGATATAGAAAAGGATCAAGTCCATTGCTAGAAACGAACCAATCATAGCACTGGTAAGTAAAAACATTGAAACATGAAATCCCTTTACCTTTTTGTCTATCGCTGTCCAACTGCCAAGAATGATGATCGGCAACAGAAGTGTTGTTAGCATTACCAACCAAAGTGAGATTCCATCTATGCCCACAAAATATTGAATTCCGAGATCTGGCAACCAGTTGTGTTTCTCAACAAGCTGAAGTGCCGCTGAGGTTTTATCGAATCTGGTGAACAAAAGAAGGCTAACTGCGAACTCCGCCACTGAAAATAAAATTGCAACTGGCCGAATCCAAGTATCCTTTGGCAAACTTGCAATTACCAACGCGAATAGGACGGGCAAAAATATGAGAGCAGATAACAACATCACTTACCTCATTATAAAGAACAGGGTTCCAGCCACACCAAGTGCGATATACATCGCATAGGTCTGCATATTTCCGTTTTGAAGGCCTCTCACAAATGAGCCGAGTCCCTTGACAATATCAGCGGCCCAAAATGTAAATTTATCAACAAATGCCACGTCCACATATGCCCAAAGATTCTTTGATGCCGCAACAAGCGGATTGATCAATCGATCGAAATAGAATTCATCAACCCAGTATTTGTTGAAAATCAATTCATATGCGGGCTGAAATGCCTCCGCAAACTTTTTAGGTGCTTGCGGATTCACGACATAAAACAAGTATGCAATTGTGGCCGAAATTCCTGCGACGGCGACAGACATACCCATTAAACCCAGTTCAACTGCAGCTGGAGCTTCGTGTCCCACATCAACAGCTTGCACAGACACATGCAGCCAGTGTTCCAAAAAGTTTGGGATATGGAGACCAAGAGAGCCCGATAATACATGCGGAATGCCAATCCATCCACCCACAACCGAAAGTAACCCCAATACCAAAAGTGGAATGGTCATTGAAATAGGAGACTCATGGGGATGAACATCTTTGGCAACCCGACTGGAACCCCAAAATGTTAGCGCCATTAGGCGAGTCATATAGAACGCTGTACAAGCTGCACCGAAGACTCCCGCAGCCCATAACCATGAACTACCTAGTGGACTATGGTAGGCTTGCCATAAAATTTCATCCTTGGAGAAAAACCCGGCAAAGGGAGGCAAGCCAATAATCGCAAGCCATCCCAACACAAAAGTACCGTGTGTAATTGGCATGTATTTTCTTAAGCCACCCATTTTTCTGATATCTTGTTCTTCGTGCATCGCATGAATTACACTTCCAGATCCCAAAAACATGAGCGCTTTAAAAAATGCATGAGTCATGAGATGAAACATCGCTGCACCAAAAGCACCTACACCACAAGCTAAGAACATGTAGCCAAGCTGTGAAACTGTTGAGTATGCCAATACTTTTTTTATGTCCCATTGGGTAAGACCGATTGTTGCGGCCATCACTGC
>CAYONZ010000001.1:7104-147898 GCA_964405465.1 uncultured Bdellovibrionales bacterium | reverse complement strand
GCTTTCATTCCGGCAGCTGCTTTCGCCGAATCAGTGAACCAAAAACCAATCAAAAGATAAGAGCAAAGACCAACGCCTTCCCAGCCAACGAACATAACCAAAAGATTATCGCCAAGAACAAGCAAAAGCATATTGAACAAAAACAAGTTAAGGTAGGCAAAGTATTTGGTTGGACGCTCATCGTGTGACATGTATCCAATGCTAAACAAGTGGATAAGGGTACCTATTCCAGTGATGACCAAAATCATTATTGCACTAATGTGATCAACCACAAATCCGGCGGAAACTCTAAAGGCACCAACAGATATCCAGTCGAAAAATTTGACCGCAACCGATGTCGGAACGCCTGGTCCCTCTCCAAACAGCTGACTTACTAAAGCCAGTGCAGATAAAAATGAAAGAAAAACCGCCGCCGTCGCCATGGTTCCTGCCAACAAATAATTTTTGCTCTTAAATCGAAGCCCGTTAAACAAAAATCCCAAAAGAGGGAAAATCAACAGTGCACCAAATAGTAATTCGTTCTTTGACATACTTTTTCCTTAGCCCTTGAGGTGTTCGAAGAATCGAATGTTAACTTCTTTAAACTTTTTAAATATTGTAACGGCAAGAGCCAATCCGACAGCAGCCTCCGCAGCCGCAATTGTCATGACAAAAAATACCATTACCTGGCCGTCGATTTGCTGGCTGTATCTGCTAAACGCTATAAAAGAAAGATTAACCGCGTTTAGCATGATCTCTATCGACATTAAAATAACAATTACATTTCGCCGAAACAATACACCCAACATGCCAATGACAAACAGCAATGCCGATAAAAAAAGATAATGATTTAAACCGACGCGCAGGGCCCCATCAAGTATCTGCATGTGTACCTCCTGATATTCGAGACAGCGCAACGGCTCCGATCGCAATAATCAACAACAATGCTCCGATAAGCTCAAACGCAAATAGATACTTTGTAAACAAAAGATGACCAAGCGCTTTTGTGTTATCCACACCCACAATCTTTTCAGCTGGAGGTGCGCCAAGAATCAACTCCGATGACATGTAAACAGAACCAGCCAACAGTCCCAATAAAACGCCCGCACTGACCAACTTAAAGAAGCCAGACAACATACCCTTAGAATATGTTGGCAGTTCATGTTTTAGATCGAACAACATCAGTACCATCACAAACAACACCAGTACGGCTCCGGCATAAACAATAAGCTGAACACCCGCCACAAAAGTTGCGTCCAAAGTAACAAATAGGCCAGATATTCCCACCATCGACAAAACCAAATAAAAGGCGGAGTAGATTGGGTTTTGTGTGGTTACAACTCCTGCTGCACATATAAATGTGAACAGACCCAAAAAATAAAACACATAATCAGAAAGCATCAACATCTTGACCTACCTATGCATTAAAAAAATCCAAATGGCCGTAAATACAGTATTACCAAGAGCCCAAGGCAACATTGTTTTCCAACCAAGATCCATCAATTGATCATAACGAAACCTCGGCAAAGTCCACCGCACCCAAATGAATATCCACAAGAGCAAAGCTATCTTTGCCAAAAGAATGACATGAAACCCAATTGCAACCAATAAGCTCAACCAGTCAGCGTCACCTGTAACGTGTGACATAAACTTCGACATGCTTTCACCGGTTACCCCAGGAAATCCATAACCGCCAAGGTAAAAGGTAGCAATCAGTGCCGAGGCAACAATCATATGCCCATATTCTCCGATGTAGAACATGAGCATTTTGAAACCACCGTATTCTGTGTGGAACCCAGCGACAAGCTCGCCCTCTGCTTCTGGCAAATCGAAAGGAAGTCTATTTGACTCAGCAAAAGCACAAACAGCAAAAAGAATCATTCCCACTGGGTTAAAAAATATTCCCCAGTTAGGAAGCCACGACAAAATGGCGGGAAGTTTTTCCGCCACCATCTCTTTACCTAAAAACATGAAATGCAAAGGTCCCTGCTGTTGATTTACGATTTCTTTAAAATCAAATGTCCCGTATGTTAACAAAATACCAACCAGCGAGAGCCCGAGCGCAAGCTCATAACTAATCATTTGAGCGCTCGCTCGAAGTGCACCCATCAATGAATATTTGTTTGAAGAACCATAGCCGGCCATCAAAAGTGAATATGCCCCAAGAGAGGAAACACCCATCACAAAGACAATTCCAACATTAATCTCAAAACTTTGAAGTTTGTAGATATAGCTTCCCCAATGAATATCGGGTCCTAATGGAATTGAACCAAAGGCCAGTGCACCTGGAATCAGGGCAACAATCGGCGCTCCATAATAAAGCAGCGCCACACCCTCTTTCGGCAAAAATTCTTCCTTCCACAAAAACTTTACGGCATCAGCCAAAAGCTGAATCAGACCCAGCGGACCCACGCGATTGGGACCAAAGCGATTTTGAATAAACGCCGAACCCCGCCGCTCGAGCCATACCAAAATGGGTACGGCTTGAATCATCATAAAAAATATCACAAACATTTTAAGTAAATTGAATCCGATCTCTATTCCTGTTGAACCCATTAGTCCCACTCCAGCGCTTTTGACTTAACTTCCCAAAACAAGCCCGCCACGAAAAGCAAAATAAAGACTCCCATGACACCCAAAATATATAACCCAGCACCTTGTTTCAAAAAATCAAGATAAGTCACGGCCCATGGATACATAAAAATGATTTCGATATCGAACAAAATAAACAAGATTGCAGTCAGATAAAATTTAACCGAAATTTTAGTCTCTTTCGTTTCCTGTCCAGGAATTCCGCATTCGTAAGGCATATCTTTTACTGCAGAATGGGTTCGCTTTGGTCCGAGAAGAGAAGCTAAAAATAATATTACACACCCAAATGCCAGTACCATTAGGGCGAGCACAATTACGGGCAACACGCTGGCCATCAATCCTCCGCGATTCAAAGGTGTCGTTTAAATAATGAGATCGATATGATCTAATATATACCGACGCGATGAGATTATTCCAAGCAATAAGGCATAGATAGTTCTTGAATGCGTGATGCGTAGCGTATATACGCCCATAAGAACTCGTTGATGATGGAAGTCACAATGCTTGGAAATTTACTGGCCGCAAACTTAGAAAAAATTGTTGAGGGAATTCTTGAGTTTGGGCAAAGCGAAACTCACATTTCAGGAACAGACTCCGCGCTTGCACTTGCGTCACTTCTTTCGCAAAGTGAATCACCTCACTTGTGGGCACAGCCTCTGCTTATATTGCTCCCAACAAAAAAAGATGTGGAGTCTTTAGAAGCACATCTCGATTTTTTTGAGAGCGATATCCAGTTTTCGTCAATCGATTCCTTCGATGTCTCGCCATTTTCTGGGCTCTATCCAAATCACAAAGGCATTGCAAAGAGAATTCGATGGCTTGCAACTATAAATGAAAATCCGTATAGGCATATATTTATAGCAACCCCCTCCGCACTGATGCAAAAGTGTATTCCTCGGAGTGTACTATCTGCGCACACATTAAAGATCCACCCGGGCGATATAATTCCGGAAAAGTTTGTTCAAACACTCGCAAATTGGGGTTACCAATCTGTACCGCTTGTTGAAGATGTCGGAACCTTTGCGGTGCGTGGCGGTATTATTGATATTTTTTCTCCAGCTCACGATCACCCAATTCGAATTGATCTTTTTGGCGACAATGTCGAGTCACTTAGATTGTTCGATCAGAACACTCAAAGATCTATAGAACAGGTGGCAACCCTTACTGTACTTCCAAGCCGTGAAATTATCTATTCGGACGATTCCAAATTTCAAGCAATTGAGTCATTTAAAAAATCAACTTCCGGAAGGCCAGTGGATTCCGGCGAGCGAGATTCGATTGTACAGTCCATGATTCATGGGCAATATTTTCCAGGAGTTGATTTTCTTTTAAACAATTTTTATCCAACCCCTGAACAACCTCTGCAACACTTTGGTGTTCCCTTTAGAATGTTGGTTGTGAATCCGATCGAGGTTGCAAAAGAGGCAGAACTTTTTCTAGAAGAGCAAAAAAGACAGTTTGGTGAGGCGAATGCGCACTCCATTTGTCCAAACCCAAGCGACCTCTATGTTTCTTTTGAAGAACTAAATTTAAATCTTCTCGAGAAGCGCTTGAGTTTTTCAAATCTCGAAATAATTGATTTTGCATCAGTACAGTCGGGGAGTGGCCCAGAGGAAAGCGATAAAAGAAACGAATACTCAACTGTATCTGTTTTTCTACCAACCAAGTCTGACCAGAGTGATCTTTCGTACAAAGAAGCATTTAAAAAACTGATAACTTGGAAAAATGCTCATCACCAAATTTTTGTTGCATGTGGAACCCAGACTCAGGCCCAAAGACTTCAAGTTCTCTTTGAGAAAGAAGGTCTTTCAACAAAAGTGGTAAGCGAAAGCGAATTTTCTTGGCTGGAATGGCTAGAAGAACAGAAGACTTCCAAAATATTTGCACACCTTATTCCACGGACAATTGGCGAGAGTGTTCGGTTAAGCGCCGATAGTATTATTTTCCTTAGGGACGAAGACTTTTTTGGATCCAAAAAACGCAGGAGAGAGGTTTCTAACAAAGGAACGCTTCTCGACAGAGTAGAAACCGTCACTTTCGGCGACATTAACCCAGGGGATCTTGTTGTTCATACTCAGCACGGAGTGGCAACCTACGAAGGCCTAAAGGTAATGGACATCCAGGGGGTGAAATCTGAGTTTTTGCAGCTAACCTTTCGAGATTCAGACAGGCTTTATTTGCCAATATACCGTATTGCTCAGATTCAAAAATTTTCTGGCCCCAACTCCTCTCGAGTTCTCGATAAACTAGGAACAAATCAATTCCAAAAGACAAAGGCAAAAGTAAAAAACCAATTGAGAGACGTTGCCTCTGAACTTCTTTCTCTTTATGCCAAGAGAAAAGAAACACATCGTGAGCCAATTCGAGACGACGATGAGGATTTTCATAAGTTCGAGCTCTCCTTTCCATATGATGAAACTGCAGATCAACTGAGGGCAATTGCAGAAATTGAAAAAGACTTCGTCAAAGAGCAACCAATGGATCGACTCGTTTGTGGTGACGTTGGTTTCGGAAAAACTGAGGTTGCTATGAGAGCAGCCTTTAAAGCCGCTCATGCAGGACGACAAGTTGCAGTTCTGGCGCCCACCACGGTCCTCAGTTTTCAACACTTAGAAACGTTCCAGATGAGATTTCGGAACTGGCCATTTGTGATCAAGGCTCTTAATAGATTTGTCTCACCGGCCGATGCAAAAAAGACAATTCAGGAGTTGAAGGAAGGCAAAATTGACATAATCATTGGAACCCACCGTCTACTTAGTAAAGATATTTTGTTTAAAAATCTTGGACTTGTAATTGTCGATGAAGAACAAAAGTTTGGAGTTCTTCACAAAGAAAAAGTAAAAAAAATGCGAACCTCAATCGATTCTTTGACCCTTTCGGCAACACCTATCCCGCGAACTTTAAACATGAGTCTACTTGGAATTCGTGATCTAAGTATAATTAATACTCCTCCTGTTGATCGCCTGCCTACGCGAACATTTGTTTGCAAGTTTGATCAAGAAACTATCCGTAAAGGAATTCAATCTGAGATTTCACGAGGAGGTCAGGTTTTTTTCTTACATAACCGGGTTCAATCAATTCATGCGCTGGCAGACGAGCTCAGGCAAATTGTGCCAGAAGCGCGCTTGCGAATTGGCCATGGCCAAATGGAAGAACACGAATTGGAAGAGGTAATGGTCGCTTTTTTTAAGCATGAGATTGATATTCTTGTGTGCACAACAATTATCGAGGCAGGTATCGACAATCCGAGGGCCAATACAATGTTCATCGACAATGCACACACGTTTGGCCTGAGTCAGCTATATCAGCTTAGAGGTCGGGTGGGGCGGAGTAAAGAACGAGCCTATTGCTATCTCTTGATTCCCCCAAACAAACGTCTTGAATCGGACGCACAAGAGCGACTCAAGGTAATTCAAGAAAACACTGCGCTAGGAAGTGGAATTCGAATTGCTCATCACGACTTAGAGCTTCGAGGAGCTGGTAGTATTCTTGGAGAGGATCAATCCGGACAAATTGATGCTGTTGGATATGAAATGTATCTAGAGTTATTGGATGAAACATTGCGAGAAGCAAAAGGTGAACCTGTAAAAAATGAAATTGAGCCAGAAATAAATGTGCGAATCCCAGCGCTTATTCCAGACGACTATATTCCGGATGTAAAAATGCGTTTGGGCTATTACAGAGTGATGAGCACCATAACAAGTCCTGACGACATGGATAAGATCGAAGACGAATTGCAAGACCAGTTTGGTAAAGCACCAGAGGCCGTGGTGAACCTTATGGGCCTTATGCTAATACGATATCTATGTAAAAAACTTGGAGTACGCGACTTGAGTCATGGTCCTAAAGCGATTTCATTGGCATTTACTCAGGAAACTCCATTGCCTCCAGAAAAAGTCGTTTCACTAGCGCAAATGTTGAATAGAAAATTCTCAGTTACGCCAGACAATCGTCTACTCATCCGTATGAATACAATTTCCTGGCCCAATATTTTTGACGAACTTCAACACCTACTTAGATTCTGCTAGATTCTAGTCCTAAGTATATTTTTGTATGGTTCTCTTCATATTTGTCTGCCTGTTGATAAACTATCAATATGGTAACTGTCTTTAGAAATTGGCCCGCTATTTTGCCAATATACATCGCCTTCATTTATCTTTTTGTCACTCTAGACACGCGCACGGCCTCAGCTCTAAATTCTTCACAAGTACAGTTGGCACCAATTAAAACTAACGATTACAAACAAGTTCAAGGCGAACTGCTTAACATGTCCCTGCGAGAAAAAATTGGTCAACTTTTTATTTTTGGTTTCAGAGGAACAACAGCAAATGAGGCACTCTCGAAAACAATTGCCACACTTCGACCTGGGGGAATCATTGTTTTTGGACGTAATATTGTTTCGGCACGTCAAGTAGCTACATTGATTCAAGAGGCTCAGTACAAATCCCTTCAATCAGGATCAAAGAGACTATTGGTGGCAGTTGATCATGAAGGCGGAAATGTAATCCGAGTAAAAACGAAAGTTCCTTTGCCCAGCGCAATGGCACTTGGTGTTGTCCAAGACCTCGAGCTTACAAAACAGGCGGGAGTTGAGGCAGGAAAAATTCTTTCTGCCTTGGGATTCAATATGAATCTTGCTCCGGTTCTCGACCTGAGTCCTTCAGAGAAACATTCATTCATCGGTACCCGTACATTCGGTTCAAATCCCACATTAGTTGCTTCACATTCCTCCGCCTATTCCTTGGGTTTGAGCCAACAAAATATAATTCCCACAGCAAAACATTTTCCGGGGCACGGCGACACCTTGGAAGACAGTCATCTGATGACTCCAACAAGAAATATTTCAATTGGAGACCTGTTTGCACGCGATCTGATTCCATACCAAAAATTTTCCAGTGATTTTCCATACTCAGCAATAATGCTGGGTCATGTTCTATTTCCTAAAGTTGATGCAATTTTCCCAGCGACTTATTCAAGAAAAATTGTAACAAATTTGCTACGCGAACGAATGTCTTTCAATGGCATGGTGATAACCGACGACCTGGAAATGACTGGAGCCTCCCAATTTGGAAGTGTTGGAGAACGCGCTGTTCAAGCAATTTTGGCCGGAGCCGATTTGTGCATGATCGGATGGAATCCTCACTCACAGCGAGAAGCTGTACGAGCAGTTTTTCAGGCTGTTAAGAATCGAACCATCTCAATGGAAAGAATCGATCAAAGTATAACTAGAATCCTAATGGCCAAAAAACGCCTTGTGCAAAATCTTCCAGAACCCCAAATTTCAAGAACTGTGGCTACCATCGAAAGCTATAGCCACTCGCATGTTGCAGATCGGACTTTAGAAAAAATAATTGAACTGAATGTTTCAAAGCTGAAAAAGGAAAACTTTCACCCGTCAGCAAAAAAGCTGATTATAGTGTCGGCATCTTATGGATTTTCGAAAGCGCTTCAGTCTAGTTTATCCAACACGACCTATAAATCTATTGTGACCTACTCCATGAGTGCCAATTCAATAGACCGGTTAAAGAGGGTCGTGAATGCCTCTGGCGATGCTGATTTAGTTTTGCTAGTATCTGGGTCTCAAAGCGCACAGTTTGCCTCAGCCTTGATGGAATTTGTCCCCAACAAAATCGTGCTTGTAAACACAGAATCAGAGGGTATCTTCAAATCCGAAATCTCAACAAGAGCTACGATCAATATATATTTTAAACACCCAGCACTGGGAGTTTACATTGGCAGATTGCTCAACGGTTTAACAAAGCATGTCGCTCTCGCAGAAAACACAGGCGGCACCAATGAAACAGAAAACCGTCTTGCCCCAATCAGTTCTGGTTATTAGTTCCAACAGAAATTCGAACTTCTGCTCGCTCGGCTTTCCTAATATACTTAGGAAATGCCTCTGGATTTGAATCAAGTTTTGCCAAGTACTCGTGCGCCAATTTTTTCGCAAGCTTAGCCCGCTCAACATCAATATCATCTGGTTTTTCTGCAGTTTCGGCGAGCACGTTCACTCCCAATGGATTTACCTGGCAATAACCCCAGCTAACCGCAACATGCTGAAGACGAGACTCACCCTTCAAACGATATCTTAAAACGCCAGTAGACAAAGTTGTGACAAGGGGAGCGTGCCCCGGCAACAGGTTCAATTCACCCATATAACCAGGAACAAACACTTCCTCAACTTCCACTCCCTTTACAATGCTCTTGTCCGGAGTAACCAGTGTAAGCAAAAACATTTAGAGCCCCTTTGCTTTTTCCAACACATCATCAATGGTTCCAACTAAATAAAAAGCCTGCTCTGGGATTTCATCATGTTTTCCCTCAAGAATTTCGCGAAAACCACGGACGGTATCTTTGATGTCCACATAACGACCCTTCATTCCCGTGAATTGCTCTGCAACAAAGAACGGTTGGCTCAAAAATCGCTGAACCTTTCTTGCCCGCGAAACCACCAATTTATCCTCTTCACTCAATTCGTCCATGCCCAGAATGGCAATGATATCCTGAAGTTCTTTATAACGCTGCAATAGCGCCTGCACATCACGAGCTGTATTGTAGTGCTCCTGTCCTACAACAGCTGCATCTAAAATTCGCGAGGTAGAATTTAAAGGGTGAACTGCAGGATAAATTCCTAAGGCCGCAATATCACGATCAAGATTTGTTGTGGCGTCCAAATGTGTAAATGTTGTAGCAGGCGCCGGATCAGTATAGTCATCGGCAGGAACATAAACCGCCTGCACAGAAGTGATGGATCCATTTTTTGTAGATGTAATGCGCTCTTGAAGCCCGCCCATATCTGTTGCCAATGTCGGCTGGTAACCGACGGCAGAAGGAATTCGGCCCAATAAAGCAGACACTTCGGCTCCTGCTTGCGTGAATCGAAAAATATTATCGATAAACAACAGAACATCCTGGCCTTCTACGTCACGAAAATATTCAGCCATAGTTAATGCCGTCAATGCAACACGAGCACGCGCCCCAGGAGGCTCATTCATTTGGCCAAAAACCAATGCGGTTTTCTCAATAACTCTAGATTCTTCCATCTCTCTCCAAAGATCATTACCCTCACGAGTCCTTTCTCCGACCCCAGCAAAAACGGAGTATCCACCATGTTCCGTTGCGATGTTTCTAATCAACTCTTGAATCAAAACAGTTTTGCCAACACCAGCTCCACCAAACAGTCCGATCTTTCCACCTTTTGCATATGGCGCTAGAAGATCGATGACCT
Organism: uncultured Bdellovibrionales bacterium; assembly: GCA_964405465.1. Taxonomy (GTDB): domain Bacteria; phylum Bdellovibrionota; class Bdellovibrionia; order Bdellovibrionales; family JAMPXM01; genus CAYONZ01. The sequence continues at coordinate 138,099 of CAYONZ010000001.1, read as the reverse complement.
TAATACCTGTCATCAACATCTCGGCAGCGGTTGCCTGATCTTCGAACTTTGGTGCCGACCTGTGAATTGGCCATGTTTCTTTTGCATTCACTGGACCCTTTTCATCAATAGGCTCACCAATGACATTTACAATGCGGCCAAGAACTCCATTTCCAACCGGAGTGGAAATCATTTGATTGGTATCCATTACGGTCAAACCACGAACCAATCCCTCGGTTGAATCCATTGCAATTGTTCTACAAACTCTATCTCCCAAGTGCTGAGCAACCTCCAAAACGAGATTCCACTCACGATCATCGATACCTTTATTTGATACCTTCAAGGCATTCCCAATGGCGGGAATTACATTTTCCCCAAACTCCACATCCACAACAGGACCCATAACTTGTTTGATTTTTCCGTAATTCATAACTCTCCTTAACCTTTCAACGCCTCAGCGCCGCTTGTAATTTCAATTAACTCGGTAGTAATCGCAGCCTGTCTTGCTTTATTATAGTTCAATGTTAGTTTATTAATCATTTCTCCAGCATTTTTGGTCGCATTTTCCATTGCGGCCATTCGAGCTCCATGTTCGGCCGCTACACTTTCAGACAGGCACCGGTAAACCTGAACAGCAAAATGCTTCTTAAGTAGATCATCGATAATTTCTTCGGGCTGAGGCTCGAACAGCATGTCCTGCGGAAATCCATTTATTCCTTTGTTAATTGTCGCTGCCGCTTGAACATCAACCGGCAATATTGTTTCTGACACTACTTTCTGCTGAATTGCAGACTTGAACTCGTTATAAACAAATCTAATTTCATCATATTCACCAGTCTCATACCAACCCATTAGGTCTTCTGAAATCTTTGCCGAATAAACATAGGAAACATCTTTTGCAAGATTAAGCTTCACATCTTTTGGATCAACACCCCTGCGCTTAAAGAAATCGATCGCTTTTTTTCCTATTACTATCAGATCCAACTTGTCTACAGTAGGCCCAACTTCTGATATATAATTGTGGGCGAATTTCAATACATTGGTATTAAAGGCTCCGCACAAGCCACGATCACTTGTCACCACTACTAACAAAACTTTTTTGACATCCCTTGAAGATGATAAAAGCGGATGGTCTATTCTATGTGTCAGTGCAATGTCGGAAATGACGGACAAAATTGTATTTGCATATGGGCGCAAATTTACAATGTTTTGTTGTGCCCGCCGCAATTTCGCAGCAGACACCATTTTCATGGCTTTTGTAATCTGTTGAGTATTTTTCGTACTATCAATTCTAGTACGAATATCCTTCAAGCTCGGCATTTTCTACCTATACTTTCGCTATATCAAAGATAGCCTTGAACTCAGTTAATGCATCAAGAAGCTGTTTTTTTGTGGAATCTGAAACAGCTTTTTCTTTGGCAATTGTATTCACAAGGGCCGAATATTTTTGATGCAAAAATGCCAACATCTCCATCTCGTATCTACGCATCTGAAGCTCTGGAACGTGGTCAGCAAAGCCATTAGACGTTGCGAAAATCGCAATCACCTGATCTTCTACCTTAACTGGCGAGTATTGTCCCTGTTTCAACAACTCAACCAATCGTCGACCACGCGCCAACTGTGACTGTGATGCCTTATCAAGATCTGATGCAAATGCAGCAAATGCTTCAAGCGCTCGAAATTGAGCAAGCTCAAGCTTCAATGAACCAGAAACTTGTTTCATTGCTTTTATTTGGGCGGCACCGCCCACGCGAGATACAGACTTACCTACGTTCACTGCTGGGCGAATACCTTTATAGAACAAATCCGCCTCAAGAAAAATTTGACCATCTGTAATTGAAATTACATTGGTCGGAATATATGCGGAGATATCTCCAGCCTGTGTCTCAATAATGGGAAGTGCGGTTAGTGAGCCACTGCCCTTATCTGCACTGAGTTTGGCAGCACGTTCAAGCAGTCGAGAATGTAGATAGAACACATCACCCGGATAAGCTTCTCGTCCTGGCGGACGCCGCAACAGCAACGACAACTGACGATAAGCTTGTGCTTGTTTTGTCAGATCATCATAAATAATCAATGCATGGCGGCCGGTATCTCGAAAATATTCAGCCATCGCGCATCCAGAGTAAGGTGCAAGAAATTGAAGGGGAGCGGGATCTGATGCAGAAGCAACAATAACAGTTGTATAATCCATCGCGCCCGCATGTTTTAATTTTTCTACAACTTGAGCCACCGTAGATTTTTTCTGTCCAATAGCAACATAGAAACACTGAACATTTTGCCCCTTTTGGTTAATTATAGTGTCTATCGCAATTGTAGTCTTTCCGGTTTGGCGATCTCCGATAATTAACTCCCGCTGGCCTCGACCAATTGGAATCAATGCATCGATTGCCTTGATTCCTGTTTGCAATGGTTCGTGAACGGGATGTCGGTAGACAATTCCAGGCGCCTTAAGCTCTACAACACGAGTGTGTGGCGTTTCAATTGGACCGTGACCATCAATTGCGTTTCCAAGTGGATCTACCACTCGACCCAACAATGCTTCACCAACAGGAACCTGTACAATTTTTTTTGTCCTCTTTACAGTATCATTTTCTTTGATACCCCTGTCTTCGCCTAGAATTACGACTCCAACCGACTCCGCTTCAAGGTTGAGTACCATCCCATATGTTTCACCTGGAAACTCAACAAGTTCTCCAGCCATTGCAGTTTGAAGACCATAAACACGGGCAACTCCATCCCCAACTGAAAGTACTGTTCCAGTTTCACTTACCTCAAGAGTTTTAGAGTAATTTCTAATTTGCTCTTTCAATACCTTTGTAATTTCGTCTGCTCTCACTTGAATTTCCATGATTATACAATTCTCCTCTTTAATTCCTCAGTCATTTTTTTAAGGTGAGATTCCACGCTATCGTCGAAACTAAAGCTTCCAACCTCTGCCATCAACCCGCCAACGATTGATGAATTTATTTGGAAATCCAACACCGTCTTCTTTTTTAGAACGCCTTCAATTTTTGCGCTAATTCTCAATCGCTCTTCTGAATCAAGAGGCATTGTACTCTTGACTACACCGCGCGCCACTCCATTTACATGATCCAATATTTCTTGAAACGCTATTACTATCTCTCCGAAAACCTGCGTTCTTCCTTTGGAAACTATTAATCTTAATAAGTTTTTTATTTCTGGCGTTGTGTTCGCGTTGGCCAACACAGAATCTAAAATTTGAACCTTCAAATTTGCATCAATTTTTTTTGATACAAAAAAATCAGAGATTCCGGTATCGGAACCAAACACGTTTGCCCATTCTCTAAGGTAAAGGAGTGCTTTCTCATTTTCAGAAACGGACCCCAAGGCACCAAACAGAGCCGTTGCATATCGTTTTGCTATTTCCGTCGACCTCATGGGTTCACCCCCTGAATCTTATCCACAAATTCTGCCTGTAAACGGCGCTTATCGGCATCGGGGAGGCTAGCCTGAATGGATGCTCTTGCTTGATCTCGAATTGAATTAATCAATCCTTCCACCATGGCCGCAGCCGTTCTTCTCGTTTCAAATTCAATTGTTTTTTGTGCATCCAAAACCAAATTTTTCGAATCTGCAGCTGCTGTTTCTATAATTTGAGCCTTTACAGAATTGGCTTCTTCTTGTGCCGAACGAATTGAATCATCCGCGGTTGAATCCAGCGTATTCATTCTTTCTCTGATCTCGTTTCTTGCTCTTTCAGCATCTAACCTTGCCGATTGCGCTCGCAATAATGCTTGATGAAAAGCTGCATGGCGCTCTACAAAAAACAATCTTACTTTTTTTCCAATAAAAAAGTGCAGAAACAATAGAAGAAGCCCAAAATTGATCGCTTGGTAAAGCACAATTTTTGGGACTCCCTGCTGAGCAACCTCATGAGCATGGTCACTCGCAAACGCCAATGATGTAACTAAAAAATTTAATGCTTTAATCCAGCTCATTTGTTTTCCCCTGATTTTGTAAGACGCACCACTACGTCTTTAGTCAACTGAGCCTCTTCTTTTTGAAGGTCTATTTTCAATGCTGCAAGCTTTTGCTTAGCTTCTTCTCGGCCCCTAGAAACAATGTCGTCAGCTTTATGCCGTGCTGTTAACAACATTTCTTCGGCCGCCTTGAGTCCATCAGCTCGAGAACCCGCAAACAAACTTTGAATTTTGGAATTAATTAGCTTTGCTTTTTCTTCGTATTTTGAGTGCAAATGCTCTGTCTCTTGAATGATTCTTATCGCAGCTGCCTCATTGCCGATTGTTCTCTCTTCTCGCTGTTTTAATGCGCCCATGTATGGTCGAAAAAGCAAAAAAGTAGTAGCCATGAATGTTAAAATAAATATTCCTAGATGAATCCAAATCGTTGAATTTACACCCAACTTGTATAGTATTTCCATTTTGCTTACCCATTCTGTTTTGCGAAAACGAGTAGCATCTGTAAATCCTTCAGGTCAAGCAATTGTTCCCCTATGCACATTGGTTAAGACTGGGGCATATACGATGCACCTTCGAAAACGACACCCTCATCTATTCTCAGGCTTGGGGTAGTGACGGTTCCTCGAAACATCGCCGGTGGATGCATTATTATTTGTTTTTTTGCAAATATATTTCCCACAACGCTTCCACTGATTATTACGGTATCGGCCTCTATCTGTGCCTCTACCTGTGCTCCAGCGTGCACAACTAAAGTGTCTTTCGAGAAAATCTCGCCTTTGAAATTCCCGCCAATTCTCACGGTACCTTCAAAGGTTAAGCGACCCTCAAATGATGCTCCGGTATCAATAAGTCCTGTGACTGATTCTCGCGCCTCAAGGTCTGTCATCGTTTAGCCTCTATCAATGTTTCTATTAGAGAATCAAACTCCTCTTGTGAATGAAAATAAAATGCCAACTTTCCTCGACCATCTTTATAGTCAAGACCAACTTTCGTTCCATATTTTTGCTGAAGTGAATTTTGAATAGCATCCAAAGAAGAGGCCATTCCTTCTTTTGCTGGTTCTGTTTGTTTTCGATTTGATTTCATTCCTAGTGAAATCGACGACACCAGCTTTTCTAGTGCGCGAACACTCAGTTGATTTTTTATTACAGACTGAGCCAGTTCATTTTGGGTAGGCTGGTCAGCAACGGAAAGTAAAACCTTGGCATGACCCTGACTAATTGTACCATTGATTATGTGAGTCCGGATCTCGCTCGAAAGAGAAAGAAGGCGTAGTGAATTCGCAACCGTCGCCCTTTCTTTCCCGACTTTTTCAGCCACTTGAGCCTGAGTTAGGCCAAATTCAAGCACAAGCCGGTTGTAACTAATCGCCTCCTCAATTGGATTCAGGTCCTCTCTTTGGATATTCTCAAGAATAGCCATTTCTAGCATTTTTTGATTATCCATTTTTTTGATAATCACAGGAACCTCAGTTAATCCGGCAAGCTGTGCTGCTCGCCATCTCCGCTCCCCAGCTACAATTTCATATTCCAGCTCACCCTTGCGCCTAACGGTTATAGGTTGCATTATTCCTTGCTGGCGAATTGAATTGGCTAATTCTTGTAGGCTTTCAGAGTCGAAATGTTGCCTTGGCTGATTTTTAACAGGAATTATTTTTTCTATTGAGACATTCCATATTCTCATTCCTTCATCTGGCTGAGATTGTACAATAGGAGCCTGGCCAGCCACCGTTCGAACTTCCTTTTCTAACTTTGCGTCTACCTCGACAGATTCTTCGACATTGCCGCCAAGTAAACTACCTAGACCTCTACCTAAACGTTGCTTTTTGTTTTGATTTATTTCTGTTTTTTCAACCATTTAAACACCAATTAATTTGAGTTTGTTTTATGCAAAAGTTCTTCCGCTAAGTCTAAATATTTAGTGGCACCAATTGATTTTGAGTCATATTCTATTATAGCTTGACCGTGACTTGGAGCTTCACTTAGACGGACATTTCTTGGAATAATCGCTTTAAAAACCTTGTCTCCAAAATGGTTTTGAATTTCAGAAACAACCTGATGACTAAGGTTATTTCTGGTATCAAACATGGTCAATACGATTCCTTCTATTCGAAGATCGGGATTTATATTCTTCTTTACTAGCCCCGCTGTATTGAGAAGTTGTGACAGACCTTCAAGAGCATAATATTCGCACTGCAGAGGCACCAAAAATGTATTAGCTGAGGTGAGTGCATTTAAAGTGAGTAATCCAAGAGAGGGTGGACAATCTATCATTATATAGTCATACGATGATGCAACCTTAGAAATCGCTTCTTTAAGTTTAAATTCTCGATTGGGAACATCGACAAGCTCAATTTCTGCGCCAACTAGATCTGAGTTTGCGGGGACCACGTCAAGATTCATTTTCGATGTTTTTTGTATTACCTCCGCCATTGTTTTTTCGCCGATCAGCACATGATAGATATTGGAGTCTTGGAAATCATATTTTTTCAAGCCCAAGCCACTCGAGGCATTGCCCTGAGGGTCAAGGTCAAGAAGCAAGACTCGCTTCCCTTTTGATGCCAACGCTGCCGAGAGGTTGACGGATGTCGTTGTTTTACCAACACCGCCTTTTTGATTTGCTATACAGATGACTCTTGCCATGATGTTTTCTCCCTTGTTCATTCTTTTAGACTCTTTTCCAGTAAATTTTTCAAGAAAAAAAGCCGATTGTTCCACGTGGAACGCATTTTTTTATTTACCTTAATATTGTTTTTATTTGCTTGCGATGAAAAGCCAATTCCAAATCCAGAGCTTTCAGATTTAATTTTTAAAGATCTTGTCACGGAAGCAAAAACAGCAGAGGCAAACTATGGGCAACTATTGAAAGAAAATAACGATTTGAAGCAATCTCTCTCTGTTTTGCCACCAAGAGATCCCGGAAAGGAAAGACTGAAACAACAAGTACTTGCGTCAAACCAAAAGCTGTTGATGGCAGCTACATCGCGAGAGTACTTTAAACTTCGGGCTGAGATGAGATTGAACTATATTAAACAAACGTATCCCAAATATTTTGCGGAAAGGCGAAGTTGGCCAGATCAATCCGAATATCAACAATACCAAACTAACAAAAAGCTTCGCACGGCTCCTCGCGAATGGAGCGCCCATTTGCAAAAATTGGAAAAACCTGGTTCTGAAAAACATACCCAGCAGAAAAAAGAGGCCAAAAAAGAAGCTGGGCACTAATTTGTTCCACGTGGAACATTTACTTATTCGTGAGTTCTTTCTGTCAAAACAACAGCCATAGCGCTGCCGGTCTCTGGAAGCTGGTACTGCCCAAAAAGCGACGGCGACCAAAATGAAAACAACTGGCTCGGAACCGCGCCAAGTTCAGTCGCCCAACCATCACCCTTTAAATGAAAAAAACGTCCACCAGGCGCAAGCTGTTTCCTACAAATCAACAATGACCTGGAAAGTGGCGCAAACCCTCTAGCGACCACATTGAATAAACTCCCAGCCGGCAAATCCTCAACCAATCCAGATCGAGCTTCAACATTGAGCAGCTTCAAATGCGATATTGCATGCTTTAAAAACTCTACTTTCCGATTGTCCCGATCAAACAAAATAACCTTTACTTCGGGATACAAAATTCCCAATACAAGTCCAGGAAACCCATTACCAGAACCCAAATCCCAAACAACACGTTCAGAGACTAAGCCTCGAGCAACTATACGACTGGCCAAAATGGAGTCCGCAAAATGAACAACTTCAGCATTTCGAATTGTAGAAGTAGCAATCAAATTTACAGCCATATTGAATTTCATCAATTCAATATAATACGAGCCCAACATCTTAATCTGAATCTCTGACAAGTCGGGATACCACTTCCAAATCTTCTCAGCCACAATTCTAACATCTTGAAACTTAGCTTCAAGTGTCGCTGGAGGGGGACTTGGTTTCTTTAGCCATCCACTATTCAACTATCAACTCCCGAAATTTATTACGCCCTTTCAATCGAATCAAAATCGATTGAATCGCCGATGGGTTCACTCCGCTAATACGTGAAGCTTGCCCCAGAGTTCGAGGTCTAATGCTATTGAGCTTCTCAATCTCTTCAGCAGACAGACCCTTCACAGAACCAAAGTTCATATCGGAAGGTATCCTCAATTCCTCAAGTCGAACTGCCTGCTGAACAATCTCATTTTGGCGCACGATGTATCCCTCATATTTGATCTCGATTTCAACAGGATCATAAACAAATGGATCGTCACCAGGATCGATTTCAAACACCTTTAAATCTAAACAATTAACTTCATTTCGCCGAAGTAAATCCGCGATTTTTATCTGTTTATTCAAAACAGGAGTGCCCATTTTAGTAAGTTTTGCCTGTACATCTGAAGTCGGCGACAAGGATGTGTTCTTTAGACGAAAAAGCAATTCAGATCGTGCTGAAATGATCCTCATGGCAGCCTCAAAATCATATTCATTTAACAAACCAGTGCTGTGCGCGATTTCAGCTAACCGCTCTAAAGTATTATCTTCTCTCAAAACAAGTCTATGCTCAGCACGAGAAGTAAACATTCGATAGGGCTCGCGAGTTCCTTTTGTAACCAAATCATCAATCAATACCCCAATATAGGCTTGATCTCGTCGAAGAATCAGTGGTTCTCGATCCAGAAAAAAAGACGCGGCGTTTACGCCAGCCATCAACCCCTGTGCCGCAGCCTCCTCGTAACCACTAGTGCCATTAATTTGACCCGCCAAAAAAAGTCCTCTTAAAGCCTTTGTCTCTAAACTATGAGAAATCTGAGTTGGCTCAACAAAATCATATTCAACAGCATACCCTGGACGAATCAATCTAACATTCTCCAACCCAGGAATGGTCTTTAAAAATTCATACTGAACCTCTTCAGGCAAACTTGTAGAAATACCCTGAAGGTAAATTGAATCTGTAGACAAACTCTCTGGCTCAAGAAAAGTCTGATGAAAGGCTTTATCCGCAAACCTCGTTATCTTATCTTCAATGCTAGGACAATATCTAGGGCCTGACCCCTCGATTGCACCACAAAACATCGGTGACTTATCTAAATTACGTCGAATAATGTCGTGTGTTTCCTCATTGGTATAGGACAAATAGCAGTCTACCTGAGGAAGTCTAAGTGTCCGGGCTCCCCGATAACTAAAAGGAAAAAACGTATCATCTCCCTTTTGAACAGAAGTCTTAGAAAAATCAATTGAATCCCTATACAACCGAGGTGGAGTCCCTGTTTTAAGCCGTTTAACTTCGAAACCAAAGGCCTTCAGCTGCGCAGACAAACCAACAGAAGCCAGATCCCCAACACGCCCACCAAGCATTTGAGACATGCCAATATGCATAACACCATTCAAAAACGTACCTGTAGTTATCACGACGGCTGAACAGAATATGTCTGATCCATCACCAAGCCTTACCCCAACACAAGAATCGTGTTCAACAATAAGCTCTTTAACCTCGCCACTTATAATGGACATGTTCGGTGAATCAGAAAGCCTCCGAACCATTTCCTGGTTATAGATCTCCTTATCACACTGAGCACGAGACCCCCGCACGGCGGCACCTTTTCTTGCATTCAGTCGCTTAAACTGAATACAAGACAAATCAGCCACCAGGCCCATGACACCACCTAAAACGTCAACTTCCCGAACCATGTGGCCTTTTCCGAGCCCACCAATTGAGGGATTGCAGGACATAAAGCCAATTCGGTCTATATTGGTGGTGACAACGCCCGTGCGAACACCCAACCTGGCAGATGCCATCGCAGCTTCTATACCAGCGTGCCCCGCACCAACTACTATAACATCAAAATCACTTGATTTTCTCATGCCTATTTACCTATACAAAAATCTTTAAAAATTCGATCGATCACTTGTTCATTGAATTCTTTTCCGACCAAACCGTGCACTGCACGAACGGCCTCCTGAAGTTCAAACGAAACAAGTTCAGGTCCAAGTTCATTTTCAAATGCTCGCATTGCTGCCAAAATTGATTTTTTACACTGAACTACAAGCTCCAATTGTCTAGGTAAACAAAGGTGAATACCTGCAACATCTACCATCGGAACAATCGCTTGATATATTCGATCGACTAAACCACTGACACCAACATTCTCAACACAACTAACATCGACAATTGCATCCGTGGGAATACATTTTGAAGAGATCCAGGACCTCATAGCTAAAGAAGACTCTCTATTTAAGTCACTTTTATTGCTCACAATTAAATAGGGACGATCTCCCGCAAGCTCTAAAAGCTGATTTTCAACCAAAAAATCGGCACCAAAAGATTCACACACAATCAAAACTAAATCACTAGCCTCAATGGCACCCTTGGATCTCTGGATCCCAATACCTTCTACTAAATCCTCTGACTTACGAATACCTGCAGTATCAACAAATACCACATTAACGCCGTTCACCGCTGAGTATCCCTCTACCAAATCTCTTGTGGTACCCGGGATCTCCGTTACAATAGATTTTTCAAAACCTAGAATCGCATTTAACAAACTAGACTTTCCAACGTTTGGACGTCCCACAATTGCGACCTTTACTCCCTCCCGAATCAACCGCCCTGAATGAAAAGAAGAAAGAAATCCATTACAAGTCTTCACCAATTCATTTAATCTCTCTAATAGAATCTGTGAATCAAATACCTCTAAATCATCCTCAACAAAATCAATACTTGCCTCAAGATTTGCAAGACACCATACAATGCCATCCTCAAGATCCCGAAACCTTGCCCCAAATTCTCCATTCATTTGTTTAAAAAACTGACGAGAAGCAGCACTTGAGGTAGCATGAATCATCTCATGAATTCCCTCAACCTGAACAAGATCAATTTTACCTGAAAGATATGCCCTGAAAGTAAACTCACCGGGCCGGGCCACTCTACAGCCCAAATGAACCAACTCGCTTACCAACATGTGACAAATCATCTGTCCACCGTGGCAAAAAAACTCGACTGTTTCATCGCCCGTATATGAGCGTCCCTCAGAAAAAAAACAAACAAGTGCCTCGTCAAATGCGTTGCCATCATCCGAAGAAATTAACTTCGTAAGATACATATGCCTCTCGACAACAAACTGTGGAAGACCAACACAAATCTTTTGAGCAATTGAGAGACTATCTTTCCCAGTCATTCTTACTACCGCCACACCTCCAATTCCAGGAGGAGTGGAAACGGCACAAATAGCGTCTCTCTCTAGTTTAAAGTCCATCTAAACATCTGACCGACTAGCATCATCAGAACCAACCTTAATTGGATAAATTTTAATCTTTTTATATAGCCCATCTCCAATAGATCTACTTTTAACACGCTGATCACCAGCCAAATGTTGATGAACAATCTTTCTATCCTTAGGAGACAGTGCTCGCAAGTAAACTGACCGGCCCTGCTCAAGCGCCTTTTCTTTCAATTTATCAGCCAAATCAACCAGTCCTTTATTTGCTTCTTCGCGATATCCATCACAATCGAAGTCCACCATTGCACGGGCATCTGGAAGTTGATGTTGAACTGTTCGTTTAACAAACAATTGAATGGAGTCCAAGAGAACACCCTCTCGCTCAACAAGCAAAGCGCTATCCTCACCATTAAGGTTAACACGAATTGCCTCGTCGTCACCATGGCCCTCGCTAGAGATATTAAATTCCAAATCCAAACCGGCTCTGGAAAATAACCCCTCCAGAACGTCTTCCAAAAGATTCACCACAGGTGATTCAACCGTAGCCTTTTTTCTTCCAAAAATTTTGCTAAAAAAACCAGACATCACTAACCCCCAAAATCACGTGCTCTGTGCAGAATCACGCATTAAAATCAACTGTTGAACAACCCCAAAAAGCCCACTGATAAACATATATAGTGTCAAACCACTGGGCAATGAAAGCATGAAAAAAGAAAAAATAACCGGAAGGGCTAACATAATCTTTGCTTGAGCAGGTTCCATGGCCGTAGGTGTAATCTTCTGCTGCACAAACATTACGGCACCCATCAACACTGGCAAAACAAAAAAAGGATCGGGCAAACTTAAGTCATAAATCCAGAGACCGAAAGGGGCTTTATACAGCTCAATGCTCTGGCCCAAAACCTGGTATAGAGCAAAAAATACAGGCAATTGCAAAAGCATGGGTAAACAACTTCCAACGGGGTTTACTTTATTCTGCTTCATAACAGCCAAAACCTTTTCGTTCATTACTTGAGCATTGTCTTTATATTTTTCCCGAATTTCCTTTAATTCTGGCTGAATTGCCTGCATAGCCTTAGCTGACTTAGTTGAATAAACATTGAATGGGAGAACTAAAGTCCTAACTAATAAAGTCAACATGACAATTGCAAAGCCATAGTTTCCAAAAAAAGAAAAGAAGGCTTTTAAAAGCCACAACAGTGGCTTTGCTAGCCAAGCAAACATTCCATAGTCAACAATGTACTGTGCCCGGCTATCTATCTTTCCTAAAAGGTCATACTCTTTAGGTCCAAAAAACATAGTATTCTTAAATTCAATTGCATCTAAATTTACATTATTCATGATGTAATCAGCATGGGCAAACATCGAGGTACCGCCCTTTTCTTTATTCACTGAAACAACGGGTTTAATATCTGATTGATCAATCAAAGCCTGGGAAAAATAGTGACCATTAAACGAAAAAACATCAACAGCATCATACTTTTCAGAATATAGCTCTTCTGACAGCGGTTTTCTCACTTTCTGATCATTGTGCAAAACAAAGATACCAGCATCATCTCGATTTTTTGGCGCTAGGAGGCCGCTTTTAATTGGATTTACAAAATTATCTACAAAATCAACTCTCAGGCCTGAAAATTTCGAAATAGGACCATATACTTTTGTGGTAATATCCACACTAAATAAATCTGGAGAAATACGTGCATGCTTCAAAATCTTATATTCACCGAATTCAACCTCTCCCTCAAGCTCAGTATTAGATAATTTTTTAACAGAAAAATTTAAGTTATCGTCTGAACCAAGAATCGAAGTCTTTCCTGTGCTCCCATCTCCAACCCTTATCTGGTGCCCCTCACGATCTAAATAGCTTTTGATCAAAATATCCCTAAACCCAAATCCAACAGACGAAACTTGAAAAGAAAAATTTGGAAACTCAAATGCTAAAATCTGTTCCTTTTCGTCTCCCTTAGAAACACTAACTGTTTGCGTTTGAAGCACCATGCTAGGCTTTTGATTTTCACTAATAGCAGGGGAGGGTAAACTAGTGGCGCTATATTTCTTTTCCATAAAAAAGGACCAGCCGACCCAAAAAATAAGAACAACAACTAATGCTCCGATTGTTGAAGGATCAAAAAATGACTTTCGCTCACTATCAATATTCACAACAACCCCTCTCGAATTTAGGTGGTACAGGATCAAAGCCAAAAGGACCAAACGGCCTACAACGAAGCAATCGCTTTAAAATTAACCAGCAGGCTCTACAAGGTGAATGTAGATTGACACATTGAACCGCGTACTCTGAACAACTTGGTTCAAACCTGCAACTACCACCTAAAATATTTGTTAAAGTTTGCCTATACACAGACAATAAACCCAATAAAACAAATTTAAAAAGGTGTGATTGCTTTCTCAAATACCTTTGAAAGAGTGACTTGAAGATTTTCAGAATCTAGTTCCTTATAAAAAACAGGGTCCCTGACCTGGAATACAATATTAACATCTCTATTTAAAAAAAACTGCCGAGACCTAAGAAATTCTCGGGTCCGCCTCCTTATTCGATTACGAATAACCGAGGAGCCAATTTTTTTTGGAATAGTTATGCCAAACCTGCAACACTGTGTTTCAGTCATACTTAAATTCAAATTAACGAAATCGCCCCGAATTTTCCTACCACACCTAATGAGTTGGAGAAATTCAGAGCGCTTCTTTAAAAAAGACAGCTTCCTGTTATTTACCACTGACTTCAACTACTAAGCGTTTACGGCCTTTCGCACGTCGCCTGTTTAAAACATCTTGACCATCTTTAGTAGCCATTCGGGCACGAAATCCGTGGGTAGTCTTGCGCCTTTTGCGGCTAGGCTGATAAGTTCTTTTCATAACGGGTCTCCAAATATTAATGGGTCCAAAAAATTATTTCAAGATGCAGATAAAAGCACAATGCAGCGAACACGTCAAGGTGTTGAAAGTTTAGTCATCTCTTGTTAGAGCTTTGATTCTCATATTTTTTATAAATGCATTCAAGTAATGATTAGTAGGTGACTAGTGGAATCCACAAATGAATTTTGGAACCTAATTAAATCAAACCTTAAGGCAAAAAACTCCGAAAACAAGCTACTTCAGACCTGGTTTGATCCGACCGAATTAATGTCATCCGAAGATACTCCCTTTGGAAAGAAATTCTATTTGGGAGTGCCCACAGAACTTCATAGATACTGGATATCTGAAAATCTATATGACAGAATTTGCTCTGAGATTGCTGGCCTATATACAACTCCCTTCCAAATTGAGCTCGTTGTAACTGGCCAGAGCCTGATTTTGGAGCCAGAAGGCCCCGCTGCACTTCAGCAAGCTATGGATTTAAGCCAAAGAGCCAGAGAGAACCTAAAAGCACCCGCTCAACTTCCGACACCTGACACAAGGCAAATTGCGCGCGATTTCTTAAATACTGAATATACGTTTTCCACCTTTGTAGTTGGTCGTAACAATGAGTTTGCTCATGCTGCTTCATTTAATATTGCAGAAAATCCAGGGGCAGAGGGATACAATCCACTTTTTATTTGCGGGCCAACGGGCATGGGTAAAACTCACCTCCTAAACGCCGTAGGAAATCACATAAAGGCAAAAAATCCAGGAATTCGAATTTCCTATCTTTCTGCTGAGCGTTTTTTAAATGAATGCATATCAAGCATACGAAGAAACGAAATGGATAAGTTCAGATTAAGATATCGAGAAAAATGCGATATCCTGTTGATGGATGACATACAGATACTTGGCAGAGGGGAAGCAGTACAAGAGGAGTTTTTCCATACACTAAATGATTTTTTTGAAAAGGATCGCCAGGTCGTAGTTGCGAGCGACAGGATGCCGAAAGACATTAAGGGATTGGAAGACAGAATTAGAACACGCTTGGAATGGGGTTTAATCGCAGATATCCAAATGCCGGATATAGAAACAAGAGTAGCCATCTTACGTTACAAAGCTGAAAAAAAGACGTTAAAAATTCCGGAGGATGTAATTGCATATATCTCAAGAATTTCAAAGCGGTCCATACGAGAACTAGAAGGAAACCTCAACAAAGTAAAAATGTTCTCTGAGCTTCAAGGTAAAGATATAAATTTGGAATTAACCCGAAGAGTTCTGCTTACTCATGACGATACCACAAATTTAACCGTTGAAGATATCCAGAGACTCACGGCAGACCATTTTAGAGTAAGAACTGCTGATCTGAAATCAAAAAACCGGTCAAAACCCTTAGTAGTCGCACGCCAATCAGCAATGTATTTGATTAAAAAATATTTAGATAAGTCTTTAGTTGATATTGGGAGATCTTTTGGAGGAAAAGACCACACCACAGTTATTAACGCGATTCGAAAAATAGAAAATCAACTACCAAAAGATCCTGATTTAAAGAAGGATCTCGAAGAGTTAGAAACTAGAATCCACAATCTCACAGGGGTGTGAATAAGTAGTGTGGATAACTGCACGGATAACGGCGTGGATAAAAATGTGGACAAGAATTTTTGCATAAAATTGCACGAATTTAGACTCAAAACCCAACACATTGTCCACAGTGAATCACAAGTATTTTAAAGTAGTTAACACATTTTTTATGATAATAACGGTCCTACTATTACTACTAGTTTATATATTTAACTATTTACAGAATAGGTGTTTATGAAAATTGAAATTGAAAAAAAAGATCTGATGGCGGTTCTCTCTAAAACACAAAACATAGTTGAAAAACGCAATACAATGCCTGTTTTGCTAAATGTCTTAATTGAAGCATCAAATGACAAAATAAAGTTGTTTGCTACAGACTTAGAAGTGAGTTTAACTGACGAAGCCAAAGCCACGATTATCCAACCAGGTAAGGCGGCTATCAATGCAAAAAATCTTTTTGAAATTGTAAAAGAATTATCAGACACAACAATTCAACTCACAAAAAAAGAAAACAACTGGCTAGAGATAAAACAAAACAAGTCTGTTTTTAACATCGTCGGAATTAGTGCTGAGGAATATCCAGTGTTCCCTTCATACTCTACCCAAGAGTTTATGAAAATAAATGCGAAAGTACTTTCCGAAATGATAGAAAAAACAATTTTCAGTGTTTCCACAGATGAAACCAGATATCACTTAAACGGAGTGTATTTTGAACACTATCAGAACGAAGGAAAAGCCTATTACCGAATGGTGGCAACCGATGGTCATCGTCTGAGTGTGATCGATAAAGATGCGCTATCGACAGTATCGAAACATAAAGTTGAAGGTGTCATAATTCCAAGAAAGGGTCTTTTTGAAATTAAAAAAATCTTAGATGTTATTGATGGTGAATTCGAGATGGCAATTGAAGGATCTCAATTGATAGCAAGGCACGGCTCAACGACTTTGATGGTTCGATTGATTGAAGGGAAGTATCCTAATTATCAACAGTTCATACCAAAAAATTTAGGGAAAAAAGTCAGGCTCAATAAAGACCAACTTGTTTCGTCTTTAAAGAGAGTATCCTTACTTTCAAACCAAAAATACAAGGGAGTCACATTAGCTCTGATGTCAGGAAGACTAGAGATATCCACAAATAGCCCGGAACTAGGAGATGCTAAAGAAGAACTGGATGTGGCTTACCAAGGGACAGATTTGAAAATAGGATTCAACGCCAAGTACATTTTGGATGTATTAAACAATTTGGATGACTCAGAAATTGATTTAAATCTTAACGATCAACTATCGCCCGGAATGTTAAGACCCCATAATGATTCTTCATACACATGTGTGATCATGCCAATGAGAATTTAGATGTACATCGAACAGATTGAATTGAGAGACTTTCGCAACTATGAACATTTTAAAGCCTCTCTTTCTCCTGGATTGAATTTTTTTATAGGAGCAAATGGACAAGGGAAAACAAATATTTTGGAGGCTATTTATCTGAGCACTCATGGAAGATCGTTTCGGCCAAGTGACAATGACTATTTTTTACGAAGGGCTGCTGATTCAGAAATTTCAAAGGGGAGAGTTACTACAAGAATAAAAAAAAATAATCTTCGTCATGAAGTTATTTTTGAATTTGATAAACTCCAAAAAACATTTCATCTAAATTCAAAGAAAATTTCCGCGAACAAATTGATACCAAACTTCCCAACTATTTTATTTAGCCCAGAGAGCTTATCCGTAATAAAAGGGCAACCAGAAGAACGACGCCGTCTACTTGACGAACTGGTCCTTACTCTCGAACCCAATCGACAAAAAATGTTCGAGGATTTTTTTAAAGCACTGAAGACCCGAAACAAAATTCTTTTCCAAATATCCCAATCAAAAGACGACAAGCGGGAATTATATGGCACTTTTAATGCGCTGAATAAAATATTCATATTATTAGCAACTCAGGTTTCTATTGATCGAATCAAAACCATCAAAAAAGTGCAGGGCGATTTTAGCAAGATCGCTGCAAAAATTTTAGGAATTGAAAATGTGGATATATCTCTGGAATATTATATATCAGGCGAATCGGCTATTGATAAATCGGAAGATCAGGTTTTTGAACTATTAAAGAAACGTCTAAACGAACTCCATTCTGCAGAAACAGCAAAAGGCAGCAGTTTGGTTGGTCCGCAGAAGCATGATGTCAAGTTCTTATTTAACGGGAATGATTCAAGATTTTACTGCTCACAGGGTCAACAAAGGGCCTTGATCTTGGCATTAAAAATAGCTCAAATAGTAGTTCATCAAAAAACGCGGGGCTTTTATCCCATTCTATTACTCGACGACGTACTCTCGGAGTTAGATTTTAGAAAGCGTGAAAATTTGGTGAATTTCATAAACGAAATTTCTGCACAAGTTCTTGTTACATCAACTGAGTTGATGTGGTCGAGTGAGTTGGAGATAAATAGGGATTGTGTTTTTGAAATTCAAAGTGGTGCTTTGAAAATTTGATATTGAGGTAAAATTGTGGCTAACAACAACATAGAAGAAGTTTCACCAAATTACGGAGCAGATTCCATTCAAGTTTTGGAAGGCTTAGAGGCTGTTCGAAAACGACCTGGAATGTATATCGGTGATACAGGTCAAAAAGGGTACCACCATCTTGTGTATGAAATTGTTGATAACTCGGTTGATGAGCATCTTGCGGGATACTGTAAACAAATTAATGTGATTATTCATGCTGATGAGTCAGTAACTGTTGAAGACAATGGACGTGGAATTCCAGTTGATCAACATAAAAACGGGAAGTCCGCATTAGAAGTGGTGATGACAGTACTCCATGCTGGAGGAAAGTTCGACGGATCCACTTACAAGGTATCTGGCGGTTTACATGGCGTCGGTGCATCTGTAGTAAATGCGCTTTCTAGTCGATGTGTGGTTGAGGTAAAACGCTCAGGATTCGTATGGCAACAGATATATGAGCGAGGAAAACCACAAGGCGAACTAACAAAACTAGGTGCAACTGACAAATCAGGAACCAAAACTACATTCAAGCCGGATCTCCAGATTTTCAAACAAGAAGAGTTAAGTTATAGTTTTAGCATTTTAGCAAATAGGTTTCGAGAACTTGCATTTTTGAATGCTGGGCTTCACATTTCGCTTCACGATGAAAGAACTGGAAAAAAACAGGAATTTCAGTTCTCGGATGGTTTGAGTGAATTTATTGCATTTCTAAACGAGGCTAAAAAACCATTACACCCCGAAGTAATTCACTTTAAAGGGGAAAAAGATTTGGTAGAAGTTGAGATAGCACTACAATGGAATGATTCGTACGCCGAATCTGTGTACTCATATTGTAACAATATTAACACAATAGAAGGTGGAACTCATTTAATCGGATTTCGAGGAGCGCTTACCCGAACCATAAACTCATATGCAACCTCAAAAAATCTTTTGAAAGATTTAAAAGAGAACTTAGAGGGAGACGACATAAGGGAAGGTCTTGCTGCGGTAGTGAGCGTAAAGGTCCGTGAACCACAGTTTGAGGGACAAACTAAAACAAAATTGGGAAATACCGAGGTCAAAGGAATTTGCGAATCAATGGTGAATGATAAGCTTGCGGATTGGTTAGACCGCCACCCAAATGTAGCGAAACAAGTAATTGGAAAATGCGTTGAAGCTGCACGTGCTAGATTAGCGGCACGGAAAGCAAGAGAACTCACCAGAAGAAAAACAGCACTAGAGGGAAACTCTCTTCCTGGAAAAATGGCTGATTGTCAGGAACGAGATCCTGCTCTGTGTGAGATCTACCTTGTAGAGGGTGACTCTGCCGGCGGGTCAGCAAAACAAGCGAGAGATCGTAGAACGCAAGCGGTTTTGCCACTTCGCGGAAAAATTCTCAATGTAGAAAAAGCCCGATTCGACAAGATGTTAGGGAATGAAGAAATAAAAATGTTGGTGTCGGCACTTGGTGTGGGAATTGGTAGAGAAAATGTTTCGGCAGATAAAATCCGGTATCACAAAGTGGTCATCATGACAGATGCGGATGTGGATGGTTCTCACATTAGAACTCTACTTTTGACATTCTTTTATCGGCAGATGCCTGAAGTAATTGAAAAAGGATATATTTATATTGCGCAACCTCCACTATACCGAGTTAAAAAAGGAAATTCTGAGAGATACATAAAAGACGATAGAGCTATGACCGAATACCTTCTCGAATCAAGTCTCAGCCATATTAAAATTAAAAATTTAAAAGAAGGAACTACTGAGACTGAACTCAGGCAATTTATTTTGAACATCCAAAGATTCGATTCATTGGTTAATAGTCTATCTTCGAAATATGACAGAACGTTTATTTCGTATTTGATTCATAAAAAAATAGACTTAATTTCAGTTTTGGCAAAGCAATCTGAACTAGAGATTGTATTTACTAAATACAAAGAGGAAATTTTAAAAAAATCAGATATTAATGGCGTTCTTGATTTGTCTGCAAGCTATGTTCGGGATGATGAACATAATTGTTTCACCTTAGTTCTTTCCACCACTCGTTATGGATATAAAAGCGAAAATCGAGTTGGTTATAGTTTGGCAAATTCAAACGAGTATGCGGAACTCGGAATTCTTTGGAAGGGATTTGAATCTCTGGCAAAACTTCCGCTTCAAATGGATGTTGATAAAACACAAATGGAATTTAACTCGTACGGAGAGTTTCTCCACAGTATTTTGGAATCTAGTAAAAAAGGAATATATATACAGCGATACAAAGGTTTGGGTGAAATGAACCCAGAACAATTATGGGAAACAACATTAAACCCAGATAATCGAAATTTACTTCAGGTTACAGTAGGTGATGCTATTGCCGCTGACGAAACTTTTAGTATTTTGATGGGTGATGAGGTTGAGCCACGAAGAAAATTTATAAACGATAATGCTCTGTTGGTTCGCGAGTTAGATATCTAAGGTAGATAGGAATTTTTATGACTGATGTTCAACAAAAAGGTGTCACCAGAGTTGATATTAATAAAGAAATGCAGGAAGCATATCTTCAATATTCAATGAGCGTAATCGTAGGACGTGCACTTCCTGATGTCCGAGATGGTCTTAAACCAGTACATAGGCGCATTCTATATGCCATGTACGACCTAAATAATACCCATGATAAACCTTATCGAAAATCTGCGCGTATTGTCGGAGATGTAATTGGTAAATATCATCCTCATGGTGATATGGCTGTCTACGATTCAATGGTAAGAATGGCGCAGGAGTTTTCTCTTCGTTATCCATTAATCGATGGTCAAGGAAACTTTGGATCTGTAGATGGCGATAGTCCAGCAGCTGCTCGATACACCGAAGTAAGAATGACCGAACTTGCTGAAGCACTTTTGGAAGATATTGAAAAAGAAACTATTCCCTTCGGTCCTAATTACGACGACTCACTTCAAGTTCCTCTCATATTGCCAGGAAAATTTCCAAATCTACTTGTCAATGGTAGCTCAGGGATTGCTGTTGGAATGGCGACAAATGTGCCTCCACATAATTTGGTTGAAGTAGTAACTGGATGTTTAGAGTTAATTGAAAATCCAGATATTTCAATTGATGACCTTATTAAAATTATCCCAGGCCCAGATTTCCCCACAGCCGGTGTAATTGCTGGGCGTGAGGGAATTATTTCTGCATATAAAAAAGGTTTGGGCGTAATCACACTTCAAGCGGTTGCAGAGATTGAAACAAAAAAAGACAGAGAAGAAATTATTGTAACCGAGATCCCATATCAAGTTAACAAAGCAAAATTGATCGAGTGTATAGCGGATTTGGTAAATGAAAAGAAGATCGAGGGTATTTCGGATATTCGAGATGAGTCTTCTCGCGAAGGCATGAGAATAGTCATTCTGTTGAAGAGAAATGAAAATGCAAATGTAGTGTTAAACCGTTTGTATAAATTTACGCAAATGCAAGTCAGTTATGGAATTAGAATGCTTGCCCTTGATTCAAAAAATCAGCCTCGCTTTTTTGATCTAAAAAGTATGTTGAGGGCGTTTTTGGACCATCGGTTGGACGTGGTCACTAAACGTTGTATTTTTGAACTAAAGAAAACAGAGGCACGGGTGCACATTCTTGAGGGCCTAAAAAAAGCCCTAGATATGATCGACGAAATTGTAGCATCAATTCGCGCCTCAAAAGAGGCTTCAGTAGCAAAGTTAGCATTGATTGAAAAGTTTGGTTTTTCTGAGAGACAGTCACAGGCAATTTTGGAAATGCGATTGCAAAGATTGACAGGGTTAGAACGTCAAAAAATAGTAGAGGAACTTGAAGAGTTATCCAAATACGTTAATTGGCTAAAGGAAGTTCTGAGCGACGAAAGAAAGATTTACGGAATCATCAAAGAAGAACTTACCCAAATAAGAGAAAAATTCAATAGCCCACGATTAACCAAACTTGCTGGTAGCAGTGAAGAAATTGAAGACGAGGATTTAATTGCTCGTGAGGATATGGTCGTAATGATGACTGACACTGGATATATCAAACGAATTCCACTAGATCAGTATCGTTTACAAAAGCGCGGAGGAAAAGGTCTCAAGGGAATCGAAACCAGAGAAGAGGATTTTGTAACCACTATATTTGTAGCTGATACCTTGACGACGCTGATGGTATTTACTGACACAGGAAAACTGTACTGGGTGAAAGTTCATAGGTTACCGTTAGGAAGCCGAACCTCTAAAGGAAAAGCAATAGCAAATGTAATCAATTTGAATGGAAAAGAGAAAGTTCAAGCAATTCTACCGGTTCATGCTTTTGAAGAAACTAAATTTGTTGTGATGTTAACAGAAAAAGGAATCATCAAAAAAACCTCATTGGATGCGTTTTCCAATCCGAGACCATCTGGCATCATAGCACTAACAACAGATTTGGATGACCGAATGATTTCTGCAAAAATAAGCAATGGACAATGTGACTTATTTATCGCGACCAAAGACGGCATGTCGATTCGGTTTGATGAGGGGGATGTCAGAGAAATGGGCAGATCAGCCCGCGGGGTAAAGGGAATAACACTTGGGAAAGATGATATTGTGATTGGCATGGAGATCATTGAAAAAGGATCTAAATCAACAATTTTAATGGTTACTGAGAATGGGTATGGAAAGCGAACCGAAGTAGAAGAATATAGAACTCAAAGCAGAGGTGGAGTAGGAATTATTACCCAAAAAACCACTGATAAAGTTGGCCAGGTCGTTGGTACATGCAGCGTATTGGATACAGATGAAGTAATGATAACTACTGATAAGGGCCAAATAATTCGAATGAATTGTAGTGATATTTCAGTGGTGGGTCGCAATACTCAGGGTGTTCGATTAATTAACTTGAATCAGGACGAAAAAGTTACCGGAATTGCCATAATCACAGACGACGGTGGAGATGCAATTCTCAACTAAACTTTCAAAAGGTCATTATCTAATTTTTTTGTTTTGTGTTTCTTGCTCATTTTCAACATCTAAAATTGAGTATGAGCGGGGCCAAAATTTTCTAGAAAAAAAGGATTTTAAATCAGCCTTCGATGCCTTTAAAAAAGTTTATGATTTAGAGGGAGACTCAGAATTAGGACTAAAAGCGGCAAAGGAAACAGCAAGAATTGCGCATTTCGAAGCCCACCAATACAAAGAAGCCGCTACAATTTATAAAAAGTTATTGTTGGGCCAGAGGAATGAGGCCGAAAGATTGGTCACACTTCGAACTTTAGCTGATCTCTATTTCATACAGCTTGCTGATTACAAATCTGCAATCGAAACCTACAATACTTTATTGTCATTGCCTCACTCCAAAGAGGACACTTTTCTTTTTCAACTCAATATTGCGAAATCCTATTTCTATATGAATAATTTCTTTCAAGCTGACATCGAACTAGAAAAATTGATCAACCAAAATGCAGACAGTGGTCAGATGTTTGAACCATTGCTTTTGAAAGCCAACATCTATCTTACTAGCAAGGAGCTCGACCAGGCCATAGTTGCACTAAAAAAGCTCCTTCTTTTGTTTCCGGAAAAAGCAAAAAAAGAAAACATCGGAACAATTTTGGCCGTGACCTACGAAGAAAAGAAAGATTTCGCAAACGCAATTGCGGTGCTTGAATCTATGAAAGGGTATTATTCGAATCGAGTCTTTTTAGAAAGGCGAATAAAGGCACTACGCGAGCGGCAACTTCTTCAACCTGGAGCAAAAGGTTTAAGAAAATGAGTTCAAAAAGAAAGTCAGGATTTGGGGTCTATTTGGCAATGGGTGTTGAATTGACCGTTTCTATTGTAATTTCTAGTTTTTTGGGAGCATGGGTTGATTCTAAGCTAAATTTAAATGGTGTTAGTGTGCTGATACTAATTGTTGTTTCCCTTACAATCTGGTTCCTAAGGCTATTTCAGCTTGCCAAAAATGATTCAGACAAGCAATAAATGGGCACCATATGTATCAACACGGTGTCGCGGTTACCTCATTTTTTGCATTGTTTTTCCTAGGACTTTTGAACCTATGTGTTTCTCGACTCTTTTCAAGTCAGTTCATAAAGAAAAAATCTGTTGCCTTGCCGGTGCTCATGATTGTAATTAAGTACACGTTAAATGCGTCTCTTTTGTATGTTTTATATATTCACAGCACATTGAGCTCGGCGTGGATGTCAGTTGGATATTTGGCAACGATTCCGCTGGTGTTTGCTTGGGGATTGTCATTACAGAAGAAACTTAATAGTTAAAAGGAAATGGCGGCGTGTCACATTTTACTTGGTTGAATTTACTTGGAATTCCTCATGAATATATCAATGTTGGTTTGGCGGTGATTGCTGCGCTGCTGATTATTACCATGTCTGTGACTGCAAGGCTTGTTATTGGCACCGGTGAAGTTGCTATTTTACCAGCAGCAAAACTGTCACTTAAGGGTATATTCGAGATGTTGGTCGAATTTATTGCTGGGCTTCTTCGCTTAGTATTGGGGCAAGCGATCAATGTTTATCCCTATATTCCTATTTTTGGGTCTATCTTTATTTATATCTTTGTTAACAATGTCATTGGCCTACTTCCTGGAATGTCATCTGCTTCACAGGACATTAACTTAGGATTAGCGGTCGGCTTATTTTCTTTCGTTTTATATAATTTTATGGGTTTCAAAGAAAGTGGCTTAGCATATTTCAAGCATTTTTTGGGGCCCGTTGCACTCTTGGCTCCACTTTTATTGGTGATAGAGTTGGTCTCTAATCTACTTCGTCCATTAACCTTGGGATTGCGCTTAAGTGCAAATATGAGCGGAGACCATACGGTATTGGGAATTTTCTTAGACCTGGTTCCAATTGGAGTTCCGGTTATATTTTATGGAATGGGTTTGTTTGTATGTTTTATGCAAGCATTCGTTTTCACACTGCTTTCTATCATTTATGTGATGTTAGCAACAGCGCATGATCATTGAGATTTTTAAACACAAATAAAAAAGGAGAAACAACTATGAAAACTATTTTGAAAGCGATGATGTTGGTTGCTACGGCATCAATGTTCGCAGTGCCAGCTTTGGCTGAAGGAACTGCACCTGTTGCAGAAGGTCTAAACCATGCTTTTGCATCAGTAGGTGGTATGTATGCATTGGCTGCAGGTCTTGCAATTGCCATCGCATCTTTTGGAGGCGTTATGGCCCAGTCAAAAGTTGCAGCTACTGCACTAGATGGAACTGCACGAAACCCAGCGGCCGCGGAAAAATTTACTGCGCCTTTGTTCGTAGGTTTGGCACTTATCGAATCACTAGTGATTTTGTCATTCGTAATTTCGTTCATGCTTGTTGGACAAAATGCTTCTTTGCTGAAGAAGGTTTTCGGCATTGAATAGTATTTGGCAACCGTGGGTAGTTTAGAAGGGACCTTTTCGGTCCCTTTTTATTTTATTGATCTTTCTTTCATTGCTTCCGCTAAGTATTTTGCAGTAATACTACATGGATTTTTGCAAATTTGTTCTGGCGTACCTTGTGCCACAATTGACCCCCCAAGAGCTCCTCCCTCTGGGCCGATGTCTATGACATGATCAGCGGTTTTTACCACATCCATGTTGTGCTCAATTACTAATACTGTATTACCTTGATCAACCAAACTATGCAGAAGCTCTAAAAGCTTTTGAATATCACTGAAATGCAAACCGGTTGTAGGTTCATCAAGAATATAAAAGGTATTTCCAGTTCCTCGCTTTGAAAGCTCTTTGCTTAACTTCACTCTTTGCGCCTCGCCTCCAGATAGGGTGGTCGAACTTTGTCCGAGTGAAATATAATCAAGTCCCACACAATTAAGTGTTTCTAATTTGCGAGAAATTTTGTTGTGATTTTTAAAAAATGGAATGGCCTCGCTAACAGACATCTCTAGAACCTCGGCAATATTCTTATCTTTAAATTTTACTGCGAGTGTTTCCTTGTTATATCTGCGCCCATTGCAAACATCACATTTAACAAATGTGTCTGCCATAAAATGCATCTCTACTTTAATTTGACCAGCCCCTTGGCATGTTTCACAGCGTCCACCCTTTACATTGAATGAAAACCGTCCAGGGCCATACCCCCGAATTTTGGACTCATTCAACTGAGCGAAGAGGTCGCGAATCAAAGGAAACAAACCAACATAGGTTGATGGTGTGGACCTCGGGGTACGACCGATCGGATTTTGGTTTATATCGATGACTTTATCAAGATGTTGGAGCCCAGATATCTTGTTAAATGGTGCAGTGGTAAAATTGGACTTCAGAAAATGGTTAGCTAGGGCACGGTAAAGAGTATCCATTATCAATGTGGATTTGCCACTTCCTGAAACACCAGTAACGGCAACAAATGTGCGAAGTGGAATCGAAAGGTCAACGGATTTAAGATTGTTTCCTGAAGCACCACTGAGCTCTAACCTGTCCATGGTAGGCTTTCGCTTTTGAGTATTCACCGAAATTTGAGATCTTCCTGAGAGAAATGCACCGGTTGGACTTGAAAGATTCTGTGATATCTCAAGAGGTGACCCTGAAGCCACTAATTGTCCGCCGAGCCTCCCCGCACGAGGGCCCATATCCAAAACATAATCTGCATTTCGGATTGTGTCCTCGTCATGTTCAACCATGAGAATTGTATTTCCTAAGGTCCTTATTTCGTCGATAATGCTAAGCAATCTTGCGTGATCACGAGGGTGGAGCCCGATACTTGGCTCGTCTAGTACATACAGGATTCCGACCAGTGAGGAGCCAAGTTGTGAGGCCAAACGAATGCGTTGCGCCTCACCTCCAGACAAAGTTCTCGTAGGTCTATCAATTGCGAGGTATCCAGCACCAACTCTAGAAAGATAAGTCAGTCGGCTTTTTATCTCCCTGGAGATTTTTTCGGATACAACATTTCTATTGGTTGCGGTTTCCAATTTGTCTAGACGAATTAGAAGTTCGTCGGCATTTAACTTTGCTAAGTCTGAAATGTTCATTCCTGAAATAAGTACGTTCTGTGGTACGACATCTAGGCGGGAACCATGACATGTTGGGCACACCTCAATGGCCAGTTGATCGATTTGTTCGTCGCCATCTTCATTTGTTGATTTAATTTTGTTAGAAATGATTAATCGAGTTTGCTGTCTTTTGGATTCAGAGTCTGATGAGTATTCAGAGCTTTGTTCTTCTTGAATATCCAGGGTGCCGAGACCATTACACTGTTTACATGCTCCTCTCGGGCTATTAAAACTGAACAATTTTGGATCGAGTGGAGGAAAGCTAAACTTGCATTTTGGGCAAGAGGAATGAATTGAATATCCAATTCTCTGTCCATTAAGGGTCTCTACGACTATCTGGCCAGAGGCTAACTGAAGAGCTGAATGAATACTCTCTGAAATTCTTAATCTGGCTTCACTCTTAATGACAACCTTATCAACAACTAAGTCGATATCATGAGCTTTGGTTTTTGTGAGCTTGCCCGCTTTCTCTAAATCTAAAACTTTTCCGTCAATACGTGCTTGAAGAAATCCTTTTGAAATCCATTGTTGAAATTCGTTATGAAATTCCCCCTTTTTCCCCTCTGCCATTGGTGCGAGAATCAAAACTTTGGTGGCAGGAGGAAGGGACATCACCTCAGAAACAATTTGTTCTGGAAGCAGGGAATGAACTGGAATTTTATGTGTTGGACAATGTGGCGTTCCAACTTTTGCGTATAGAAGTCTCAAGAAATCGTAGATTTCAGTAACAGTTCCTACTGTAGACCTGGGATTTAAACCCACGGTTTTTTGATCAATGGCAATAGCGGGAGACAATCCCACTAAACTATCGATGTCAGGTCGTTTCAAACGATCAACAAATTGTCGAGCATATGTTGAAAGTGAATCAAGGTACCGCCGCTGCCCTTCAGCAAATATAGTGTCAAAAGCTAAACTGGATTTCCCACTTCCACTTAATCCCGTGACCACAGTTATTTTGTTTCTTGGTATTTCAAGAGACAAGTTTTTCAGGTTGTGCTCACGCGCACCCCTGACCACAATGTAGTCTTGTTTTGACATGATTCACCTATAGCATGGGATATACGATTGATTCGATTTCGGTTTGAATTCTCTTTAGGCCCTCAGGAGAATTTGCCTCAAATCTTAATACCAATACCGGCTGGGTATTAGAAACACGAGCCAAAGCCCACCCATCGGCAAAACTAATTCGAACGCCATCAATTTGATTCACTTTGTATCGGTCCGTATCCTTGTTGTAGAGCCCCTGCAGCTTTGCCACAATTGAGCGTTTTTTTTCTTCTGTTGTGTCTATACGAATTTCAGGCGTGTTGTAGGCGCTTGGTAATCCACTCAAGAGTGAACTCAAATTGTCGCCAGTTTCAGATAGAATCTCAATCAATCGAAGACCAGCATAAAGTGAATCGTCGTAACCATAGTTACGATCAGCAAAAAACACGTGCCCAGAAAGCTCTCCGCCAAAAGGAGCGTGTTCCTCCTTTATTTTATTTTTGATGAGACTATGGCCCGTTTTCCACATGATAGGTTGCCCGCCATTTTTGGAAATATCTTGATAGAGTCTGTCAGAACACTTCACATCCCCAATGATTTTAGATCCAGGATTTTTTCTCAAAATTGCCCTGCTAATTAACACAATCAACTCATCTCCCTGAATGAATCGACCGTGTTCATCTACGATCCCAATTCTATCGGCGTCCCCATCAAAACCAATGCCAATCGCGGCACGATTTGTAAGGACTGCCTCTTTGAGCCATTTCAAATTTTTCTCAACGGTTGGATCGGGATGATGGTTTGGAAATCGGCCATCTGGTTGTTCGAAAAGAATCGTGGGACGTAAACCAACTCCTTCATATAAGCGTCGAAGTATACACCCCGCTGCCCCGTTGCCACAGTCAACCACAACAGGAAGACTAAATTTAGAAAAATCAAACTCCTTTTGATAACGAGCTACATACTCTGGAAAAATATCATACTTATCGACGCTACCTTGGCCTGATCGAAAGTCTCCATGTGAATATATCTCATAAAGCTTTTTGATTTCTTCGCCAAATATTGTGGATTTTCCCAGAGAAATTTTAAATCCGTTATATTCAGGAGGATTGTGGCTGCCAGTTATCATAATTGCACCTGCAGCATTCGGAATTGAAAAAACGGAAAAATATGAAATTGGTGTAGTTATGAGACCGAGGGACACAACACGAACTCCAGAGGACCTTAGGCCATCAATCATAGCGTCACTTAGAGCGACACTCGAAAGCCTAGCATCGAAACCCACCGTGACCAATGGAGACGACTCTCCGGTTTTCTTAAACACATAAGAAGCAAAGGTCTTACCGAGATCACAGGCAAACTCATTGTCGAAGTCTTTTCCTACAACGCCCCGAATATCATACTCTCTAAAAATTTCCATGCTAACCATTTGTTATCTCCTTTTGACGTGCAAGCTTCAGCGCCCACCTCACTGCAAGATGCATCGATGACGGGTCGGCCTTGTTCTTCATAAAAAGATCTTTAGCCGTACCGTGATCTACGCTAGTTCTAATAAAGGGTAGCCCTAAGGTAATATGAATACCAGAGTCTTGACCGTGAATCATCTTAAATGGAATGAGTCCCTGGTCATGATAATTTGCGATAAAGCACCCAAATTCCTTCCAGTTCTTTTTAAGAAAGGCTGCATCTGGGACAAGGGGCCCTTCAACTGGCAAGCCAGAAGCTAATAGTCGTTCGATTGTGGGGCCATGAATATTCTTTTCCGTGCGGCCAAGCATGCCTTCTTCACCGGCGTGAGGATTTAATCCCAGTAGACCTAGCTTAGGGCGTTTGGGGTTCACTGTTTTCTGTAGCCAGTGCGCATGCATTGTTGCCTCGAACAGAACCTCGGATGTTAGAGAAGAGGCCACGGATTCGAGAGGAATGTGGCTGGTAGCCAACACGACATTAAAGTGATCTCCAATAAACCCCATAAATACATTTTTTGAGGACGTTACTCTTTTCAAAATGTCGGTGTGTCCTATATCTTTCATTCCTGCACGAGCTATCGATGTTTTTGAAATAGGTGCCGTTACAATTGCATCGATATGTCCAAATAGTGCAGCCTTTGCGCTTATCTCAATCCAATGCGGAGGAGGTAAGTTTGAATTTATGTCAATGAGTTGGCGAGAAGAACTGAGCGATACTTTCAGTGCCTCTGACCAGGTGCCAACAGTAGTACATTTAAATTTTTTTCTAAGGACCCTGGTGTGAGTAACAGGACAAAACGGCGAGCGCCAGACATAGAAAATCGTGTTTTTTTGAGGCCCTAAATCATTCAATGCCTTGGCAGTGATTTCGGTGCCGATGCCATCTGGATCACCTGTAGTAATAACGACTTGGAGCGGGCGTTTCACGATTTGTTAATTCGAATGAATGATTCGTTCCGAAGCTGTTCAAGCCATGAGTAAAACTGTTTCTTAAACGCCTTCTCATAGATTTCAGCTCGAATTTGATCTTTTTCTTTTTCAATCTGCGGGTCAGGGATAATTTGTTTCTTCGTCAATTTCAAAATATGTGTTCCAACTTTGGTTGAAAACGGGGCCGAGAATTCTCCTACAGCCAATCCCGAAACGGCTTTTTCAAATTCTTTGGCCATTTCTCCAGACTTAAATGTTCCCAAGTGGCCACCCGATGTATAGTTTGGATCATCAGAGAACTGTGAAGCAAGATCTTCAAAAGACTCTCCGTCTTTCAATTTTTTAAAGACCAGATTTGCTCGAATAGAAACATCTTGTTTGTCTTTTGCGGGGAGGATCAAAATCTGTGAAAGAGAATACTCAAAGAGCCCCTGTTCTCTTTTACCCGCCGAAAGTTTGGACATAACGTCGTCGTCTGAGATTCTAATTTTAGAACTAATCGTTTTTTCAATCAGACTTTGTCGTTCCAAAATAGTTTTTATAAAAGACTGATATACAGAGAACGGGACACCTCGTTGTTTGAGTGCCAGCTTGAATTCGTCTCTAGATAAATTATTTTTTGAAGCAGTATTGCGAATTTCCTGCTCCACTCGCTCAATTGGAACGTTCAGATTCTGTCTTCTAACCTCAGAGTCTAAAAGGCGTTCTTCAATCATCTTTTGAAGAAGCTTATCTTCGTTTTTAAGCAAATCTTGTTTAGTTTGCTCGTCCGGTATAACTAGGTCATCAACAAAACCACCTTTGGCTAGATTCTCGCGGTACGCTTTGATGTCAGATGAAGTGATAATCTCGTCGTTTACGATCGTAACCAACCTTTCTACCACCTCACCTCTGGAAGCTGATGAGATCAAAAAACAAACAACAATAAACCAAATTTTCATGGAGTGCCTCGAGTCGTTATGGTTAGCGAATGAATCAACTCATCGTTCTTAGAAACAGATGATTTCTTAATTTCGTTCTCTAGCCAAGAAGAAAAAGCGTTCTTTTCAGACTGTTCTCTGAGCAGAGCTTTGATTTTTAGTTTTGCCTGCTGGAGACTCAAAGAATTATCTCCCTCGCGTTTAAGGACCTCAAAAATGTGATAGCCATATGGGCTTTTGACAACTTTTGATCTAGCTCCAATAGGCATTTTAAATGCGGCCTCAAAAATCTCGAGAGAGCCCTTTTCGATCCAGTTTGAAACGCCACCATTTTTCCCATCGGAAACAATAGAAAACTCGTTTGCCAATCGGGCCATATCTGATCCCTTTTGGAGCTTTTCATATAACTGTTGAGCTGTTTCTTCCTTCTCTACAACAATTTGTCTCAACATCACTCGTGCTGGGATCTTAAAAGACGCCTTGTTTTTTTCGAAATACTCCGCAATTTTAGCATCGGCAGGATCAGGAACAGAGGCGACCACATTTGTTTGTACCTTTCGAAGCAAAAGAGTATGCTCTACTTCTTTTGACCACAAATCGTAAGATATATTCTCTTGGGCAAGGATTTTTCGAAACGCAATATCATCAGGATATTTGGAGCGTACATTATCTATTTCAGATTCAATCTCAGATTTACTAACGGAAATATCATTTTTTTTAGCAAAATCTAATACGATCAATTCCAAAATAATTTGTTCAGAAACTTGATTTTTAATTCTATTCAAAGTGGATTCGTCTTTCGCCAGAACTGAATCCAATTTTGCCAACGCTCGAGCTAGGCGCTCAGAGTATTCTTCAGTAGAAATCTCATGTTTATTGACCTTGATCACCGGCCGATTGAGCACAAGTGATTTTTTCGAAAAACACCCCGAAATAAAAACGAGCAGCGCGAGAAAAATAACGCTTATGTAATTAGTTCGACGGTGATTTTCTTCCAAAATCATCGGCTATTGTGCAAATGATTTTTTGATATTGACCGGATAGACCTTTTTCAATTTCGCAAAATATGCGTCGAATAACTCTTTTCTTTTTTCCTCGAATACTGCAGCACGAATCTGTTGTTTATTGGCGTCTTCATAGTTGTTTTGGCCGGTCATTTTAATAATGTGGTAACCATATTGGGTTTCAATAAGGCCCTTGATTTCATCTTTTTTTAGCTTGAGGGCAGCATCATATAGAGCGGGAACCAAGGTCATCCGAGTTTGAAATCCGATATCGCCACCATTTTTTTTGCTCAAAACATCGTCGGTGTATAGGTTCACGAGCTCCTCAAAAGGTCGTTTACTTTTCTGAACTTCTGCAAGAATATCCGAAGCTCGTTTTTTCGCATCGACTTTCTGTTGAGTCGTAGCATCTGGTTTGTACTCAATCAGAATATGACTGATTTTTACCTCAGGATTTTTTTTGTAATATGTCTTCATTTCGTCTTCGGTGATTTTAATCTCTTTAACTTTGGGCCCAAGTTCTCTTTCCACCAAAACTTTATAAATCTCCTGTCTCATAATTTGCTTTACTGCAGGGTCAGACTCAAGATTACGTTTTTGAGCCTCTTGGACACCCATCTCGAAGCGAACCAAATCCTCAAGAAACACCTCTTTAGAAGGGGGATTAAATGTTCGCTTGAGAACGTCTTCATATCTCTCGTTAAACTCTTTCAATGTAATTTGCTTTGCGCCTACTGTTGCGACTACCTCTTCAGCTTTTGCTTGAAAGCTCATCCCAACGACAAAACAAAAAAATACCGAAAACAAAGATTTGATTTTCAACATAAACACACAACCCCTTGAATATGTGAAGGTTTATGTAAAAGGCTAACACCCACCTAAGTGGGCAGCAATGAGTTTGCTGGCCTGGCGCTGAGCGTCAAAGAGTGCCAATTCTAGGCGTTGAGATAGTTCGCTGGAATGGCAGTCCCCATCTCTTCCAATGGTTTCTATTGGCGCCCCCCAAACGACCTCGAGCCGGGCAAAAGGAAAAGCAAGAAAGGTCTTGTTCCATGATTTTTCAAAAACAAACTTTTTAGAACATGCCACAGAAATCGGAAAAATTGGAGCATTCACAATTTTTGATACTTCGAAAACGCCCGGTTTCACAACGTGCAGTGGCCCTTTGGGACCATCAACGGCCACAGTGGGGCGATAACCTTCTCGCGCTAGGCGAATAATACCTTTAAGCGCTGAAACCCCGCCTCTTGTAGAAGAACCACGTGAGGACTTGGCTCCCATTAGATTGACTACTCGGTTGATGATTTCGCCATCTTTACTTGTAGAGGTAATAACTGCGCATCCGTACCGCTTTAGTAAATATAGAATGCCCAACTCATCACCATGCCAATGGGCAATCACAAAAAGTTTGTTAGTCTTTAAAAACTCTCTAAGCTCAGGAGTTTCATGAACTGTTACGCGCCAGGTGGCGCGTAAAGAGGTATAAAACACGTATGCGAAAAAGGGCAAAATCCACTTACGGAGAATCAAGAATGTAAAACCTTTTTAAATTCTTCTGTTAACAGAGGGAGAATTTCAAAAACGTCACCCACGATTCCATAGGATGCTTTTTGAAAAATCGGAGCATTTGCATCTTTATTAATTGCAACTATAACCTTCGAGCCGCTCATTCCGGCTAAGTGTTGAATTGCACCAGAAATTCCACAGGCAATGTAAAGTGCTGGAGCAACAGTTTTCCCTGTTTGCCCTACTTGCATATCGTGTGGAACCCAACCAGCATCTACAACGGCGCGAGACGCACCCACTGTGGCTCCTAGAACAGAGGCAAGATCATCAAGAAGTTTGAATTGAGAGGCCTCTCGCATTCCTCGACCCCCAGAAACAATAATGTTTGCTTCGGTTAAGTCGAGCTTTTCTGAAGTGCCTTTGACAACCTGTTTTACCAAAGTCTTCAAATCAGTGGTCTGTGGAGCTGAAATTTCTATTACCTTACAAGTCTTCGGAGAACGACAAGGCTCTACACTGACCTGGTTTGGGCGCATCAGCACCAGTTGCGTCTTAGAATTGCAGTAGCTGACTTCAGCGGTGCACTTTCCGGAATACATTGGCTTCTTAAGAAGAAGTCCAGAATCATTGAACGCCAGGGAAACAACATCAGAAACTACACACGACTCAAGCTGTGCAGCGACCCGAGGGAATAGATCTCTCCCTAGCGAGCTGGAGGACCCAAGCACCAATGAAATTTTATTTTCATTGATAATTGGAGTCGTGATTTTCAAAAAAAGCTCAGAATTATAGTTTGCTAGAGCGGGAGAATCGGCAACATAAACTGTGTCCACACCCTCTTCTCCCAGTTTTGTCGAAACAGATTTCACACCATCACCTATGACCAGTGCAGAAACAGAATTTCCATCCATTCTAGCTAGGGATAAAAGCTCTAGAGAGCTCTTTTTGATTTTTCCATTTGCAAGCTCAACAAATACTAAAACATTTTTCATAGATCCCCCTTATAGTACCTTCGCTTCATTACGAAGCAAATCGACCAGTGTAGTGACTTGTTGTTTTGAATCACCAGTAACAATTTTTACCGGAGGTTTTTCGGGCGGAAGAACAAAATTCGAAATCTTGATTTTAGCCGACTCAATACTAATGTTCAGGCTAGATAGTTCTAGCTCTTTAATCACTTTTTTCTTTGCCTTCATAATGCCAGGAACACTTGCATACCTAGGCAAGTTTAGGCCCTTGTTTGCTGCAATCACAGCCGGCAAAGTAACCTGAATAATCTCTTTAGAGCCGCCCTCAATTTCTCGCTCTACAGTGGCGTTGCTGTCGGCCCATTCGATCTTGGAAATAACCGTGGCATGTGGAAGACCAAGAAACTCGGCAAGCATTTGGCAAACGGCGCTTGAGTTTCCATCGATCGCAAGCCTTCCACACAAAATTGCTTTGAAATCGCCTTCCAGCGCAATTGCTCCAGACAGTGCTTTCGCTGTTACGAAAGAATCAAGTCCTTCTGGCGCATCCACAACAATTGCTTCATCTGCACCCATTGCCAGTGCTGTTCTGAGGGCCTCAGACGTTCGGGCTTTGGGGCCAACCGAAATCACAACCACTGAAGTGGCCTTTCCTGCCTCACGCAGTTTTATTGCTTCTTCCACAGCAAACTCGTCGTATGGGTTCATCACCCACTTAACTCCAGTGGTATCAACGCCAGATAGATCTGGTTTAAGTTTAATTTTCATCTCAGAGTCGGGTACTTGCTTAATGCAAACAAAAACCTTCATAATAATGTCCTCGCTGTTAAACTCCTTTTATCGCAAACAAGAAATTTGCTGGCAAAAAATTTAATGAATTACGCGCTGCGGGTGATGGATGGAAATCAAAGTTGAATGAAGTTCGCCTTTGACAAAATCATTGCGACGGCTTTTAAAAGTGTGATCAAATTAAAACAATTGCCTTTATCTTGAATTCTCAACAACGGAAGCGAGGCACGCGTGGGATATTTAAATTCCTCTATCGGCAAAAAACAATTGATGGCTGTGACTGGCCTTGTATGGTGTGGGTTTGTATTAACTCACATGTTGGGCAATCTGCTTATATTTTTGGGTGCAGATGCCTACAATTGGTATGCGCACACGCTGACTGCCAATCCATTCATCTATCTCGCTGAGGCGCTCTTGGCATTGACTATTTTGGTGCACGTTGTGGACGGACTTCGAGTGACTGTGCAAAATCGAGCTGCTCGTCAGGTCAAATATGCAATGGTGGCTTCGGGGAAAAAAGCACCTCGTTTCCAATCAAAATTTATGGCCTTTCATGGAATGGCAATTTTAGTATTTTTAATTCTCCATCTCCTTACCTTCAAGTATGGAACCGCATACACCACAGTTGTTCGAGGCCACGAGGTTCGTGATCTGTACAAACTTGTAGTAGAGGTATTCCACCAGCCCTTCTATGTGGTTGGTTATTTATTTTGCATGGTATTGGTGGGACTTCATTTGAGCCATGGTTTTTATTCGGCATTTGCAACTCTTGGGGTGTTTCATCCAAAGCATTCACCGGTAATCGACAAAATTGGATACTTGTATGGTGTAATCGTGGCACTTGGATTTATATCTCAACCGTTATACGTCTATCTGTTTGCTCTTTAAGGATGAAGTGAGGAAAATTTATGACAAAACTAGATTCGAAAATTCCGGCTGGGTCGCTAGAAGAAAAATGGAGCCAATATAAATTCGACATGAAATTGGTAAATCCAGCCAACAAACGGAAATTTAACGTGATTGTGGTTGGCACAGGGCTGGCTGGAGCCTCAGCATCCGCAACATTGGCTGAGCTCGGATATAATGTAAAGACTTTTTGCATACACGAATCCCCACGAAGAGCTCACTCGATAGCTGCTCAGGGTGGAATCAATGCGGCCAAAAATTATCAAAATGATGGAGATTCAGTTTATCGTCTTTTTTACGATACCATAAAAGGCGGTGACTTTCGTGCAAGAGAAGCCAATGTGTTTCGCTTAGCCGAGATTTCACCAAACATTATTGACCAATGTGTGGCGCAGGGCGTGCCGTTCGCGCGTGAATACAGTGGCTATCTCACAAACCGCTCTTTCGGCGGCGCACAGGTTTCTCGAACTTTTTATGCCAGAGGACAGACAGGGCAGCAGCTTTTGCTCGGAGCGTATCAGGCAATGATGAGGCAAGTTAATGCTGGACGTGTGAAGCTTCATTATCGAAGAGAAATGGTTGAGCTAGTATTGGTAGATGGTGTGGCTCGAGGAATCATTGCTCGAAATTTGTTAACAGGGGAGCTTGAATCTCATTCGGCAGACGCTGTGATTCTTGCGACGGGAGGATATGGAAATGTATTTTATCTCTCGACCAACGCTAAGCTTTCAAACGTAACTGCCTCATGGCGTGCGCACAAAAAGGGGGCCTATTTTGGAAACCCTTGTTTCACCCAAATCCATCCAACATGTATCCCGACTTCTGGTGATTATCAGTCAAAATTGACGTTGATGTCAGAATCGTTGCGAAATGATGGCCGGGTGTGGGTTCCGAAAATCAAAGGTGACAAGCGATCACCTGATCAAATTCCCGAAAATGAAAGGGATTACTATTTGGAACGAGTTTATCCAAGTTTTGGAAATCTTGCTCCGAGAGATGTGTCTTCAAGACAAGCAAAGTTTCGCGTGGACGAAGGCAATGGTGTTGGGCCCACAGGAATTGCGGTTTATTTAGATTTCAAAGATGCCATTAACAGGTTGGGAGAAAAAGCCATCAGTGAGCGCTATGGAAATCTATTTGCGATGTATGAGAAAATAACTGGCGAGAATCCATATAAAATGCCAATGAGAATTTACCCGGCCGTTCATTATACAATGGGCGGGCTTTGGGTTGATTACAATTTGATGAGTTCGATTCCTGGCCTTCATGTTCTGGGAGAAGCAAATTTTTCAGACCATGGTGCAAACAGGCTTGGGGCGTCTGCACTCATGCAGGGTCTTGCTGACGGCTATTTTGTGATTCCATACACTATAGGTCATTTTCTTGCGTCGACAGTGCTTCCAAAGGTTGATGAAAATCATCAAGCTTTTAAGGAAGCAAAAGACGCCGCAAAAACTAAATTTGATAAACTCATGTCAATTAACGGAAGCAAAACTCCTGACGATTTTCACAAAGCACTTGGTCACGTAATGTGGGAATATGTGGGAATGTCGCGGACTGAAGCAGGTTTGAAAAAAGCCTTGATTGAGATTCCAAAGATCCGCGATGAATTTTGGCAGAATGTAAAAGTGAATGGAGATGCGAACTACATAAACGAGGAGCTGGAAAAGGCCGGCCGAGTTGCTGACTTTTTGGAGCTTGGCGAGTTGATGGCCTATGATGCACTTCAAAGAAATGAATCTTGTGGTGGCCATTTTCGAGAAGAGTACCAAACGCCAGACAACGAGGCAAAGCGTGACGATGTGAATTTCTGTCACGTAGCTGCTTGGGAGTATAAAGGCGAAAAGCAGGCGCCCGCACTTCACAAGGAAGAACTGACGTTTGATCGGGTTAAGTTAGCAACTAGAAGTTACAAGTAAGCGAGGACTATTATGGGCGGAACAGATAACAAAAAAATCAATCTACACCTTAAAGTTTGGCGCCAAAAAAACAAAGCTGATGCCGGTCATTTCGAGAGCTACGAAGCGAGCGAAATTTCGACTGATATGTCCTTTTTGGAGATGCTGGATGTCGTAAATCAGAAACTGATAAAAGACGGTAAGGACCCAGTCTCTTTTGATCACGATTGTCGTGAGGGCATATGTGGCTCTTGTGCAATGACGATCAATGGGAATGCACATGGGCCAGAAAAGGGTACAACAGCGTGCCAGCTTCATATGCGCAAATTTGAAGATGGGGAAACTGTATATATCGAGCCATTTCGTGCGACTGCATTTCCGGTGTTGAAAGACCTGACGGTAGACAGATCTGCACTTGATCGAATCATTGCTTCTGGTGGATATGTTTCGGCAAATACTGGAGGAGTACCAGACGCAAACGCTATACCGGTTTCTAAGCCCAGCGCGGATTTAGCTTTTCAAGCAGCTGAATGTATAGGATGTGGGGCATGTGTTGCTGCCTGCTCGAACTCGTCTGCAATGCTTTTTGTTAGCGCGAAGGTTTCCCATCTGGCACTGCTTCCACAAGGGCAGATTGAGAAAAACGAGCGTGTGCTCAATATGATGAAAACCATGGAAGAAGCGGGATTCGGCAACTGTAGCAATACAGGAGCGTGTTCTTTGGCCTGTCCAAAAGAAATCAGTTTCGAAAATATCACACGATTGAATAGAGAATTTCTGAGTGCATCTATCAAGTACCGGGGCGAAACAGATGAGGGTGGGGGAATATAAAGTTCACCCTCTTTAGTTCAGATTTCCACAAAGATATCCACATACTCGACCATAGTCGGGCACAGGCTCAAGTTGGGCTTCAAGTCGCTTTTATTTGATCTGTTAACCGAAAATAGAGATTTTGCTGTCCAATGTATGGGCGCAATCAACAAGTTTAAACAGATTTTTCCACATCAAGCATTTTCAGCCAAAAGCCGAACAGTAATTTCCCAATAAGGAGATTCTATGCATAAGATTTCAGATCTTATGACAGCCTTGGGCTTCAACGAAAATGCATCAGATGAGGTTAAGAAGGCTTTCATTAATCATTTGGTTCGTCAAGCCTTTGGCGCGTCACATAACAAAAAAATCAAAGACTCTTCGATAGCCTCCGAGTCCATTAGGAGCGTCGGATCATCAGTAAGCAAATTGTCTTCGATTCCTGATCATTTACCCAGTCGGCATCCAGAGCAATTATCCTTCAATTTCGAACAATCACAAACCTCAGTAAAAAAAAGACCGGCCTAAGCTTCTGTGGTGTCATTCATTGAATTATTTTTTTGGGGGTATTGATTTGCACACAAGAATTTTTCAATTCTCAGATTGATAAAGTCAGGCAAATCAAGTTGAGAACAGTGCGAACCATTCACTACAATTTGGAGCTCACTTCCTTTAATGAGTTTGTGCATCTGTACTTGATACCGTACAGGAGTGACACCGTCTCGGTCGCCTCCCAATATTAAGGTTGGCACATTGATACGTTCCAGCGACGAGGTTCCATCAAAATCGATCATTGATTTGAACAGTGAAAGAAAAACATTTAAATCGAGAGATGCAACGCCCTTTGCGTAAACTTCTACGTCTTTGAGGCTAGAATATTTCAAATTGAACCCACCAGCCAGAGAAGCAATTTGGATCGAAATTGGGTTATCAATCGCAAGCTTCCAGACATGTCCGAGAGTTTGGGGAAGAAGTTTGTGTGCATCTGCCAAAGCTTCAAAACCCAAGTGTGTCAATTCCTTACCAAGAATTCCAGAGATAGGATTTTGAGCAAAACCATTTACGAAAACAAGCGTTCTAATACTTTGAGGATATAGATCAAATAATCGTATTAACACTGGAACGCCAAAACTATGTCCGAAAAAATGAGCATTCTTAATTTTTAAGTGATTGAGCAAACAGTGAATATCTTCGACAATTGACTCTATCTTAAGATGATCATGATTTACAGGGGTTGAAGATTGATGATGGCCTCTATAATCAAATGAGATCACCCGATATTTTTTTGAAAATTCGCGAATTTGGTGGTTCCAGTGGTTCATCAAACATGCGATTCCGTATGCCAAAACGATTGGTTCGCCAGAGCCCCTGCTCTCATAATAGATTTCAGTTCCGTCGTAGCTAATAAATGTGCCGGTGGTTTTTTTAACTTCTTCGATCATGATTTGAGAATCACCTTAATTTTGGTATTTTTCACGCGAATTATATCGCCATTTGATAATCGTTGCTCTCGAAGAATGACATCATTCAAAAACACCAAATTGACAGTATCTGATCGGATTAGGGGACCACCATTCTCAAAGTGAATCTGAAAATAGACCAATGGCAATTCTTCATCCCAAATGGTATTTTCAAGGGGATCGCTTCCAAACCGTCTAGGTCCATAACCAATCGACCATTCTTCCCCTGTTTGGTTGCCCTGAATTACCTTTAATATCACAGGCCTTTTTGCAAAAGAAATTGACCGGCTATTGTGGTTTACCTTAGTTCGTAGGAAGTCGTTCATTGCAATAAGACTTTCAATCCAAGCAGGAGCCCTAATAACTGGTGATGGCCCCAGAGAATCGGATAAATCGTCGCCGGACAGAGACTTAGAAGGAGAATCAGCAGTATCCATTACCAGCTCTGGGGAAGCACTGACACGAAAATTGGTTCGTCCGAGTGAAAATTCAACAGCAGGAACCATTTCGAGTTCCTTAACGGTCTGACCACCGAATTTTATGCCGTTTGCGGAACCAAGGTCGATCAAATAGAAACGATCTCCCCGGAGCACCAGTTTGGCATGTTGTGCCGACGCTTTGATGTCGGGCACGATGTAGTCACCAATCTTTCGCCCGATGGTCTTCCCATCCAATATGGTCCAAATGGTGCCCGCTTTTTCTCCATTCAAAATCTCGAGATGCATTGCCATTCAAACATTATGCTCAAATTTAAAGCTTTTTTAAAGGCCAGACCTTGTACCTCAGATCAATCAATGCTAATAGTGATCCTCCTATAAATTTTAAGTTAATCCTTGCTCCAATTGAGGGGCTGGTAACCGAAAGGATAAAAAGTGGAACTAGAAGTTCGTCCAGTGCTTCGCCCGTACGAAGCTGTCGTTATTGTTCATCCAGATGCAACTGAAGATGAGCAAAAGCAAATTTTCAGAAAAAATAAGGAAATCATCGAGTCATTCAAAGGGTCTGTGAATCATTTGGATACTTGGGGGCGCCGTAACTTGGCAAATTCCATCAAAAAACAAAAGCGAGCTTTGTTTTTTCATTCAACATTCATGGCGGAGCCGACTGCTGTTGCAGAACTTGAGCGTGTATTGAGAATCAATGAACGTGTACTTCGCTTTATGCACACACGTCTTGAGGATGGAACGAGTCTTCCAAAATTTGTTGAAAATTTTAAACAGAGCTTGGTGGACGCTGCAAATCGAGAGAGAGAAAGAGAAGCAAAGTTCGCACAGAAAAAAGCTGGCCGAGCTAGACGAGACGATTTCGAAGCACCAGATGTGGATTCAGACGAAGAATAGAGTAGAATGCTTAAGAAGGGCCTTAAACTCATTTCTTTGTCTGCCCTATCACTGCTGTTGCTGTTTGCGACAGTCGTGTTGGCTGCTCTTCCGTTGCGTGTAGTTCGAAAATACCACGGAAGAATGGTTTATTGGGTTTTCTCTAGCTTAATGGTTGGACTTCTGTTGGGCATGGGATTTGACGGTTTATCTTTGGGTTTAGGACTTCAGGTTTTTGCTGTTGGATTTTACAGTGAACTTGAAAGGGTTGGCTTTTCTGTGTTTGAGTCAGCGTCACTTTCTCTATTGTTAAGTGCTGGTATTGGATCTGTAGGTGTCGCGGGTTGGGTTTTAAAAACAAAACTAAATTTAACCCAGGAGATAATGGCTTTTTCTAGGTCATTAGTAGAGCATCTTCACGCCATCGATCCAACACTAGAAGTGACGGAAGACATAATTGCACGGCAATTGCCATCGGCGGCAGTCATTTTACTTGCTAGCTCACTAGCGTTAGCTCTGGTTTTTGAAAAACGTCTGATGAGGTGGTGGAAAATAGATCATCTCAACATGTTTAGACAAAGAGTGGGTACATACAAAGTTCCTGATTTTTTTGTATGGGCTTTCATTACTAGTTTAATCGGCGCATTTTTAATCAAGGGCCAACCGATTGTCGAGACAGTATCTTTGAACGTTTTGAACCTACTGGTTGTGGTTTATTTCTTTCAAGGTCTTGCAATTGCTGCAAGTTTTTTCGAGGCACAACGGCTTTCGTTTTTTTGGCGGGGGTTTTGGTTTGTGTTGCTGGTGTTTCAGTTGTTTTTTCTTGTTAGCCTGGTAGGTTTAGCTGATTATTGGCTTAACTTTAGAGAGCGGTTTTCTAAGAAAGCAAAACAGATTAATAAATTTATTTAATTTTAAGTGGGGTGTTTTATGAAAGTAATTTTAGAAAAAGATGTAAAAAATCTTGGTCGCGTTGGCGATTTGGTAAATGTTAAAGATGGATATGCGAGAAACTTTTTGTTTCCAAGGCTTTTGGCAATCGAGGCGACAGAGTCACGAGTTAAAGAATTTAACCACTTGAAAATGGTGGCTGAGGCAAAAAAGAAAAAAGCAGTTGCTGAGCGCCAAGAGCTTGCACAGAAAATTTCTGGCGTGACGGTTGTATTTAAGATGACAGCAGGAGATGGCGATAAAATATTTGGATCGATCACGAGCCTAGATGTTTCCAATATGCTTGAGAAACACGGTTTTTCAGTAGATCGTCGTGATATTCACATAGAACCGATTCGGATGTTGGGCCAACACAAGGCAACGGTGAAGCTTGGAGAAGGCGCTGAGGCAACTCTTCAGGTCTTGGTTGAACGTAAGTTGGATTAATTTCTTCTATGGGAGCGAGACTTTTTATGGAGTCTCGCTCTCTAAATTTTCTTTAAGTTTTACTAGTACATCTTGTACATAATCAGAAAGAACAATTCTCAGTTGTTCAATCGTCATTGTTTCTATATTGAAGCCCTGTTGCTCTGACAGTTGGCTGAGTTCTGTCTTTACCAAATCCTCTGGTAATCCAGTCGCAGAGATAACAGTTGAAATTATTGTAGACTTCATAACTTCCTCCCTGAAGCTATTGCGGTTACTA
Source organism: uncultured Bdellovibrionales bacterium (assembly GCA_964405465.1). Taxonomy (GTDB): domain Bacteria; phylum Bdellovibrionota; class Bdellovibrionia; order Bdellovibrionales; family JAMPXM01; genus CAYONZ01. The sequence continues at coordinate 94,481 of CAYONZ010000001.1, read as the reverse complement.
CACTGTGACGATGTCATTTCAGCAATGGGTTAGTAGATGCTCAACTGTTTTTTTTTGAAGTGACAGATCCTGGACCTTCAGACGATGAAACACTTGAAAAAAATATCTTCGGTGATCACTTAGTTGCCCCGGGTGCCATATTTCTAGGTTTTCCTGGGTGAGTCGGAGCTGGTGGAGGAGGAATAGGATGGTTACCACCACCCTCTTCAAAGTCTCCAAATCGACCAATGTGCGATTCCCACCTGAGCCTAACTGTACCAGTTGGTCCGTTACGCTGTTTCCCGACAATGACTTCAGAGACGCCTTTAACTTCTGGATTATCGCGATCATAGTAATCTTCACGAAAAAGCATCATAATAACGTCAGCATCTTGTTCAATAGAACCAGATTCGCGAAGATCAGAAAGCATAGGGCGCCTATCGGACCGACCCTCCACTCCACGGTTAAGCTGAGCAAGTGCGATTACTGGTACAGAGAGTTCTTTGGCAATACCTTTGAGGTTTCTAGATATTTCCGAAACGGCCCGTTCCCGGCTTTCAACCTTTTGTTTAAGATCCATAAGCTGAAGGTAGTCGATGATAATCATATCTAGGCCATGCTGGGCCTTTAAACGCCTTGCCTTAGCTCTAATTTCGAATGGACTAATACCAGACGTGTCGTCGATAAAAATACGTGCCTCGGCCATTTTAGAGGCTTTATCGATTAATCTAGGCCATGCGGAGTCGTTTACATGGCCAGTCCTAAGGTCAGAAAGGTTCACACGAGCTTCAGATGCTAAAAGACGCATCATCATTTGTTCTTTTGCCATTTCGATCGAAAAGTATGCCACGGATTTATTTTCGCGAAGTGCGGCGTGTTGCACGATATTTAAACTAAAGGCTGTTTTTCCCATGGACGGTCTTGCAGCAATAATAATCAATTCTCCAGGTTGAAAGCCTGAAGTCATTTTGTCGAGTTGTTTGAAGCCTGCAGCAACCCCTGTGGTTTCAGCAGATGAGGCCGAAAGCTGTGTTAGCTTATCAATACTTACCTTAATTAACTCTGCAGCACCAACAAGACCAGTTGTCTGTTTCTTTTCGGAAATGTTGAACACTCGTGATTCAACTTCATCTAAGAAGGACTCCACATTGTCATAGGATTCGGTGAAGCTCTTTTCGATAATTTCTGAGCTGACATGGATCAAATTTCTAAGAACTGACTTTTCCTTTACGATCTTTGCATATACGCCAATATGTGCAGCACTTGGGGTTTGATTCATAATTTCAGCAAGATAAGATGCTCCACCAACTGCCTCGAGTTCATGCTGATCTCTAAGCCAATTGGACACTGTTATAATATCAACGGGTTGATTTTTTGCGTAGAGAGTCTGAATTGCATTATAGATCTTTCGATGTGCAGCCTTGTAAAAGTCTGCGTCCGAAATAACTGAAGCTACCGAATCCCAGGCATAGGGATCTACCATTAAGCCACCAAGTATGGCCTGTTCAGCTTCCAAATTGTTTGGTGGCACACGTGGGCTCATCGTTTCTCCAGGGCCAATTATAATAAAAATAGCGCGGGTCTATTCACGCTGAATAACACAAGATGGCCCGCCGATGTGCGCAATACGAACTCAGTATTTATTTTTTAACACGGATTTTATAGGTATCAATTTTCTTTTTCAGCGTGTTGCGATTGATGCCAAGCATCTGCGCAGTCTTAACCTGGTTTCCGTTATAGGATGCGAGCGCTAACTCAATTAGGGGTTTTTCAACCTGCTCCATAACAACGTTGTATAAGCCGTTGAGCTCAACTTGAGCTTCTTTTTGTTGTTGAAACAACACTTCGAGTTTGCTTTTTACAAGCTTCTCGAGACTTACAGATTGAAGATTAGCCACAAATAAATTGTCTGAATGATTCAGGTTCGGTGTCATAGCCTCTCACAACATACAAAAAGTTAAACGAAAGTTTCTCACAGTCGCGAGAACGAAAGTTAAATTTACACGCCTCGTGTGTGAGGAGACCAAATATACTTATGTAGCTGTAATTGCAACCGTGCAGATGATTTTTTCTCAATAATTTTTTTTGCAAGCCACTGCTCGTCAACTTTTCCGAATGATGGGCTGTATAAAACATTGCTCTTTTCAAAGAGAGAATTTTTGAGACAAAAGCTTTCGCTCCAGTCGAAATCAGCTTCAGAACAGATAACAAATTTGAATTCTGTGGACATGTCAGCAAACATCAAATTGTCGGCGCAAAAAGACGAGCCCTCACCACTGTCGGGTGTTTTAACATCAATGATTTTTTTGACACGTCGGTCGACGTTTGAACACGAAATGCCACCACTAGTTTCAAGAGAGACCGTCAAGCCCTTGTCGCAGAGGAGAGTCAAAAGAGTATGAACTTCGGGCTGCATAAGTGGCTCACCGCCGGTCACGCAAACATGTTTTGCAGAGAACTCCAAAACCGATCCGACAATTTCATCAAGGGTTTTCTTTTCTCCGTTGTAATAGGCATAGGTTGTGTCGCAGTAGGTGCATCTAAGATTGCATCCGGAGGTTCGAACGAAAACTGTGCGCAGTCCAGAAAAAGAAGACTCTCCCTGGATGCTGTGAAAGATCTCGTTAATTTTAATCATCTATCTCCTTAGTTTGGATGCATGCCCAACAATATGCCCATGCGCCCTAGATGTGAAACCTCAAATCAGTGACCTTTGGTCGGGTTATTAATGATGGCACTTACCAAAGTCAAGCGAGCAAAACCCAGACTATGCTAGAGTTCATGGGTCTTCTATCATTGAGAGATGACGAAATTTTTTGAAAAATATAGGCGTGATATAGTTGGGGTAATTTGGTTGGCTACAGGGCTATTTCTTTTTTTGTCTCTGTTAAGTTTCGATCCAAAAGATCCATCTTTTAATACAATTGGATCGGGACATACCGTTCACAACTACTGTGGTTACATTGGAAGTTTTATTGCTGATTTGGTCTTTCAAGTGTTTGGCATGACCTCGTGGTTAATTGTGTTCGGAATCTGTCGAATGGCGTATCGATGTTTTAGTGGCAAAAATACAGAATTTATTAATTCGGGTTTGGTGCTGGCGATCCTCCTGCAAATGACGGTAGCAAGCTTAATTTCCCTGCATCTTCCAAATAAAAGAATCTATCTCAATCAAATACTAGCAAGTGGGGTACTGGGGGCAGTTTTAACTAAAGGGCTTGTTTCGGCGTTCAACTTTTTGGGAGTTTCAATTATTCTTTGGAGTCTAGCGCTGGTCCTACTAGTTTTTTATACAGACAAGTCGATCAAGGAGTTAGTCAAGTTTCCACAAAAGGCTCTGTTTGCAATTATACACAGTGAATTTCACTCAAAGATAATTTCAAGTTTACAGGCATTTTTTGCCTACCTTCAAATGCAGCCAGCGGTGGTTGGTGCGTCGAGGGAACAAAACGTTGAGAAAAAAGCATCGAAGACTCGGTTCAAATTATTTGAAAGACAAGTAGACACACGACAGAAAACACAAATTGAATCAAAATCAGTCAATACTGATCAACATGACCAAGATGAAGAGTTTGAGGTCGAGGCCGACATATTTGTAGCAAAACCAGTAATTGAAAGCTCAGGCCAATTGGCACTCCCGGTAAACTCCCCAGAGGAGGAAGCGCCCAGAAGGCGAGTACGTATGACGGCAAAGGTGGAACGGAGAATTGAAAACTGGAAATTGCCTGAGCTGTCTTTGCTGGAGGACCCTCCAGCGTCCCGCATTCGTATTGATGAGCGAGAGATACAGAGAAAGGCAGATGTGCTTGTCGATAAACTCAATCAATTTTCAGTAAAGGGTGAGGTCAAGGGAGCGAAGCCGGGTCCTGCTGTGACAATGTACGAGTTCAAGCCGAATGCAGACGTCAAAATTAGTAAGATTACCGAATTGGCAGATGACTTGTCGCTTGCCTTGAGCAGTGAATCAGTAAGGATCATTGCCCCGATTCCGGGGAGAGACGTTGTGGGAATTGAGACTTCAAATTCACAGCGGGAGACCGTTTACCTCAAAGACATTTTGGCAAATGACATGTTTTGGTCGGACAAAATGAAACTCCCAATTGCGTTGGGGCGACAAGCGGATGGAGAAACTCGTGTTGTAGATCTTCGAAAAATGCCTCACCTTTTGGTTGCTGGAACAACTGGTTCAGGAAAATCAGTTTTTGTTGTTTCGGCCATTACCGGGTTACTATTTCGTCATTCCCCAAAAACCTTAAGACTAATTTTGGTTGATCCAAAGCAGGTCGATTTGGCTGCGTTCTCAAACGTACCACACCTATTAATGCCTCCGATTAGGGAGCCCAAAAAAGCCGTGGTTGCGCTAAAGTGGGCGATTCGTGAAATGGAAAAGCGATATCGATCGATGTCCAAGTTTGGCGCAAGAGGAATTGAAGGCTTCAATGAAACTGTGGAGAAATTTTCAAAATCCGCAATCGAAGAACATGAATTGGTAAATCAGAGCCTAGAAAATGATGGACGGAAAAATGATCAATATTATTATTCCACGCAGCCATACATAGTTATCGTTGTGGAAGAATTTGGTGATCTAATGGCTGTCGATAAAGTTAACGTTGAACAATCTGTTGTCAGGCTTGCGCAGATGGCCCGTGCGTGTGGAATTCATCTTGTTCTTGCCATGCAAAGTCCCAGAAAAGATGTTGTCACGGGTTTAATTAAGACAAATATTCCAGGAAGGATGAGTTTCAAAGTCGCAAGCAAAATGGATTCGAGAATCATCTTAGATGATTCTGGAGCGGAACGCTTACTTGCTCAAGGGGATATGTTGTTTTTGGCGCCAGGGGTGGCAAAACCACTCAGGCACCATGGTCCATGGGTTACGGAACATGAAATTGCATCAATAATGAAATTTTGGTCGGACCAAGGAGAACCCCAATATGATCAACTGGCCATGAAAGCCCTTGAGGGAAGTGGGGGTGGCTATGAATTTGGTAGTTCAAATGGAGAGGATGGGGGAGAGGAAGAAAGTTTTGGTGATGACGAAGGTTCTGAATATGATGATAGATACGATGAAATTCTGGCCTATACGTCGAGTATGAAAGAGGTAAGTGCTTCTCTCTTGCAGAGAAAATTCCGACTTGGGTACCCAAGGGCTGCAAGGATGATTGAAAAATTTGAACGAGAAGGTGTAGTGGGCCCAGCAAACGGAAGCAAACCGCGCCAAGTTCTGATTTCTTCATATAAAGAAAATTAATTTAGTTTTACAAATAGACGTTTGTCTAGAAAGTGCCAAACCCAAGAGGATCAAAGTCTAGGCCCAGTCTTGGAGTGTTGACTCCATCGTAGTCGATGGGAAAATGTGTGTCTAAACAACACTAGGGAGGGAACATGTTTAGAAAAATATCAATGGTGCTAATGGCAACGATGATTCTGGTTCTTGGAGGTCAATCAAAGGCTGAAGTTTCTGCCGATATTAAGGCTCTACAATTGGCTGCAAATGTACAAGCCATGACTGCCGGCCTAGGTTGGAAAGTAGGGGATAGAGCAGAGTACTCGATAAAAGCAATGGGCGGCTTTATCAATGGGAAAATGGTTACCTTTGTCAGGGAAGAGACTGCAACGGAAGTATGGTTACAACAGGATGCCGACCTGGGATTTGCTGGGAAACAAAAGATTGAAATTCTATTTAACAAAGCCAATGGGCAGATCATGAAGGTTTTGGTAAATGGCAAAGAAGAACAACTTCCAAAAAATAATTCTGAGATTGTTGAAATGACGGAAGATCATGTTACAGTTCCGGCAGGAACATTTGCGTGCATACATGCGAAAATCAAGGACAAAGACAATGGGCAAATTCAAGAGGCCTGGATCAATCCTAAGGAAATTCCAATTTCTGGCCTTCTCAAATCGATTGGACAGACTCAAATGGGTGAAGTTAGCAACGAGCTTACTTCTTTCAAGTTCGCTAACTAATTTAAAAATTGGAGAGGCACTTGCGGCCTCTCCATTAAAAAAAAATTCAGCAGAGATTAAATCAAAAATTCGAGCGCCACGCGCCGAAAGCTATCGCGACCTTATTGCCAAGGCCGAACAGTTGACCCTTCAGCACGACCGTGTTCAAGTTAGTCGAATTCTGTCAGGTGGATTGGCACAAGAGGCCAAGGGCTCTTTCGCGTATCGAGAAATTCAAAAGAAACTTAATGAACTCACATCTGTGTTCTATTCGGAGCAAGGTCAGGCCTTGTTCACTTTGGGAGAAACAATGGCTGAGCTGCGCCCGAAGGAGGCGATCGAAAAATTTACCGAGGCGCAAAAATTTGAGCAAGGTAACACAACCATTGCACGTAGCATGATTTTAATAGAACTGAAACTCGATGAATGTGATCGAGCCGAGGCGTCGCTTGAGCAGCTTCGTGAGTCAAATGAACTGTTAGCAGAAATTAAGGTTCTCGCGGGGCAGGTTATGATTTGCAAAAAAGAATTCGGAGAAATTTCTAAATTGCTAACAAGTCAGGGTGGAATTCCCGATGAAACATCAAGGGCGGCCAAAAGTATTGTGGCCCGCGCCATGTGGATGAACGCAGATATGAAGGGGTTGAAATCTTTGTTAACCTCGAGTGATCAGGGAAATTGGTCAGCTGAATATTACTTTTGGAAATGGATGTATCAAACAACTATCGATGTCTCTGATATCATGCTTGGGCAAAAGTATGTGCAGGAGTGTGACAATATGTCGGCTAGAAGAAGAAAAGAATTGGAGCTGGATATTTCTCTTTGCTCTGCAAAAAAGAGGGTGCAAGACTTTTTGAAAAATCCATCACGAGAAGCCGCCATAAAGCCAGGGAAGTGGTATGAGTAAACATTTAATATTTTATTGTTTGATTGTGTTTAGTTTGTCCTGTGGAGTTCGAGGGCGACCGCAGCCGCCAAAAACACCTGCAGAAATAGGCAGAGGGCAACCGACCTTTTCTAGGGCAATGAAAACGATCGATGCCACTGGAGCACCTAATAAGGAGCCAGATACTCCGGCAAAGAAAGTCACTCCATGAAATTTGAAAAACTTGAAGCAACCGGGAATGATTTTGTTTTTATTGATCAACGGCAAGTTTCGCAAAATGTTTTTGTAGACAAAAAGGACCGGCCACCACTTGTAAAAAAAATTGCAGATAGGCACTTTGGCGTAGGTGCCGACGGTGTCGTGTTTATTGAGGATATGGTAGGAAATTTGACTGATGTTCAATGGGATTTTTACAACGAAGACGGATCATCCGCTGAGATGTGTGGAAATGCCGCCAGATGCATGGGGCGCTGGGGACTTCACCATGGGTTGAGTTCGTCGTTTTTTCTACACACTCTTTCGGGGCCGGTTGAAATTCGAATAAAATCTGAGTCTTGTTCTTCAGTTTTGATTCCTGGGGCAGGGCTCAATATCGAAACACTTTCCTCTGGAGTCGAAGGTCTGACTGGACAACTTATCAATACTGGTGTTCCACATGTGGTGGTTGAAGCAGACATGAGCAATTCTCTGGGAAATGAAAAAATCATTCGAGAATTTCGTTGGCATAGGGGTGCGGGCGAGAGGGGAGCAAACGTTACGTTGTTTTCAAAAGAAGATGGAAGTAGCTATTTTGCAAAAACATTTGAGCGTGGTGTAGAGAATTTTACGCTTTCATGCGGTACCGGCGTGTTAGCTGTTGCAGTCAATTTGTATAAACATGGATCATCTGGAGAATTGCAAATCACGACACCAGGCGGAAGGTTGATTGTGCGTCGAATCTCAGGTGATCAGTTGGAGCTTGAAGGTCCCGCGGCGTTGGTGTTTAGTGGGGAGTGGAGGAAAGTATGAGCAAATTTTCGGGAGTATACACTGCGCTGGTTACCCCATTTAAAAACGGTGAAATAGACTTCAAATCACTAAAAAATCTCGTTCAGTTTCAGCTTGAAAATGGAGTTCAAGGGTTTGTCGTTTTGGGAACGACAGCTGAAAGTCCGGTGTTGTCCAATACAGAACGTTACGAAGTATTTAAGGCGGTGAAGGACGAATCAAATGGCCGAGTTCCTTTAGTTGTTGGAACGGGCACTAATTCGACTAGCGAAACGATTCGATTCACAAAAGAGGCGAAAGAATGGGGCGCAGACGGTGCTCTTGTAGTTGTACCGTATTACAACAAACCCCCGCAGCGAGGATTGATCGCGCATTACAAAATGGTGGCAGAAGCCTCAAGTCTTCCCGTGCTGTTATACAATGTTCCTGGTCGAACAATTACCAAATTGGATCTCGAAACAATTGTTGAGCTGAGTAAAGTGAAGGGAATCGTAGGAATTAAAGAGGCGAGTGGCGACATTGAGTTCGACAAACAAATTCGTGCAAAGGCTGGATCAGAATTTTTGCTAACTACCGGTGATGATAGCACCTATGTTGAATTTCTTCAGGCGGGTGGAAATGGTGTCATCTCTGTTGCCTCTCATATTTTGCCGGTGGAATTTGTACGTTGGGCGCGTAAGGTTAGCGAGAACGACAAAAATGTAGCGGAGGATTTTAAAAAGTATCGGGAGTTAATTGATTTTCTGTTTATTGAGTCAAACCCAATTCCAGTGAAAATGGCCCTTCATTTGTTGGGCATTATCGAGTCTCCAGAGCTCCGACTTCCCCTTGTGGCACTGGAAAGCGATAAAACAAATGAGCTGCGATCTAAAATGAAGGCTGTTGGCATTTTATGAAAATTGTAATTGTTGGCCAGACAGGGAAAATGGGAAATGAAATTTCAAGCATGGCAAAGCAGCGAGGACACCAAATTGTGGCTGGGGTGGCCTCGCGACTAGAAAGTTCTCGTGGCCAAATAGAAAACAGAATTGTTGCTGGCTTAGATAGTTTGGATGCAAAAGACGTTGACGTCGTGATTGATTTTTCTGGAACTGAAATATTTGACCGAGTGGTAAATTGGTGTGCACAGAAAAAAGTAGCATTGGTTTCTGGCACGACAGGAATTTCAGCAGACCAAAAATTAACACTAGCTTCAGGGGCGAGACAGACGCCGATTATCTATTCCGCCAACATGTCGTTGGGAGTGAATGTACTTGCTGGCCTACTTGAGCGACTGGGGCCGCTGAAGGATTTTGATTTTCAAATTGAAGAGGCTCACCATCGTCATAAAAAGGACAGACCGAGTGGTACTGCATTGTTGTTAAAAGCCCATCTAGATCAAGCCATTGGAAGGTCATCAGAAGAACCGGCAGTTATTCGTGGTGGTGGAATATTTGGAGAACACAAGGTGTGGATAATGGGAGAAGAGGAAACCTTGACACTCTCGCATTCGGCCCTGAATCGCCGAGTTTTCGCACGCGGAGCAATAACCGCCGCAGAATGGATATTTGGGAAAATGCCAGGACAATATTCAATGAAAGATGTTTTGAATTTATAATCTACGGAGGATGTTATGAAGTTTTTTATAGATACGGCAGACTTGAATGAAATCAAAGAAGCCAATGCCAAAGGGTGGGTTGATGGAGTAACAACAAATCCCTCTTTGATCGCTAAGACTGGTCGTAAGCTTCCAGAGGTGATCAAAGATATTTGTGCAATTGTAGACGGGCCAATTTCAGCTGAGGTGATTAGTTTAGAAGCAGACAAGATGTTTAAAGAAGGTGTGGAGCTTGCAAAAATTCACAAGAACGTTGTGGTCAAAGTTCCAATGGGCGAAGAAGGATTGGTCGCGGTAAAGAGATTTGCTGCAGAGGGAATAAAAACCAATGTGACCCTGGTGTTCTCGCCACTTCAAGCGTTGCTAGTAGCAAAAGCCGGGGGCACAATGGTCTCTCCATTCGTAGGAAGATTGGATGATCTATCTCACATTGGAATGGATTTGATTAAGCAGATAGTGCAAATCTATCAAAACTACAGTTTTGAAACAGAGGTTCTTGTAGCAAGCGTTCGGCATCCACTTCACGTTTTGGATGCGTCGCTTTTGGGTGCAGATATTGTGACTTGCCCATTGAAGGTTTTGAAGCAGATGTGTCACCATCCGTTGACTGAGTCGGGAATTCAAACCTTCTTAAAAGACTGGGAAAAAGTTCCGAAGTGAAAACCAAAAGAGTTCAAATGATTTCTCATTCAAAACTTATTTTGGTTTTTTCTGCTTTTTTATTTGTAGGATGTGCGTCTGGACCGTCTATCGACGGCCTAGACATGTCTCCAGGAACCATTCAAGAGGTGATTGAAAAAAATGCGCCTCTGGCCGTTCGATCAGTTAGTTCAAATGGCAGGGTATTTTTGTCGACTTATTTTATCGGGAACTACCCAATGTACGTTGAGGCTTCGAAAAAAGATCCTCGATACTACGCAAAGATAGTTCTATTGGGCGAAACTCGACCATACACAGTCCAAATCACCGTTTTTCGTGAAGTAAAGTTTGCAGACGGAGCCTATCGGGTAGATGGGCAAGACGAAAGGCAAGCTAGAGAAATTTTGAAGCGGCTAAAGCAGGAGTTGGCTCTTCGTCGAGAGAATCGCAATGCCATTGACGACCTACGGGTATTTTAAATAAAATTTATTTGTGGGAGAGGATTTCCCACGTTTTTCCATTGGATGGAATAGAGTGTACAAGTTTTACTCTCGGCCCAAAACAAATAGATTTCGATTTCCAATTGTTCTTACAATGGGCCTCTTCCTTTTTTTTCTGACCACGGTATTATATCCTACAACTAAAAATTCGGTTGAATTCCGATCTATCACCAAGGGAATCAGAATAAATATTCACCGAGCCGCTCCCCCGTTTGCCGCCTTGGAGGATGATCTCTTTGAATCCCAAATTTTTGACGAATCATGGTCCAAAGCAAACTCGACTTCCACCCTTTTAGCTCAGGACAATTCGTTTGGACCCAAAATTGTTGCGCAAATAGAACAACTCCGATCGATAGAGGACGAGCAAATAAACAAGCAGCACCTCGTGGATGTTCAAAAATTCGAGAGATTTCGAGATGTCTCATTTGAACAGACAAAAAAATTCTGGAGCGCTGTCATAGGTTCATTTGCCCCGCAAAATACATCCTCCGAAATAAAAGAGAGCACTGTTGTTGAGGGGTCGGGATCGACTCAAGATGTTGTTAAAAAAACTATTAGTCTAGAGGAACTCAATGTCACGAAGGAACAACTGCTGGGGCAATTGTTAGCGCCCATGATTGCAAGTGGAAACCAAGAATCAGGTGGAGGAAAATCTTCACCGGTTCAAAGTGATCCGAAAGATGTGCCCAAAAAGACCGACGGAAGCCGAACATATCCTCGGCGTCAACCGCCGACGGCACAATCGATTGAGGAGCGGAGCTTCAAGACAGCAGAATTTTTAACAGACGATCAGCTATCACTTGCAAGAAAAAATGAGGGAATTGGGCAGGCAACGATATCTGGAACAATTCAGCTTTCTGAAGGAGCAGCTCTGACTGATCCGAGACACCAATTCTATGTATTTAGAGAAATAGATGGAGCATTTTTTGAAACAGGTTTTGTGGACTATAGGACTGGCAAATTTCAGTTGGTTGTGAACATGTTAAAGGGAGATGTTGTTGCGGTTTTAGCAGGAGACAACAACGAGATATTAGCCGAGGGCCGAATTGACATTCGCTCACTTTCGCAAAGAGTGTCTCGCAAAGGCAGTGTCGAGAATGTAGTAATCTCACTAGCTCCAAAGAAAAGTGGCATCTACGGTCAAGTAGTGAGCGGCTATTCTACAGCTGAAATTTCTGTAAATGCAGGGCCCCTCAGTATTGGCGGAATTGGAAAGAGAGAAAACTTCGGAAGAACCAATAAGCTTGGCCTATTTGAAAGCAAAATGACAGAGGATGGTTCCCGCTTATTGATTAGGACACACAAAAAGGGATATCAATCTACTTTGTCATTTGTATCTACAGGTGGGTCCAACAAAGTAATTGCATATCCAGAAAAAATGGTTGCGTCACTATACGACATCGTATTTGGCGAACGAGGCGCGCCTATTTTATTGAATCACGGAACGATTTGGGGAAGAGTCACGGCATCGGGGGCACCGGTCGCTGGTGCAAAAGTAGAATTAGCCACACGTTCACCCAACGCCAAAGTGGTCTACTTCAACAAATTATTACTGCCCGATCAAAAACTTACGGCGACATCAGAAAATGGCATTTATGCTATTGTTGCCGTGGATTCAAATGTACATGCATTGGTGGCAAACGGCACAAATCGCACTACCGACCCAACTATGATACTGGTTGAATCAGGAGCTGTGTCGCACGTTGATCTTGAAACAAAGTTGGTTAACCAAATAGAAACCCACATTTTTGACGCCTTTGTGCCAGAGAAAAAAATCAAAGCGAGCATTGTGGCACTTGGCAGCTCTGATTCACAGGAAATTATGGGTGAAGACGTTCATGTTTTGCCACTTGGATCTTCTCTCTATGTCGCTGATGCTACAGGTACGAATGAATATGCTGTCATCAGAAGGGTAATCTCCAGAGACCAGCGCCATTTGAATTTCCCTATGGTGCAAAAAGATTGGTTGTCGGAGCTTTTGAAATACCAAAAAATTGAACCACTTGAAGACCGGGGAGCAGTATTAGGTATGCACCAGGGCTCATGTAAATACGATGTCCAGGTCGATGGTGAGTCTCCCGGAGAAAAATCATTTCAAGTCACATATCTCAATTATAAACAAAAAATATTTGGTAGAGAATTTGGTTTCGGAGCAGGGTACTACTTGATTTCTAACCTTTCGGAGGGCTTTCACAATATTCAGGTGAGGTGCCATGAAAAGGGAACACTTTCTCAACAAGTGGTATTGGTTGATCGTAGTGTTTTGAATATTGTCTATTCAAAATTTTCAAGTCAGATGAAATAGGGCGTGTCCTCAATTGGTCGGACGTCGCGAGTGGAAGCAATAGAAGTGAGTTGAAAGCACGAGGAGGAGAAATAGTGGTGCTATTTCGACGACGAGCAACGCTCAAATCACTTCTATTGCTTTTGCGTAGTAGTCTAGGCAATTGAGGACGCTCTCTAATATGGAGTCGATTTTCAGATTAAATTTTTTAGAGTGCCATATTGGGGTCGTCTGCTCGAGAAATTTGCTCAACTCCCACCGCTTGATTGGCCTTAATCTCAAGGTCTGAAGGAACGTGCAGTTCAAATCCAGATGGTATAATGGAATCCATCCGAATCGCAGACTTTAAGTCGGGATTGAACTCCAACAATTTTTCTTTGGAAATACCAACTTTTTTTATGATTGAGCTTGGGCGAACGGGTCGAACAAGTTCAACGATACCAAATGCTAAAACCTGATTCGTGGATTCTTCTCCGAAAATTTCTTTTTTATATTCTTCCGCATAGAGAGCTGCCAAAAATTCTGAATAGTAATTTGAAGTAGCAAAACTAAAAGAACGTGACTGATATTTCTTGATTATTTCAGCTAGATCATTGGTTTTAGCAATCCGTACGGCCTTCCGAACTCCACCCGGTCCATGATTGTATGCTGTAATCGCAAGCGGCCATGATTTTTTCATTATTGTGAAATTCTCTTTCAAGAGATCGGCAGCTGCTTCGGTTGATTTCACAGGAGATCTACGCTCGTCAATCATACCATCTACAATGAGATATTTCTTTCCAGTGTCACCAATGAATTGCCAAATTCCCGCGGCACCAGCTTTGCTGGTTGCTAATCTGTTAAAACTACTTTCAACGAGCGGGAGGCGAGTTAATTCCACCGGAAGTCGATTCCTTCTAAACACTTCTTCAAGAACAGGTAGGTATGGACCTGCAATTTTCAATCCTTCTCCAAAAAAATCTCGCTGTCCAACTTGGATTCGAAGGGACCGAGCCGCCTCAGCTGCAGCTAAACGAGGATTTTTGTCGATGGATGAAAGTAGATTAACAATCTCAATTTCATCAAGCGAAAGTTTGTCGAGACTTTTTGTCTTCGCAATTTTCTTTAGCATGCCCTCAAGGCGATCTCGTTCTTTTTTAACGATTTTTTCAGCACGCTCAACTCGCATCCATTTAAATTTCGGCTTGTCTGTGTTGATGACTCCTGAAACATCCAAAATTCGAAATACAACCCAGGGGTATTTGGAGTGGTGAATTAATCTTTGATTGGAATTGTAACGAGTGTAAACGTCAAACCAGAATCCCACTCGTGTTTTGAGCGCTGCTGGAACTTGAAACTCTGATGAAATTCGATTGTCGGAATCGCGTAGGATCGCTGCTCTATCAAAGTACGGAACATAGGTGATGTCGTGCGGAGGAAACAAATTGAGTTTTTTGATTGTGGCTGCAACAGATTTTGTCGTCTGTTGTTCTACCATCACTTGCGCTGTTTCGATGGGGTCCCCATCGGTAAACCATACGTTTTTGATCGTCAGAAATGCACCAGCTAAGGAGACCGTCAAAGCTAAAAAACTCAAGGTCTTTTTTGAGCCTGAACTAAGGACACGTAACCAAGCAAACGGTTTCAACGAATAGTTTGTATTTGTAGAGTCTGCATCAACTAAAGTCTTAGACATGAGGTCTCCCTACCGTGATTGAACAGCAAAGGGGATGCCAGAGTTCGGATTAAAAACACAAACAAAATCAGGGCCTTGCGAAGAGCGGTCGGGATTTATTTAAAAAACAATGAAATATGGTGAGCAGCTCTGCCCAAAAATGGCAGAATTGAATTAATGGACAAATTGATATTGAAGGCAACCGTGGCAGCGGTGATACATATTTGCACAAGTTCATTGAGTTGGGGCGTGTCGGAGCACGAGTGCTCCAGCGTCGATTTGAGGACCAAAGGTTCATCGATGTATCAGGCTCCAAATTTTGACCAATCAGCCTCACTGTATTGTTGGAATTTTGCAGGGACTCAATTAGCTTCGGCATTAATTAACAGAGAAAATCAGGCCAAATTCAATTTTGAAACAAGCAAAGTTATATTGAGCCCTACAGTTACCTTGAATCAAGTTCTGCAAGAAAAATCCTTTTGTCCCACTCCATGTACTGTCGTGGATAAGGTCGTGGAGTTGCAAAAGGGCTGTGCTTATACAGATGTTACAGTACGAGCAAATCAGGCGATCTATGCTCCTGATACTGGCCAGAAGGTTCTTGAAAAAAATTGCGCAAAAGAGCCTAGAGTTGCCGTCACGGAAGTCGAGAACACGCTCCATGATACTCTTGCTGAGTTATATAAACAAACTTTGACTACAAAAGAATTCACCACAAAACTTGCAGTTGAAATGGAAAAAAATAGGGGGATAGATTCAACTTCCCAAAGCTTAAGGTCTCTGCAAAAATACTTGCGGAGTAAGGCAGCACAAGGTGGTGTGAGCATGGCCAGTCTATACAACCTCACGGTTGCTCCCCGATGCGTTGATTTAACAAAGTCATCCGGTGTTGACGTGGGGGCACGTTTTTTGGGGAGTGATCAACTGAATCAGGTATTGAAGTCTGCGGTTAAGCGGCAACCAACTTGTTATTCATTTCGGTCGGAAAAACTCAACAAAGAAATCGAAAAGGAATTTCCAGACTGTCCAAAGCTGAGCTCGGATCACCTTCTTGAAAAAGGAGAATACCTTCAAAAAATTAATGCGGTTTTTGATTCGGGCCAACTTCTACCTGTGGCGATCGACTATTGTTATACTTTTCTTTTCGATGGCGAGTACACAGATTCGAATCGACTTTGTCAGTTTCGCAGTGGCAAGCCGGCAACTGATCACAAATCTTTATTAATTGGAAGACGGTTCAACAAGGAAAAACGAGAGTGCGAATTTTTGTTGCGAGATTCAGAGGGCCAATCTTGCGGGCATCTTCATAGAAATTTTAGGCAAGGCTGTGAACAAGAATTGAAATCAAACAAGGCTGCTGATGTTTGGATTTCCGAGTCGATGCTTGAGAAGGTCGTTCATGGGCTAAGTGTAATCGAGAATCATCGGTAAACACGTCATCTGTGATGAACTTCTGATCAATCAATGTTTCACTTTGAGATTTCAAAATATTCGAACTGAAATACTCGTCTGCTTATACACAATTAGGCTCAGTGTTTCAAAGTGTCGATCTTTTATATCTCGTTTTCGAAACAGGGGCGCCGATACGTTACTTGAGCAGGGGGAGCCAGATGAAGAAAACGCAATTTATGATTCTATTCGGTGCACTGAGTTTGGTGACAGTTGGGGCATTTCAAAATTGTTCGCCAGGTTTTCAGGCTCCCAATGGCTTGAGTACATCGGCACAGAGCTCGGCAGCTGGGGCCCACCAGGCACTCTATATTGGTAGCAATAGCGCAACAGTAGCGACTGGCCAGGACCTTCAGTTCGCAGCCCACCTTGATCAGCAGGCGCCAGGAGCTGTCTATGCATGGGGTTATGACCTAAATGGGGCTCAGGCAGGATGTACCTCGCGACTTGGTGCTACGCCAGATGCTTTTATTGTGAAGTGTACTCAGGGCGGGACATTGACTGTTTCATTGCGAGTTGTAGTTGGAGAAAAAAATATTGGTCCGGTTTCATACAATGTTGATTTGGGTGGAGGTGGAGCTCCTGTAACGGGTGGAACCGGCACTGGCACCACCACGACACCTGGTGGAACTGTTGTGTTTGAAATTCCAAATGGGACGGGAACAGCTTCGTGGAATTCGAATGCAAATAAAATTGAAGCTATAGTGGGTGACACAATTACCATCAAGAACATGGATACAACCAATCACCAAATGCACACAGGTGGAGCACCATGCCCGCATGGAGGATCAATTTCTCCGGGCGGACAAATGAACTGTGTTGTGACGGGTGCTATTGATGCGACGAAAACGAAGACAGTGTATGATCACATTTCAAACGCGCAAGTATATCTTGTGGCATATAGTCCTGCCGCACAGTATTCAATGTACTGTCTGAGTTGCCATGGTGCTGCCGGCACTCAACATAAAGGTGCGACTGTTGCGCAAATTAAAGCAGGAATTGCAGGTGTGGGTGCTATGAAGACTACGGCACTGATGGGTTTATCAGATAAACAAATTGAAGCTATTTCGCGCGCAATGAAATAACAGTCAAACGGTGATAGTTTCTTTGTATAGACCGAAAACCTTTCGCAAACTGTCGGAGATCTCACCCAGAGTGACGCCAGCATCGACAGCTGCGACAAACAGAGGCATGAGATTGGCTTCACTAGATGCCGCATTTCGAATTTGCTCTAGGTGTTGGGAGACCGTATTGAGGCCACGTTTTGATTTAAATAATTTCAGTCTTTGAATTTGTTCAGCTGCAACGGCTTCTGAGATTTTCAAAATCTCCGGTTGAATTTCAGATTTTTGAAAATACTCGTTAACCCCAACAACAATCTCATCTTTATTTTCAATGGATTTCTGAAATAGATAGGCGGCCTGTTGAATTTCTCTTTGAATCCATCCAGACTCAATACACTTTACGACTCCACCAAGACTTTCAATTCTTGAAATATAATCCATTGCCTGCTTTTCGATTTGATCGGTGAGTGACTCAACAAAAAACGAGCCACCAAGTGGATCTATAATGTCTGCCACGCCAGATTCGTTTGCAATAATCTGCTGCGTGCGCAGTGCAATAGTTGCGGCACGTTCAGTTGGTAATCCAAGGGCTTCATCCATTGAGTTTGTATGAAGACTCTGAGTGCCCCCTAAAACCGAAGCCAGAGCCTGAATGGTAACACGAACAATATTATTTTCTGGTTGTTGGGCCGTAAGTGTGCTGCCCGCGGTTTGCGAATGAAAGCGAAGTTTCAAAGACTTGTCGTCCTTGGCTCCAAATCTTTCTTTCATGAGCTTTGCCCACATTCTTCTCGCTGCCCTAAACTTCGCAATTTCTTCGAAAAAGTTATTGTGTACGTTGAAGAAAAAACTCAAGCGTCCGGCAAAGGAATCCACGTTTAATCCCTGGTCAATTGCGGCCTGGACATAGGCAAGACCATTTGCCAGAGTAAATGCCACCTCTTGAACGGCAGTACTTCCGGCTTCACGAATGTGATATCCCGAAATGCTAATCGTATTCCAATTGGGAACTTCAGTACTGCAGAAATCAAAAATATCAGTGATCACACGCATTGAGGGTTTCGGTGGAAAAATATAAGTCCCGCGAGCGATATACTCTTTGAGAATATCATTCTGTATTGTTCCGGTTAACTTTTCTGCCGAGACACCACGTCTTCTTGCTACAGAAATATAAAGCGCCAATAAAATTCCAGCCGTGGAATTTATCGTCATCGAAGTCGAAATTTTATCAAGAGGAAGATCCTTTAATAAAATCTCCATGTCCTCGATTGAGCTGATAGCGACACCTACTTTGCCAACTTCGCCTGTGGACATAACATGGTCAGAATCAAAACCCATTTGTGTAGGTAAATCGAATGCTACGCTGAGACCAGTTTGCCCACGCTGCAATAGCATTTTATATCTTTCGTTGCTTTCTCTTGCTGAGCCGAAGCCAGCATATTGGCGCATGGTCCAGAAACGACCACGATACATAGTTTCTTGAACACCTCTTGTAAATGGAAACTCGCCAGCACGAAGTTTCGCATCAGTCACAGATGTTTCTGCCAAATCATCTGGTCCGTAAAGGCCCTTGATCTCAATGTTACTAGAAGTCTTAAAAATTCCTTTACGAAGCTTAGATTTCGATTCCATCTTTGAGTGTGCTTTCTGAGTTAGGCTTTAATGGTCTCGAAATTAATTAAGACTGCCCCTGATTCGACGCTGTCACCAGCTTTCACTAAAATGTCTTTGATTTTTACATCATGAGAAGCGCGCATTTCATTTTCCATTTTCATTGCTTCCATGATCAACAGCGGTTGATGAGCTTTCACCACATCGCCCTTGTTCACCAAGACTTTTACAATTTTTCCAGGCATACCAGATGAGAGCTGATTATCTGCTCCAAGACTGCCCCCCTTTTTTAAGCTTTCATGGAGGAGGCTTTCATCATTATAGATCTTGACGTTTCTGTAGGCACCCCGAGTGTAAACAGTGTAGTCGGTTCCAGATCCAACCACATCAAGCATATAGGATCCCCCGCCAAAAATGAGACTAATGACATTTTCAACCAATCGATAATCTTGTTTAGAGATTTCATATTTCACCCAGTCTTGGCCTTCCTCTTGTAAAGAGATATTCCAAGCATTGCGTGTCTCATTGATATCGATCTTGTAATGTTTATTTCTTAAATCAGCTTCAAAAAACATTTTTCTACCTCAATGATTGTTTTCGACCAAGAGTCTTCCAACGACTTGCTACATTGTACTCCGAAACATTTTTGGCTTTTTTGTCATTATATGCAGCTATTGCAGCCGTAATTAGAAATACGTGGTCGTCTACAACTCTAAATAGTTTTGGCATTTTTACTTCAAGGTCTTTTTCGCAAAATTGAGTGGTATAACTACCATCGCGAAACTGTTTCGCCTGAAGAATTGATTTATGTAAAACAATATTTGTTTTGATGCCCGTTAAAGTAAACTCGGTCAATGCACGATCAAGGCGTTGAATTGCCTCTTCTCTGGTTTTTCCCCACGCAATGAGTTTTGCGATCATTGGATCGTAGTAAATCGGAACTTCATAACCCGGGTAAGCATACGAATCCACACGAATGAACGGGCCCTGTGGATGTCTGCATCGACGAATGAGACCCGGGCATGGGGTAAAAGAAATAGGGTCTTCAGCACAAATTCGGGCCTCGATGGCGTGGCCTCGCTGGACAACATCTTCCTGCTTGAAGCTAAGTGGTCTACCTGCGGCAACATGAATTTGTTCGTGAACTAAATCAATGCCGACAACCATTTCAGTTATGGGATGTTCAACCTGCAGGCGTGTGTTCATTTCCATGAAATAGAATTCTTTGGTGTTGTTATCAAAAATAAATTCGAGAGTTCCTGCGCCGATATAGTTAATACTTTTCGCCGCTTTTACCGCAACAGCACCAAGTTTTAATCGCACGTCTTGTGGAACCGAGGGACTCGGGGATTCTTCAATGATTTTTTGATGACGTCTTTGAATTGAACATTCGCGCTCAAAAAGATGAACTACATTTCCGTGTTTGTCCCCGAATACTTGAACTTCAATATGTTTGGGGCTATTGATAAACTTCTCGATGTATACAGTATCGTTTTTAAAATAATTCAAGCCTTCACTTTGTGCTGCTCGAAAAGAACTTTCCAGGTCTTCAATTTTATGAACAACGCGCATTCCTTTGCCACCACCACCAGCCGTGGCCTTGATGATTACGGGCAAACCAATTTTCTTTACAACCTCCTTGGCATGTTCAACGTCTTTCACGGGACCGCCGCTGCCTGGAACCGTTGGGACATCGGCTTCGCGCATGAGTTTAAGGGCTGAAAGTTTGTCGCCCATTGCACGAATATTTTCTGCAGTTGGGCCAATGAATGCGATGCCAGCCTTTTTTAGAGTATCGGCGAATTCTGCATTTTCACTTAGAAAGCCATATCCAGGATGAACGGCATCTGCACCAGAGGCCTTGATGGCCTCCATAATATTTTCAATCTTGAGATAAGAATCCTTACTTGGGGCCGGGCCAATATTGTAAGCCTCATCAGCCAAGGCGACGTGCAAACTATTTCGATCGGCATCGCTATACACGGCAACCGACTGAATACCTAGGTCGCGACACGCACGAATCACTCTCAATGCAATTTCTCCGCGATTTGCGATAAGAACTTTTTTAAACATCTGCAGTCTCCTTAAAGCGGAATGTTTCCGTGCTTTTTAGGCGGGTTCGTGTCCTTTTTGTTTTTCAACATTTCTAAGGCATCCACAATTCGTTTTCTCGTCATCGCAGGCTCGATCACTTCATCAATGTAGCCGACTTCTGCCGCAATATATGGATTAGCAAATTTGGTCTCGTAATCTGCGGTCAGCCGAACGCGCTCTTCTTGTTGTGAGCTTGCGTTTTTGATGGCATCTCGGAAGATAATATTAACAGCACCTTCTGCACCCATAACGGCGATCTCTGCTGTTGGGTAGGCGAGATTTACGTCACCGCGAAGGTGTTTCGACGACATAACGTCGTATGCTCCACCGTATGCTTTTCGCGTAATGACTGTAACCTTTGGAACCGTCGCCTCAGCATAGGCATACAATAATTTTGCTCCATGGGTAATAATTCCGCTCCACTCCTGCTGTGTTCCAGGTAAAAATCCAGGTACATCTACGAGAGTGACAAGTGGGATATTGAATGCATCACAAAAACGTACAAATCGAGCGGCCTTGATGCTTGCCTCAATGTTTAGGCAACCAGCCAAAATTTGCGGTTGGTTTGCTACGATACCTACGCTTCGGCCATTGAATCTGGCAAAACCAACGATGATATTTTTAGCATAGTGCTGATGAACTTCTAAAAAATAGCCTTCATCAACAATCATCTTAATCAACTCATGCATATCATATGGCTTGCGAGGGCTGTCTGGAATAAATGAATTTAAAGCCTCTTCAACTCGATCTGGTCGATCAGAGGTTGGAAGTACAGGAGGATCATCAACGTTATTACTTGGTAGAAAATTGAGAAGTTCCCGAATTAACAATAAACAATGTTTATCGTCATTCGCCGCGAAATGAGCAACTCCTGATTTTTGGCTGTGGGCCAAGGCGCCACCCAGCTCCTCTTTTGTGACTTCTTCGTGAGTTACGGTCTTAATCACGTCTGGTCCAGTGACAAACATATAGCTGGTGTCTTTGACCATAAAAATAAAGTCAGTGATCGAAGGGCTGTATACGGCACCACCAGCACAAGGCCCCATAATAGCACTGATTTGTGGAACAACTCCTGATGCGAGCGTGTTGCGCAAAAAGATATCTGCATAACCACCAAGAGCCTCAACACCTTCTTGGATTCTCGCACCACCAGAATCATTTAGACCAATGACCGGTGCGCCATTCTTGATTGCCATGTCCATAATTTTCAAAATCTTATTTGCTTGAGTTCGCGACATGCTTCCGCCAAAGACTGTGAAGTCTTGCGAATATACGTAAACAAGTTTTCCATTGATGCGACCGTAGCCTGTAATCACACCATCACCGAGAATGCGATTTTTCTCCATACCAAAGTTTTCACATCGGTGAGTAACAAATCGATCCATTTCCACGAAGCTACCTGGATCCACCAAAACATCAATTCGCTCACGCGCGGTCAAACGAGTGCCTTCTTTGTGCTTCTTGATTCGGTCGGGTCCGCCACCCTCAAGGGCTTGCATGTTTTTCGCTTCTAACTCAGAGATACGCAGTTGCGTTTTTGAGACTTCTGTACTGTTCATAAAAATTTTCTCCTCGTTTTTCAGGGATAAGATCTGCCATATAGACGTGGGAATGGAATTGTTTCGCGAACGTGCGGTAATCCGCAGACCCAGGCAACAGTTCTTTCAACGCCCAAACCAAAACCAGAGTGTGGGAACGAGCCATATCTTCTCAAATCCATAAACCAGGCAAAATCGGCTTCGTTCAGATTGTGCTCTTTAATTTTTCTTTGTAAAATTTCAAGATTGTCTTCACGCTGACCACCACCCATGATCTCCCCGTAACCTTCTGTGGCGAGTAAATCGCAACTCATGGTCATGCCCTTCTCACTAGGGTCTTCCTTCATGTAAAAGGCTTTTACTGGTGCGGGGTAATGGTGCACAAAAACAGGTCGGTCAAATTTTGAGCTTATGATCGTTTCGTCTGCGCCACCAAAGTCATCTCCAATAACGAACTCAGAGTTTTCCTTCTTAATTATTTGAGCGGCTTCAGAGTAGTGAACACGTGGAAACGGAGCGAGTACATTCTTTAATAAATCAACATTTCTCTCAATTGCAGCGAACTCATCTGGACGATTTTTAATAGCGCGTTGAACAATGTACTCCACAAACTGTTCTGCGAGCTCCATGTTGTCGTAAAGGTCATTGAATGCCACCTCGGGCTCGACCATCCAAAACTCAATCAAGTGTCGGCGTGTTTTTGATTTCTCAGCGCGAAATGTAGGTCCAAAACAATAGACCTTACCAAAAGCAGCGGCAGTTGCCTCCATATACAACTGCCCACTTTGTGACAAGAAGGCTTTTTCGTCAAAGTATTGAGTTTCGAATAAAGTCGAAGTTCCTTCGCAAGCATTTGGTGTAAAAATTGGTGCATCTGTTAGGGTAAAGCCCCGGCCATCGAAAAAATCGCGAATTCCCGCGATGATTTCTGCTCGAATTCGTAAAATGGCATGCTGACGCTTTGATCTTAGCCACAAGTGGCGATTATTCATTAAAAAATCAGTGCCATGTTCTTTTGGAGAAATAGGAAAATTATCTTCAGCGCGATGAATGATTTGAACGCTTTCGCCAGTAAGTTCATAACCACCAGGGCTTCGCTTTTCTTCGCGAACCGTTCCCGTAACTATGACAGAGGATTCTTGGGTGAGTTGTGGAAAAACATTTTCTAGTGTTTCCTCCAACGCCTCCCCTTTAACGAATACACATTGGCAAATACCGGTACCATCACGAAGTATGAGAAATTTGATTTTTCCAGAGGAGCGTGAGTTATAAACCCAACCCTTAAGTTCAACCTTTTGGCCCACGTAATTCTTCAGTTCATCAATATAGAATCGTTTTCCCATTCTAGTTCCCATAGTGAATAATCAATTCCCCCAATGCTATATTCCTGAGCATTTATGGGGTAACTCTTGTGTTTCAATTAGAGCATAAACTGCCTGACGTTACCTTCGCGTTAAGTCGAAAGGCAAGGTTCGACGCACGTCTGCGATGCGTTGGGGCAGGGGAGTTGCTTTAAAACAAATTAAGTTTATTCAGGGCTCGTTTGGGCAGGTTTACTGCTTAAGGTAGTTCAGAGCTTTTTGAATATTCAAGCGTCCGCGAAATTGCACCTGGTAGGGACCTGAATCGATCGATCGTACTATTGCCTCTCGAATTTTCGTAGCAGGCAAGTTGGGATAGCTGGACATCAAAAGGGCGGCAGCTCCCGCAACAAATGGACTGGCCATACTTGTGCCACTTAACACTTCGGTTTGATTTCCGGGAAAAGTACTGAGGATATTAACCCCAGGAGCCATTAACTGAACGCTATTATCCCCGAAATTTGAAAAATAGGCGGTGATATCTGATACGGTCGACGCTCCAACTGTGATTTGAGTTGGACCGCCAAACGCAGCCGGATACTCAGGTGTGTAGTCAATATTTTGTCCTGAGTTGCCAGCGGCCACAACAAAAATGACCCCCGAGTTTGCGAGGCCTTGAATAGTGTCATTGAGTGCTTTGCTACAGGGCGTGCCTCCCCAGCTTGCATTTATGACTTTAGCCCCTCTACTCACGGCATACTCAATTCCCAAGATGGCATTTGAAATTGAACCATTTCCCATGTCATTCATAAAGTCTATGGGCAAGATTTTTGCCTTCGGTGCCACACCAAGAACTATTCCGTTGTGTGCGGCCGCAATTATGCCTGAAACATGGGTGCCGTGGCCTTTGCCATCTGAAATAATTCCGGAGTTTTGCTCAAAGTCGAATCCATTAACATCATCAATAAACCCATTGTTGTCGTCGTCAATTCCATTGAATTTTTCCAGCGGATTTATTGCAATCTGGTCTTTAAGTTGCGGATGGTTGATGTCGACGCCAGAGTCGACCACAGCCACAATCACGCCGTGGCCATCGGCGCCGCTTTGCCAAGCTTGATCGGCGGAGACGGCACGTTGGCCCCAGTCATTTGCTTCTTCTGAAGAGGGAAGTGCGTAGGGGGCAGATTCTGTTTTTGGCATAGAAACATTCGGCACAGACACTTTCGGTACAGAGACACGCATATCGGGTTCGGCAAATTCAATGTCGTCCTGATTTGGTTCTATCACCTCTTTAATCAGAGTTTCCTTGTCGGGCGAGTGCTCAATACTTGTAGATCCATCGTTCCATCGAACAATATATCTTTGAGCAATGGCATTGTTGGCACATTCCGGTTTAGGTTCCAACACTCCACGATCGCCTGCAGGTGCTGCCGCTTTTTTGTTGCAGGCAACTGATGAACAAAGAAGGATAAGGCATGTGGCGACAGTGCCCCAACGAACATCCATGTAGGTCCCCCCGCAACGACATCCTGTCATTGCTGATTAGTCTATTGTCACTTCAGGGGGCTACGTCGGTTAGTCCAAATCTCGAGAAAGCCATTATCGTCGAATACCTTGATCAAAACTGGCGCATGGTCGAGACTGAACCTTTGCTAAAAAGATATACGCGATAGTGCCTTACAGGCGTTTAGCTAGTTTCTTGTGCTCGGCATTTGCGGTCGCTAGAACTTCATTTTCGTCCCAGCGAAAATGCCGGCCGTTCTTAATGACCTGCTTTCCTGCAACCCAAACATGTCTCACGTCTCGCCCTAAGCAAGAATAAACCAGAGCAGAGTATGGGTTGTGGACTGTCGCAACGCTCGGGTGATCCCGACGAACAACTGCAATGTCGGCTTGCTTGCCAGGCTCAAGAGAACCCAAAATATCTTCAGCTCCTAGGGTTTTGGCGCCCATAATCGTTGCCATTTCAAATGCCTTTTCGGCGCTTAGAGCCTCTGGCCCAAAAATGGGTTTCTGTATTAACGCTGCCAATCGCATTTCAATAAATGCATCCATTGAATTATTGCAAGGGGCTCCATCGGCTCCAAGAGAAACGGTAAGGCCACTTCGCAGGTATTCATCAATGGGAGCAACACCACTTCCAAGTTTTAGGTTGGAACTCGGGCAATGCACCAGAGGAGATCCGGCATCGGCCATTAATCTTACTTCGCTAGTAGTGAGGTGTACGCCATGTACCACGACAGTCTTTGGATTGAGCATCTTAATCTTGTCAAAGTATTCGACGTTGTTGTGACCTGTGCGCTCCACAATCATGGCTATTTCATCACGATTTTCAGATGCGTGTGTATGAATAATCAATCCGTGTTGCTGTTGAAGCTCCACGCAATCTCGCAAAATTTGCTCGGTACAGGAGACGGCAAACCGAGGGCATAGAACATAGGTGATCAAACTATTTTGATCTTGCCTGCTCCAATAAGACATCAATTCTTGAGTCTCGGTCAGGGCATCGCGGGTTGACTCATAAAGAGGCCCAGCAGATCCCTTTAGGTCCATCAGGCATTTGCCTCCCCAATAGCGAATTCCACTTTCTTTGGCTGTCTCCAAAAGAGCATGTGTATGTCTTACGGTTCCCATGTCGAGAATCGAAGTGGTTCCACCCTTTAGCATTTCCAAAAGCCCAACCTGAGCTGATGCTTTAAGTGAATTTTGAGTGTGCGCATTTTCCATAGGCCATATTCGCTGACTCAACCAATCGAGAAGAGCTAGATCATCGGCATCACCACGAAATAGTGTTTGGCAAAGATGTGTGTGAGTCTGAATCAATCCAGGAATTACAAAATGATTCGAAACATCTACGACATGCATGTCATCACTGCTTCGAATTTTTTTTGCAACTTTCGCAATGCGATTGTTTTCAATCAGCACATCGCCCACGAAAAACTCGCGCGCTTTGTTCATGGTGACCAATAGGCCACCCTTAAGAAGGGTCTTTTTTGTTTTCATAAACTATATCTGAGCAATAAATTCGGTTAGAAACGACGAAAACTTTTGTTCCACCGCTTTTGCCGTCTCAGTTACTTCATTGTGCGAAAGCTTGCCTGAAGAAATACCCGCAGCTTTGTTGGTAATGCAACTCAGCGCACAGACTCTGAGGCCAAGATGGTTTGCTGCGATCGCTTCTGGTACTGTCGACATTCCGACAGCCTTGCCCCCAACCATCTGCAGATATCGCACTTCGGCAGGTGTTTCGTAGGTGGGGCCGCTGACTCCACAATAGACCCCTCTCCAGGTACGAACTTCATTTTTTTCCAATACGGCAGACATTTTCTCGTTTAATTTGCGATCATAGGCTTCGGTCATGTCTGGGAATCGCGGCCCAAACTGTGAAATATTGGGGCCCTTTAGAGGGTTGTCACCCATCAGGTTTATGTGATCATCAATAATCATGAAATCTCCAGGCTGCATGCCTGGGTCGAGGCCTCCCGCTGAATTTGTAATAATCAGAGTCTCGATTCCCAGCATCGCTAGTGCCCTAGTTGGGTATACGACTGTCTCCATTGAGTGTCCTTCGTAATAGTGAATGCGCCCTTGAAGTGCTGCGACGGGCACACCAGACACAGTTCCCAAAATCAATCGGCCATGGTGTCCCTCAACAGTAGGTGCAAAAAAATGTGGAATCTGTTCATATGGAAGGGTCGACTCAACTTCAATATTCTGAACAAACGAACCAAGGCCAGATCCCAATATGACGCCAATTCGGGGTTTAATTTTGGATTTTGCCCTGATGAAAGCAGCGGTTTCGGCTAGTTTTTCTTGAACCATTTGTCCTCCCTGTTGGACGATATTTTTTTGATGAGCCTAAAAACCAAAGGTTTTGCGCTTCATGATCAAATTAGGTTTCGCACACTTCTGAGTTGAAATTGTTGTGTTAGCAATTAGCGTGTCTTGAGCTTGATTGAATTTTGAAACATCGTTTGCATACAATGTATAAAGCTTATCGCCAGCGCGGACACTGTCGCCGATTTTTTTGTGAATTTCAATTCCAGCAGCCAAGTCCAATTTGTCAGATACTTGTAATCTTCCTGCTCCAAGAGCAAGACATGCGATCCCTATTTTCTCGGTATTAATTTCTGTAATGTATCCATCTGTTTTTGAAAGCACGCTGAGTTTTTGGCTGGAATAGTCGATTTTCTCAAGGTCTCCACCTTGTGCCACAACCATTTCCTTGAATTTGTTGAAAGCCATCCCATTGTGTAGCATCGAAGTGGCGATTTGCACACCATCCTCCCATGACGCCGCTTTGCCGCCCGCAAAAATCATCCCACCAGCAAGTTCAAGGCTTAGTTCAGTCGTGTCTGCAAATTCCTGAGATTTATAACCCATAAAGCTTTCTTGTTTTAGAATACTCAGGCACTCGCCAATTTCCAGGGCATTGCCCATAAATCTTCCAAGCGGTTGATTCATGTCAGTAAGTAAATAGGCCACTTTCTTTCCTTGATGAACGCCAATTTCAGACAATTTTTCTGCAAGTTGTTCTGCGTGATCGAGATGTTTCATAAATGCGCCTGAGCCGAATTTCACATCAAGCACTAATCCCCTTATGCCTTCCGCCAGCTTCTTGGACATTATGCTGGCGCAAATAAGAGGAAGCGATTCAATAGTTGCAGTCACGTCTCGAAGAGCATAGATTTTTTTATCCGCGGGACATATTTCAGATGTTTGCCCAATCATCGCAACGCCGATAGATCGAATTTGCCTGATGAATTGTTCAAGCGTAAGATTGATGTTGAAGCCGGGGATTGACTCTAGCTTGTCCAATGTTCCACCCGTGTGACCAAGCCCTCTGCCTGCAATCATTGGAACGGGTACTCCAGCGGCGGCAACAATCGGCGCTAAAATCATTGACGTTTTGTCACCCACGCCACCAGTCGAGTGTTTGTCGACAGTCATCATTTGATCAAAATTGAGCGTTCTGCCTGAGTTCAGCATTGCCGAGGTTAGTGCTGAAGTCTCGGTTGGTGACATACCATTGAAGTATATCGCCATGAGGAGCGCCGAAACCTGATAATCAGGAACCGCGTTTGCGCAAAAGCCATTAACAAAAAATTCGATTTCTTCTTTTGATAATTCTTGGTTGTTGCGCTTCTTTTTAATGATTTCAGCAGGGATAAAGTACATGACACTCTCGATTAGTAGTTGGTTGTTGCAGTTAGTCCAGTAACAAGTGCGACTCCAGAACTTGTCCCAATTCTTGTTGCTCCGGCCTCGATCATTTGAAGTGCAGACGCAAGCGTTTTGACTCCACCGCTCGCCTTTATTTCAACTTTATCGGAAACTGTTTTACGAATGAGCCGAATGTCCTCTACTGTCGCACCTCGACCTAAAAATCCCGTGGCTGTTTTTACAAATTTGGCTCCCGCTCTCTCTGAGATCAGGCTTGCACGAACAATTTCTTCGTCGCTAAGTAGCCCCGTTTCGATGATCACCTTAACGGGTTTTCCCTGGGCGGCCGCCACAACACTTTCGATATCATCCTGAGCCAGCTGATCTTCTCCAGCCTTTAAATGACCTAGCTTGATAACCATGTCAATTTCCTGCGCCCCATGGTCGATTGCCCATTTAGTTTCAAAAACTTTTACGTCTCGAGACTCTGAGCCCAGCGGAAATCCGACAACGCAAACGGAAAGGATGTTCGATGCACGTAATAACTTTTCAACTTGAGCAAGGTGACCAGTTTGAACGCAAACGCCCTTGAAACCAAAGGCAAGCGCTTCTGCGCAAAGCTTCGCGATATCAGTAGAGGTGGCCTCGGGTTTCAAAAGCGTATGATCAATAAATTTAGCAAGCTCGCTTGGCGCAAGCGGATTCCCCGACATTTTTCCCCCAGAAGAATTGAGCTTTGAAAAGCAAAAAACAGTTGAAAATTACCAACCAGCCCGCAGAATGTCAAAATATGGAAATTTGTCACATCTTAGTTTCAGGTCGGGTGCAGGGCGTTGGTTTCAGGCAATTCGTTTTTGGAATAGCGACAGACTTAGCTCTTCAGGGTTTTGTTAGAAATCTTCGCGATGGGAGGGTGGAGATTTTGACCAAAGCTCCAGAGAATAAACTAAATATATTTATGAACAAAATAAAATTGGGAACGACCCGTGCAGCGGTAGAAACATTGGTAATTTCTAAAATTGAGTCGACTCGAGAGTTTCAAGTGTTTACAATTTTGGAAGATGGGGAGGCACCGTGCGAGAAAATTTTAGGCAACGATCATCTTTGAGTTCAGGAAAATGTGGCAGAGCGGGAGGTTTTGGAAGGTTAGCTCTCTCGGCACTGATCGTGCTCAATTTGTCGCTTCAAGCGCGTGCACAAACTCCACCCCCGGCTCCTACTCCTCCAGCAGCAACCGATAAGGTTAAAACTGCAGGGCCACGTAAGCAGCTTGCGACAATTGTATTTGCCGGTCTGGGCGGAGCAATTCTCGGATTGAGCACACTCAGCTTTTATGGGCGCCCCCAAGACAAGCTGTCAAACATTGCTATTGGGTTTGCCATAGGAGTGATTTCTGGAACCGCGTTTGTCACATTCAATGCAGCAACCAATCCAAGAGAATTCTACGGGGGAGCTGAGAAGCAAAAAATGTTTGCTCCTGAAGCCCCAGAAACTTTGTCTGCCAGCACCCAGCTAAATGTGCCGCTTATCAGTTATGAATGGAGCTTTCAGTAGTATTCTTAGGTAGCAAAAATGGAGACTACCCTACTTTTTTTGCGCCACCCATAGGGCCTTGGGCGGCCGCTCCACCAACAGTTGCAGGTTTAGACGCCCCAGTATCGAGCGTGCTTTTTCCCAAAAAATCATTTGCCGATTTTTGTGTGATGTATCCTTTTTTGACGAGCTCCTCAAGTGCACTGTCATAGGTGATCATGCCTTGATTTCGTCCAGTTTGCATCGAAGATGGAATTTGAAAAGTTTTGCCTTCTCGAATGAGATTGGCTACGGCTTTCGTATTCATCATGACTTCGATTGCAGCAACGCGGCCCGGACGATCTTCCCGCGGTAGCAATGCCTGAGCGATAACACCACGCAAACTTTCGGATAGCATCACTCTAATTTGGGCCTGTTTCGTGTCCGGAAAAACGTCGATGATTCGATCAATAGTTTTATGTGCATTATTCGTGTGAAGAGTTCCAAACACTAAGTGTCCTGTTTCAGCCGCAGTTAGCGCGAGTTGAATAGTTTCGAGGTCGCGCATCTCTCCGACAAGAATAATATCAGGGTCTTCTCGAAGAGCAGCCTTCAGAGCGTTTGAAAAAGACTTGGTATGGCTGCTTACTTCGCGCTGGTTGATCAGCGATCGCTGATTCTGGTGAACAAACTCAATCGGGTCCTCAATCGTAATGATATGAGCCTTTTCATGCATATTGATGTGATTGATCAATGCTGCAAGTGTAGTTGACTTGCCAGATCCTGTTGGTCCAGTAACGCAAATTAGTCCCTTAGGAATATTGATCAAATCAAGCAATTGGGGAGGCAAATTCAACTCTTCCACAGTTTTGATTTTTTCTGGAATTACGCGAAACACGGCGCCAAGTCCAATTCGTTGCATAAAGACGTTACAGCGAAATCGTCCGATCCCCTCAAGGTTATAGCTGCAATCGAGCTCCCAGTTGTCCACAAAGTTCTTTTTTTGTTTATCAGTTAAGATTTCAAAAACGAGAGCTTGGCATTCCTGGTTTGAAAGGGCCTTGTACTCTAGCTTGACCATTTCTCCATGAAGGCGAAGATAGGGTGGCGCGCCAGACGAAAGGTGCAAATCCGAAGCCCCTTGTGCTACCATCACTTTGAAAAGTTCGTCGAGCTTTGCCATAATCGATAAGCCTCCGTTGTTTCTCATAGAGATCATCGGCTGATCGGCCGAATAAAATGAGATTTGGCCTCAGCATCTAGACCGAGGTTGTGAAAGTAGGACGTCATGCCATCAGAGATCTTAATTAATGTTCGCCCAGTTGAAACGAGAGTTGCATATATTGAAAATGGCGCTTTGATTGATTTGAAAATTGAAAGAAAGACCTCTCCAACCATGGTTGGTTCAGTTCACCGTGGAAAAGTCATTCGCGTTCTGCCAGGAATGCAAGCGGCATTTGTAGACATAGGTCTGGACCGGGCCGCATTTTTGTATGTGGGAGATGTTCGGTCTGACATGGATAGCGACCCAGCTGAATTGTTTGATTCAGAGTCGGTTGAAGAAATAATTGAACCAGTAGAGGCTGAGGTACAAAAACCGAGAATTCAGGAGCTACTCACCGAGGGGCAGCAAATTCTTGTCCAGGTGGCCAAAGATCCAATTGGGTCCAAGGGCGCTAGAATTACCACTCATATTTCGTTACCAGGGCGTCATGTCGTGTTTATGCCTACGGTTGTTCATCTTGGGGTTTCGCGAAGGATTGCAGACGAGCAAGAGCGCGATCGACTAAAAGAAATAGTCCAAAAAGCTCAGCCCAACGGGGGAGTAATTGTTAGAACCGCAGGGGAAGGTGCTTCAGAGGCAAACATAATTGCCGACCTCGATTACCTCAATCGGCTGTGGCAGGAGATTCAGAAAAACTATGAAAAAAAACGCGGTCCAGGAGCTGTTCACACTGAATTGGATGTGGAACTTCGCGCCCTGAGAGACCTTCTGAATGAAGATATTGAAAGAGTTGTGACAGATGAGGAAGAATCATATCGAAAAATTCTAAATTTTCTGAATCAGTTTATGCCCAAATATAAAAACAAAGTAAGTCTCTATAAAGACCCCAAGCCACTGTTTGATCTCTACGAGATAGACCTAGAGATTTCCCGGTCAATGGAGAGAAAAATTTGGCTCAAATCAGGCGGCTATATCGTCATTGATGAAGCCGAAGCACTTGTTGTTGTGGATGTAAATACAGGAAGGTATGTGGGAAAGAAGGACCTTGAAGACACAATTCTAAAAACTAATCTAGAAGCTCTTCGAGAGATTGCCCATCAATTAAGAATTCGCAATTGCGGTGGAATCATAATTATTGATTTCATCGACATGGAAAAAGAAGCTCACCGGGAAAAAGTTCTTGAAGCGTTGCGCGAAGAACTGGCGCGGGACCGAGCACACACCTCTGTAACGTCAATGTCGAATCTAGGCTTGGTGGAGATGACCCGAAAACGCATCCGCCCAAGTTTAGTCAAAACACTATGTGAGCCCTGCCACTACTGCGATGGCAAGGGCTACTTAAAATTAAGAGCCACTGTTGCTCATGAGATTTTTAGAGACCTTGAACGTGAAGCTCTGAGGCCGGGTCAGGGAGCTGCGGTCGTGGTACATTGTCATCCCGAAGTTGGAGATTGGATTTACGAAGAAGAAAGTGAAATGCTTGAATATATTGAGAAAAAACTAGATAGATCTGTCGTGTTTAAATCTGAGGTGGGGTACCATCTTGAGCAATATGAAATCGCGTCAATGACTGAATTTGAAAGATAGTGGAGCAATTGGGGCTGACGCTCTCCGAAAACATTCGTAGATCCTCAAATTTCCTGCTGAAATTATTGACAAGGGCTATTGCGCCGTGGCAGTTATACCCCCTCGTGAAAGAGTTTTTGGAGGTAAAAATGTACGCAATTTTTCGTGCCGGTGGAAAACAATATCGTGTTCAAGCTGGTGACATCGTACGAGTTGAGAAGCTTGATGCTAAAATTGGTGATGAATTAAACTTAACTGACGTTTTGATGGTTGGTGGTGAGAAGCCTTTCGTGGGCGCACCTGTGGTGGCAAATGCCAAAGTAACGGTCGTTGTGACGCAACAAGGACGAGGCGCCAAAATTATCGTTTTTAAGAAAAAGCGCCGCCAAGGGTACCGAAGGACACAGGGTCACAGACAGGCATTCACTGAATTGTTTGTTAAGGCAATTACAAGTCCAGATGGGAAAACTGCTACGACAGAGAAGAAGGCTATTGTTATTGATCCTGCAAAAAAAGCTCTTGCAGCCAAAGAAAATGCAGAGACAGCCGTAAAAAAATCAGTTAAAACAGGAGCAAAGAAGATTGCTAAAAAAGCTGCAGGTAAAAAGGTAGCTAAAAAAGCCACTTCGAAAAAAGTAGCAGCGAAAAAAACGACTAAGAAAGTCGCTGCGAAAAAGAAAACAACAAAGAAAACATCGAAATAATTTTTTTTGGGGGTTAGGTCATGGCAAGTAAGAAGGCCGCAGGTAGTACGAGAAACGGTCGCGATAGTAAGGGTCGTCGTCTTGGTGTAAAAAAATTTGGTGGAGAGCAGGTTAAGCCTGGAGCCATTATCGTTCGCCAGCGTGGAACGAAGTTTCATCTTGGAAACAACGTTCGTATGGGTCGTGATTTCACGATTTATTCAATTATCGATGGCAAAGTGAAGTTTGAAAGATTAGATAAACTTCGCATGAAGATCAGCGTTTATCCTCTGTCTGCTTAAAAAGGGCTTGCGGAGATCTGATTTTGATGAACAAGGCTATGGGTTAAGTCCATAGCCTTTTTTTTTACGGGAGTTGATTGTGAAGTTTGTTGATGAAGTGTCGATTGAATTGAGTTCTGGAAAGGGTGGCCCCGGTGCGGTTAGCTTTTCTCGGGAATCAATGACTCCTAGGGGTGGTCCTGACGGCGGAGATGGTGGTCGAGGGGGCAATGTAGTGATCAAGGCGACTCCACAATTGAACACTTTGGTAGAGTTTAGATTTAAGAAGAAGTTCGAAGCTCCAAATGGTAACCCAGGCGAAAGGCGCAATATGTCTGGTGCCGATGGTGAAGACTTGGTGTTGTTGGTTCCCGTAGGAACTTTGATAAAAGATAGTGATGGTAATACAGTTGCTGACTTAAGCGAACCAACTGAATTGATTTTGTTAAAAGGTGGTCGTGGAGGGAAAGGGAATACCTTTTTTAAAACGAGTGTAAACCAAGCACCTGAATACGCTCAGCCAGGGGAACCGGCGCAACATATGCAAGTTTCGCTTGAACTAAAGCTTTTGGCAGACGTTGGAGTAATTGGTTATCCAAACGCAGGGAAGTCGACATTAATTTCAAGAATTTCTGCAGCAAAACCAAAGATTGCAGATTATCCTTTTACGACTTTGTTTCCAAATCTAGGTGTAGTGAAATTGGGTGAATTCAAGAGTTTTGTTGTGGCAGACATTCCTGGATTGGTACCAGGGGCCCATGAGGGCGTGGGACTTGGCACTCAGTTTTTACGCCATATAGAGAGAACAAACTTATTTATCCATCTTATTGATGCAAGTGGTTTGTCAGGGAGGGATCCTCTGCAAGACTACGATGACATCAATCATGAACTCAAGGCTCATGATGAAGTAAATTCAGAAAAAGATGGTTATCGTGTTTTGTCAGACAGAAAACAGATGGTTGTCCTAAATAAGATTGATTCAATTTCACATGAGGAACGGGATCAGTTAGTGTCACGTTTTAAAAAAAGAGGCATAGAAGTTAGGTCAATTTCGGCAGTGACAGGCCAGGGCATTAAAGAGCTGGTGCATGAACTTGGGCGAGTTGTGTTTGGAGAGGAAAAAAGATGAGAATGGGTATTTTTGGTGGAACGTTTGATCCACTACATTCAGGGCATATTAACTGTATTATGTCAGCAAAACAGAGATTGTCGCTGGATCAAGTCGCGGTTGTGTTGGCCGCGCAGAATCCAAGAAAATCTCCAATTGAAGGCGCATCGATTGAGAACCGTCTTGAAATGCTCAAGATCGGATTGGCGCCCCTTTCTGATTACGTGAAAATTGATGAACAAGAGGTGACAAGGGGGGGGTTGAGTTACACGGTTGAAACGGTAGAGAATTATGCAAAAACAGTTTCGCCTGAAAATCTTTTTGTCATCATCGGTATGGATCAATTGGATCAATTTGATAAATGGAAAGATTTTGAAAAAATACTGACAATGGCCAATTTGGCAGTGATTACGCGTCCAGGGCACAATATGCCATATGAAACCGAAGACCTTCCAAGTGGTTTGCAACCAATGGTGTCCGAATTTGAAAAAAGTTTTATAGCATTGAAAACTGGTCAGCACATTGAGTTTATAAGGCTGCAGGAGGACGTCTCCGCATCTGAAATTCGTAAAAGCCTTAGGATGGGTCGTGGCGTTGAAAAGTATCTGACAGCTGAGGTCGAGCGTTATATTCGTGAACACAAGCTGTATGCCCCTATTGGACCGAAGATAGGTGATTACGAGGATTTTACCAGATTTTGTGCCGATCTATTATTTGAAAAAAAGGGCGTGGCAATTAAAGGTTATGATCTTCGAGAGATGGATGCACCGAGTGAATTTACTTTGATTGCATCTGGAACAAGTACCCGCCATGCATCTTCGCTTGCTGAGTTTGTGATTCGTGAGGTGAAAGCCGAATTCAACGTTTTTCCTCAGAGCATCGAGGGCGCACAAGAGGGTCGATGGGTTTTGATTGATTATGGATCATTAATTGTTCACATTTTCTATGACTTTGTTCGACAAGAATATCGATTAGAGGAGATGTGGAAACGGGGCAAAGATCTTAAGGTGGTTGATCGTATTAAGGTATGAAAATAGCTTTTCTTTTCATGGGTGGGCAAAAGGAAGATTGGCTGATGGAGGCGACAAACGACTTTGTCAGAAAAATCGGCTTTTTCTCTCCCTGTGAAGTCGTAAGATTAAAACCCGTAAAAATAGATCGGGCGTTGGCAGTTCAAAAAAAAGAAATAGAGTCAAAACATGTTCTGAACTCAATTTCAAAGGATGATTTTGTTGTTCTTTTAGATGAGCGTGGTCAACAGATCGACTCCCTCGCATTTAGTAAAAAATTGGTAAAAATGCTGGAGTCTGGAAAATCCCGAATTTTGTTTGTGGTTGGAGGGGCCTTTGGAGCAAGTGACGAACTCAAGGCGCGGGCTAACTATACGCTCTCATTATCGTCGATGGTTTTTAATCATCATTTAGCTCAATTAGTAATTTGCGAGCAGGTTTATAGGGCTCTGACGATTTGGAAGAATATCCCATACCACAATGAATAGTCGCCGTACGGACGTCTTTTCACTTTTGGACTCAATTAAATTTGCCTCAGAAGGCCATGGGATTTTGCATGACTAACTTTGGTGAAGTTTTCGGCATTATTAAAATCGATTCGTTGTTGTCAAATCTGTGGAGTCTTTGGTGCAACTTCAGGAGTTTGCAACTTTTGTATTAGGCAAATTCGCCCGTTATTACCAGAAAAGTTATTTTCCAGATGTCAGGAGGGACTCTCATCAAAGTCCTTGTTTATTTGGGATGACCTAGAGGATAGGTGGATGCGTTCTGTTGTACATTCTCAAAAGGGAGTAGGGGATCCTTCTCGGTGGAAGCAATGGGCAAGTTGGTATATTGATCGAATTCTATTCGAAGAGGCTTGTGGGGAATTGCCGAGCTACCTAATTGTCCCACCCTCTCGAAATTTTAATGGTATTGATCACGCCTCTGGTTGGGCACAAGCATTGGCTAACCAGATAGGGGCAACGGTGGTTAGCCCATTTAAATTGGAGGGGAACAGTGAGCAAAAAAGACTATCGTTGGCCAGCCGGGATATGAAACGTTTTGCCCTAAAGGATGGCATTGAAACTGACGTCCTAAAGATGCACAAATTCGTATTTGTTGATGATGTCATCACGTCTGGTGCGACTGGAAAAGCAGCCTATCAAGCTCTCGGGTGCCCAGAGGGCTTCATGATTTGGACTTTGTTTGATAGGCCGAAGCTGTATGGGTTGCGGGATGGTTCAGCATCTGCTAATTTTCGCGCATGAAAAATTATATTCTGCCTCTAATAACCTTGGGCATGGTTCAAATTTCTTTTATAGTCTCTACAAAGGCTGCATCAGAGTCCTCAAAAATATCAGTTGCCTCAGAGCAACAAATTAAAACACTCAAGAAAACGCTTTTGCGTTTCAAAACCGAATCTGCAGAGATGAAAGTCTCAAAACTGGTGAAGCTAGAACTTTTGGGTCAAGAAAGAAAGGCAGTAGGAAATCTAAAAATTTCAAAAGGGAAAATGAGAATGGAGATCCAATCTCCTGATAAATCTTTGGTTGTTCTCGATAAAAATACGGCTTGGTTGATTAGTTATCCTGCTGAAGAGTTTAAAAACGCCGTTCCTCAGGTAATTAAAGCCAATTTGTCCACCAAAAAAGGTCGTTCACAATCTCTTGTGGCATTGCTTGTGCAGGGAGATATTTTGCAACACTTTTTGGTGTCTGGTGTGCTCAATAAAACAGACCAAAAAGGTGCTGCTGTATTTTTTTTGCAGCCGAAAAAAACTTCAACAGACTTCAATCGGGCGCAGTTGACGTTAAACGAAGTTTCAAAGAATTCTTTTGAAGTGGTGGAGTTAAAGTATTGGGACGAAATGAGCAATGAAACAACTTTTTCATTTTCCGATGAAAAGTGGGGTGTTTCAGTTAAAGATGAATTGTTTAATTATCTGCCGCCTAAGGGCGTTGATGTTCTGAGTTTTTAAAGGGGAGTTTTGTGGCATCGTTTGATATTGTTTCAGAGATTGATCTACAAGAGGTCGACAATGCAATTAATCAGGCAAAGAAAGAGCTTTTAAGTCGTTACGATTTAAAGGGTACCAAGTGTGAGATTGAGTGGGATAAAAAAAATCTAACTCTTGTCGGAGATGACGAGTATCGGATTAACGCTGTGAAAGATATATTGCAGGCGAAACTACATAAACGTGGCGTTGATTTTACATCGCTAAAATTTGATAAAATTGTTCCGGCCACTGGAATGACTGTTAGGCAGAAGGTTGATATTCAGCAAGGTATTGAAAAAGAAAAGGCCAAAGAAATAGTAAAATCAATTAAGGATTCAAAACTTAAGGTGCAGGCACAAATCATGGATGAGGTTGTGCGGGTCACATCGAAAAGCATAGACGAGCTTCAGAGTACAATGGCCCATTGCCGTTCACAGAGTTTTGGAATTCCGATTCAGTTCAAAAATTTGCGATAATTTTTTAAAAGAGGTAATTTGTGGACACGGTTGTAAATCAAAAGAATAAAAAAGTTCATTTTGTTAGTTTAGGTTGTCCTAAAAACCTTGTTGATTCTGAGATAATGCTAGGGAATTTAATGAAAGATGGATACGAAGTGGTCGACAAAAGCGAGTTGGCTGACACAATTGTGGTCAATACTTGCGGCTTTATTGAAGAGGCCAAAAAAGAATCGATTGAAAAAATTTTGGAAATGGCCGAACTAAAAAAATCAGGTTCACTCAAAAAGTTGGTTGTCGCCGGGTGCCTTACACAGAGATACAAAGATGATTTGGTGGAAGGTCTACCTGAGGCAGATTTATTTGTAGGTTCTGGTGAATTTCAAAACATTTCCCAAATTTTAAAGAATTCTGAGGCAGGGGAAAAGAATAAAAAATTCTATTCTTTGCCAACCTATTTGCAACAAGAGGACACTCCTCGGGTAAATTCAGGACCGCAGTATCGGGCGTATCTTAAAATTTCAGAAGGTTGTCTAAAGCGATGTGCCTTTTGCGCCATCCCTAAAATTCGAGGAAATCTTCAGTCGCGCAAGTTGTCGGCGATTATTAATGAGGCAAAACTATTGGTTGCAAGCGGTGTGCGGGAATTGAATATCATCTCCCATGATTTCACCGACTATGGTTGGGATTTGCGGCGTGCGAATCCAGAAGCAATAGAGTCACCAGAGAGCTTGTTGGAAGCACTTTCAGATGTTCCAGGGCTTGATTGGATTCGTGTTTTGTATCTCTATCCTGACGGAATTTCAGATCGAGTTATCGAATTGATTAAAACACGAAAAAACCTAGTTAAGTATTTTGATATGCCACTTCAGCACATAAGCAACGATGTATTGAAACGGATGAATCGAAAAATGACCAAAGACGAGATAGTCGACCGTCTGCAAAAGATTAAAACGGAGATTCCTGAAGCCGTCATTCGTACCCAATTTATTGTTGGGTTTCCTGGAGAAACTGACGCGGAATTTGAGGAGCTTCTTAATTTTGTAGAGGACCAAAAATTTGATCGTGTCGGATGTTTCATGTATTCTCCTGAGGAGAATACTGCTGGTGGAAAGATGGAAAATCAAATTGACGATGAAACGAAACAAATCCGCCATGATGCCTTGATGGCAATTCAGAATGAAATAAGCCGCGAGAAGCATCAAGCCTATTTGGGAAAAACCCTTCAGGTTATTGTAGACGGCATCTCTGAAGAGACAGATCTTTTATTGCAGGGACGAACTTCCCAACAGGCACCAGAAATTGACGGCGTTGTGTATATAAATGAGGGCACAGCTGACCCGGGTGAAATGGTTTGGGTTCGAATCACCGAGAGTCATGATTATGATTTGGTGGGAGAAATTGTAGCGAACGAGAAGCAGACATTAAACAAAGGTTCAGCTTGGAGCGAGGGACAATCACCCGAGCTAACTTGAAGCATGACTTGTGCAGTTCGACAGATAGATTTAAAAACCCATTGATGAGATAAGGTGTAAAACTTTCTTGCCGCTAGAGCGAGTGCTCTAAGCTTAATGCTCTAGATTTTTTTGTTTCCCTTGATC
Source organism: uncultured Bdellovibrionales bacterium (assembly GCA_964405465.1). Lineage (GTDB taxonomy): Bacteria > Bdellovibrionota > Bdellovibrionia > Bdellovibrionales > JAMPXM01 > CAYONZ01. The sequence goes on along the minus strand of CAYONZ010000001.1, from coordinate 54,367 downwards.
ATTTTGTTAAGATTTGGCAAGGTTTCGCGACGCCTCAAGAATGATTACTCAGTTTTGATCGCAATTCAAACTAGAGCTTTTGTTTTCTTGAGGTCGATCGAAAACAATACCAAACGGGGGAAATGTGAAATCAGTGCTAATCAGTTCAGTGGTTGCTGCAGCTATAACTTTTTCAGTTGGAGCTAAGGCAGATCCGACAAAGGAAGAATTAAAAACTCAAGCTGCTCATGCCTATGCAATGAGAGACTTCAATCAAGCCGGAATAAACAATGCTCTGGATGCTGCAAAAATTTATGCGGACCTTGCTAAAGATGAATCCGATAGCAACGCAAAGGCGTCACTTCTTATAAAACAGTCTGAGGCGCTATATTTTGCGGGTTATGCAAGCACAAATAAAGATCGAAAGTTGGAACGTCATCTTCTTGGAAGTGAAATTGCGGATAAAGGTCTCGTAATCTTGGGTCTAAAAGATCCCGCAAATATCGATGCCGCAGCTGTAGAGAAGCTCAAAAAACTTCCTCAGGATCAGTTGGCAATTGTCGCCGAGGGACTTTATTTCCGAGGAATTAATTTGGGCCAATGGGGAAATGCTCGAGGAGTTGTCGATTCTCTTGGGCGTTGGCCTGAGTTGCGTACGACAATGGAAACAATTGTGAAAATTGGTTTCAAACAAATTCATGAGTTTGGAGCTTATCGTGTGCTTGGTCGTGCTTACTTCAAAATTCCTGGATTGCTAGGCGGAAGTAATGAAAAGGCAGAGAAGTACCTTTCTGCTGCAGTAGCAGGTTCTTTGGCGAATCCACAAGACCCTAGCTCTCCAAGTACCAATGGCTTGAATAACACGTATTTTGCGGAGCTTCTTATCGATTTAAACCGTATTACTGCGGCGAAGAAGCTTTTGAATGCCTTCATAGCGGCAGATCCTGAAACATTGAATCTCGAGTTAATTCCTGAAACCAAGCATGTTCAGGGCGAAGCTAAAGATCTTTTGAAAACGCTTTAATTCAATTTAAAAAAATTAACTATGAAGAGAGAGAGGCTATTCTCTCTCTTTTTTTGACGTTTTAAGAGGTTGCAATGAAATTTTTTATACTAATGCTGCTTTTGGTTTTGAATGTAAGTCAGTTCGCGTGGGCTGGAGATTTGTTTGCTCCTGCGAATTTTGAAAGTGCAGGGGTGATGCCAAAAAAAATTCGCTCCGTTCGAGTACTAGGCTTCACAACCGAAATTGCCGACAAATACAATGCAAACGGAATCCCAATGGGGTTGGCTGCCTCGATGAATAAAAATGTAACTTGGAATGATCTTGCAAAGGCGCAAAAGGATTATGACCGTGCGATATTTGAAGGATATCTAAACTCTAAAGGAACAGATCTAAATCAAATTGTTGGTGAGTCACATGGAGTGATTAACACTCGAGTCACGGCAACGGTTCCGGTGGTTGCATACGGGTTGAATGAGAAAACAACGCTCGCATTGGTAGTTCCGGTTTTGTATTCAAATGTAAATGTTGATACTGGATGGACTGCAAATGAAAATCTTGAAAAGGGATTTCAGCAGTTTGCAGCGGACGGCAAAAAGAACAAGATTTTAGAAAAAGAGCCTCAGCTTCAAAATGTGATCGCCACAAGCTTGTCGTCAAAAGGGTATAAGCCACTTGAAAACAAAGAAAAATCTGAGATTGGCGATATTACGTTGGCTTTAAAATACCAAGCTTTGAAAAATGATATTATAGCAGTGGCAGTGACTCCTAAGGTTGTGTTGCCAACAGGCCGTGCGGCCGACATCGACAATTTAGTGGATGTTCCATCTGGTGACGGACAATGGGATCTTGGTTTAGGTACTTCCGCAGACGTATTTTTGAATTCAAATCTAACTGCAGTTGTGGCTGCAGGATACACAATGCAGTTGGCAGATCACACGGCTAAACGAATTCCGACTCCTACTGGAGAGGTTCTGAGTGCAGACGTAGATTCTTCAGCAAGCAGAGATTTGGGTGATATAGCAACGATGTCATTGGCTGCTAAATATCGCGTGGCAGAACTGTATACGCTTGGTGCAGCACTGGGTGCCCAGTTTAAACAAGAGGATCATTACAAAGGCGGAGCATTTGAATCATACCGCTATGACTATCTAAATGTTGGAACTGAACAACACATGGAAACGGCACAGGTGGGAGTAAACTTTAGTACAATTCCATTGTTTCGTGCCAAAAAATTTCCGGTACCTCTTGAGACGGGAGTTAATTTTACCCAAGTATTGTCGGGTCGAAATGTGAAAATTTCGAATTTAGCTGCCTTCGAAATGGCGATGTTTTTCTAAGGAGAATTCACGATGAAAAAAATTATATGTGCGCTTGGAGTTGTTGTATCAATTGGCTGTTCTGTAAAGAACAAAACTGTACCGCATCAGCCTCCGGCTCATCAGGACAGATTTGAAAAATCTCAACAGGAAACAGGATTGTATAAACCGTCTATGTTTACGGTATTTTTGTGGCCAGAGGGACTCTCTCGAGCAGAGTTAGCTGTAGTGGTTGAAAAAGCGAATCGGGCTGCTGATGCAATCGATAAGCTTGCTCGGGCTTATAAACCAATGATGGCAGAAAAATTAAATCTGGAATCTGATTTTTCTGCAAAAAACTGTATGCAGTACTCTGCGGACGACGACATTTTAGATTACATTGAAAACTGGAAAGTAGCAGCAAACGAACAGCAGGCTTTGGAAATTGAATCGTGCAAAAAGAATCAGGACCGCCGAATTGTTTTACAGGGTGCGATGGAGCAAAATGCGAACATTGATCGACCCGAGAAAATGAAGGCACTATTTAGTGTTCTAGATGTCGGTTATCCTGAAAAGATCGAGAACAACAAGGTGATCGATGCAAAGGGTTGTTCTTTTGATATCATGGCGGGGGTTGGTTCGACCTCAGCAGTTAAGGCAACATTAAAAGGCTTTGTGGATACAAAAAACTACCAGACCAGCGTTGGCACTGAAGAAAAATCAAATGTATTGGGATCAGAAATTTTGGGTGCACAATTCAATTCTGAGAACAAAATGTTGAAATTTAGTGTACCTGAGGTGATCGATGGCGTGCTTACCGGTGGCATCTATGAATTCGCACTTGAGCGAGTTGATCTGGATATTGGAATCCGCTTTGCTGGTGACGTGATTTATACGAAAAACGGTGTAAGTCGCAAGGGAATGGCAAAAATGGACGGAGAATTTTCTAAATAATGTTTCACAAGTGGCTCCGCAAATTCAATTTGTGGAGCCGAGTTTGAAACTTCATTACTGCTTGAAGTAATAGATTTGATCGTAATTTCGACCATGCTCCTCTGAATCCATTCCGTATCCCACCATGTAACGATCATCGATAGTTTGCCCTATGTAGTCGGGCTTAAGTGGAATTTCTCTACGTGAGGGTTTGTCGAGAAGCGTGAGTATTTTTAAAGAGGCAGGGCCAGAGGCGGCGAGACGTGTTTTCAAAAAATTTAAAGTACGTCCTGTATCCACAATTTCTTCGACGATAATAACGTGTTTCCCTTTAATGTTGATGCTGATATCTTTGAGAATTCTTACGGTTCCAAAACTTCCAGCATTGGCGAGTTGAACAAAATCAACTTCAACTGGTTGGTCAAACTTTCGAATTAAGTCGGCAAGAAAAATACATGAGCCCTTTAGTGGGCAAATAAAAATAATTTCTTGGCCTGGATAATCGGCCTTAACTTCTTTTGCTAAACTTGAAACGAGTTTTTCTATGTCGGTTCTTGTTAGGAAGGCGATCATGCTGTCTTTTAGGTTGGCCATGGGTCCTCACGGTTTTTAAGTTAGTAGAGTTGATCCAGATTCTTGAGCCATCTGAAGATAGCGAATCGCTGTCGGGTGGTCAGGATCTCTGAGTAGAATATTTTCCCACTGTTCAACGGCTTCCACCATCTTTTTCGCATTGTAATAAAGAAGGCCAAGTCTGAGTCTCGCAGGGTTGAACTGTGGATACTCTTGGATAAGACCCTTCAGTTCGCGAATTGCTTTGGCGCTATCGGCCTTCTTTATATAGCACTCCACAATTTTCATTCTCAATTCAGCTTTTCGTGAAGAAAGACTAAGTGCGAGTTGATACTGCTCTAGGGCGTCATCGAAACGTTTGAACTGAAAATAAAGCTCTCCCAACTCGTCATGTTTAGAGGCAATTTTTTCTTGGGCCATATGGTCTTTGTTTTGTGCTTTTGCAATTCTGCGCTGCTCGGCTTCTGCAAAGACCTGCTTGCCCTCTTCGTATCTCCCGAGATCATTTAGAATAATTGAAAGACCAACACTGGCATCAGTGAAAGAAGGATCAATTTCTAGAGCTTTTTTAAAGGTCTTGATCGCTTTGTTGAATTTGCCTTGGTCGTAATAAATGGTCGCGAGCATATGAAATATTTCGGGATTGCGTCCACTGCTCAGTAGCAATTGTTGCAGAAGTGATTCTGCAATTCGATAGTTGCCTTCCTGAAAATGTTCACGAGCAGTTTCGAGCAGCTCGGCAGAATCAATTTTCGCCATAACGTGCAAACTCATTTCTTGCCTTTTTGGCCTGATCAGACGAAGGAAAACGTGAATAAAGCGATCCGAGGTGGACTTGTGCCTTGTCCTTATTGCCTAGTTCGAAAGAACACTTGGCAGCACCATACAGGGCTTCAGCATCAAATCCGACATTCGCATAGTTTTTAATTACTGCTTCAAATCTTTTGATTGCACTGTCGCAGGATTTTTTTCTCACATAAAAACGGGCTACATACATTTCCTTTTCTGCCAACATATGTAAAGCCTCGTCTTTTTTTGATCGAGCATCGGCCACATACTCAGAATTAGGATAGGAATTTATGGTTTCATCAAAATACAGGATTGATTTGTCTGCAACCGAGAGATCGCGATCAATTGAGGAGGGCAATTGATTAAAATAGCTCAGAGCCAGACGATAGGTCACGTAGTCTGACTGTGGGTGTTTAGGATGAAACTCCTTGAAGAGCTGATATGCTCCCTGAGCCTCTACATATGACTCTCGTTTAAAATTAATATCGGCAATTCTCAACTCAGATAGTACGGCAAAACGACTATAGGGGTGTTTGTTTTTCACGTCCTGAAATTTTTGAATGGCTTCTTCATAGCGGTCATCTTTTTCATATTGCTCAGCAATTTTGAAAGCACCTTCAGGAGTCGATGGATCCACTTTTTCAGTGGAGGCACATCCGGACAAAAGGACAGTCGATAGGGCTAAAAAAGAGATAAGTGCATGTTTCATAATTTGAGTCTAATGATCGCCAGCGCGCAATGTCAATAAAATCGGGCGCCTGGAGTTGGGATCTGGGTGTTTTTCTACACAGAGCGAAAGTCGGTATTTAGGACCGAGTGTTGAGTTGGTGTTGGTAGATTGTACTGAGGGTAAGCTTGAGTGCGCTCGCAATGGGAATGGAAATCATCATTCCCAAAATCCCCAAGACCTGTGAGCCAATTATGATAACAACTACGACCGTAACTGGATGCAGATTAACAATCTTTGCAACGACCAGTGGAATGATAAAGAGCACGTCAATTAATTGCGCCACGAGATAAACTGAACTCACAATGAAAAGGTTCACGGCTACGGTATCCGCGACAGCTGCTTGAGGCGAAATAAGTGCAATGATAATTGCCGGAACCGCACCGACAATTGGGCCGATATAGGGAATCAAGTTCATTATAGCCGCAAAAATACCTAGAAGCGTGGCGTATGGGAAATGGATTACTAGTAAGCCCACCCAAACCACCAATCCAACTATTGCTGCCTCAAGAAATCGAGCGCGAATGAATCCGCCGAGCTGTTCGTTGATCTGATGAGAAAGGTAGACGGCCGGTTCAAAAAGGCTATTCGGCACCATTGAAAGAATGGTCTTCGAAAGAGATCGACCATCTTGCAGCATGAAGTACCCTAAAAACGGAGCAAGAATTGAAACTGAGAGCGTGGTATTGATTGCGCCTGGAAGAGCGCTACTCAGATCGCTCGTTTTTGTTATGATCCAGTTGTTTACGATTTCACTGAAGTTAATATGGTAGAGCTTGAAGAATACTCGGAATCGAGATTCTGTTCTCGCGATGAGTTCGACTAAATCCTTTTGGTAGCCAGGCAAACTCGCCTCGAGCGCAGACAACTGTGCAGAAATGAGCGGTGCAACCAAGTAGATGCCAACGGAAAGAAGCACGCCAAAAGCCAAAAAGGGGATAAGTATGGCGAGAGTGCGCGGGAGGTGTTTTCTCTCGAAAAAATTCACCAAAGGGGCTATCAAATAATTGATGACGAAAGCGAGCACACAGGACAACAAAAGGTTGTCCACGGTGAGAACGATTACGGCGAGTGCAATCAATAAAGACACAACTGCGCCGAGTTTGAGTCTTCGTTCACGGCGTAAAATGGCTTGAAGCTTTGGTCTCATAATCGTCCAGTGGAGGTGGTTCTCTTAGTTCTTTAATTGCTTTTCTAAGTTCTGATACCTTCTCGGTTGTTTCTTTGAGTCTCTTGCCTAAAACCTCAGCTAAGCGGAAAACAACTTTTACCCCGACGGTGGGACTTCGGTCTAGGATTTGTAAAAGATCTGGCTTAAAGAAGCCAATTAGCAAACAGTCTTCTTGTGCAAGAGAGGTCGCAGTTCTTCTGCCGTTTTCTTCAACAAGCGAAAGTTCACCGAAAAAATCTCCCTGAGTGAGTTGGGTAATATAAATGTCTTTGATAATTTCATCGGAGCTTGCAGATCGATCTGAAACGAAAATTTCAACGCGACCTTTGGCCACAATGTACATTCCGAAGCCGACTTCATTTTGTTTGAAGACAGGCTCCCCGGCGCGGTAGCTTCTGACATGAACAATGTTTTCAATAAAGCGAAGCTCGTGATTACTGAGGTCTTGAAAGAGAATATTGTCTTTTAAGATCGAGTGTACGTCGTCATTTCGTTTTTTCTTTCGAAATATATTGTCCCAAAGTAAATTCATTCTATTTCTCCAGCTCATTTCCAGGAGCATCTTCAGATGTCGTTTGGAAAAGATTTTTTGATTCAATCCAGCCCGTGGGCCCTCCAGGAACGTTTACTTGTGCCCAACCCTCAATTTTTCGTTTGATCAGTACTTCCATCCCTTCACCGAGCTCCACCAGAGTTGCTGCAGATCTCTCGGGAGTTGTCAGGACCGCAGTCGAAGCTCCAATGACTGTGGCTCGCGCCTGCCGGGACTCGTAGAGGTAAATTCCAGAAAGAATGAGGCTCGCAATAAAGAGAATCGTTAAAGACACGGTTTTCCAATGTACGTCTGGGGGAACAAGCTCTTCTTGTCGGGCAATACGCCGGCGGCCGAATAGTTTAAGCCAAGAGTAACCCGCGAAGAATCCCAAAAGAAGAGTGAAAATGTGAGTACCAATTGACGGAAAGTGATCGATCACCGTGGCGCGAAACTTTTCTAAATAGACAATTCGATGTGAGACGTTGGAAATGTTCATAGTTCTCTGAAGAAAATCAGATGCATGGTGGGCCTCTGAGTACCAAGGGTTTTGTGCGATGGCGCGCCGAAACCATCCGAGGGCAATGCCCTTGTGGCCAAGACTTAGTTCGCACATTCCAATATTGTAGGAAAGCTCTGCACGCGAGGGATTTTCATTTCGGAGTTCAACAAAGGCATTTTTTGCTTCTTCGAAATTCTTTGTTTGGAACAAATGCACCGCTTGTTCAAAAGACAATTTGGAAGTCTGTGTCGCTGTCTTTGCCTCCGTCGCTGATGCGCGACAACCGACCAGACTGCAGAAAATAAAAAGAAAAATCGTAGGCAAGCGATGGAGAAAAAGCATAGTATTAATTCTATGACACTCTCAAATTAGTGCAACCGATTTCGGTGTCTCTGGTTTGATAAAAGGGTTGAAACAAAATTTCTGTCTAAAGGTCGTGAGGTTTAAATGGAGAAATTAATTGGACATCAAATCGATGAGTCACAGAAAATTCAGGATTTGATCAAGAGTTTAGTTGGTGAAGTTAAAAAACTTGAATCGGGTATCTCGGCGTCGCGGGGACCATTGTTAGAAATGGCAGACCATGCAAAAAATGTTTTTGAAGAAGCGGGTAAATACCGTGGGCGACCATTGTTCTATCAATACTTAGGTACAGGAGCCGGAAATGGTCCGTATGTAGAGCTAGAGGATGGGAGCATTAAATTAGATTTGATCAATGGAATTGGTGTACACATTTTTGGGCACGGACATCCCAGAATTCGTGAGGCCGCAGTGCGGGGGGCGCTTGCAGATATCATCATGCAGGGTAACCTGGAGCCCAACCGTGAGTACTCAAAGGTTGGAAAACGAATGGTTGAACTCGCTGGCCGAAATAGTCGACTGAAATATTGCTGGCTTTCGACATGTGGAACAATGGCGAATGAAAATGCGCTTAAGATGGCAAGACAAAAACACTCACCAGCGAAACTGATCGTCGCTTTCAAAAACGCATTCGCTGGTCGCTCAACAATGATGGCAGAAGTGACGGACAATCCGGCGTACAAGCAGGGATTGCCAGACTACAATGAAGTTTTGCGATTACCGTTTTATGACTCGAATGATCCTCGAAGCAGTGAAAAAACCTTAGCGATGTTGAAAGAGCACGTCGCAAATAACGAGAAAAACATTGCGTGCTTTACGTTTGAACCAATGCTGGGGGAGGGTGGCTATCGCTCTGCTCCTCGAAGTTTCTTTGTGCCGCTACTTGAGTTTTGTAGACAACATAAAATCGCAGTTTGGGCCGATGAGGTTCAAACGTTTATGCGAACGGGTGAATTGTTTGCATTCGAAACTCTAGGCATAGGAGAGTATATCGATCTTTGTTCTGTGGCAAAAACGCTGCAAACAGGCGCTACGTTGTACACTGAAGAATACAATCCCCAGCCGGGCCTTGTGGCGGGGACTTTCTCTGGGTCATCTGTCTCATTGTCATCTGGGCTCCAGGTGTTGGAGATGATTGCGACTGAAGGATATCTTGGCAAAGATGGCAAAATTGCAAAAATACATAATGAATTTGTTGGTATGCTCAATCGCCTCAATGAAACCACTTGCAAGGGACAGTTGCGCGAGGCTGGAGGCATGGGGTTGATGATTGCAGTCACACCTCTTGATGGTGGTAAAGATACTGTAAACAACCTTCTGCAACGCTTGTACAAGAATGGAATGATTGCGTTTTCGTGTGGAAGAGATCCGTATAGACTGCGTTTTTTGGTTCCTGCGGTGATGGAAGCGAAAGATATCAAATTGGCCGGAGAAATTTTAGAGAAGTCGATTCAAGAGATGCTTTGAGGTATTGTGGACTTTTTAGAGGCGTGTAAGCGCTTTGTCGAAATTGAAAGCTCAGCAATCACGGGAAATTTTGAGATTGCAAAATTCGCTGAGCAATTGTGTCGGCAGGCGGGGCTATTTGTAGATTTTCAAGTAGAAACCCATGCTGGGCAAGACCAGGCAAATGTAATTGCACGTCCGCAAAAAGAGCGACCGTTGAATGAGTTGCTTTTACAAACACACCTGGACACAGTAGAGCCCGGTGCTTATGGTTTGTGGACACTGACTGGTGCCAATCCCTTTCAAGCGACCGTTTATCAGGATGCGATCTATGGTCTTGGTTCAGCCAATGCAAAGCTAGATTTTTTGTGTAAACTAGAGGCCATTCGCCAGATGGCAGGTGTGAATTGGCTCCTCCCTCCGGTTTTGGTGGGAACTTTTGGAGAGGCTCAGGGGATGGCAGGGGCGATTCGACTGATCAGGAAAAAGAAGATTTCTGCACAACATGCTTTGGTCGGAGAGCCTACAGAACTGGGTTTGGTTGTCGCGGCAAAAGGAATTGCCAATGTCGAAATTGATATTCCATTTTCCCAAGAAGAAATTTTGTTTCGCGAGAATCACAACACTATCGAGGGATCAGCAACGCAGAGTCGGGTATTCAATGGTCGATCGGTTCATTCGGCGAATCCCACGGAGGGAATGAGCGCAATTTATCAAATGATGCAATTTCTTGCGAAACTTCCAGAGGGAGTTGCGCTAATGGAAATGGAAGGGGGATTGCACTACAATACTGTCCCCGCCCATGCTGTTCTCGAGATTGAAGCGGGACAGACTATTCAAAACTCGATATGCGGTCGAATCTTGAGAATTATTGAAGCAGTTGAGGCCATAGAAGCCGAGTTCAAGTTATTTCCGGCGGATGGATTTGCGCCTAAGATTGCCACGATTAACTTGGGAATGATTCGCACACACGCCGACGGTATAAAATTTATGGGCTGCGTTCGCGTTCCTCCAACCGTGACAGAAGAAATCTATGAAAGGTGGATGGCGTATCTAAGGAAACGTTGTGAAATTGAAGGCGCATCCTTCAGAATTTCAGAATACAAACAACCGTTCGCCACCAGTAAACAATCCTTATTTGTTGCGAAATGCCAAGAGGTCGCCGCAGAACTGGGCCTAAGTCCAGCGCTTGGGGCTCAAGCGTTAGCCAATGAAGCGAATGTTTTTAGTCGCTTGGGCCTGGAGTGTGTGGTGTTTGGTCCGGGGCGGGGTGTTGGCAATTCACATGCACCCAATGAATATGTCAAAATTAACCAACTTGAGCAGGCCGTACAGTTTTATAAAACCCTTCTCAATAAGGTTTGTTTATGAGTTTTGTCTTAAGAAGTGTGAGATTGGGCGATCTAAAAGGTTTGCATTCACTTGCAAGTCAGTTTTCGCTTTTAAACTTACCGGCAGATAGAAAAGTATTGAGCGAAAAAATTGAGCGAAGTGTGGCTTCTTTTGCCGGTGCCTTAAAAAAACGTGAAGCTGAATACCTTTTTGTTGTGGAAGACATCGAAAATGAGACGATCGCAGGAAGCGCGCTCATACTGGCAAAGCATGGTACGGAGAATGTTCCACATTACTACTTTAAGGTGGTAAAGAAAAATAGGTTTAGCGAGGACCTAGGAATTGGATTTATTCATCAAGTTCTGCAATTTCGTGAAGACACCAATGGTCCCACAGAAATTGGAGGCCTTCTTATAGATCGATCGTATCGAAGGCGTCCCGAAAAACTAGGTAAACAAATTAGCTTGATACGATTTATCTATATGGGAATGTATCCAAACGAATTTGAAACTCGGGTACTTTGTGAGCTAACTCCACCTTTGGCTGAGGGTGGAAGGAGCGAATTCTGGGAAGCACTTGGCCGTCGTTTCACGGGCTTACCTTATCAAGAAGCAGACTTGATTAGCCAAAAAAACAAAGAGTTTATCAGCAGTCTTTTTCCTGAAGAAGATATTTACATGACCTTGCTTGATGCTAAGGCACGCCTAGTGTTGGGCCGAGTAGGCCAGGAAACCAGACCAGCACAGCATCTTTTAGAATCAATTGGCTTTTCATATTTGCATGAGGTTGATCCGTTTGATGGAGGCCCTCACTACGGTGCAGACGTCGCTGATATTTCGATTGTAAAAAACGGCAAATGGGCAGTGGTTGCGAAATCGGATCGTGGTCAGTTTGCCAAGCAAGTACTGGTTGGCTTTAAGAGTGAGGGTGAATTTAGAGGTGTGCAATCTGCGGTAGAGATGCAGGGGGAACAAGTGGTTCTCCCCTCTCTTACGATGAGCGCCTTGGGTTGTGAAACTGGAGAAAAGGTATTCATTTCTGAATTAAGCTGAGAGGTAAAGTATGCAGCAGGGAACGCTCAATTTTCTTGGTGATTATATCGACGGGCAGTTTGTCGTGGTGGATCGGCCTGACGGTGAGTTTAATGACATTAGCCCTGGAGACCTTCAGGACGTCGTGTTGCGGTTGAGCTATCGCTACGATCACGTCGCGCGCGCAGCGGCTGCAGCTAGAAAAGCATATCGTGGTTGGTCACTGATGCCGATTTCCCAACGTGCTGGGTATCTTAAAAAATTGAAAGAACTCTATATTTCACATGCCGATGAAATGGCGACCATAATTTCTCGCGAAACAGGAAAGCCGTTTTGGGAAACTCAGGGTGAAGTAAAAACAATGATCAATAAAATTGACATTACAATTGATCATTCAATTCATTTGATTGATGAGGTCAAAGTAGAAAATGCACTGCCTGGAGTGGATGGATTTATTAGGCATCGATCGCGGGGAGTAATGGCAGTTCTTGGTCCGTTTAATTTTCCAGGCCATTTACCCAACGGACACATTGTGCCTGCGTTGCTAACTGGAAACACAGTTGTTTTCAAGCCAAGTGAAATGACACCCGCGATCGCACAGAAAATGGCGCAGTTGATTGATCTTGCTGGATTTCCTCCAGGAGTTTTCAATTTAGTGCATGGTCTTGGGGAAACTGGAAAACGTCTCGTGGTGGATGAAAACGTGGATGGGGTTCTGTTTACGGGTTCATACGAAACTGGATTGAAAATTAAACAGGCCACACTTGAGCACCATTGGAAGTTGCTTGCCCTAGAAATGGGTGGGAAGAACGCGACAGTGGTATGGAACGACTCAGATTTGAACAAGGCAATTTATGAAAGTATCATTGGTTCATTTGTAACAGCTGGACAACGCTGTTCGTGCACGAGCCGAATTATTTTGCACAAGTCTATTGCCGATCAATTCGTTGAGAAATTTTATGAGACTGCAAAAAAACTAACAATTGGTCATTGGAAAGAAAATCCATTTATGGGGCCTCTGATTAACGCGGAGGCGGTTGAAAAATATTTGAGGTTTCAGGAGATCGCGCAACGTGAAGGTGCAGACCGTTTGATGCGCGGAAAAGTTTTAGATGTAGGTCGAGAGGGCCATTACGTGACGCCGTCAATATGCCTGGTAAAAGAGTTTCGTAAAGACTCTATTTATCAAAAGTCCGAAATTTTTGGGCCGAATGTTGCGATTTATACCGTAGATGATTTTGATCAGGCACTTGAAATAAATGACTCAACTGGATTTGGTCTTGCAATGGCGGTCTTTTCAAAAAATAAATCTTTTTATGATCGTGCAGTGGCGGAAGCAAGAGTGGGAATTGTAAATTGGAATCGCACTACGAACGGCGCAAGTTCGCGATTGCCGTTTGGTGGCTTAGGAAAATCGGGGAATGATCGTCCGACCGCGCACTTTGCTGTACATTACTGTACTGTACCAGTCGCAAGTCTTGAAGACCCTTCTGGTTTTGACAGCAAGGGGGCATTGCCTGGAGTAAACTTCGAGCCATTGAAATAGTCATGAAAAAATTTATTTCGATTTCTCTAATTGTTGTTGGTCTATTCAGCACCTGGATTGGAATTCAATACCTTCAATTGCATCGCTCCGGTCGAGGCTCTGGCGAGGTAATTTTTGATGTGACTCCAGGGGCATCTCCAAAATCAGTAATTCTCGAATTGCAAAAGCAAAATCTGGTGGAAGATGCAAAGGCGCTCTATTTGTACGCGAGACTTACTCGAAAAACTAGGTTGATAAGAGTTGGGGAATATTCGCTCAACAGGGCGATGTCTCCAATTCAGATTTTGTCTACACTTGCTTCTGGACATTCAATAGAACATCCATTTTTTGTACAAGAAGGATTCAATTTGTTTGAAATTGCTGATCTCTGGGAAAGTCGCGGCTTTGGACGGAGAGAAGAATTTTTAGCTGCTGGCACAGATCGAGAATTTATCAAAACTTTACTCGGCGAAGAACACGAAAGCCTGGAGGGATATTTATTTCCAGAAACCTATAGTCTTACAAAGTTCACTGGGGCAAGAGGTCTGATTTCAATGATGGTCCATCGGTTTCTGCAGGTCTATAACTCTATTCCCAAAAATGATTCGATAAAGTTGTCCCGCCATCAAGTCGCAATTCTTGCAAGTATTGTCGAGAAAGAAACAGGAGCTCCGGAAGAGCGGCCAAAAGTTTCATCGGTATTTCACAATCGGTTGAGAATTGGGATGCGCCTCCAGACAGATCCAACTGTACTTTACGGAAAGATGCTTGATGCGGGGAAGGCTTCAGTCAATATAACTAAACATGATTTATTGACTCCCAACAAATACAATACTTATACAATTCCGGGATTACCGTACGGTCCAATTGGCAATGCCGGGTCGGAGGCACTTCGTGCAACTCTAAATCCTGAACAAACGACATATTTATACTTTGTCAGTCGAAACAACGGCACTCACGTGTTCTCGTCTACCTATGAGCAGCATCAAAAAGCGGTTGGACAATTTCAACTAGACCGAAGTGCGCGAGAGGGAAAATCGTGGAGAGATCTAAATAAAAGTAAAACTTCGGCAGTAAAAAAATAAAATTGCTTCTGAAGACGATGGGTTAGTTGATGACTCTCTCAAAGAGTTTTGAGCTTGGATCGAAGTGAAACACGTTGAGATGACCTACCAAATTTGAATCAAAACTGGGAGCCAGAATCTCTGGCTTGCCGTCATTATCAATATCGTCTATGGCGAGATTCATTGGATGGCCATTAAAATCGAAATAGCCGTCCCGCTGGTCACCAAGTTGAAGGCGTTCTAGGAGTTGCTGGGAGCCATCGGAGACATTGGTATAGACTTCAAGAAACATTGCATCCCTGGTCTTCACTTTTACAACAGTATATGAATTTTCGGAGGACCCAAATGTCGATGTGGCCTTCGACAAAATCTTTCTGCCACTAGGCAAAAGGAGATTTTGAATTCCAGTTCGAAGAGTGGGCTGTAGAGTTGCGGCAAACGAAATGGACAGTGCAAGAGCAAACAATAATTTGCTTAGGGAAGAGTTCGCAAAAGAGTCATGACTACTCTTGTTCTCAGAATCCCCAAAAGTTGTAGCTGTGATCATGTAATTCTCCCCGCAAAACAAAGACCCTTATAAGTTAATACAGTTACAATTTGAATGCCAGTTTTTGGAGTAAAGAGATCTAGTAAATACGAGACCTTACGGCGATTCGCATGTTTAAACGATTGGCAGTTGTTGAAGAATGTTTGAACATTAAAGCAGGGTAAATCTAAGTTTTTTGTCTCAATTTGAAACAGAATCATTCTCCATTCAATGGCTTTTGCGGCGATGACTTTGGAGTCTTGATTGTGGCCTGATTCTTAGATCCCTTTTCAATTGCTGAATTCGGGATTCGCTGAATTTGAATGATGTTGAAAGTCGATGGATCTGCTGGACCCATGGACGGATCATTACCCACGCCAACTGACTCACTAAGATTTGGATCTTGCAAATTTACCGATGGAGTTGCCGCAGCAGGTTTTCTACGTTTCTTTTTCAAATTGGAATCAACTGCATGGGATTGAACAAAAACGAGTGTGAGGATCAAAATGAGAATGGGAAATTTTGTTTTTCGCAATTGAACCTCCTTTCACTCCTTTAGAGAATTTCTATTTTTAAAGTAATTATTGTTTTACGCCAGACTTTTTGGATCCACCAGTTTCCAACATTTGGAAGACCTTTGGAGTAGTGCCTCCAGGCGCCGCTGGTCCATAGGGTTTACAGGCAAGTGCTTTTTGGGAACATCCGTCAGTGAGCGAAACCGAAGTGGTTGAATTGCTGCACATGGGAACCTCAGAGCTGGTTACCGAATTACATTCCTGAGGCGAAAGAACCTGGCTTTGCACGGTATCTGGTGGTTGTTCGCATTTTTTGTCTGGCGAACCTAGAACCGTGCTTTCTGAACATTTTGAGTCTTCAGCGACGGCAAAAGAAATATGTATAAAGAATGCAAAGGCAGAAACCGCGAGAAGCGTTTGAAATGTTTTGCTTAACGGAACTGGTAAAACTTTTTGGACGAAAGATGAGTACTTCATTTCTTAATCTCCTTAATTCAATTCGGATGTCGCCGGTGCAATCAGATCAATTACATTGTTAAAAGTTGCGGCCACTTGTGCGGCAACAATGGGTCCCTCTGGGCTGTTCACTTTATCAATTTCGCCATTTGGCTTATACACAACGGTGATCGACCCAACACTGGGTCGAATGATCGTTGTTGGTTTTGGATTTGCGTCTGTGTACTTCAGCTGAACTTCTTTTTTAGATTGGTCGATGACCGATACTATTCGACCTCTGATGTCGTGAGAGAGCTTAACTGAAAAGCCATCGGTATTTGAGGCAGCTACCATATTTGCTTTTTTATCATACTGAAATGTGGTCTCCCGTTTTTTAAGAACTTTTCCGGCGTCGTTCACATACTCGGTTGTGACTTTAGATACTTTGTTGAATTCATTTTTGTATTCATAGGCGAGTCGCGAATTAGGAGTGATCTTTTCTTTCACCAAACCATTGGGGTAGTACTGAAAACTTGTGCTCAAATTATTTTCTAAAATATTTGTCGGTCTGCCGAAGTCTGGATGATAGGTGATGTCTTGAGTGTCAGAATTTGTGATGGTTTTTACCCGGGCCAGATATTTTCTGCCATCGGACTTGCTCTTGTACCAAAACTCAAATTTTGCTTCATTTTTAACTTCTTTTCCGCAAGTTTTGGTTGCAGTTGACCAATAGTGATCCTTCGGATTTGCCTTGTCTGTCTCGTATACGTATTTTTCTAAACAGGCAGGCTTGTTAGGGAAGACCCGTTCTGCGAAACTGGTAACCCAATCGTTTTTGGTGTCATAGGTGATCGCTTTGAACGTTCCGTCTGGATAGGAAATTTTCGTCACGTTATGGCTATCGTCGTATGCAAATTTATAGGTGTTTCCCCAGGCGTTTTTTAGTTCAACGAGGTCTTCGCCTTTATATTTATATTCTGCTTTCATGCCTTGAGGGTCTGTAATTGATTCGACCAAATTTTTCCCAGAAACATAGGTGAAATTAAATTTTCGTCCGTTGCTGTCAACAATGTCTTTGATTCGATCTCCAGCATAATTGATTTTGATCGAGTTCATGTTTTTGTCGCTCATTGAAATGAGATGACCTTGTTTGTCGAATTTTTCTGTTGTGCCGTCGGCTAAGTTTCTCGTGTATACAGTTCCGTCAAATGCAATTTGCTCAACCGAAAGTCCCTCCGCCGTGTATACGGAACCTTTTTTGGGTTCTGGCATTGTGATGCCAAATTCTTTTGCTGAATCAATACGTGCACGGTTGTCAGACAATAACTGATCTTTAGCATCTGCCAAAAACTTTTCGCTCAAAGTAGGCGTCTTTTTTTTCATCGCGGATAAAATCGACTGAACAACTTGATCGAGTTCTTTGCCTTCCATTTTTGAAAGTGAAAATATTATTTCCTGTCCAGCGCCACACTGTTGAGCTTTTATACGACCTTCAGGAAGTTTTTCGATTGAGGTCTCAAAGTCACTACATCGACCATATCCAAAGTAACCAATGTAAACAGAGCGACTGTTATAATAGTGCTGCACCTTCATATTGAAGCCGCTTCCGTTACCGGGAATATCTAGAAAGGTATCGGAGTAGTTGGCGTTTTTCATATCTACAACTGCAGATGCATTTGCTGACATCAATGCTAAACCTATAAAAAATAACTTCGCACGCATTTCGACCTCATCTCACAATATTCTATACGTCTATCTTAACAATTTTTCTGATCGCAATTCCACCGGCAATTACGAGACCGACCATTATCATCAGCAAAACTATACCAATGGGGGTGGTAAACATTGGCATGATAAAATCTGGATCAATGACTAGCATGATCGCGATGATCACAATTGGAATAAGTGAGACAATCAATCCCTGCATCATTCCCTGTGCAGTCATTGCTTCAATTTTTCTTTCAATCTTTTGTCGTTCGCGAATGGTCTGCACAATAATTTGAAATGGCTCGGCCATGTTTCCGCCGCTTTCACGTAAAATATTTGTCGTTAGCACAAACATTTGAACATCCTGTTTGGGTAATCTTGCTGCGAGATCTGTCAGAGCATCGTTGAGGCTTTTTCCGAGCTGCATTTCGGTAATTATACGACCAAATTCTTGGCTGATTGGGTTAGGCATATTGTCACGAACTCGCCCTAAGGACTGCTCGACAGTCAGGCCAGCCTTTAAACCGTTTGCCATGACAGTCAGGGCATCCACCATTTGATTGACGAAGGATTGTGCCCTTCGCTCGTAGAGAGACATTACTACAGTCTTGGGAATAGACCAACCCACGACCGTTACGATTGAACCGGCAATGAGCCCCAATACAACGTGTGGCCAAAGAACAAAAAATATGAGCAGACCGAATCCAAAACTACAGAGCAACATGGCCCAGGTGACTTTTTTTAAATCGACATCGATGAGCATGTTTTGCATTAGTAGAATAATTTCGCCACGTTTGCCGAGGCTCTTTTGGTGGAGAAAGGCAATGGCTTTATCAAGCCAAAGATAGGAAATAAAGAATATAGTGAGTCCGACAGCTGAGATGACAAACCAGTCTTTGCCAATAAGTGTGTTCATCTTTGGCCACCACCCGAAGCCTTTTTGGGATCGATTGACGTAGATGGCATCGGTTTGATCTGTGCGGTGTTTGCTGTGGGTGTATTGGCGGGAGTCGCGACATTTGGTTTGGGGTCTGGATCATTTGCGAAAAGATTTGGGGGAGTCGGTATTCCACGCTTTTGGAGATCTTGAATGAAGCGCGGAACAAAGCCGCGCGCAACATATTTTCCCACGACTTTTCTATTGCTATCATAGCCCGAGGGAACAAATTCGAATACATCGAGCATTGTCACTTTGTCTTCTTGAAGTCCTTGAACTTCAGAAATGGCTTTTATTTTTCGTGATCCATCGGAGAGCCGACCGATTTGAACAATAAAGTTTACAGAATTTGCGATCTGCTCCCGGATAGCACGTGCGGGAAGATCCATGCCGGCCATTAAGCATAGCGTTTCAAGTCTACCTATGGCTTCACGTGGACTGTTGGCGTGAACTGTAGTCATTGAGCCATCGTGACCAGTGCTCATCGCTGCTAGCATATCTAGAGCCGCTCCGTCTCGACATTCGCCCACAATGATTCGGTCTGGTCGCATGCGAAGAGCATTTCGAACGAGATCGCGAATTGTAACAGCACCTTTGCCTTCCATACTTGCAGGGCGTGTCTCGAGACGAACCACATGCTCTTGTTTGAGCTGCAGTTCTGCCGCATCCTCAACAGTAACCAAGCGTTCGTGCGAAGGAATAAATCCAGACAAGGTATTGAGCAGGGTCGTTTTACCTGAGCCAGTACCTCCGGAGACGATTACGTTTTGTTTGTTGGCGACGCAAATTTTCAAGAACTCAATCATTTGTTGGGTCGAGGCGCCAAATTTTTGGTAATACATCTCTGGCGTCACCGGATTTTTTGAAAATTTTCGAATAGTGACGGCTGCGCCATCGATCGCAAGGGGGGGAATCACAGCGTTGACTCGGCTACCGTCTTGAAGGCGCGCATCAACATATGGCATATTGATATTGATTGACCGTCCAAGGGGAGCAACGATTCGGTCGATGACTTTTTTCAGAGAGTCATTTGATGCAAATTTCATGGGACTCAGTTGAACGAGGCCACTTTTCTCAATAAAAATTTTGTAGGGCCCGTTGACCATAATCTCGGTCACACTCGGATCTTCTAAAAGCTTCTCAAGGGGACCAAGACCTACGGCTTCGTCGAGAATATCTTTGATGAGCTCAGACCTTTCATCGCGCCCCACGCCTGAGGCGTGCATGTCGACAAGTTTTGATACAACAGGTGCAGCTTTTCTTCGAACTTCCTCGCTTTGATCTGGAGAATTTTCAAGAGAGGCAATGACTTTCTTTAATTCGAGATCATCCGACAGATCGTTGAGTATGCGGAGCTTCATTGCTGTTTTGGGATCGAGATCTGACGGTGCTCCCTTGAGTGAGGTTCTCTCTTTCGTAACGGTGGCCTCGGGCGTTTTGATGGTCAGCTTTTGTGGTTTTGCTGCCCCTTTGAGTTGTTGCAATAGACCACCTGTCAATTTACGTACAACTTCAAAGTGTGCAGATGAAATTGGAGCCTTGGGGTTTGCTGCGACAAACGGTGTAGAACGTTGTAAAGATCCCGAAACGGTGACGTCGTCCTGAGGTACCAAGGCCAATACCCTACGTCGAATAGTTTGTTCGATCTGTTGAGCCGTCAAGCCGCCTGGAAAAAACTTGTTAACCACGATTTGAATCATATCTCCAGGCACACCGCCAGCAAGAAGATCATCTATCAATTTCATGCTTTGAGTTATCGAAATTGCTTCTGGAAGAGTAACCGCCAATAACACAGTACAAACTTCAATTGCTTGTGATTGGAGTGGTCCAACTTGATTTCCCAAATCGAGAATAATAAATCGGTAGAAATTGCTTAGCGTTTCAATTTGGCGAAGGAGCCCTTCAGCTGAGTACTTTGCGGTCTCTCCACGTGTTTTTACTGCACCGACAAAATGAATGCCACTGGGTAAAACTGAAACGGCGGCCGCTAAATTGGCTTGAGTAATTGAAGATGAAAAATTCGAGAGTTCGGAAATCGTCTTTGGATCACGAACACCTAGAATAATATTTTGGTCACCGCAACTGAGTGAATCCAAATCCATAATGAGTGCCGGAACTTTCATTTCCAAATTGAAAGCAACGGCTAGATTTGCAGCAAAAATACTTTTTCCTACGCCGCCTTTGCCGCCGATCACTCCAATAACATGACAGTTCGAGTTGATTGCCATAGAATCTCCTAGATTCTTATCGACAGATTTTGTTTCAAAGTGAATGGATCTTGGTCGGAATTTTTTTTGAACTCAAGGCCAAGTCAATGTAAACAGATCTTACCCAATTAATCACGAAGGCGAAATTTTCGTTTTACGCGTTCGGCTCCTTGACTTGCTGAAGACTTAATTATGGGTGTAGCAAAAAACACAAACTGACTTTGGTTTCTTGCAAAATCTTTTGAGGCATAGAGTGAAAAAATTGGGTTTTTGCTGCCGCCTTCTGGAAGCTTGTTGTAGTTGGTGAGTGCGAGGCTAGAGATGAGGCCAGCAATCGCAGCGCTCTCGCCGTCGCGAATTTCAATCTTGGTGTTCACTTCGTGTTGATTGGTGGCGGGAGCTCCGGAGCCACCAGGGGCCGGCTCTGAAACCGAAAGCTGCAAATTCAATCGTATTAAATTTGTTCTAGGGTTGATAATCTGTGGCGTGACTGTAGATTTTAACCCAGTTGCGGTTGTTTGAACTACTGGCTTTCCATCGACCGTGGTTTGGTACGGAACATTGATTGTAGAGTTGAGAGATCCCTGTTCTCCATCTGTGATAATCAAATTGGCTGTTTCTAGCATTCTTCCGTGACCATGCGATTTTGCCCAGTTCAGTTTTGGCAAAAGATTTTTTATAGTTCCGGTAATCGTGGTTATCATCCCACCCTGCGTTTGACTGTCGTTGGTAAATTTAACACTTGATGCTTCTTCCATATCGGGCATCCATTGAAATCTAAATTGTTTGCCGTAGTCTTTTTTCAGCTCAACAAAATGTAATGTGACCTGAATCATTTTTTTGGCTGGAGGTTGTTCAGCCGGTTTGAGTGACATTAAATTGATGATTGGTTGTGCTTTGTAGGCTGCAATCACATTGTCTTTGACGGCCTCAAGTGGCACGATCTCAGGCAAAAAGCTTTCGGCGACGTTTACTGCGCGGTTCATTTCGGCTTGGTCTTGAGCAACGCCCTCAAGTAAAAATTTGTCATTTACCACTCGACAGGTGATCGATGGGCTATGAATTTCATCTTGTATTAATTGTGCAATCTTCTTTTTTGCCACTGGACTAAGAATTACTAAAGACCCCACAAGTCCTGGGTACTGTTTCAGCACCCCATGAATTCGATTGATATCTTTTGGAATCAGAACCTGACCATCGACAACTACTCGATTTGCAATAATTTTGATGGTAATTCCCTCGATGTTCGAAAGAAGTGTTTGAATTTCCCGAGCGACCTTAGTGAGGTTACTGTTTTTCACATCAAGTCGAAATTCATAAAGTTTTTTGCCCGAAGCTGAGGTGATGATGGCGGTGGCCACACCCTCTTTTGTTGGAGTGATTCGCAGAGACCCATTTTCAATGCGAACGCGTGCGACAGTTGCGAAGTCACCGCGTATTTTTGCTCCCTCTGGCGCATTTGGAACTTTTTCTTCAGCTTCAATTCCTATATAGAGATTCAAAAATTTTGCAGCCACTTCGGTGGTGATTTCTAGCGTTTCTTTTTCAGTTTCATAATTTGTTGGACTTGTATTGCTTGTTCCCGGTGGCGGTGGCGGCAGCGAATTAGATGGAGGAGCAGCAGGAACCTGAGCATGGGCCGATTCAGACGGAATGGATAACGAGATTAAAAAGATAGTCAGAAGAGCAAAACACAATTCGCGTTTATGGTACCTGCGTAGTAGGCCAGCCAAATGAGAGCACACCCTAAACAAAAGCACGAAGAACGCCGTCTTTAATGAGGCAATCTCAGTATCGTTGTTTACACATGTGTTCACAGACTTATCCACATATCTCCTTAAAATCCTCCCGGTCTAATTGCCGGGTTAGGGTTTGGTACTGAACCTGGAGTTCGAAGCGATCTTTGTAACACGTCCTCAAGAGAAACATTTGGAACTTGTCTTTGTTCATTGTCGTTGGGATTGCGAAGCACAGCAAAGAGGTTTCCAGGAGAGGTAGAAAGAATGAAAATTAACTTTTGCACTTCTTCGGGTGTGCCCTCAATTGTGATGTTATTAAATGCAGTGCTTGCGTTGAGATTTGTGACGTTAATATCTTTGCCATTTGCATCGAGCTCACGGCGTCGAGGAAGTTGGTGAGCGATGTTTAATCCTGCTGCCAAAACAGATACATTTTGCATGAGCAATTTTACTTCACGTTTTTGATCTTGGCCCTTTCCTGAGTCAATTACAGCCATAAGGTCAATTCGATCTCCCGGACGAAGAAGTTTCGAGACTCCACGCATGTCGTCGATCGGAATCGTGATGGCGCGCTTCTGTGGAGAGACCTCAAATGATAAACCTGTCTCGGGGCCAGCCAGCAAGAGTTTGGTATGAAGAATCTGTTCGCCTTTTTTGAACGGAACTGCAGCCACCTGACCAATGATTGACTCGGGCTCAGAAACATAGTCAGGTTGCAAAAATTCTTCTGGCTTGGTTACGATTTCGAGCATTGACTCGTCGATGGTTGCCATTTCCACAATGTCTTTGGTTGCAACGACCACGGCACGGCCATTGCCAAACTTTCGCTGTACGGCATCTCGCTGTTCTTGTGACCAGCTGTATAGCAAAAAGACGGCGAAGATCGCGACACCAATTGAAATCCAAAGTGTTCGTCCTTCATTTTTGTTCATGCGCATCCACTCCCAAAAGACTCAATCACCACATCGACTGTTAAGACAAATGCCATACTCAAGAATGACCCAAGTCGGATTGGCTTCGAGCTTTCCTTGACCTTGTTCGGAAATTTTCTTCTTTTCCGCAAGTCCTGAACCCGGCAAAACACTGTTGTGAGTCGCGATATCACTGCGTGATTTTTCGAGATATAGCTTTTGGCCCAGTCCCATCGAAACGGTTCTCTCGGTGGCCCAAAAGGCATCGTCGGTTCGGCCTACCATCATGTCTGATTGCACGCCATGAAGTCTGTTGGCGGTGTCGACATAGGTCGAGATTTTTTCTTGGCGGGCGTCTCGAAAATAATTGAGGTTACTTCGGTGGCGAAAAGTTTCAAAAGCATAGGTGCGAGCTGCAATTGAATTTAAAATCGCAGTGTGAATCACGCCAAAAGAGCCTAGTCCAAAGCTTAGCAAAATCAAAAAAACAAAAAGCAAAGGGAGGGCTTCGACAATAGCTAGACCTCGCTGACTCATTAGTCGGTTGAGCGCAAGAGCTTGCATCGTGCTACCTTTGCGCTGTGTAGATTTCACATTCGTGTATTCTGAGATTAAATGCTTATTCATTCAAAAGCACATCCGTTGTCTGAAACTATGGGAGCAGGTGTGGGCGGAAGTAAATTACCTGCGCTGGCGCTGAATTGCTTAATGGCTTGCCAACGTTGAGCTTCAAAGGATGCGCACTCCTGATCGGTCGGCTCTCGCATGAGGTAGCTTGAAATATTGGTTTTGAAGTCTTCATCGGGATCTGTCGAGGCTTTGCCAAAAAATGGAATACGAAATCGAGCCAATGCCTTTGACTGAAAAGAAAGACGTACGCCCTGAAAAATTTGATTTTCTGGAGGTTGACCGAACTCTCCCGAGAAATCATCAGCTTTGACAAATCCCAGAGCAAAGAACGGTTTATTTGAGTTAAACAAATAGCCACCGATGATCGATCGCTGATTCATGAGTTCATTGTATTTCTTCAACGCAAGTGCCTCTTGGGCACCTTTGTCGATATTGGCGGCAATATAACTTCGCGCCGAAGAAAATGAAATATATTGTGCGACTTCTATTCCCGACAAGGTAAAACACACGAAAAAAATCAAAAAAGCGAAACCCGTGACCAAGGTGAACGAAAACAAAAAATCCATTGTCAACATTCCAGAATCGCTTCGTTGGAATTTTGGTTTGCTAATCATGGCGGTGGCTCGGCATTCTGGTCGAATGCTTTTCTCGAAGCTTTGCGATCCTGCACAGACGGATGATAGATCGAAGAAGTTCCCCTATCGTAGGGCCGCCAGACACCATATTCTGTCATTCCACGAACATATTCCCACGGTCCCTTGGCGACAGCTGCGACCAATTGTTTGTCCCGCATGTATTTAGATACAAACATGGTGAGCCCAAAAAAAATCACAATGATCAAAATCATTTCAATCGTCATTTGCCCATTTGAGTTTTTCATAAGACACCTTCTAGGCGAAGGCTGGTGAGGTATCCAAATAGAATTGCCACAGTGAACGGCATGGTTTGAAACTGCAAACCTTGCTGTGACCGATGCAAAATCATAAAGCGCAGATTAAACAAAATTTCCGTAGCACGTCTTTGCAATATAGCTCGTGCCAAGCCTAAAACTGCACCCCACAAAACAGAATACATAAAAATATAGATCATACTTTGCCAGTTTGAAAGCAAGGCTGCGGCGGCCAATAGCTTGATATCTCCACCACCAAGAGCACCCAGCATAAAAAATGGTAGAGTAAGTGCAATCGTGGCAACTACGGCAAGTACAGCAAGTGGAAGGCTTGACCATCCAGTGAGAGCTGTTCGCAAAAAAATCGCGATGATTGCAAACGCTACGATCAATGAATTGTGAACTTTTCGATTTTTGAGATCGTCGATCACGCCAATTAAAAAAAAGACGATGCCAACGCCAGCAAAAATTTTTTCTATGAGTTCAGGTTGCAGCTCCAGCAACATGGGTCGACATCCTTTGTCCGATCTCTAACAAACTAGTGATTAAAATCTCCAAGGTGAGGGTCGTCAGGGGGCTTGCTCCACTCATTGATTTTGCCACCTTCTTTGAACCCAGTACCTACTCGAATATTATATTCGAGGCGAGCCCCCAAGCGAGGGCCAGCTTTTTTAAATACAGCCACAGGTCCTGATCGGCCCGTGAATGCGCCAAACAGAATCGAAGCGGTAACTACCAACAACAGAACAGCTTCAATTGTCATGAGTGTGGCTCCTTAAAAATCAAACCGCGAGATTAGGCGCGCCTTTCGATATAGAATGGCATATCGCTTGGCCTCAAGCAGAAAACAAATTCTACTCGGCCTTAAATCCTTCGATGTCACCCTTAATGGCGCCCATTTTATCAGTGATAATCTCTTTGATTTTACTTTTAAAAATAATCAAGGCTCCCACGAGAGCTACAGTCAGTAGCATCCACTCAGCCATACCTTGTGCAGATTCGTCTTTCCAAAGTTTTGTCATAGTTGTTTTTACTGCTTTCATCTTCGTCCCCCTTAGTTCGTGACGTTTTATATATCGGTCAGTTTCTCAGAGTGATTTAGGGTTCCGCTCTGATTTTCGTCGAGTTCAGAAAGAATCCGTAAAAACAAAGCAAGTAAATTCAGGGCACGTACAAAAAGCACTTGGTTCACCAAGACCCAACGTAAGTCCAGTGTAACAAAAGACTAATTCAAAAAAAACAAAATCTGATTTGCCCATATTCTGGTCGATGTGACATTTCAAAATGAGACACTGTTAGAATTTCGACATACGGCCTGTTCAAACTCTTGACGATTCACCAGGCAGACAGTCAAATATGCCTTACCGTTTGTTACAGGGAGAATATTGTGCAATCCAAAACACCAAGCGACCCGGGTACGCCTAGCAATCACTTAGACAGTCAAGGTTTGGGCCTTTGGTCAAAACATAAACTGGCAGTGATCGAAGCTCCAACAAATGGGATGGCCTATTTGGCTCTTGATTTTTTATGCCGCAAAGATTCAACAAGTTTGGAGTTGCGACCTGTTGCAAAAGACAAAATTTTGGTTCTTGCTCTGGTCAATGCCGAAGATACGACAACAATACCTTCACTCACATCGATCCTAACTGATTGTCGCGTTACTGAAATTCTTTCTCCTACAAAGATTTTTCTTGAGTCGGTGTATTCACTGCAAAAGACCACAAAAGTAGAGAATCTTGTAATTTTGGAGAGCGAAAGCATTGGCGAATTATTGAAAGTAGTGAATCAAGCCTCAACTCAGGGGCACATAATTATTGAAATCAAGTTTTTCGCACAGGGAAAAGCTGTGGCCTTATTGACTGGTGCCCCAGCGCAAACCAAAGATTCTCAAAAAATAGAAACTCATGTTGATGTTATAAAAACCAAAATTGAAAAACCATCAGAAAAATTTTTGCAGTTTTTTAATTTGGGTCATTTCTGAAATCGAAAAAACTACAACTCAAGGTATTCCACATTTGTTGATATTGTCTTCAATTTTTTTACTG
Source organism: uncultured Bdellovibrionales bacterium (assembly GCA_964405465.1). GTDB lineage: Bacteria > Bdellovibrionota > Bdellovibrionia > Bdellovibrionales > JAMPXM01 > CAYONZ01. Next base: position 27,561 of record CAYONZ010000001.1, on the reverse strand, counting down.
TAAATGAGGTCCTTGCGCTGTCTTAGGTCCGAAGCAATGAGTCGGATTTCACGGGCCATGCCTCGATCAATTAAACAAAGCGTGTAGAGTTTATCTGCAGCCTCTTGTTTTCGGTCTATTTCCACGGCTGCTTTAGCATAGCCCAAAAGTGCAGATGTTGAGCGTGGCGCAAGAGCCAGCGCACGCGAAAAATATTTATAAGCTAAAAGAAAATTTTTTTTATCGAAGGAAACTTGTCCAGCAGTTGCTTGTGCATTGTACGAGGCTGGAAACCTCATCGCCGCATCGTTAACCTTCACTTCTCCAAGTTTTGAATCTTCGCGATCAACGTAAGCCTTTGCCAAAAACACATGATTGTCAGCATTGTTGGGCTCACGCTTAATGGCCTCAAGACACGCAGTGATTGTTTGTTTCAAAAATCCCTCTTCAGAATAGAATCGACAGACCTTGCTTTGATAGGCAGCCGCCGCATTCGGAAATCTTCGGATCACCTCTTGGGCGTACCCACGGGCCGCTGCCAGGTCTTTCTCTTGTTCAAGTCTATTGATCAAAGCCTGATATGGTATCAAGGAGTTCGGTGCCAATTGTTTCGCTTTTATAAATGCTTCGACTGCGTCGCCTCCGCGTTTATTGTGCTCATAGGCCTCACCTATTCTCATTAAAACTGCCGCATCTTTTGGTTGTTTTTGTAATAGCATATCTAGCAATCGGAGCTCACGATCATACTGTGCTTTGTATGCATAGGCTCTCGCCATTAAAAAAATTCCGTCTTTTGGCAAAATATCACTCACTGGGGCCAGAGTTTCGACGACCTCATCCCATTTTGACTGTGGTTCGAAGTACCTCGCCAGCTGCATGCGAGCGGCAACATCTCTTGGCGCTGCTAAGACTCGTGCTTTTAGTGCCGAGGCCGGATCATAGTTGGAGGTTCGTGCCTCCGAGAGTCCAGAGCTATTTGTGGTTATTGCTGTTTTATTTTGAGACGGTACCGGTGCGCTGCTGGGAATTGTGAATTTTTTGAAGGGCAAAGGGGCACCAGTGTTTTCAGCCAAAGAAATATCTGCGACTGCCAAACAGACGATCGTCAATATGATTGTCAGTCTCAGATTTTGCTTCATCTTATGTCTCAAAACTCCGTTAAATTAAGTGAACCTATGATCACAAGACAGTATCGGTTAAACCGACAGAAAAAATTAAGCTGGGCCAAAGGCCAAGTGTTGGTCGAATACATTTTGATCATGGTTGTGGTGTTGTCGATTTTTTATGGCTTGATGAAAACTTTCAACAAAGGTTTTCGTGATTACACAAATGCATTTTTCGGAATCTATATTGACTGTCTTTTAGATTCGGGAGTGTTGCCTAATCAAGCCTCAGCTGCAAGTTGTGCGAAGAGTTCTTTTCAGTTCGATGCCAGTGGCTCCCTCGCTGGTGGCAACGGCCAGTCTTCCAATGGCACAAATGGAAGTGGCAATGGTTCAGGCAATGGTTCTGGAAGTGGAGCCAATGGTAAAAAAGGAACAGGAAAAGCGGGAGCCGGAGGCAAGGCCGGGGGTTCTGGCGGCTCCTCTGGTAAAGAGAGAATGTCCGGCCAGGGTGGCAATGGTGAAAGCTCAAGTTTTGCAGCATCCAGTGACAGCGGTGGCGCAGGCTCTTCAGGTTCGGGCGGTTCATCAGGGCGAGGTGGATCTGGTTCCGGTGGTCTAAAACCTAGAGTAGCAAAGGCAAAAGGGGCAAGTTCAGGATCCGGGAGTGGCAACAGCGGTCGCAACATGCAGTTTAGCAGCACCGATTACGGCACATTAACCAAGAAGGAGTCAGGTACTTCAGACAGATTTGCTCGTCGAGCTCAATTCAAAGAGAAGCTTCCAGAAAAAGAACAAATTCAAGTTGAAAAAGAGATTACCAAGAAGGAGGTCGCTGGCGACCAGGGGACTCGTATCGAGCGCAAACGAGCGATGGTGGAGGAGGCACGAAAGCCAGCCTCCAAGACAGGACTTCAAACAGATATGTCGTTTGAATTCTCTTTTGGAAACATTTTTCGGTGGATCATGATCATTGCAATTCTCATGTTGGTTCTTTTGGTCATTGGTGGGCAACTTTCGCAAATCTCGAAAAGCATGGACAAATAGCGAGAGGCAAAATCTGGAGAGTCACCATTAAATCCCCCAAAAAGTGAATAGTTGTCCTTTGCGATGCACCTCAAATATAAACCTTTCAGATCGTCGAAAGATTCGAAGTTTTTGATTCAATTTTTTCAAATCCTGTGACAAATTCCGGCCCTCTTTTGGGGAAAATTTTGGGGGGGACTTCTGTGATCATAGGTATCAACAGGAATGCTACATTTTCTTTAGACGAAGCTCGAGAGCTATTGCCGATCGTGTTTCGAATCACAAAGTCTTATCATGAACAGGTCAATGTATTGATTGCCAAACTTGAAGCTCTTGAGCGTCAGACAGATACCAGCTCAAAGGTGTCTAAGTTAGAGTCTGAAGTAAATAGATTGATTCAAGAGTGGCAAAACAAAATTCAAAAGCTTGGCGCTCAACCTAAGGGTCTCTGGGTCGCAGATTTTGATTCGGGCAAAGGCTACTACTGTTGGAAATACCCGGAGCGAACCATCGAGTTTTGGCATCGATATTCGGATGGGTTTAGCAAAAGAATTCATGTAGATTCACTTGCCAATGTTTCCTTTATTCCACAAGTTGCCAAATATATGGCAACTCCAGAACAGCCGCTTCAAAATTAAATAAAACCATCTAGAAACCCAAGTTGCTTGGGTTTCTTTTCAATTTGAGGAAACCGAACTTCGGGTTTTCCTGTCAGTGCCACCAGATTGGCAACCGGTGGCATATTTGGACCTACAGCAATTTTTTCTAACATCTTATGAAAGAGTTGTCCGCAATAGGCAGCATCTTCCTCGGCGCGGTGAAAATCAGTTGAGGGAATTCCCAGATGTTGAACAAGTGTTCCTAACTTATAATTTGCTAGGCCTGGAAAAACTTTTCTAGCAATTGAAAGACTATCCAAAATAATTCCCGTCGGAGCCTTTGCTTCATGTTTTTTAATGTCCGCAACCAAAAACTGAGTGTCAAATGGAGCATTGTGAGCGACGAGAATATCATCACCACAAAAATCAGCAAAGGGTTCCAAGATTTCGGTAATTTTGGGTTTGCCAATCAACATTTCATCGACAATGCCGTTAACTTTGGAAGCACCTTCTGGCATTGGCATTCCAGGATTAATGAGAGTTGCAAAGATGGAATCAGGAATTCCGTTCACAAAGCGCACGGCCCCGATTTCAACGATTTGATCGACTCCGGCGACAAACCCGGTGGTTTCTAAGTCAAAAGCTATAAATTGCATATAATTTGATTACAAAAATACTTGCCCTATTTCAAGAAAATGACAAAGTTTTGAGATGAGTCACAAGCAAAATTTTTTTCGTAAGCCGCAGGTTCGTTTTATGCCAGAAGACATAATAGTTTCTATTGGCAAGGCTAAGAGTGTGTTGGAGTTAGCTCTTACCAAAAAAATTGAAATCTCCCACTCTTGTGGGGGAATGGGTACCTGCGGTACCTGTCGAGTATGGGCTGAGGCCGGTATTGGAAGCCTACCTGAGCGAAATGCAATTGAGCGTGAGATGGCCAAACAAAGAGCGTTCGAAGTGAGCGAACGACTAGCATGTCAACTCTTACCACAAGATGGTCTCACAATAGAAATTCCCGAAAAAAAATAAAAGTTGTTTATGAAAGCAAACAGTTAACGTCGATCGTCGGTGACAAAGAAGGGGTTGGTGTAGATCCAGTCTATCCATTTGGCGGCGTCAGGTAATGGCATTTTGGGAATCACGCGAACAACGAACCTATACACGCCAGGCTCTTTTATGATGAATTCGGTATTGGCGTGCCGATTGTGAAGAATTCGCAGGCCGTTTTTATACAAAATAGTTTCGAACGGAATTAGCGGTTCTTTCGGAAGCTTAAGTACGAGCTTCATTCCAGGGCGGAGGCGAACTTGAGAGCCCATCGGAATTTGCTTTTCACCATCGAGGAGGTAACTAACGAAACCCTTCGGATTCGCCAAAAGATCAAGGCTCATATAAAATTGGCCATTATGTATGGCCTTCAAGATTTTTGGGCGATCTACTTCGTAGTTTCCTGTCAACTCGCTGTTGAGAAGAATGTGATTGGAGGCAATTGAAAATGATGTTGCATATGAAGGAAATTTTAATGAAAAATTCCCGATTTGCGCAGTTTTAGCAGTAGCTTCGACTCCTACAAAGCCAAACATTTTTTGTTTAACACTCAATGAATCCCATAGTTCTAGCTCTTCGGTTGGTTCTTCATAGAGTCGAACCAAGGAAAGTTGGGAGTTAAAGGGATAGATAAGGCCGCTCCAAATTGTCGAAGCATGAGACAAAAGCCATGACTTCTGCCAAACTGTTTTCAGATTCATAATTTCGAGGCCGTGGAGACCACTTGGGTAGGGGCCACTCCACGAAAAACCAGATTTAAATGGGTGCGCGAGTACCAAAAGACTTTGGTCATCATCAAAAGACTTTTGCGAAAGTGCATCTGCGAGTGTGGTTTGTGTTGTGCCAATAGAATCGAATTTATTTCGGTGAGAAGTTTCAAACGAAAGAATTCGGGAATCAAGGTAGCTATAGAGTCCACCGACAAAGACCGCGAGATTTTGGTGATATCGTTCGAGGGTAAGATCTTGTGAGAAATCATTGAGATCAGTGAAGAAAATAAAATCGAGACCAGCCTCTTGAGCCTCATGCACAACTTCAGTGAAGCTACCGCTTCCGGCACTTTTGGTGGTTAAAACATGGGTGGCACCTTTATAATCATAGAAGCCCTGGGCATTTTGCGGTTCAAGGTCTTCGGGTAAAATATCAAAACGATACTGGCTCACGAGCACGCTGTGGGCCAGAAATATCAAAAACAAAATACTAAAGATGACCGTTCGTTTCATTTTGTTCTAAATGGACCACTCTAAAAAAAGAGTCGATCGCCCTCTCGCTTGTTATTTTATACTCTTGTCTGACCCAATCTGGAAGTGTTTGTTGTGGTTCGAGAAACAAAACAAATTTTGGTTGGTGAGGAAAAGACTCAGGAAGAAAATCAAATATGTCTTTTCTATTGATTCCTCCAAGTTTGAAAATCGATCGTCGTAGATGAAAAGACAGTGCTCCCGCCATTTGGTATGAGGATGCAAATGTGAATGGTTCTTGCCGGGCAATTTCTATGAGTGGATCATATTTTTTAAATTCGCTAAGTTTGGTGGAGTTTGGTGGAATTGGTAACCACGGAAATGCAATGTGAGACAGAAGCAAGGAGGTCACCATTGTCCAAATAAACAATGTGTATTTAATAGCTTTGTGAACAGGTCGATATAGAAATGCGAGGCAAAGAATTGAAATATGCCCAACAGCTGGCCAGTTCGCTTCACCGTGTGCACGAAAAGAGGTAAGAAAAAAGAAAACCACCGGAAACCAGCCCATGCAAATCCAAAGCATGAGGTCTTTTTTGCGTGATTGAAGAAATGCCAAAATAAAAACAGTTGGAAAGAGTATCAAGACCTGATCGCCAAGGTATTGCAATGGCCATTTCGAATTGCGAATCTCAGCGGCAAGGCCGTGGTTGAGTTGAAATCGAAACGAAGCGAAATCATGAGTCCAATTCCAGTATATAACTGGAAAGCAAAAAACTAGGCCCGCTAAGATTGTCGCAACAACATAATTCCATTGGAGTTTCTTATGTTCCCCAGAGACAAAGAGCCATAAAAATGCGGCAGGAGCAAATAGCACCATGTGGTATTTTGCGCAAAAACCGAGGCCCATAGCCACCCCAAGCGCGATATAAGAAAATAAATTATTTTTATTTACGCAACGAACGAGCAACCACAAAGACAAAATCCACATGAACTGTAACGGCAAATCCGGAGTTACGATTAGCGAACCCAGGCCGACAAGCGGAGATGCGCAAACGAATGCAAGCCACCAGTTCTCGTTTTCGTCTTTCAGATAGGGCTTCATCAGCGAGTGAAGAAAAAGAAAACTTGTATGTCCCAAGAGGATTGCAGGAATACGAACAGAGCTGAGACCGAAATCCATTTTACTACCCAGCCACATCAGCCAGCCCACAAAAGGGGGATGGTCTATATAACTCCACTGGGGGTGCTGTCCCCAAAACCAGTAGTAAGACTCGTCCAAAAATAGAGGCAGCGAAACTCCAATAGCAAGTTTAACAAAAAGTAACGCCCACCAAAGCTTGAAAAACTTCGACACAAAACAACTCCAAAAAATTTCTTGTTACGAGAATCAGCTATTAGGGATACTCAACTTTTGTTGCTTTTCCAAGATCTCCTGGAACTCCGCGATCGATTCCGTTGTTGGTGATGTTCACCGCTCCGCCATCATTAAGCTTTAGAATTACTTTCCCTTTTGCCTTAATAGTTTGCACCTGTTCCGCTTTCAAAGTGAATTTTTTGGGCGCCTCTCCCTCGAGAATAGCTTCAATTTCCACATTGTTGAGAGCCTCGATTATCACCTCTTGCGTTTTACCTGTGGGTTTTGCACTAGGAGTGGATTTAACTGTTGGAGTAGGAGGAGTTGTTGCCGCCACAGTAGGTGCCGGTGTCGCTGATGGGTTGGATGTTGCGGTGGTAGCTTCGCCTGGTGCTGGCTTGGAAGTGGCCGAAGCATTTGCGATCGTAGGTTTATTGGTCACCGGCTGGGAGGTGGTGGGTATTGAATTCGGATTAGCCGGAGCAACAGCCACAGCAGGTGGAGTCGGTGTTGTACGAGGCACTGAAGGTGGCGGTGTCTTGTTTGTCGAAGAGGACTCTGCTGCCAAGTTGGGAGCGGCGATCACAGAATTCATAGGTTTTGCGGCGTCGGCTTGGCCGCCGGTTCCTGGACTATTCTGAGTCGCAGTTTCTGGTGTCGAGGTTTTTGCTGCGCCAACTACACTGTCCGAAGTGCCTTCTGGTGTAGGAGAGGCGTGGGGAATAGGCTCAGGTGATACTGCGGTTGGGGCCGTAATTTTTGCTACCTCGAGAGCACGCTGCGCTTCTTGATTGTAAGAATCCATTTTCCTTTTGATTACGATGATTGCGATAATCAGAAGTGCAACCCCAGTCAGCAAAAAAAATTTTGACGAAGGCGTACCTATTTGAATTCCTTCGCCATCCATTTTCACTTGAGATTTTTTAGGGGAAGAGGGCTGTGTCGAGCTCGCAGCTGGCCGAGGTGCATCTTGAGGAGCAGCCGAATCTTCGGGTTCGTTTAAATGCGGTTTAGGTTTAGTTGAACCCATCTCTTCGTAAAATGTACTGAGCACTGTATCGGTGTTGATTTTGAGATAGGTCGCATAGGCCAAAACAAATCCACGCAAAAATGTTTTTGGAGGTAACCGATCTACATCGCCTTCTTCAATTGCAATCAGTGCCTTTGAGCTGATCTTGGTGGCGAGGGCAACTTCATTAATTGTGATTCCGCGCTTTTCTCGATTTTCTTTGAGAATTTGCCCAGTAATTTTCATCAAGACTTCCTACTTCATTATTTTCAACATCGACTTTGCTTTTTGAGCGTACTGTCCCTGAGGATACATCTTCAGAACCTCTTCCATGCGGGCAACGGCTTTTTGACGAGCGCCCATCTTATAATAGGCCAAAGCACTGAAATAGTGTGGCTCATCGTATTTTGAGGCAGAACACAAAAGGACAGCTTTATCTAAAGCCGTCGTGGCCTCATCATACTTGCCAAGCTCCAACAGTGAACGCCCGAAATAATTGTGTGCGAGGCAATTACTTCGATTGACACTCAATGCTTCACTGGCATTTTGGCGTGCCTTTTCAAATTGGCCTTTACGAAAATAGGCGATGGTCAAATTCATGTAGGCTCTATCTGCCTGGGTAAAAGTGAGATCTTTTAGAACTTCTTGGATCTCTCTAATTGCTAAATCAAATTTGCCCATTTCGATGTGTAGTCTACCCAAATTATTTCGGGCCTCAGAATATTTCGGATTGAGGTCCAGGGCCTTTAACAGGTGGGACTCGGCTTCTGTATATTTCTCTTTCACAAAATAGACCAACGCCAAATCATTTTGAATCATTGCATTTTTGGGATCAAGTTGTTCGGCAGCGGTGAGTTCTCGCAAAGCGAGTGTGAATTGTTTTTGCGTGAAATAAGAAGCGCCAAGCTGCGCGTGCAACACGGCCTCATCACGCTCCTTCTTGGTAGAAGCACATGCGACCGTCAACGAAAGTGAAATTAAGAAAATCCATTTTCTTGTCATAAGAAAAGGCTAACAAAGAATAGTGGGCAACGCAAAACTCAGTTTTTCTCGGCACTTAAAACTCGGGGTCCTGTGTCGTCAGCGGTCGACTTTACAAATTCTGTTTAATGGGTGCTAGACCTTTGTCGGGCCTTTAGTTTTAGGACGGCCACTGATTCGACGTGGTCTGTCTGCGGAAACATATCGAAGGGTTGAATTTCGACAAGATCATATTGGTCACTAAAAGGTTTCAAGTCTCGGGCCTGGGTAACTGGATTGCAACTGATATAAATCAAACTCTCAGGTTCCAACTTAAGAATTGATGAAATGACCTCTGAAGTACATCCGTCCCTAGGGGGATCTAATAAAACCATTGTTCCAGGGGCAGAACCACAATCCTTAAGGTAATTCGCGACATCACGGCAATGAAAATCAAGGTTAGCTATATTCTGAAGTTCTTTAGATTCTTGAGCGGACTTAACGGACAATTCATGAAGTTCCACAGCAGCAATTTTAATTTGATGAAAAGCGTTGGCTAATGGAAATGAAAAATTGCCTGAGCCAGCGTAGAGTTCAATAATTCTTTGCGGATTTAGTGTTCGCGCTTTCTCGACCACGGCTTCAATAAGCACCAGATTCTGAGCCTCATTCACCTGGGCAAACCCGATTGAACGTGATTTTGAATCAAGCGTACTGCAAACTTCAAGACTTCGATCCAGATACAGTTCGAATCGCCTGGTAGGGCCTTCGATTTTGGCAAGACGATGTTTAAAATCAGCAAAACTAGAAGTAATTTTTGTATCAGCTATGAGGCAATCTTCGATTGGTACAATCTGATGAGAGTTACGAGCATTGAAACCCAACAATGATGGTGGCTTGAAATGCAGTTGGATTCTATTGCGGTAACGCCACTCAAGTGGTGATGCCATGGGGCTTTTGACTTCAAAACTTGAAAATCCTGAAAATTTTCTGAAAGCTTCAGTCACTAAAAGTCGTTTTTGATTCAATTGTTCTTTGTAGGAAAGGTGCTGCCAATTGCAGCCGCCACACTTCATATAGTATGGACATTGTGGGCTAACTCGGGCCGGCGAAGGTTGAATGACTTCAATAACCTTGCCTTCAGCAAAATTTTTTTTAATCAACGTGATCTCAGCTCTCACGGTTTCGTCGGGAGCCGCACCTTCAACAAAGACGACCATGCCATCATGTCGGCCAACACCGCGACCGCCTATCGCTAGGCGGTCGATGTGAATATCGATTTTTTGTCGAAGTTTTAATGGACCCAAAAACTATTCGTTCACAATTTCGTGTTTTTCGAAAAACAACGCCAATTCACGAGCAGCACTTGCGGCGCTATCGCTTCCGTGAACAGCATTTTCTCCCACGTTGTCACCGAACTTTGCGCGTGCAGTGCCGGCAGTCGCTTTTTTCGGGTCAGTCGCACCCATGATTTCGCGGTTTTTCAAAACAGCGTTTTCACCAGAAAGTGCCATCAACAAAACGGGTCCAGAAGTCATAAAACTAACTAGCTCACCAAAAAATGGGCGCTCTTTGTGTTCGGCGTAAAACTCTTCGCATTTTGCTTTTGAGATAACGGTCAATTTCGCTGCTGCGATCTTCAAACCGTTCGCTTCGAAGAGAGAGATAATATCTCCCAAAGCATTCTTTTTAACTGCATTTGGCTTAATGATAGAAAAAGTAAGCTCTTTTGCCATGGTTTCTCCTTAGTATGTGTGACTTGTTTTTTTGAGGTTGTACCTGGGCGGCACTGAACTGGCAAGGCTTGAAACAGTACTTGAATTGAATGAATGCGTGAGGTGAGAGTCGAACGAAAACAAAAAACCCCTCGCAGAGGAGGGGTTTACAAATAACCAGTGACTGAACTGGGTTATTTTTTCAAAGATTTAATCAGAGTCGACGCCAGGTCAGCAGGGCTTCGTGCAATCATACAGCCAGCAGATTGAAGTGCTTCAAACTTAGCTTCTGCTGTGCCTTTGCCTCCGCTGATGATGGCACCAGCATGTCCCATGCGTTTTCCCGCTGGTGCAGTGGCGCCCGCGATGAACGAAGTTACAGGTTTTTTAAACTCACGTTTAATGTACTCGGCAGCTTCCTCTTCGGCCGTTCCACCAATTTCACCGATCATGATGACGGCATCTGTATCGGCGTCTTTATTGAACATCTCAAGAACATCAATAAAATTGGTACCGTTCACTGGGTCACCCCCGATACCGACACAAGTGCTCTGTCCATATCCAAGCTTGGTCAATTGGCCAACAGCTTCGTACGTCAAAGTTCCCGATCGTGAGAGAACACCGATACGGCCGGGCTTGTGAATGTGGCCGGGCATGATTCCAATTTTACATTGTCCAGGAGTGATGACGCCTGGGCAGTTAGGCCCAACAAGGCGAGTTTTCTTTCCTTGCATGAAGCGCTTAACTGCGACCATGTCCATTACAGGAATTCCTTCAGTGATACACACTACGAGCTCAAGACCAGCGTCAACGGCCTCCATAATTGCATCTGCAGCAAATGGAGGGGGAACGTAAATCACCGATGCGTTGGCGCCAGTTTTTTTAACTGCTGCCTCTACAGTATCGAAAACTGGAAGGTTAAGGTGTGTGGTGCCGCCTTTGCCGGGAGCAACTCCACCAACCATTTTGGTTCCGTAAGCGATTGCTTGTTCAGAGTGAAAAGTACCTTGTTTGCCGGTAAATCCCTGGCAAATGACTTTTGTATTGTTGTTAACCATGATTGCCATTGTTTATTTTCCTTTCACTGCTGCAACGATCTTTTGAGCCGCATCTGTCAAGTCGCTAGCTGGAGTGATGTTGAGACCACTTTCAGCCAATAATTTTTTACCAAGTTCTACATTTGTTCCTTCTAGGCGAACTACCAAAGGAACTTTCAGGCCCAATTCACGAGAAGCCGCGATCACACCTTCAGCGATAATGTCACACTTCATGATGCCGCCAAAAATATTCACGAAGATTCCTTTTACATTTGGATCCTTCAAAATAATTTTGAAAGCATGAGTGACTTTTTCCTTGTTTGCACCACCGCCCACGTCGAGAAAGTTTGCAGGGTTACCACCATTCAACTTAATGATATCCATGGTTGCCATAGCAAGACCGGCTCCGTTTACTAAACAACCGATGTCTCCATCGAGTTTAATGAAAGCAAGGTCGTATTTGCTGGCTTCGATTTCTGCCGGATTTTCTTCGGTCAAATCGCGCATTTCTACGACGTCAGGATGTCTGAAAAGTGCGTTTGAATCGAAGTTCATTTTGCAATCAAGGGCGATCACATCACCGTCTTCCGTTTCAACCAGTGGGTTGATTTCAGCAATTGCACAATCGTTAGCAGCATAGGCTTTGTATAGTTTTACCAAGAAATCAGCGGCTTTACTTGCAACCTTGTCTTTCATTCCAATGGCAAACGCAAGTTGACGAGCTTGGTAAGGCATCAAACCTACAACTGGGTCAACAATCACGCGATGAATTTTTTCAGGAGTGTGTGCTGCGACCTCTTCGATGTCCATTCCACCCTCAGAGCTTGCCATCATTGTGACTCGTCCAGTGGCACGATCTAAAAGTGCTGCGACATAGTATTCTTTCTTTATGCGGCAACCTTCTTCGATCAATACTTTGTTAACCAATTTACCTTCAGGGCCAGTCTGGTGTGTTACCAAAGTCATGCCGATAATCTGTTTTGCGTAAGTTTTCACTTCATCAAGTGATTTGGCTACTTTTACGCCTCCACCCTTGCCGCGTCCTCCGGCGTGGATTTGAGCTTTTACAACCCAAACAGATCCACCCAGAGTTTTTGCGGCCTCAACTGCTTTCTCTGGAGTGTCTGCCGTCTGGCCTTTCAAAATTGTCACTCCATATTTTTTTAAAATTTCTTTGGCCTGATATTCATGAATATTCATTTTGTCTCCAGCTTAGTATTGAAGTTTTCCGAGAGCATCGACGAGTTCGCGAACAGCGGCTGCTGACTTTTCAAGCCCAGCTCGCTCTGTGCCATCGAGTTGAAGCTCAACAACTTTTTCCATTCCCTTGCCACCAAGTTTGCAGAGTACACCGATAAAAAGACCTTTCATTCCGTACTCACCATTCAGCTCAACGGCACAAGGCAAAATTCGCTTTTGGTCCTTTAGAATTGCCTCTGCCATTTCGACTGCAGATGCAGAGGGAGCGTAATAAGCAGAACCAGTCTGCAGAAGTTTTACGATCTCAGCCCCACCATTTACAGCGCGCTGAACGAGAGCGTCGATTTTGTCTTTAGGGAGCATTTCCATGAGTGGAACGCCGCCAACTGAGCAATGGCGTGGCATTGGAACCATAGTATCGCCATGACCACCGAGCGTGAATCCAAAAACGTCTTTAACGGAAACATCACACGCTTCCGCTACGAAACTTCTAAAGCGGGCACTGTCAAGTACACCGGCCATACCGATGACTCGCTCACGAGGGAAACCCAAAACTTGTTTTGCAACTGTGCACATTGCATCGAGTGGGTTTGAAACAATGATGACAACTGAGTTTGGTGCATATTGTTTAATGCCTTCGCAGCATGTTTTGACGATTTTCGCATTTGTTGCCATCAAATCATCACGGCTCATTCCAGGTTTGCGGGGAATACCAGCCGTTACAATAACGATGTCTGACCCAGCGATATCCGCATAGTTCGACGTTCCGGTAACTTTAGAATCAAATCCTTCAACAGGAGATGCTTCAAACAGATCAAGTGCTTTCCCTTTTGCGGCACCTTCGTTGATATCGAGAAGAACTACGTCACCGAGCTCTTTTTGAGCAGCCCAATGAGCAGCGGTAGATCCCACGAATCCGGCGCCAATTACGGTTATTTTTTTTCGCTTATGCATGTTGTCTCCAATCTCTATTCAGTTCTTTCAGCCAGTTGCTGAAGTTTTGTTATTACATTTTGTTAATAATTTCGGTTCCAAACTCAGAGCATTTCAACAGTGTTGCTCCTTCCATTTGACGGTGAAAATCGTAAGTCACGCGTTTGCTGGCAATTGCAGACTCGAGACCTTTTTCAACCAAGCGAGCGGCCTCTTCCCAACCTAGATATTCAAGCATCATCATGCCCGAAAGAATAACGGATCCAGGGTTAACCTTGTCCTGCCCAGCATATTTCGGCGCAGTTCCATGGGTCGCTTCGAAAACTGCGGGACCATCTCCAATGTTTCCGCCTGGTGCAATTCCAAGTCCGCCGACTTGCGCCGCGAGAGCGTCACTAATATAGTCTCCATTTAGGTTCGGAAGAACTAGGACTGAGTATTCATCTGGGCGAAGCAGTGCTTGCTGAAACATATTGTCGGCGATACGATCTTTGATCACGATTTTTCCTGATGGCGCTTTACCACCGTGTAAATTGAAAACATCGTCTTCAGTGATGATTTGATCAGCAAATTCTTTTTTCGCGAGCTCATAACCCCAGTCTTTAAATGCTCCTTCGGTGAACTTCATAATATTACCCTTGTGAACAAGAGTTACACTTGGCAATTTGTGTTTGATTGCGTGTTCAATCGCCTTGCGCATCAAACGGTGAGTGCCAAAAGCGCTCATGGGCTTAATGCCGATGGCGGAGTTGGGGCGGATGTCTTTGCCAAATTTTTTGGCCAACGCAATCATTTCATTGGCTTCAGTTGAACCTGCGGCCCACTCAACGCCGACATAAAGGTCTTCGGTGTTCTCTCTAAAAATCATCATGTTCACTTTTTGTGGCTCTTTTACCGGAGCCGGAACTCCCGGGTACCATTTTACAGGACGAACACAGGCATAAAGGTCGAGTTCCTTGCGAAGCGCCACATTGAGTGACCGCATGCCTTTACCTACAGGAGTACTAAGTGGACCTTTAATGGAAACTACAAATTCCTTAAGCGCAGTTAGTGTTTCTTCTGGAAACCAATTGCCGTTATATAGTGAAGCAGCCTTTTCTCCTGCGTAAACTTCACACCAATGAATTTTACGTTTGCCCTTGTAGGCCTTCTCAACAGCCGCGTCTAGCACACGAACCGATGACTTCCAAATATCTGGGCCAGTTCCGTCCCCCTCGATAAATGAAATAATAGGCTGATCAGGACAGATAATTTTTCCGTTCTGAACCTTGATTTTTTCTCCCTGAGTGGGAACTTTGATCTTTTCATATTGTGCCATGTAGACCTCTTTATGTTTTTCTCGTTCTAAACTGTTGCGTTTAGTGCCCAGTTCAAACTTAAAATAAAGAAAGATGAACGAGTAAAGATAGTTGTGATTTGTTGTAGGATACTAGCAATAGTTCAAGACAAGCAATTGATCAAAACTTTCTACAGACCTGAGCTCTGATTTTTAAAAGGATTTGCAACGTGGCGTCAGCAGCGATTGAGCTTCAAAATGTTAAAGTTGTACTGCAGGGAGAAACTCTCCTGCAAAACGTGAATTTGAAAGTCCTGAGTGGGGAGTCTCTCGTCTTGATCGGCCCGAGTGGTCAGGGAAAATCAGTTTTACTTAAAGTAATGGGAGGTCTGATTTTGCCTACGGAGGGCCGAGTTCTTATAGAGGGTCAGGATCTGTCGACTTTACGTGGCAAGACGAGGGAAAAGCTGCTTCGTCGAATTGGAATGCTCTTTCAAAAAAATGCCCTTTTTGATTCGCTTACTGTCGGTGAAAATGTGGCATTTCCATTAGAAGAAGTGGCGCATAGTACAAGCCAAGAGATCGAAGAAGCTATTAGTTTTTTTCTCGACGCTGTCGGAATTTCGCACGCTCGTGCGCTTTTTCCAGATGAAATAAGTGGTGGCATGCAGAAGCGACTTGGGATTGCACGGGCATTGGCTCTCAAACCAGAAATCGTATTTTACGATGATCCAACGGCAGGCCTTGATCCGATTACCAGTCGAAAAATTATCCAATTGATTCTTGATATGAAAATGAAATCAAAAGCCACCATGGTGTCCATTACTAATGATATGCAGCGGGCTTATCAAATGGCTGGAACCATTGCTATGGTTGTAGACAAGTCAGTGATTGTGACAGGAAACAAAGATCAAACAATTAATCATAAAGATCCGCGCGTGTTCCAGTTTGTGCGAGGACAGCTTGATGGACCTTTGACGGTGCAACCGTGATCAAGTTTGACAACATCGTTAAAAAATTTGGAGAGCGCACAATTCTAAAGGGCATTTCTTTCGAGGTAAAAGAAGGGGAAATTCTATTTATCCTAGGGACATCTGGTACTGGGAAGTCCGTTTTGCTAAAAAACATAGTAGGACTTTTACGGCCAGATTCTGGAGCAATTTGGGT
Source organism: uncultured Bdellovibrionales bacterium (assembly GCA_964405465.1). Taxonomy (GTDB): domain Bacteria; phylum Bdellovibrionota; class Bdellovibrionia; order Bdellovibrionales; family JAMPXM01; genus CAYONZ01. The sequence continues at coordinate 11,972 of CAYONZ010000001.1, read as the reverse complement.
TGATCAGCAGGAGGTATCAAGAATTTCGGAAGAAGACTATTTTGCTGTTCGAAAAAAATGTGGAATGGTTTTTCAACATCCTGCCCTTTTTGATTCGCTTACTGTATTTGAGAACGTTGCATTTGGACTGCGAAAACACTATCGCATTTCGGAGACCGAAATTGAAAACCGCGTGAGTACAGCTTTGCAGCTGGTCAATCTTTCGGGAATCGAAGCGAAACTGCCAGCAGAAATTTCATATGGAATGCAAAAGAGAGTTAGTCTAGCGAGAACAGTCGCAATCGAGCCCAAAATTTTACTGTTTGACGAGCCGACTACAGGGCTTGATCCTGTTACGACACAGGCAATTAACAAATTAATTTTTGAACTCTCAAGAAAACTAAAAACAACTTCGATTGTTGTAAGTCATGATATGCAGTGTGCACTAGATATTGCCGATCGAATTATTGTGCTCGACCAAGGTCAAATTGTTGATCAAGGAACCCCAGCGGAACTAAAAAAGAGCCAGCAGCCACTTGTAAGAGACTTTCTTCTGGAGGTTCTATAATCATGAATTCTATTGTAAGTACATTTTTGAGGGTGCTTCATGATATCGGATCGTGTCTTTTGTTTTTAAAAGAGATTTTTTATACGATTCGACGCTCACCATGTTCATTGCATTCAGTATTTGTCCAAACTTGGGCCGTAACAATGCAAAGTGTTTCAACAACGGCAATGGCCGGGTTTTTTGTTGGCGCGATCATGACAATTCAATTTGCACTACAAGTGAAAGCCTATGGCGCTCTCGGTTTCTTGGGAGGTCTCGCAACAAGTGCGACTATAAGAGAAGTGGGGCCTCTATTGATTGCATTTATGTTAGCTGGAAAAGTCGGAGCCTATACTTCTGCAGAATTGGGCACGATGCGGGTGACAGAACAAATAGATGCCATTCGCTGTCTCGGGGCCAATCCAATTCAAGAAATCATTTTACCTAGATTTTTTGGAATTATTGTCTCCAGTTTTTTCTTATTAACTGCTGGATTGCTGATGTCTGTTGCGGGTGGCGTTTTAGTGGGCCAATTGTTTGCCAATATCAATCCGCAACAGTATTTACGGCATATTCCCACCATCGTAAACTTGGGATCTGTATTAAGTGGCCTATTTAAGTGTTTCATGTTTGCAATTCTTTTGGCATCCATTTGTACCTACAAGGGCTACTCTACCACGGGTGGTGCCAAAGGCGTTGGACGTGCTGTTGTTGGAACCAGTGTAGGAACCATGGTGGGTCTGGTTATTACCGATTGGATGACTAGTCTGATCGGTGACACAATTCTGCATCTCTATCTTGGCAGATAAATGAAGTATCAAATGAAATCAATTTGGAGTGTGTTTCCATTTGACGGGCCTTCCTAGCAGAAGCAACAGAAGTATTTTGCACATCGCTCATCGCCGAAATAGAGCCACAAATTTCCCCGAGTGGGTCTTCAGCTCGCGACATTCGCACGAATACGCGACCTTTATTCAAAAAGAATTTCTCGTCTCGAGAAAAAATATAAGATAATCTGGGCGGCATGATCACTCAGCTTGGTTCGACGTTAATAAATACTCAAAGAGCAGTTCCTGAATTTATCAATTTGGCCTTGCAGACGTTGGTCAAGTCTTGCGTTCCTCCCTATCGCATGAAAGAAGTTTTTCGGCAGATTTATTTTGTAGCAAATCAAAGTGCATTTATTGTTGCGCTCTGTGTGAGTTTTGCCGCGATGGTAACTATATTAGAGGCTTCATTTCATATGCGACTTGTAATTCAAAATGACAATATGGTTCCGGGTTTTGCGGCTTTACTAATTTTGCGCGAACTGGGCTCTGTAATTGCGGCCCTGCTTATAACATCTCGGGTTGGCGCTGGGCTAGCAGCTGAAGTGGGAACCATGCAGATCACAGAACAAATAGATGCCTTGAAAATGTTGAGTCTCGACCCAATCAAATTCGTCGTTGTACCTAGGTTTTTGGCATGTATTTTCGGTGGTTTTCTTTTAAGTATTGTTTCAAATCTTGTTTGTTTGTTTTGCGCAATGGCAGTTAGTACAATTAAGTTGGGATACACTCCAGGGTCGTTTTTGACGGCGATGCGCGCCTTCGTTCACTTTCAAGATTTGGTTTTTGCCATTGTTAAGGGAATGGTATTTGGTGCGGTGATACCATTATTTAGTTGTTACCATGGTTTTCGATGCAAAGCGGGAGCCGAGGGAGTGGGGCTTGCGACGACGAATAGTGTAGTTTCAACCTCTGTAGCAGTTATCGTTCTTGATTTTTCAATGGGCTGGATATTCTCGCACTTCTATTGATTTAATAGATCTGGTAGCCCATCATAGTATTCAAAAACAGTCCCAGACCTAAATTCGATATTTAATGTAAATAAAAATTTACGAATTGGACCCAAGGCTCTAAGCTATTAATCATTGGCGAGCCTTTCATAGCGGAAGATCGACAAAACAACTTGAAGAAGTTAAGGATGGAAAAATGAAGATCGAAACCAAGGTTGGTGCACTCTTTATTGTCTCAGTCGCCATGGTAGCTGCTTTTGCTTATTATCTTGGAGTGCTAAATCCATTTTCGAACACCAAAGATTTATATGTTGGTTACAATTTTGGTGGTGGAATTGAGGTCGGATCACCGGTTCGCGTGATGGGAATCAATGTGGGAAAAGTTACCCAAATTACTTTTGATCCCACTTTGAAAGACTCTTCGGGAAACGAATTAAAACTTAAAATCAAAATAGCGATCAACAAAGAGGCGTGGGCGACTGTCCGAAAGGACAGTAAGTTCTTTATCAATCTTGCGGGAGTCATTGGTGAAAAATTGATTGAGGTCACGCCCGGTTCAGCAAACGCTCCAGAATTTGCGCCCGGAGAGCTAGTTAAAGGCGAGGATCCTCCCCGAATAGATCAACTTATTTCGCAAAGCTATGGATTGGCCGGAAAAATTTTGGCAATGGTGGAAAAAAATGAGGGTTCGATCACTGATACGCTCGAAAAAATGAATAGCCTGGTCACCAATTTGAACAAAACGTTGATACTTTTAGAAAAAACGACCAAAAACAAAGAAGTGGCTCAGATTGTGACGAATGTTGGGTTGATTACATCTGATCTAACTATTTTGACCAAAAGGCTTCAAGGTCCAGATGCTGACAAGACGCTAGACCTGATTCATCGCTTGTTGTGGCGATTAGATAAACTTGATGAAGATGCCATTCGAAAATTTCTGCAAAAAGAGGGAATCAAAGCTAAACTTTTTTGATTCGTATTTAGTTCAAGAAAAACCGTCAGTATTTTCGCGAAAGAATTGTCTCCCGCAAGAAGCGCTATGGGTGTGCGTTTGCTGGCGAGAATTTTTTCAACAACCTAAAAATGGCAAAAAAAAACCCTCGATTTCTCGAGGGTTCAGTAGCAATCTCTTACGAGATCAGCTTACTTCTTAGCGGCTTTTTTAGTTGCTTTTTTCTTAGCAACTTTCTTAGTTGCTTTTTTTGCTACTTTCTTCGCTGCTTTCTTTGTTGCTTTTTTCTTAGCCATCGATCCTCCTAGGATGATTTGTTGTTTGTTTAACCAAGAAGACTTCCTTACTTCCATCTTACAATCGTGACTCTAATCGTCAATAAAAAAATTTTTCTTTAGCACTTTTTTTGCAGATTTCTAAATTTCGGAGGTCAGAAGATGATCATTTCATTTCTAATTTCGTTTTTCGGACTCGCATTCGCATTTCGGACAATGGAAATTTGCGAAGAGATGCGATTGATATCAAAAAAAGAGATTCCAATTTTCAAACATCTGACTTTTTTTTCTTCGCTTCTCTGTCTTTTGTTAATGGAGAGGCACGGATTTCTGTTTTGGATTTCAATTTTGGTCTGCAATACGTTTTTTGTCACAATCATTCTCTATCGTGTGATCGAACGCCGAATTAGGTTCAAAGAAAAATTTCTTTCGAATTTAAATGTCATTATTTTAAAAATGAAATCAGGGAAATCCTTTAGGAATGCGCTTCTCGAGCTTATTGATTCATGTGAGAGGCATGAGAGTTTGCTCTTTTCAGAGCTTTACAATGGAGTTGTTTTTTTGCATCAAATCGAGCGTCTTGAAAAAAATCGCTTCTTAAAGACTGTCTTATTTGAATTTCAGGCAGTTGATATGCAGCCGCATATGGCGTTACGCAGACTCACATCATTGCGTGACAAAATTCGGCTAGAGGAAAATTTCCGACGTAAGTCCGGACAAGTCTCTGCTCAGGCCCGCGCGCAAGCGCTAGTTCTATCTGTGATCTATCTTGCTTTAATGGCCTTTGTACTCCGAACATTTGGATGGGATCAGAATAGAAATCTCATTCTCACATCAGTATTTCTTTTTGGAACTGGGCTGATTGGCGTATTTCGGATTGGAAGAGGCATAAAATGGAAGGTTTAGCTCCACCGCTAAAGTGTCTTTTGGAAATAGAGACACGTTTACAGAACGGGGAATCGGTGCGGACGGGTATTCAGAAATATCTAGAGCAAGACATAGATGCCTTTACCGAGGATGTTCGGAAATTGTTTTTTGCATATGAACAGGGGAGGTCGGCGTCTGAGGTGATTAATTCGGTGAAAAGTGTCTATAGGGTGGCACTGCTTGAAGTGTTGTTACAAGGATTGGAAGGTCAGCCAATTTTGAATCGAATTCAAGAGTTGAAGATGGAAATCATGGATGCAAGTGAGAGTGAAATTAAGGAGGTGCTGGCATTGCTTCCCTTGAAACTACTTGTTCCCTTATTGCTGTTTCAGTTTCCAGCATTTCTATTGATGCTATTTGGTCCAATTATGAGACATCTCATTGGGGAGTTAGGCAAATGAACAAGTTCGC
>CAYONZ010000001.1:2134-7004 GCA_964405465.1 uncultured Bdellovibrionales bacterium | reverse complement strand
AAAAACCTTTTCAACTGCCACAGATATAAATGGTTTGAGTTTAAAGCTACTAGACAAAAGGTGCCGCTTAACAACTCATAGTCTTTATAATGCAGATATTCTAAGGCAGGCTCTTTTGGAGAGATCGATCTCCCTCAATTGTCGGCGGGCTTTGAGCGATCGAATTTCGGAACTCGATTATATGAAAATTAAATGAGTTTACACGGACAGTGGTCTGGATTTTGTAGAGACGAATGTGGATGGTTCGAGAAGTTCGCGCCGAAGGGCACAAATTTGTAGTTCAGGAGCAGATCGGCGATGGGATGACCAGTACGGTGTACAGAGCCGATCAGATCGATAGTCGCGATCATTCTTCGCGTTCAGTAGCATTGAAAGTGTTAAAGAACCCTAATTCAATTTCCTGGTTGAAGCGCGAATTCAGCGTCCTAACTGCGGTGCATTCCAAAAATTGTGTTCGTGTTTGGGGTTGGGAAAACTTGCCCTCAGGACCAGCGCTCGTTCTTGATTTTGTCGATGGTCTTTCTCTTTATGATCTCATGAGGCTGGAGGGAAAATTCGATCAAGATGTTATCGATGAGGTGATATCTCAAGTGCAATCGGGCCTTCGTGACTTGCAAAATGTGGGGTTGTGGCACGGTGACCTCAGCCCCAAAAATCTAATGGTGGATAAAGAAGGTGTAGTTAAATTGCTCGACTTCGGTATCGAAAATGAAAGTGTGGATCTCGTTGGAACTCCAGAGTATATGGCGCCGGAACTCTGGGCTCACCAACCGTCATCGAGATTTTCAGATCTCTTTTCTTTGGGATTAATAGCCTTTGATATGCAAAATGGGTTTGATCAAATACCAGATACCGACAGGCAAGCGAGAAAACGTTCATTTGCTTTGGCAGACGGTAGCTGTGGATTGCGAAATTATGAGCCAATATCCCGAAATTACATTGAGGTTGGGGGTTCTGAAGAAGCTCGTTTAAAAATTGCGAAAATGGTCACCGAATGGAGCGAGTTTAGAAGTGCCAAGAAAGTCCGTACCAAGGTTTTTTCGGCCGAGGGTGGTGAAAAACTATCTAATGCAACGGAAAAAAATTTGGGGACCAAGCGATACATTTTATGGGGTCTCTTGGCAGCTTCGGCCGTTGGACTCGCATTTGCCTTGATTGTTCTTGGCGCATTGCCCAATCATCGTACTATTCCTGTTGCAGGTCGGTTTGAGGTGCGAACCAATCGGTGGGTTCACGTTCGTTTGGATGGAGAAGATCTCGGATATAGTCCAGTTTCAATTCAAAGGCTCAACTCGGGTCCCCATCGCCTTGATTTTGAGACGCATCTTGGTTCGGGTTCGTTTGAATTTAAGGCAGCTCCAAACAAAGACGTTCGCTTTGTGGATCGCGATTTTTTTAATGATTGAACCCTCTCTCCGCCTGCGGCTATAGTGTTGCGGGGACAATCGCAGCTGCTGCGAAAAGGGGATTTCAAATGGCCAATCACAAAGATTCGGCACTTGTTCGTCGTGGTGACAACAAGTGCACCGATATGCTGTCGCATTTTGATGAAGTGATCTGTGAATTGTCGAAAGACAAACCACGTGGTGACCGTGTAAAGAAATTTATGCAGTCCATGGGACTCGTTTATCACGGAGATCAAATTCGTGATTTGCAGGAGCTTTTGCGCGCGCTTTATGAGTTTGAGAAAAAGTCAGGAGTTGAAAATGAGCAAGGTCTATAAGTCTGTTTTAGAATTGGTGGGAAACACGCCAATTATCCAGTTGCAAAATTGTGTTCCGCAAAATGGGCACCGATTTTTTGGAAAGGTTGAGTATTTTAATCCAGGTGGAAGCGTTAAAGATCGAATCGCCATTTCTATTTTGGAAGAAGCCGAACGAGCAGGCCAGCTAAAACCTGGAGGGACAGTGGTTGAGGCGACTTCTGGCAACACGGGTGTTGGCTTAGCAATGGTTGCTGCGCTAAAAGGCTACAAGTGCGTCTTTGTGATGCCTGACAAAATTAGCGAAGAAAAGCGTGCAATGTTGCGTGCCTATGGAGCGAGGGTTGTCATTACTCCAACGGGAGTTGAGCCAGATGATCCACGAAGTCACTATGAGGTTGCTCGCAAGTTTGTAGAAATCACTCCGGGATCTTTCTACACAAATCAGTACCACAATCCGCAGAATGCAAAAAAGCATCTCGAGACAACTGGGCCCGAAATTTGGGATCAAATGGAGGGTAAGGTTGATGTGTTTGTTGCGGGAGCCGGCACCGGGGGTACGATTTCTGGAGTAGGTCGTTATTTGAAGAGTAAAAATCCAAATGTGAAAATAGTTTGTGCTGACCCTTTTGGAAGTATTTTGCACGATCTCTTCTATTTTAAAGAAATAAGAAACAAGCCCCACTCCTATCTAGTCGAGGGAATTGGTGAAGATATGGTTCCTGAAAACGTACATTTCGATGTCATGGACGATTTTGTTCAGGTGTCTGATGCCGAATCGTTTAAAGCCTGTCGACTAATGGCCTTGAAGGATGGACTACTTGTGGGCCCTTCGTGTGGGTCGAATTTGGCAGCTGCCATCACTTATTCCAAAAAACTTTCGGGGCAGAAAAACATTGTTGTCATGTTGCCTGATTCTGGTCGAAGTTACCTTAGCAAGGCTTTCAACGAAACCTGGTTGCGAAATAACGGACTGGTTGATTCGGTTCTTCTTTCAACTAAAGTTGCGGTTTTAGCAGAGCAAATAGGTGCGAAAGCCACAACGCTAACGGTACAGGCCCAAGAAACTGTGAAAACTGTTGTGGCGACCTTGAAGGAAAAAGGGCTGACTTATGTTCCGGTGATGTCCAAGAACAAGGTTTTGGGCGTGGCAGATGTTTCAGATATTTTGTTTGCATTGGCTGAGGGCCGAGTAAGTCCGCAAGAACCAATACTTCATGTGGCAAAAACCAGCATGCCAGAAGTATCTGTTGACGAAACGCTTGATCAATTAAGGAACAAGCTTGATTTAAATTCGTTCATTCGGATTCGTGAAACCGGACATTTGGTAACTAAAATTGATTTAGCAAAATTCCTTGGGGAGGCATAATGAAAACAGATTGGAAGGTTAACGATTTTGGATTCGCAACGAGAGCCATTCATGCGGGACAAGAACCTGATCCTACAACGGGTGCAATCATGACGCCTCTGTATTTGAGTTCAACCTATGTTCAGGCATCTCCCGGTGTACATAAAGGGTATGAATACAGCCGAACCGGAAATCCGACTCGCAAGGCTTACGAAGATTGCTTGGCAAATCTTGAATCCGGAAAGTTCGGATTCGCGTTTGCATCGGGTTGTGCTGCTTCCACAACTGTGATGCATTTGTTGAAGCAGGGTGACCATGTTGTAGCATGTGATGATATGTACGGTGGTTCTTTTCGCTTGTTTGATAAGGTCATCAAACATAACGGTGTTGAATTTTCGTTTGTTGATTTGACTGATGTCGAAAATTTAAAGCGTGCGATAAAGCCGAACACAAAGATGATTTGGATTGAAACGCCAACAAATCCAACGTTGAAGTTGATTCCGATTGCTAAAACGGCCGCAATTGCGAAAGAAAAAGGTATTTTGACGGTGGTGGACAATACCTTTATGAGTCCATATTTTCAGAGACCCCTCGAGCTTGGAGCTGATTTGGTTTTGCACTCGACGACAAAGTTCGTTGGAGGACATAGTGACATCGTAGGTGGCGCAGTTGTGACATCAAACGATGAAATCGCAAATCGAATTGCATTTTTAAGCAATTCAATGGGCACGATCTGCTCTCCCTTCGATGCATTTTTGGCGATGCGAAGTCTTAAAACCCTTCCAATTCGCATGCGTCAGCATGAGCTCAATGCGAAGGAGATTGCCGAATTTTTGGAATCTCATCAACAGGTAGAACGCGTGGTCTATCCAGGCTTGAAGTCTCATCCGCAGCACGCTTTGGCTTGTGATCAAATGCAGGGGATGGGAAGCATGATTACTTTCTACATTAAGGGAGGTATGAGCTCCGCCCGAAAGTTTCTAGAAAGTGTGCGTGTCTTCTCGTTGGCAGAGAGTCTTGGGGGGGTGGAGTCGTTGATTGAACATCCTGCCATCATGACACACGCCAGCGTTCCGCAGGAAAATCGAAAGGCTCTGGGTATTGATGATTCGATGATCCGCTTGAGTGTAGGAATCGAAGATGTTCGAGATCTTTTGAAGGATCTAAAGAATGCTTTAGAATGTAAGTGATCCTATCGCGAGGTAGATCTAGCAAAGACCGTTGAGAGAATGTCTTGGAGAAAAAGGGGGAGAAAAAATTTGACATTCTCCCCTGACCAAAGATACTTACTACTTTCCGCATGAATTTGGTCAGGTAGCTCAGTCGGTAGAGCAGTGGACTGAAAATCCACGTGTCGGCGGTTCGATTCCGTCCCTGACCACCATTCTTTCCGTTACTTATTTTTTTACAAATCCTTTAAATAAGATCCAAGCTCTGCTTGCGTTCTTAAATTTCCCGAGCTCTGTGGTGGCTCGTCCGTCGAATTTATCTACACCAAGGCTAAGTTCAAACTGGCTCGAAAGTGGAAGCGTAACCTTTGCCTGCAAAAGGTTGCTGGCATCACTGGTGAAATAAGACATGAGGGCTTCAATGGCAACATCTCCATTAAATGTTCTGGCTATTCGAGAAGACGCAAGTGATTGCGTGGCTTCTCTTGCTGCCCAATTTGCATTGTTGATGCGACTTTCAGAAAATTGAAATCCAACCTGCCATTTGTTTAATGGAGGAAGGTCCAGCCCAAAGACATAAATCAGCTCATTTGTTTTGTTGGTTGTAAGATTTAGACCGTCAGTCGTGTTCATCTCTCTGGAGAAATGATT
>CAYONZ010000001.1:0-2034 GCA_964405465.1 uncultured Bdellovibrionales bacterium | reverse complement strand
TGTGCATTGACCATTGGAGTTGCGAGGCGATTTCTTGAAAGATCGCCCAATCCAGCTTCACGCAGATCTTTGGGGTTCACAATGTCGGCATAGTAAAATCCAAATGCTTCTCCCCAAACAACTTGTTGATAACCTAGACGTGAACGAAAGCTTCCATTTTTGTATTGAAGATAGATGTCACGGGGAAGCAGTGTTTGCGAGTCCGCTTTACCGACTTCTCCTGAGTATCGATCCGGAAGCGTGGCATAGGCGGCCTCAACCTCACCTCGAACACCAAAGACCGAAGACCAACTTTCGTTATATTCGGCCTTTTGTTCATATTCCAAAGTGTGTCTATGAGTCGCTATATTTGGCGGTCCATAGTAGTGGTTGCCATATCTTGCGTCGAAGTTCATTTGGTATTGATAGGTCGCTGCATTGGCATTCCAAAAGGGACCGACGACAAAAGTTAAAAGCAGGGTTGCAACGATATGTATGTTTCTGTTCTTCATTTTTTCAATTATTCAATGTTTCTTTGTTAAAAATAGACTCATCAAGTTTCTCTTTTTTGTAGCCAGAAAAAGTCAAAACCGATCTCTGTTCTTTGTTCAGGCTATTTTGAATTTCAATCTGTGTGATGAGAATGCGATCGAGCATTTTCTTTGGCTCTTTGTAAAATGCCACCTTCAAGTCTTTTCCACCATCGGTCTTGAACACGGCCTTAAAAGGCATGTGGTCTTTCTTGTTGATCCAAAGGTCAATTGCCGAGTAGGTGACTTCGTCACGTTTTTTCTTAAGAATAAGGTGCAGGAAATCTTTGCCATCTATTTTTTCTTCACCCTTCAATTCTCCGTTGTAGTCATCGGCAAAATTTGTACGTGCGATGTCGCCGTTTGAGACCTCACCTGTCAAACGCTGTTGCATACTGACCCGTGTTGGACGCTTCACATCTGGCGTAAAAAGCCAAAGATCATCACCCTTCATCAGAAGTTTTCGTCCAGCTTGTCTTTCGGGGAAGATCGTCTCCACGCGGCTCATCGTTGAGCCCTTGGAAAAGACTTTATAACGTGTTTTTTGTGAGGTCGAACCCTTGATATCATTGATCTCAACCTGAAACGAGACATCTGTACTTATAAATCGATAAGCATCGGATTTCTTGACTAGGTCATTTCGATTAGGATTTCCCGCAGCGATTGAGAAAGATGAAAGAATGATTGTGGTTATAAACAAGATTAAGTTTGTCATAGGCTCCCTCTGAAGTGGCTGATCACTTCTATTCTAGTCACAACTCGTTTGGTCGAAAACTCTGAAAAGCGGCAATGCACAAAACTGGACTAGACTGTTGGGTGAGCCAAGTTCGTAATTTCCGCAAAAATATGTAGAATATATTGAAATAAATAATTTTTATTGAGGATTTCAGTATGGCGGAGTTGCTGAGTGTTGATTCAGTTTCAAAATTTTATGGAATTGGTGAAGCGAAAATTGCAGCATTGAAAAGTGTTTCACTAAAAATTTCTCAAGGGGAATTTACTGCTTTCGCGGGAAGTTCGGGTAGCGGTAAAACCACTTTGTTGAACCTGATCGGTGGTCTAGATCATCCAAGTGAAGGAAAGATTTCCCTAAATGGAACTTCATTGACTGATTTATCAAGCCGGGAACTCGCAGATCTTCGCAGAAAAAATTTAGGGTTTGTATTTCAAACATTTAATCTTTTGCCGGTACTCTCTGGTCTTGAAAATGTTGAATATCCTTTGCTTAGATTGGGATTTAAGAAATCAGAGATAGTGTCCTTGGCACGAGAAGCATTGGCACGAGTGGGACTCGAGAAAGTGATGCATCATCGACCCAATCAAATGAGTGGGGGTCAAAGACAGAGGGTTGCTGTGGCGAGGGCCATGGTCCATAAACCACAAATTGTTTTGGCCGATGAGCCTACAGCGAATCTGGATAAAAAGACAGCAGGAGAAATAATTTCGTTAATGCGAGATCTGAATAAAGAGCGAGGAGTGACCTTTATTTTTTCTACACATGATCCAATGATCATGGAGGCTGCCC